>JAFDVL010000048.1 GCA_018268995.1 Acidobacteriota bacterium | reverse complement strand
GAGTAGACATTCATCATAGGAGGAATATGCGTAGTCTGATTTCAGTAACTATCTGCATTTTCTTGCTCTCGTTTGGCGTGCTGGCACAAGACTCCGATGCAAAAGCACAACAAATTCTGACGCAGGCACGGGCCGCCATCGCCACCGAAGCACAACTAAAATTATTACAAAGCCTTTCCATCAACTACACGGCCAGCCGCACTATCGGCACGACTCACTTTGAAAGCGACATCGAATACGACATCCTGCTTCCCGATAAATTCCGTCGGCGTGAAAGTCGCCAGCCGTTTACGACAGTCACAGTAATGCAGGATGAAAATGCTTTTACTTACAGCGTTCCGAACCCGGCAAGCGGAGGGGATGCGCTGAGAGAAAACAGCGGAGACCCGCAGGCACAAGCCCGCCGTCGCGCTGATTTCACGCGGGTCTTGCTGGGGTTGTTGCTACGAACGCCTTCTGAAATGCCCGTTGAATACAGCTATGCGGGCGAATACAAAGAACCAGATGGCGTTGCCGACCTGATTGATGTCAAAGGGAAAGATGGCTTTGCCGCACGCTTGTATATTGACCGATCTTCCCATCGCTTACTAGCCTTGTCTTATCAGGGAAAACAGCTTTCACAAGCAGTTCGGACGATGGCTCGGATGGCGGGAAATACGCCGCCGCCACGTCCCGCACAAGACGAGAAAAAGCTGACACAAGAACAACTGGCACAACGGCAGGTAGAGCGCTGGACAGAAATGGAAAAGCGCCGCAAGCAGTTTGAAGAAGCATTAGCCCAGGCACCAGAAGTGGAATATCGCTGGTCGTTCAGCGAATACAAAAACGTCAAAGGAATTAATCTGCCGCATCACGTCACGAAATCTGAGGCAGGGCACGATTACGAGGAATGGGAAATTAGTAATTTCAGGATCAATCCGAAATTCGCGCCTGCGACCTTTGGCCCGAAAGGAAAATAAGCCAAACCCCATCTATCAGGTTCGGGCATTTACCGAATCAAAATTGCTTTCCGCAATTTATCGCAAGAGCTTCGGCAGCCGTGTTCCGATAGCTCTTGCCTTTTTATTTTCTTAGCCAGCCATTCTCATTCGTGGCATTTTTGTTTTCAGAGTGCGGGGATACAGCAAAAGCGCCACACATGCCCTTCCCCCCTAAACACTTTCATCTTTAGCTGAAGCGCCCACCACGACACTTATCAAAGATTTCAGGACGACTGTTGCTGTGGCCTCACAGTTGCTAATGGTTGGGGCCAAAAAACAGGCCTATAGTTTCTTGAATGATCAGTGACGGGCAGCTTGCGCGTTCTGACTCGCGACTGGCTTCCGCATAAAAATAAAAATATGACTACAAGCGTGACAACAACCAAGACTGACTTTCGGGTTCTCAGCCGGGAGGCATTTGCGACTGTGCGAGAATCCATCTTAACCGGACATAGAGCCTTATTTAGCCAGCGTGCTTTTCGCACAGGCGAGATTTTGTGCTCCTTTTCAGACCGCGGCGTTTTTTCCCAGCCCGCGCGCCTCACATTGCAAACAGGCCTCGATGAACACATCCTGCTGTTTCCAGAGTTTCTTCAATACATAAATCACAGTTGTGCTCCGAATATCTTTTTCGATACAACAAGCAGGCAGGTAATTTGCCTCACCGATATTCAGGAAGGCAAAGAGATCGTGTTCTTTTATCCTTCGACAGAATGGGATATGGCAGACGCATTTTCCTGTCGGTGCGGGGCCAGTAATTGCCTGCAACAAATCCGGGGCGCAGCCTATTTGCCACCTGAAATCTTAAGCCAATATCGCCTCACCAATTTCATCCAGCAACAGCTTAGACACCAAACGGCTGTCGCTAAAATATAGAGAATTGCGGTGCGGCACTGGCTGACCAGATTATGAAATTGCTCGCTCAACCTTCAACCAAAGAGATGCAACTGTTGCATCAGTATTTTGACCAGGCGGTGCGTCAGGGACCGAATCGCATCGCACTGGAAATACCGCCCGGAGCGGGGCGAGCAGATCGTCGTTTGCTCACCTATGCCGAACTTGAGCAGCGGGCGAATACTCTTGCCAGATTCCTAAGTCAATTCGTCTGTGGTGACGCGGTGGTTGCGCTGTTGTTGCCACGACGTAATGAGCATCTTTACATTGCGCAACTAGCAACCCTCAAAGCCGGAGCAGCCTACACCTGCATTGATCCAGCATTTCCAGACGATCAGGTCAACGATATTTTGACCGATGCGGCGGCAGTCATTCTGTTCACGGATGCCGAAGGATTAGCGCGCACAGAGCATCTTAATTTTCCTCGCGAACGCATTTTTGACATCGCGACGCTGTCTACACAATCAGAGCCTTCCGCCTCTTTTCCGCCAGCTTGGTTAACGCCGGAGAATTTAGCCTACATCATCTACACGTCCGGCACGACAGGCCGCCCCAAAGGCGTGATGATTGAGCATCGCAGCATTGCCAACCTTGTGGGGTCTGACCTGCTGGAGTTTCAGCTTTCGCCAAATGACCGCGTGGCACAAGGTTCTTCAGCAGCCTACGATTCCTCAGTCGAAGAAATTTGGCTCGGCTGGGCAGCAGGTGCGACGGTTGTGGTGATGGATGACGATACAGCACGGCTCGGCCCGGATTTGATTCCCTGGTTACAACGCGAACGAATCACAGTGCTCTGTCCGCCCCCAACTTTGCTGCGCGCGACAGGGTGTGATGATCCGGCATCTGCGCTACCACATCTCTCGTTGCTGTATGTTGGCGGTGAAGCGTTGCCGCGCGATGTGGCAGATCGTTGGGGGCGCGGTCGTCGGTTGGAAAACGGCTACGGGCCAACGGAATGTACAGTGACGGCAACACGAGGAACCATCAAAGCCGGAGACTCCATCACGATTGGGCGTGTTGTCACAGGAATGCAGGCGTGGGTACTTAATGAAAATCTGGATGAAGTGCCGGATGGGGAACAAGGCGAACTGTGCTTAGGCGGCATGGGCTTGGCACGCGGGTATCGCAATCGGCCAGACCTCACCGCACAAAAATTCCCGATCCATCCGCAATTTGGGCGAATTTATCGCACTGGCGATTTGGTACATCGGGCAGCGGATGGGTCGTTTTTCTATCACGGTCGCATTGATGCACAGGTCAAGCTGCGTGGCTATCGCATCGAACTGGAGGCCATCGAAGCGCGTCTGATGGAATGTGAAGGCGTACGTGAGGCCGCGTGCGCCGTACAAGAAAATGGAGCGCAGCAAACACTCGTGGCCTTTGTTATCCCGGAAGATGTAAATCAAACACTTTCGTTTGATGAGTTGAAATCATCGCTACGAACAAGACTCCCAGCCTATATGATTCCCGGTCGCTTTGCCTTCATTGACGAATTGCCAACCACCGTCGGCGGCAAGCTGAATCGCAAAGCGCTGCCCACAGTTGATCTGGTGAGCCGAAATGGACATCACAAAACGGTCGCACCGCGCAACGAAATGGAGCAGCGATTGGAAACAGCCGTGCGCAAAGTGCTGCGCTCGCCAGAGGGCGTTTCTGTCGAAGATGACTTTTTCAATGAACTGGGCGGGAGTTCCCTGCAAGCAGCAGAATTGATTTCGCTTTTACGGACTGATCCAGCAACCGCAGGTTTCACCGTGCGCGACCTGTACGAATCCCGCACCATCGCAGAATTAGCCAAACGAGCGCAGACAAGCGCAAGCACGCCCATTGCGCTTGCCGATGAGCCGTTGGAAGAATCAGGCCATCCAGTACTGGCAACCATTGTACAGGCGATGTGGTTGCTGTTGGGCCTAATTCTCGGTTCAGCCGGGACGTGGGTTGTGACATTTGAGGCGTTGCCGTGGCTCGTGCAAAACTTAGGTCTCATTCCCTTCCTCGTCCTTTCGCCAGTGCTTTTGATCCTGGGAATCAGCCTTTACACGCCACTCACTATCCTGCTGGTTGCCGGAATCAAGCGTTTATTGATTGGTCGCTATCAACCGTTGCGCGCCCCGGTTTGGGGAAGCTTTTATGTGCGGAACTGGATGGTGCAGCAAGCAGCGTACATCATCCCCTGGGCATTGCTGGAAGGAACAACTTTTCAGATGACTGCCCTGCGAATACTGGGCGCACGCATTGGCCAGCGCGTGCATATTCATCGCGGCGTCAATTTGCGGCAGGGGGGATGGGACTTACTTGAAATTGGCGATGACGTAACAATCAGTCAGGACGCAGCGTTGTGTTTGGTTGATCTTGAAGATGGTCACATCATCGTCGGCACGGTTTCAATTGGAACTGGCAGCACATTGGACATTCGTGCAAGCGTTGGCCCCAACACAGTGATGGAGCCAGAATCGTATCTCACGGCCCTGTCTTCTTTGCCCGAAGGAGGACGCCTTCCGCGTGGCGAACGATGGGCTGGCATTCCGGCCTCATCAGCAGGGCAGGCACCGCCGCAACCAGAACTGACCGTCACAGGAAAAACGCTTTCGCCTTTCTTACACGGAATGCTTTTGTCATTGGCGCGTCTGGGCGTGGGAGTTTTGGTCGCGCTGCCTTATGAATTACCGATTCTGGCACTGGCGTTTTATTACGGCATCAGCACGGAAGCAGTAATGAACTGGCTTTATGCTCCATCCCTGGATGCGCGCTCGCTGTGGGTTATTTGTTTTGTGGTCACGGCCCCGGTGCCATTAGCGTTGATCTTTGAAGCGTTACTCCTCAGAGCACTGGGAACCGTTCATATAGGCGTCATAAGTCGGTGGAGCGTTGCCTACATTCGCATCTGGCTGAAAACGCAAATGGTACAAGCAGCCAGCCACTGGTTGAGTGGCACAATTCTGTGGGCCAGGTGGCTGCGGTTGGCAGGCATGAACATTGGGCGTGATTGCGAAATCAGCACAATTATTGATGTGGTGCCGGAACTCATTACCATCGGAGGCCCCAGCTTTTTTGCCGATGGAATCTATCTGGGCGGGCCGCGCGTACATCGCGGCACAGTCATGCTGAGCCGCACGCATCTGGGAAAAAACACATTTCTGGGCAACCACGCGGTCATCGGTGCAGGGCAGTATTTACCGGAAGATGTTTTGCTGGGTGTTTGTACCGTAGCCGATGACACAATTGTGCAACCCGGTACTTCGTGGTTTGGTCATCCTCCCTTTGAATTGCCTCAACGAGAAATCGTCGAATGTGATCGCAGCTTCACACACGAACCAACCATCCTCCGCTATTGGACACGTGTTTTTTGGGAATTGCTGCGGTTTAGTTTGCCAGTGATTCCGACACTGACCGTCATTGCCTGGTACGAGTTTGCCGCACAAGCACAGGCAAGCGTTTCGACACCCGTATTTTTGCTGGTGGGATTGCCGTTGCTCAATCTGGCAATGGCGGCATTTTTCTGCCTGCTGGTGTTAGCGATGAAATGGGCTTTGCTGGGGCGAGTGCGTGCTGGCATTCATCCACTGTGGTCTTGCTGGTGCAGCCGCTGGGATTTTCTTTTCATCGCCTGGGCATTTTATGCGCACGCTCCATTGATGGCGTTGGAAGGAACATTGCTACTTCCCTGGTACTTACGCGCAATGGGCATGAAAATTGGACGGCGGGTCGTGTTGGGCAGAGGCTTTGCACAGGTGGTAGACCCCGATATGCTGCACTTCGAGGATGGCGCGACTGTAAATTGTCACTTTCAAGCACACACGTTTGAAGATCGCGTGCTCAAGATTGATTACGTCAAAATTGGACGGCGTGCCACCGTCGGACATGGAGCCTGTGTGTTGTACGGTGCAGACATCGGCGCGCGCACCCAGGTCGCCCCGCATAGCGTGATCATGAAACGCGAACATTTGTTACCGGGTCGCTCTTACGCAGGCGCACCGACCAAACCGCAGTAAAGCAAAGCCAATAAAGACGGGCTTTTTCTCACTGTTACAAAGCCGCTGTGGTAATCGCAAAACAATCACCAAATCATTGCTTTAGCTGTGACATCTTGCTCATTCTTCCGGTTTTCAGCCCGACACAGGGGAAGAAATTTATTGACAATCCCCAGTTAGGATGTTACTTCTACGCACGTTTTGCGCGGTGATCATCCTTCCCCGGTACCCGCAACTAAGAGCCTCACAACTCACTTTTAATTACCAATCAACCCAAGTTTTGATAGCAGTATCTCCCCTGATTCGGAGTCAGTCATGATTTCATTACCGTCCTTTAAACTGCCTAGCGGCTTTTCGTCTTTTTCCCTGCCAAACTTCGGTAAGGGCAAAGGTGTGGTGGGGTTGGATATTGGTTCCAGTCGTATCAAAGTAGCTGAAATCAAAGCTATCAAAGGCCAATATGAATTAACGAATATTGCCCAGATTGACCTCTTGCCCGATACCATTGTAGATGGGCAGATCATTGACGGAAACCACGTCTCTGATTGCATCAGCCGTATCTTTTCTGAGCAAAAAATTCTGGGCCAGCAAATCGCCACATCGCTTTCCGGCAACGCCGTGATCGTGAAAAAGATTCATTTGCCCATGATGGGATTAGAAGAGCTACGCGATCAAATCAATTGGGAAGCGCAACAGCATATTCCGTTTGATATTCAGGATGTGAACCTGGATTACCATGTGCTGGAAGGCGATGCCGAAAGCGAGATGATGGATGTGTTGCTGGTGGCATGTAAAAAAGACATGGTCTCGCAACTAACGCAGGTCATCGCACAAGCAGGCAAAACAACTTCCATTGTGGATGTGGATTCATTCGCCTTACAAAACGCGTATGAAATCAACTATGCCCCGCGCCCGGATCAAACCGTGGTGTTGCTGAACATTGGGGCGAGTGTGACGAACATCAACATCGTGCGCGGCGCGTCTTCGATCTTCACACGTGACGTCTCAATGGGCGGAAATCAGTATACCGATGCGTTACAGAAAAAATTCAACCTGACGTTTGAGGATGCCGAATTGCTCAAACGAGGCACGATTCCCACAGAATGCACTGCTACGCCGGAAGAGGCACAGTCGGTGTTGCAATCCGTCACTGAAATGCTGGCGGGCGAAATCCAACGCACTCTGGATTTCTTTCATCAGCAATGCCCTAATGGCGACAAGATTCTGGGAATGCTGGTGGCCGGCGGCGGATCGAAAGTTACGAACCTGGTAGAGTATTTAGCCGAACGGTTTCAAATTTACGTCGAACCCTTCGACCCGTTTCGCAACCTCAATGTAAATCCGCAAAAATTCGATGAGCAGTACCTACGCGAATTTGCGCCTGATATGGCCGTCGCGGTGGGGCTGGCGCTGAGAAGTGACGGATAAAGATTATCTGTGGGGCCATTAGCTTTTGGCGTTTAGCGTTTTGCCCACAGTCCAGCTAACAGCTATCAACTAACAGCTGCCAGCAACAAACATATGATTAGAATCAACCTTCTCAACAGTGCCGTCGAAAACACAAATCTGGATGTAGTCGAAAGCGCGATTAGTAATCGCGGAACGCAACAAACTGTACTGTTGCTTATCGCGGCGGGTGCTTGCCTGCTGGCTATCGGGTTGGATTGGATCGTGACCAAGCGGGATTTCTCACGCGTCAAAACAGAAGTAGAAGCAGAAGAAGCCAGAGCCACACAACTGGCCGCGGTAACTAAACAAGCGAAAGAATTGCAGGAAAAAAACAAAGCTGTCGAAGAACGCATCAGCGCGATCATGCGGTTGCGGGCAGAACAAACCGGCCCGTTGCGATTGCTGCAAATGATGGACGGAAAGATGCCTGCCGATAGCCAGTTCCGCCTGACTTCCATCATCCAAAGCAAACCAGAGAAGGATAAAAAAGAAGATTCGTTTACGCTTTCCGGCTACTCGCCCAATGAAGCGCAAATCACCGCTTTTGCCAAGAATCTGGAATTTTCGGATGGCTGGTTCACCAAATTCACCGTGGAGGTTGGACGCGGCGTGAACCCGGAAATGTCGAAAGATGCGAGACCCGCTACGGATAGCCCCGCAAGCAAAGGTGCCGTAGTCAAGGAAGCTCCTAAAGAAGTCGTTCGCTTTACAATTAGATGCTCCTATAATCCCCAGAACCTCCTCGTCAATCCAACGTCTGCCCCTGAGCCGGGCAACGGGCAAGCTGCACAACCCCAGCCATCAGCCCCACCTAAAACACAGTAGTTGAAAAACGGCTTTGGCTCAGCGCAAAAGAATGCGCACCACCGTTTTACAAGGAAAATGAGATGTTAGATAAATTCAACGACCTACACTGGCTCGCCCGATTTTTTGTCATGCTGGTACTCGCCGCAGGCATCTGGTATGCCTTCGACTACTTTGTTCTGGCCGGAACAAAAGCGGAAACCACTGAACTTATTCAGCGCCGCGAAGACCTGCATAGTTCTAATGTACAAGCAGCCATCGTCGAATCGCGGCTGCCGGAATTCAAAGCCAAATTTGAGCAATTGAAACTTGAGTACGAGCAAACGAAAGAACTGTTGCCGGAAAACGTTGAATTATCACGCGCCCTGGAAAGCCTGCAAGTCACAGCACACAATAACAAAATCACGGTTGTTTCCTTTGCGCCAACGGATAAGGACGGGAAAGGCGATGCGCAGAAAGACTTTTATCGAATGAAACAAATTACGGTGAGCCTGATGGGCAATTATCCCAATTTGAAGAATTTCTTTCGCGATATTTCAGAACTCAAACGAGTAGTCAATATCACCAACCTTTCGATCTCATCGCTGGAGCAACAACGCGAAGGGCAAACCCTGATGGCCAATTTCACGTTGTCTGCGCTGTATGCTGAAAAACAGGATGTGAACAATCTCAAGCCCTTGCCACCGCCAAAAGCTGAGTCGTCTACGGCAGCGGGCGCTAACGCTCCGTCTTCCCCTCCAGCTCCCGCAGCATCGCCTGCTGCGCCAGTCGTCAATTAATCAATCGGGGATTTCTATGTTGTACCAATACTTTGATCTTCGTATAAATGCATCGCGCCAGTTCATGGCTTTTGCCGTCCTGGTCGGTTTCATTTTCGCTTACGTCGAGTTCACTGCGCCTGTGCAGGCCAATGACAACTCTAAAACAACTAAAACTACCGCGCCTAATAACAAAGCGAACGATGAGACAGAGGAAAGTGCGCCCGCAACCAAATCTTCATCGGCGGGCACTCAACGTGATCCCTTTCTCGTCCCGTCCAAAATTATCCGACCACCCAAAGTAGCCAAAACGGTGGTCAAGAAACCAGAGCCGCAGCCTGTCGCACCACCAAACATCGAAACCCGCGTAACCGATTACAAAAAGCTGGTGCGAGACTATCTCGAAGGGCGTGGCAATGAACCCAGCAAAACCACACCGTACTTGATTGATGAACTGGCAGTCACAGGCATCTTTCGCACGGAGGAGGGCTATGGCGCATTCGTCGTCGAATCGGCAACACAAAAACAGCAAGTCTTTTTTGTGCGGACAGGGTGGCAAGCTTATGACGGACAGATCAAAGAGATTTTGCCGACGGGCGTAAAGTTCATCAAAAAAACGCGGCTCGATAATGGCAGCATCCGCCAGACGGAAGAATTCCGTCCGCTGCCGGTGCCAACCGCTAAATGATTTCGACTTTGAATTCAGGTTCAAAATCCAATGCTCAATTGCTGCCCAATTACCATTGAGGTCTTGCAGGAGGATTTATGCTTTTAGGGAAAGTTATTACCGTTGTCCGCCCATCGCTGATGCGAAGCTTAATGGCTTGCCCATTGTTGCTGAGCGCGATAGCCCTGGCCGGAACGCACGAAGGTGCGGTCAAGCCCAATAAAAATACGGACGTTAGCGCTAAGGAATTAGCGCACAATGAAACTCATACTCTGGCCGAGAAAGCGCCTGCCAAGACCACGGAGAACGTCCTTCGGACACCGTCAGCAAGCGCCATTCGCAGCATCAAAGTTTCCAAAGACTACAAACGCGGTGGCATGCTGCTGGCGACAATAGAATTGGATGGTCAGCCACAATACACCCACTTCACGTTACCCAGCCCATATCGTCTGGTCATTGATGTGCAAAATGTTGCGACCGATGTGCCGAATGTAATTCAAGTGGGACTGGCGGAAATCAAACGCGTCCGCCTGGGAAAGATGGATGATGCAGTGCGAATTGTTTTCGATGCTACGAAACCACAGCCGTATGAAATTAGTGATGAAGGCGACATGATCCGCATTTGGTTTGGCGAATCCAAAACTGACCCGACATTGGCGCTGAAAAATTCACGTCTGAATGACGTTTCGGCGAATTCGAAAGCCCCCCTGACGACGCCAACAACGCCTGCTCGCCCGGTGCTGAAACCTGCGCCAACATCCGTTGCAGCAGAAAATGTCCGCACAGCGCCGCCCTCGCAAGCAAAGCCCGTCGTGGCAGAAGCAGCTAAACAAAATAGCGCGCCAACGATTCATCAACCGAAGGTTACACCAGCCTTAGCGCAGCTTCCGACCATGCCAAAATTATCTGCTCATGCCATCAAACCGCGCGTGACTGTGTCTTTACTACCGCTTCGCAAACCTCCGGTAACCAACCTGAGCGCCAAGGTGCTGGATGCGCCTCTGCCACGCAGAACAAAAGCCTCATTGCGTGAGGCAGCACAGGTACAACCGGCGTTGCCAAAGCCGATGGTTCCACCGTCAGCTACGACTACAACTGCGGCCAAGCCTGCTCCCACAAAAGAACTGCAAGCAAAAGGTTCCAAGCGCGGAGGAAGAGTCGTCACAGCTACGCCAGTCGCTCTCACTACGCCTCCAGCGTCAGCTCCGGTTTCCAAGACGGAAGCCAAAAATTCGACGCCTGTTTCGACGCCCAAAGTCACACCTGAAAAAGTTACACCTGAATCGGTCACGCGCACGGAGCCAGAGAAAACAACGCCCGCCGTTGTTCCGCCTCCTGCCCCCGTAGTCCCGACACCAACGCCTCGTCCGCGTGAGACTGCGCCTCAGCAGAATAAATCGTTCAATGCAGCCGATTACGTCAGGCCGGATTTTGTGGGCGAACCAATCAATCTCGATCTTCGCTCAACGCAAGGAAAGGTCGTCGACATCCGCGACTTCCTGCGCTTTATCTCTGACACATACAAAGTCAATTTTGTAATTGACCAATCCGTGAAAGACACACCGATTACGGTCACACTGCAAAATGTTCCCTGGAATCAGGCAATGGATGCGTTGCTGCGCGCGAATCGCTTAGGCGTCCAGGTCGAAGGCAGTATTCTGCGCGTGATGTCACAGGAAACCGTCGCGCTGGAAGACAGAATCCGACAGGAACAAATGCGCGCACGTCAGGAAGCAACTCCTTTAGTAACAGAAATGGTGCGTTTGAATTATGCCCGTGCCCTGACAGGTGCTGCACCGGGAGCTGGTGGTGGCGGCGGTGGCGGTGGTAGTGCCAGCGGCGGCGGTGGCGGTGGCGGTGGATCAACCTCTGGTGCCAGCAGTACAGCCGGTGGCAGCGGGTTGGACGGTATTATTCGCACGCGGCTCTCACAACGCGGCAACATTCAAGCTGATCCGCGTACCAATACACTGATCATCACGGATCTACCGGAAAATATCGCAGCGATCAAAGAAATCATTGCCAAGCTCGATGTGCCGGAACCACAAGTTGAAATCGAATCTCGCATTGTGATTGCAAACCGCAATTTCGCGCGTGACCTGGGCGTTCAAATCGGTGCCACTGCGCTTAACGGCACCTCTGGCAGCCGCACCACGTTCTCAACCTTGCCTGGCAGCGCAACTGTCCCGGCAGGCGGAGAACCAACAGATTCACTGCGGGCAGCAGGCGCAGCCTCAATCCTGAGCTTAACCACAGGGTTAATTGGCACAGCGCGTATTTCAGCAGTCCTGAGTGCGGCGGAAAGCAAAGGCAACGTCAAGACGATTTCGTCACCACGTGCAACTGCACAAAACAATACGACGGCGAACATCGTCAACGGTGTGCAGATTCCGGTCCAAACGGAAAGCAACAATACCTTAACCGTGACCTTTGTGACTGCGGCCTTACGACTGGAAATCACGCCACAAATTAATGACAACGGCTATGTCCTGCTCAAAGTCGTGGCTGAAAACAACTCGGTTAATACCGCGATTGCAACGCGCTCTGCCCCAGGCATCAACACGCAACGCGCAGAAACCACGGTGCTTGTTCCCGATGGCGGAACCACGATCATCGGCGGCATCAACATTGATGTCGAAAGCAATTCACAGCAACGCACGCCTGGAATTTCACGCGTGCCCGGACTCGGTGAATTATTCAAGCGTCGCACGGTCAGTCGCCAAACGGATGAGATTTTGTTCTTCATTACGCCGCGCATTTACCGACCGCTGAACGCGCCCACAGTGACGACACAGAGTTTACAAAAGTAAATGAAAAATGCCGGGCCGCAGTGGAGTGACAAACCTGCTGCGGCTTCGGTATGATTCATCTGGCTGAACGAGCCGTTACCGAAAGGATTACGACGTTGTTCTCAAAATTGCTGAATCAATTAGTTTCTCGCACAGAAGGCGCAGAAATGGTTTTGCTGGTTGGTACGGACGGGATTGTTATCGAACGCGCTGGAGAAGAAAAAGATGTCGAATTCGATAACCTCGCGGCTGAATACGCAGTCGTGCTGAATCGTTCACGTGCCACCGCCACCGATACAGGACTGGGCCAACTCAATGAACTTCTAACCATCACAGATCAAGCTGTTTTGTTAACCAGAATCCTGAATGAAGATTACTTCGTGATGATGAAGCTTAATAATTCAAGCTATCTTGGGCGAGCACGCTACGAAGCCAGACGAGCTGAATTACTAATTGAGGAAATGTTTGCTTAATCACAGTAGTTCCACCTGTATTTCCGACGAGTCCTGCGATTCCACTTCTACAACCATTGGTTGCCCGCCAAGCACTTCCGCTTGCACGGGAAGCTTGGCTAAAGGCTGTGCAGTTAAAACCATCTGCAAAGTCATCCGGTCTTGCTGCATTTCCGCAGCGTCTTGCCAACACAAATGCAGGCAACCCAACACTTTCTCTGCCTGAACTGATAGCGGCGAAGCCAGCCGATAATATACCCTCAATCCATCTTTGCGATCCGTAACTAATCCAGCACGTTTGAGATAGGCTAAATGACGTGACACCTTCGGTTGATTCGTTTGTAAAACCTCCACTAAATACCAAACGCTGATCTCTCCTTCATCAGCCAACATATTCAAAATCCGCATCCGCGTTTGATCAGCGCAAGCGGTAAGTAGTCTCTCAAGCTGTGCTAAATCATTGTCTGTTTTCTGGTTTCGCGTTGCGCCCATAATTCTCCTTCCTTTACCTGACACTCCCACATACGCCTTAACATATGCAAAATCATCCCACAATGCTCCGCCTTAAATTAAATACGCCTACCCATATACAACACATTCATAATAAAGTCGAGTTGCGACTAAAATGAGGAAAATTCTTAAATTGAGTGCGGGGAGTGATGAAACATTGAACCGAGATAAGCACAGTGCTACAAATAAGCAATTCAGATGAGTTTCAGATTATGGATATTCAAATTACGCCTGCCAAATCAATAGACCTGCCTGCGGTACTTGCCCTATTAATCGAAGCCAAGCTACCAACAGAAGGCGTCCAAGAGCATTTTGTGGACTTTTTAGTGGTGCGCTTTGGTGAGCAGATTGTTGGTTCGGTAGGAATTGAAAGATATGGAGCTACTGCGCTATTACGATCACTGGTTGTTTCTCCCCGATGGCGCAACCAACAAATTGGTCAACAACTCACTGCCCAAGCCATTACATATGCCCAGACAAATACAGTTAGCGAATTGGTATTATTGACCACATCAGCCGCAGACTTTTTTGGCCGACATTTTGGGTTTGTGCCCGCACAACGAAACCTATTTGACGAGAAACTTAAGAACTCCGCCGAATGGACGCTGAATTGTTGCGCTTCAGCAATTTGCCTGGTTAAGCTGCTGTGAGATAAAGCACATTAACAATGCACGGAAGTAACGCCTCGCAGGAAATAAGGCGATTGTGGCCGGCAATTCCAACAAATTCTATCGCTTCTGCTTCGGATCAAGCCATTCGCGCAAACCATCTCCGACAAAGTTGAATGCCAGCACGGTCAACATTACGGCAATGCCGGGAAAGATTAATAAGTGCGGAGCATCGCGTAAAAACGGTCGCGCATCGTTCAGCATTGATCCCCAGCTCGGCGTTGGGGGTGGAACACCTAGCCCTAAAAAGCTTAAGCTTGCTTCTGATAGCACCGCGCCCGCCATGCCCAAACTCGCCTGCACAATCAAAGGCTGAATCGCGTTGGGCAAAATATGCTGCAAGACAATGCGAACGTCGCTGGTGCCAATAGCGCGCGCTGCCGTCACGAAATCATACTCTCGCACCTTCAACACTTGCCCGCGAATCAGGCGGGCGTAGCCAACCCAGCCGATAATTGACAGTGCCAAAATCAGATTTCGCAGACTCGGCCCCAAAAATGCGACCATCGCAATTGCCAGCAACAAGCTGGGGAACGACATAAAGACATTGAAGAGAAATCCAGAAAACAAATGATCTACCCAGCCACCGTAATACCCTGAAATCGCGCCGATCAGCACCCCGATCAAGGCAGAAATCAGAACCACCAGCACGCCAACCTGCATTGAAACGCGTGCGCCGTGAATAATGCGCGATAAAACATCCCGCCCTAAATCATCCTGTCCAAGCAAATGCTCGCGTGAAGGTTGATAGCGCTCTTCCCTGCTCTGTCCCGGCTTGGCCTGCGTTTGCACGCGCGGGTCGTAGGGGGCAATCAAAGGCGCAAACAAGGCCACCAAAAAAAAGATTGCAATGATTACGAGGCCAAATTTTCCTAATCTATTCATTGTTTTTTTGCATCGGACAAGGCCAGCGCGGGTGCTCAAACCAAGTGGATTGTAGCCCAATAAACTTGCTACGCCGTCGCCAAATACTTGCGAAAGCGTTCCGTCCCGCGCGGAATGTCGTACAAATCACGCTGCATCTGTAGCAATGGGACGTATTCAAGCTTCATTCAACTTTGATTCTTGGGTCAAGCAGGCGGTAAGCAAAATCGGTGAGAACATTTGCCACGATATACGTCAAAGCAATCATCAGAATGCAGCCTTGCACCATTGGATAATCGCGTGCATTGATGGCATCCACGGTCAGGCGACCAATGCCCGGCCAGCTAAAAATGGTTTCGGTGATAATCGCGCCCGCTAACAACACGCCGAATTGCAATCCCAATACGGTAACGACCGGAATCAGGCCATTTTTCAGGACATGCTTGTAGATCACCTGCCATTCATTCAATCCCTTGGCCCGCGCTGTTCGCACATAATCTTCGCCCAACTCTTCGATCACGCTGGAACGCACCATGCGCGTCAAAATCGCGGCCAAGGCTGCGCCCATTGTGATCGAAGGCAAGATCAAATGCGCCAAACTGTCGCGGCCACCAACAGGGAGCAAATCCAATTTCACAGCAAACAGGTACACCATCAGCGGCCCCAGCACAAAGCCTGGTGTGCTGATACCAAGCAAGGAGATGACCGAAGCGATGTTGTCTATCAGTTTGCCTTTATTAGAACCCGCCGTAACGCCCAGAGGGATCGCAATTAAAATCGCCACAACCAAACCAGCAAACGCTAATTCAATCGTGGCTGGATAGCGGCTCATGATCTTTTCAAAAACATCTTCGCCTGAAACCAGACTGGTGCCGAAATCTCCCCGAAAAAGCCCCTTCCAGTAATTCACATACTGTTGTGACAAAGGCAGGTCAAGGCCAAGTTTTTGTTTCAGTTCGTTGACCTGCTGTTCGGTCGCATTTTCGCCGAGCGCATTTCGCACCGGATCACCCGGCACAATGTGGATAAGCAAAAAGACAAGCGTGACCACTGCCCAAATCACCGGCAGCACCAACGCCAATCGCTTCGCCAAAGCTAGTAAAATGTGCATAGGAAAAGGCGAAAGACTTTCCAATCTTAACTAAACCGCAATGGATGATCCGTCAAATACTTCCAGGACGCCTCGCCGAGCAAATCCATTGAAGACATTCCATCATGCTCGGTGCCGGGATAGACAAAAAACGCATCGCGTTCAATCGCACGTGGATCAAGCGCGCGAATCGCTTCGAGCAAGGTGATGAACGTTGTAGTACGCCAATAATAGGGTTCAGTAATTTCCTCAATGGAAGAGCGCAAGGGCATCGCCAATTGCTGATAAGTCGGGCGAAATTCATAGCTACCAACGTCATCCTCAACAGCTTCATCGCGACTGTCTACCATCATCATTAAGCTTACGACCACGAATTCCTTGTTGTCGGAAAAACGGCGCAGGCGATCTACTTCGCTGCCCATTTCTGATTCTTCTGTTGCCATTGAAGCTTCGATTTCGTTGCGCCACTGATTGAAGTTATTGATCGCATCCTCGGCATCCGTGCGGTAATCCCAGTACCCGTATTCCCAGGCGTATTGGTTTTCCAGCAACAATGATGCGATGGACTTCATGAAGCGTCGCTTGCCTTGCGCATCGTTCTCCTCGGCATCTACGACCTGCCGAAGTCGCGCGCGCAAATCATCACTTCCGAAAACCTGAATCACAAGTTGCACACCCACAAACACGGCGTACGAGGTATCTTCCTGCCCACCCATCCCGATGAACGAGCGACGGCCTGAATCAATTTGCCCTGGCGTTTTGCGCGTGGCCATGTAAATGCCTCCGACAAACAAACCGCCAAGAATTAACATCAAGAGTAAATAGGCGAATGTACCAAGTAAGATAAGTACCAGCATTTGGATTAGCCTTCTCCTGCTTTTAAATCGTTCGAGGTAAGCGAAAGCATTTCGTCTGTATCCGATTTCTTTCGCCAAAACAACTTTCGGAGCGGCGCACCGAACGCCACCAAGCCAACTACAACAAATTTTTTCGCCGCAGGCAAGGCAGCTATCGCATTCAAGAAAATGAAATTGCTGAATTAAGGCGTTGCCCCTCGGCGGATTGTACTGATTTGAGAAGGAGAACGAGTGCAAGGCACCTGGTTGCTCTCCTTCTTTTTCTTGTTTCTGAAAACTTATGCGATATGTAAAATAAGACGCTCGCATCTTTACTTACTAGATGAACCGCTGAGTTCACTACTGCAATCGCTTTTGATCAACTTAATGTCTGAGATTCTCCCGGTAAGACAAAATAAAAAACATCGCCTTTTGACAGCAGAAGCCTTTGCCAAGCTGTTAGCGTGTCTGGACGCAGACCGCGAGCAGGCTGCGAGTAGATATGAGCATTTGCGACTTTCCCTGATTTCCTATTTCTCCGTTCGTGGGGCGATAGATCCAAATGAATTGGCCGATGACACACTCAATCGAGTTGCCTACCGATTAGCTGAGGGCCAGGTGATACAGGCAAACGATCCGATTTATTATACGCTTGCTGTGGCGCGAAACGTTTGGCGCGAACAATTAGCGTTGCCCTATAAAAATGTTCCCTTAACAGACCTTACGGCTGAAGTGCCATCGCAAATCGTTTCTCCCGAAGCGCTCTTACTTGAATTTGAACAACGATTACAAACAGAGCAAAAATTTGATTGTCTGGCGCATTGTATCGCCCAACTTTCGGCGACAGACCGAGACCTCTTGACGGAATATCATCAAGGGCAAGGGCACGCGAATAGCCAGAATCGGCAGGCGATGGCACAACGATTTGGGGTGACCTTGGGCAGTCTGCGGAATCGGATTAGCCGTATCCGGGATCGCGTTTCAAAATGCCTGCAAGCCTGCCTGGATCATGAACGCAAGGTATGAAGGTTTGAATAAATTCTCATTCAACTTATGAGAGATGCTTTTGGCTTTTCACATTAGATAGAGTTTCATGTTGGAAGATTCCATTAAGAAAAACCCTTTCTACGAGTACTGGCTTGGAACGTTGAGCGAGCCGCACCAGGAACAAATCGAAGAAGAATATTTTTCGCAACCAGAGCGCAGGCAGGAGCTATGGGCAATTTTTGATGAAATGGCAGAACGCTTTTTTCAGGGTGAAATGGAATCCCAGGATGCCCAAAAGTTCGCCGCACAGCTGCAAACAAAGCCAATTTTGCGTGACCGAGCAGAACGCTTGTTTAGACTTTATCAGGCCCTGCCTGCCACGGCGCAAGCGGCTCACGCAACGGCCAAGCCCTTCACGCCAGGACTGACAACCACCTTTAGCCAATGGTTCACTGTTCCTGCCCTAAGATGGGGCGCGCTAGCCGCGTGCATTCTGCTCTTAGGTCTGGGAGGAGTATTCCTCAGGAGCCGATTTCAGGAGCGGGAACACGAAATCGCACAGGTTCAGCCTGTGAATGAACGCATCTCCCCTCTTCCCACCATTACTTCTGCGCCCACTGCAAAGCCGGCTGCCACTCCGCCGCTAAAACCAACGCCGACTCAGTTGCCCGTAGTTGGCCAACGCGCCAACTCGGTCGGGTTTTATATTTTGCAGGAAGACACGCGTGCCAGCAGTGAGGCAATCAAGCTAAAGATCGCGCAACAAACTCAGCTTGTGGAACTTCATTTTGAAGTGCAACCGCCTTTGCTTCCCAGCTATCAGGGAATTGCTGTAGCCAGTGATGGGCAAACCTTCAAATCGTTCCTGAACCTCAGAGTCAAGCGGCAAAAAGAAATTCCCTTTGTGACTATGCAGCTTGCAGTTGCTGAAATTCCGGCCCCTGACTTTACGGTGCAAATTAAGACAATTTCAGCCGGAAGCGATGCGCCGCCACCCATCTCGCAAGCGTTTCACCTCGAAAAAGAATAAATTTCTCTGTCGGGGTATGAACATTCAGAAATTTTCTCACTACTATTTGGAAGCCAATAAAGCTGAGAGGTTTGGTGTCGGTTGGGCGATTATTTTTCAAGCCCGCCTCATATGTAATTAACATTAATAAAAAGGTAAGGAAGGTGCCAGGCGAGGTTTTTTATTAGTAGCTTTTTTGGGCGTTGTTATTTCATTGAGGCTGGCTTCCACAGAGTGTCCGCATCTCATCAAGCGGGTTCGTTTCACTCACATCCCAACAAAGAATATTGGCAAGCAAGATGCCCAGAGCAATTGTTGTCGGTTTTCTGGTGCAGCATATCGCAGGCGAGACATCCGCTGCATCAGCGATCTGGCAGGAGCGTTCCAGAAATCTCCGCTTGTCTGTGTTGCTTTGTCGGATAAAACACCTTGCTGATGAACTGCTGAATTACGAGGTCTTGTCTGAAACACAAGGCTTGCCATTCCTTGTCCATCTTCTGGGGATAATTGGCATCGGGACTGGTCGTTGTTCCAGGGCAATCAGCAAGGTGTTCTCTGCATATTTAGGAAGGGGATCAATGGCCACTGAATGGCGTTTTCTTTCCTTTCCCAAGTGTCAGTGTCTTTTGCCTTAACATAAAGACGGGCTGTAGCCTGTCTTTGAAAAATACCGTTAGGAACGTCCATTGATGCGGTCAATGATGACCTCCGGCAGCAATCAGGGATGTTTCAACTAACCACTCTAACAAGGAACAATCCCACTATGCGATTACCAGTACAACGAACGCTGTTGCTGCTAGCAGCGTTTACTATTCTTATCGGACTAACCCCGGCATTCGCCGCTCCGGTTACTTTTCGGGCGGACACGTCTGGAAAATTTGGCGCGGGCAGCTCCGGGGGCACAGTCAGTGCCGATGGCAGCAGCCTGACTGTCGGCAGCACGACGATTACATTCAGTTCCAAACCAAACGAACTCAATGTCAATCTGAATCCCGGCGAATCGTCCAATATTACATTGGGTGTCTTTAATGCGACTTCCTCCGGCAATAGCACAGTCAGCGGTGCAAATTTCACCCTCAATGTCACTTTCACTCTTCCCAACGATGGTTCTCCCAAACCAGGTGTTTACACCGCAACGTTGTCAGGAACGATTACCTCTGGGGCTTCAGGCGCATCGGTGAATTGGGCAACTACGACATTAACGTTCAACTCGCCGACGGCGGGAACGTTCACGATTACCCTTGAACCGTCAACTCCCATCAACTCGCCCGCCAGCCCGGATGCAAGCCGCATTCGTGGCGTTATTACCTATAATGGCGCACCTGTTCCTGAGCCATTAACCCTGATGACCTTAGGCACAGGCTTGGCCGGACTCGCAACCATCCTGCGGCGGCGCAATAAAAATAGTAACCCTTAAATCAATAGGGCTTAGCTCATAAATAAAAGCGAACAGCGTAGATAACAAAATAGCCTCTTCAGCACGTGCTGGAGAGGCTATTATCGTGAATCTTATCTGAAGAATCTCAGGTCTGAAGAATCTCAGGCAGGCATCACCCTGTCTCAGCAATACCTACTGACCTTTGGCTCCTCCTCATTCCGTTCTGAGTCAAAGGATACTTACCTGAAATGGAGTTTGAAATGAAAACGAGAAGTACAACCTTTTTCCGCACGCTGACTATTTTGTGCCTGGCGTTGATGGGGATTGTCACATTGCTGGCACAAACAACACGCATTTCGCCCTTCCGCCGGGTGCCAGTTATCACTTCCCTGCAAGCGGTAACCGAGTATGCGTCGAATGCGACGACGGCTTGTAGTACAAACAGTCCCAAAAGTATTGGTTATGGAACAGGCAACAATCCTTGCATGGTTGCCACAGGCGATTTCAACGGCGATGGCAAGCTGGACCTGATCACAGCAAATTATGAAAGCAATAATATTTCGTTGCTGACGAACGATGGTGCGGGCAGCTTCAAGGCGGCTGCCAGTTTTGCGGCGGGCATCAATCCCAGAGCCGTGGCGACAGGCGATCTGAATGGCGATCAAGCCCCGGATTTGGCTGTGGCGAATTACACGACGGGACGCGTTTCGATTTTGCTCAGCAATGGCAAGGGTGGTTTCGCCGCGCCAATCAGCATTGAGGGAATGGATTATCCCACCTCCATCGGTATCGGTGATTTCAATGGCGACAAGAAACCCGACCTTGCCGTCACGAATTCAGGTTCGTATGACCTGGCAATTGTTTTTGGTAATGGCAATGGCACCTTTGGCCGTCTCGAACGCTACTATCCCGGCAGAGTTCCGTTTGCGTTGGCGGTTGCGGATTTCAACAAAGACGGCAACGACGATGTTGTCGTAACCAATAACGTTTCCAACACGATCATCATGTACACGAACAACGGCTACGGCG
Organism: Acidobacteriota bacterium; assembly: GCA_018268995.1. Lineage (GTDB taxonomy): Bacteria > Acidobacteriota > Blastocatellia > RBC074 > RBC074 > JAFDVL01. The sequence goes on along the minus strand of JAFDVL010000048.1, from coordinate 91,683 downwards.
GATTTTATGCTGGAGACTGGTATGCCGGAGTGGCCCCAACTGCGGTCACAGCAGGCGATTTCAATGGCGACAAATTCTTGGACATCGCGGTGTCTAATTATGAATCCAGCAGTGTAACGGTGATTATGAACGATACAGTTGGCGGCTTTCGCGGAGAACGCCATTACGAGGTAGGGGCTTTTCCGCTGGCAGTTGGCGCGGCAGATATGAATGGTGATGGGAAGCAAGACATTGTCGCCGTCAATCAAGGTTCTGATTTTGTTTCCGTGTTGATGGCGAATCAGCAAGACGGTTTCACCAGAGCCAATATGCCTGCCACTGATAATTTGGTCTCAGTCGCAGCAGGCGATTTTGATGGCGATAAAAATGCCGAGATTTCGCTGGCAGGGTATTGGACTAACGAGATCATGATGATGTCGGGCGGTTGTCTGAATACATTTGCGGCACCAGCCGCAGAGGCACCAACCAGCCGCGTGACACTTCGCGGGCTTCGGTCATTACGCCTTAGTCGCAATCGTTAACACACGCGCGAAGGGCAGCGGGGATAAGCCGCTGCCCTTCACGCAGTGCAAATTTCCATGTCGCAGGACAAATGCTGGAGCACGCCTCATTATTGGGCAGCCTTTATCCTGCAAGGCGAATGGTAAGCAGGAAAAGAACCGTCACCGCTACCCGCCAAACCAACCGCCGCCGCTACGTCCATATGAACCGGAACGACCTGAACGCACACCGGTAACCTGCCCCCCTGACGACATTCTGACGCTGGTACGACCAAAACCGCTCGGACGATTCCGACCAACGCCGCTGCCGCCGCCAACGCGCGTGCCGCTGAACATCGTCGGACGCGAGACCGGACGATAAGAAGGCGTCTGATACGGATAGGATGTGGTTGGACGTGAGTAGTTGTAACGGGTGCCGCCGTACGTCGTGTAAGCGTACGGATAGGGCGAGTAATAATAGTGATTATAAAACCACCAGTGATACATCGGCGATCCGCCGTAGTAATAGTGATGTCGTACGGTCGAAGTTGTGCCGGTGGTCGTGGTCGGCGTTGTGCCTGCCGCTAATGTATCGTCTGCGGGCTTAAATTCAGACAGGCGTAAAAACCGAATGCTGATTCCCTGTTTTTCCAGTTCGACAAAATCATCGTTCAGGTCATCCATTTCTTCTTTGCGCTTGTCGTCTTTGACCACATACATCAGGCTGGTGATGCCGCGCTGTTTGAGATCATTCGCAGAAGGAATCTTGGCCAGATAGCGATTATCAAACTGATTTTCGTCGTCCGTGTACGCATTCAGCCGCTGGCTGTCGAGCAACAACACCGCAGGCGCTTTGTCCTGCACTTTGGACTTTTTGTCTTCGATTTCTTTGGCGTAATACACCATCGCGCCCAACGTTTCGTGCGAACGAACCACGCCGAGTGGATGCGGCCAGTTATCGAATATGGGAATGATATGCGCGAAATCTGCCAGCGCCGCGCCAAAGGCAACTGATTGCGGCCCTTCCAATTCAGCCACAATCAAACTTTCATTCGCATTCGCCGATTGCGACAGCAATTCTCGCAGGGCCGCTGCCTGATCATAGGTTTGCTCCATCAACGGCATCTTGACCGGCTTGATTTGTTCGCGCAATGACGTTTGTGCCAGCGATTGAATCAGCGTAGGCACAAAATATGGTTGCCACGTCCCGCTGGCAGGTTGATACGCTGCAATCAATTTGTTCGGGTCGAGATATTGTTTCCAATCAGAGTCAGGAACGCTCGCCGTAGCCGAAGTAAAAGTTGGCTCGAAATTCAACTTGCGATCCGTCGAGCCAATGTTCCAGCCCTCTTTCTTTTGCAGCTCCAACGAATCCTGTGAGACTTCGGTGTCATCGCTGCTAAACAGCTTATATCCCGTCAGCCCTACCAGCCCCAACCCGGCAGCCCACGCCATGCCCTTGCCAATGCGCTTGCTGGCGCTGCGACGCGAGACATCCTGCTGAAACCAATTTGTGACCTGGTTGTTGCCTTGATCTGAAGCCGATGATTGAGACGTTGCTGAACTCTTCTTTTTTTGCTTTTCCATAACGGTTGTCAGGCAAGTGGCGAACTTGCGCGTTGCTCCCCTGGACTAAAATCGCCGCTAAGATTGTACGTCACAACCAGCCTGTTCGTTCAAGTGTTTTCAGAGCAAGTCAAGAATTTCCTGTAGGTTCAGCACCTGAACAACATCTGTTGCCGTACGATGAGCAGACTGAGGGTTCAGCCAAACAGCACGAATGCCAGCGGCTTGAGCGCCCCGCACATCCTCACCAAAACTATCGCCAAGATGCAATGCGCCTGAGGGTTCAATCTGATTATCCTGTAAAGCCGCCTCAAAAATCGCCGCATCTGGCTTGGCAGCACCAACCTCGCTGGAGATGTGAATGGAGTCGAAAGACCTCCGCAAATCAAAAGCTTCCAGGAGATCGTAAAGGCGCGAGTCGAAATTCGAGATCAAGCCTGTGCGCAATCCCTGCCGCCGAATAGCGTCGAGCGTTGGCCTTGTGTCCGGGCGTAATGTCCAGGCGGCAGTGGTGCGAAAGTATTCAAAGATTTCCACAAAGTAATCCTCAACCTGTGGAAACTCGCCAAAGCCTGCGAACACATCCTGCACCAGTTTGCGCCACCATTGTTTTTCCTGCCGAAGCCGCTCGTTCCGCGTCAGATCACGAGCAAAAGCCATCGGCGGTTGTTGAGGAAACTGCCTGATAAATTCGTTCTGGACAGCTTTCGGATCAACCTCCTTCCCATGCAATAAGGCAAAACGAGCGTAAATTTCCCCGACACTGCCACGCACATCGAACAAAGTGCCTGCGGCGTCAAAAAAAACCATTTTTGTAGCTTTTCGGTTAGACATAGTTTTCACGTTCGTTGCACCCCAGAGTTGATTACGCTACAGTACGCATTAAATCAAGCTGTATTTAGGTGCAAACGGTGCTCACTCAATTCTGCATCGTTCAGGTAAAACAATCAGGATTTTCCCTCCTGCCCACAGGAGACAAAGCGATTATGAAGAATGTATTTTTATTTCGGCTCGCAATGACGGGCGTCATTGTTTTCTCTCTCGCTTTCTCGCCATTTCTTCGTCGTGTGTCCATGCATTCAGCTGACCCCGAAGTTTATGCGATCAAGGGCGGAACAATTGTCACAGGCACGGGCGCGACAATTCCCAACGGAGTTGTTGTCGTTCGCGATGGCTTAATCGCCGCAGTAGGCTCAGACGTTGCCATTCCAGCGGATGCGCGTGTCGTTGATGCATCAGGGATGATGGTTTATCCAGGGCTGATTGATGCGTATTCCAGCTACGGCCTGCGCCCAGCGGAACAACCACAAGGAGGCCCCGGCGGCAGAGGCGGCGGCGGCGGTCAACAGGCAGCGATTCTTGCGGCCTTGAGTGGAGCTGCTACCAATACCAATGCGGGATTGCTGCCTGAAGTCACGGTCGCCGATCAATTGCAGGTCGCAGCGGAAACCTTCGATCAGCAACGAGGCGCAGGCATCACGGCGGCATTAACTTCGCCCCGTGACGGAATCTTTCGCGGCCAAAGCGCATTTCTCAATCTAGGCAGCGATACACCAGAAAAGTTACTGCTGAAAGCACCGCACTCGCTCAGCATTGGCTTTGGCAGAGCAGGGTTTGGTGGCGGCTACCCGAATTCAGGGATGGGCGTTTTTTCTTTCCTGCGACAGGCGCTGCTGGATGCTCAGCATTACCGCGATGAATGGGATTGGTATAGCAAATCGCCGCGTGGCAAAACGCGTCCACAGCACGACAAATCGCTGGCCGCACTGATTCCTGTCGTGACCGGCAAAATGCCTGTGATCTTCAATGTCAGCAGCGTGCGCGAAATCCAACGCGCGGTCGGGTTGGCTGAAGAATTTAATTTGAAATATTTGTTGGCGGGCGCAACACAAAGTTATCAAATCGCCGATTACCTCAAGCAGAAAAACGCGACTGTGCTTTTGAGCCTGAGCTTCCCCCAAAAGCCAGCAGGACTGGAAGACCCCGAATCAGAATCGCTGCGTGTCCTGCGTGAACGCGCCGAAGCCCCCAAAGCTGCGGCAGCCCTATACAAAGCAGGCGTCAAATTCGCCTTCACCTCCGGCACGCTGACACGTCCAGCGGATTTCATTGCCAATGCTGCAAAAGCCGTCGAAGCAGGATTGCCCAAAGACGAAGCGCTGAAAGCAATGACCCTGTACCCTGCGCAAATCTTCGGGCTGGCCGAACAACTCGGCAGCATTGAAAAAGGCAAGATTGCGAATTTGATTGTCACCAGCGGTGATCTTTTCAATCGCGACACCAAAGTCAAATACACTTTCGTGGACGGCAAGCAATACATCATCAAAGCGCAGCCCGAAGCACAACGCCAGGGCCCGCCTTTTGGGAATGGCCGCCCCGGTGGAGGTCGGCCTCCCAACGGAGGCAATGCGCCAAACGCACCTGCCGTAGCCGCAAACGCGACCGCAATTGATGTCACCGGAACCTGGACGCTGACCGTCAACCCGCCCGGCGGCGGTTCAGTTAATCGCACGCTCACGCTTAAGCAAAGCGGCGATACCGTCACCGGAGAAATCACTTCTGGTGCTGGCCCGGTCACAATCAGCAACGGTAAAGTCAGCGGCAACGAACTGTCGTTTGTTTACGTTCTCAAATATCAGGATAACGAATTGATGATCGGCGCTCGTGCCAAAATCGAAGGCAATTCCATGTCCGGGATGATGGAAACCAATGGCACCAGCTACGATTTCAGCGGCACGCGCAACCCTAAATAGGAGTCACCCATGAAAACTTCTCGCCTGATTTTCTCTAGCATTTTTCTTTTTACGTTAAGTCTTGTCGCCTTGGCACAAAGCAATGAAACGCTTATTCGCAACGCGACAATTATGACTGCATCGCACGGCACGATCACGAACGGCTCAATCCTGATTAAGGATGGCAAGATCGCCGCCGTAGACAAAGCCGATAAGGTCAAAGCCTCAGCAAATGCCAAAGTGATTGATGCAACCGGACTGTATGTCACGCCCGGCTTCATTGATTCGCACTCGCACACGGCACTTGATTCAATCAACGAAGGCTCGCTGTCGGTTACGGCAATGGTCAAAATGCGGGACATGGTCAATCCCACAGAAATCAATATCTATCGTCAACTGGCAGGCGGGATGACGTTGATTCACCAATTGCATGGCAGCGCCAACGCCATCGGCGGGCAAAACAACATGATCAAGTTGAAATGGGGCAAGCCGCTGGAAGAAATGCTGTTGCCTGATGCGCCGCGCACGATCAAGTTTGCGCTTGGTGAAAACCCCAAGCGTTCCAACAGCACCGTGTTACCCGGCGTAACCCGCCGCTTCCCGGCCACACGAATGGGCGTTGAAGAAACGATTCGTGAAGCCTTCACGCAAGGCCGCGAATATATCCAGAAATGGGAAGCGTACGAAGCCGCCAAAAAACGGGGCGAAGACGTCATGCCACCGCGCAAAGACCTCAAGCTGGAAGCGATGGCCGACGTCCTGCGCGGCAAGATTGACATTCACTCGCACTGCTATCGCGCTGATGAAATTATGATGCTGATCCGCCTGTGCGAAGAATTTGGCATTAAAGTTCACACCTTCCAGCACGTTCTTGAAGGCTACAAAGTCGCGCCGGAAATTAAGCAACATGGGGCAAATGCCTCAATCCTGCCTGACTGGTGGTCATACAAAATGGAAGCCTACGATGCCATCCCGTTCAATGCTGCGATCATGACACGCCGTGGAATCGTGGTTTCGATTCACTCTGACGACAACGAAGCCGCGCGCCGCTTTTATCAGGAGGCGGGCAAGATGATGAAGTACGGCGACCTGACCGAAGAAGAAGCGTTGCGTCTGGTGACGCTCAATCCCGCAATCCAGCTGCGGTTGGAAAAGCGCGTTGGCAGCATTGACGTGGGCAAAGATGCCGATCTCGTGATTTTCAATGGACATCCTTTCAGCGTGTATTCGCGCCCTGAAACTACAATGATCGAAGGCGAAATTTACTTTGACCGCAAGCAGGATTTGGAAATGCGCGATAAGCTGGCCAAAGAAAAGAAAGACCTCATCGAGCGTGAAAAGAGAACGCCCGGAATTGCACAGCCAACGCTGCCTCAACCTCCGACGATTCCAACCGAAGACGAATGGGATGGGCACATTCATGGCAAAGGAAACCGAAATTAGTTTTATTCGCGAATATCATATGAAGCCAAAAATTACTATTTTGACTCTGGCGGTGATTCTCACATTCACCGCTTCGCTGCTGGCACAATCCAAAGACACCACAGGGGTCTATGCCATTCGCAACGCCAAAATCGTGACAGTGACGGGCGCGACGATTGACAAAGGCACGGTCGTCATTCGTGATGGCAAAATTGCGGAGGTCGGCGCGAATGTCAGCGTCCCTGGCAACGCCAAGGTCATTGATGCAACTGGACTCTCTGTGTATCCCGGCCTGATTGATTCCAACACAATCCTTGGCCTGAGCGAAGTTGCCCAAGGCGCGCCCGGAACCGTAGACACCACGGAAATCGGTGACTTCAATCCAAACATGAAGGCGCTGACTGCGGTCAATCCTCACGGCGAGCAAATTCCGGTCGCACGGATGAACGGCGTGACAACGGTTTTGACCTGCCCACAAGGCGGCATCATTTCAGGTCAATGTGCTGTCATCAATACCGATGGCTGGACACCGCAACAAATGGCAGTGAAAGGTTCGGCAGCGATGGCAATCACCTATCCGGTGTTGGGATTTGGCGGGCGTGGCGGCGGATTCTTTGCCATTCAGGCAGGTGCCCCCAGCGATGCACAACGCCAACAGCGGGATCGGCAGGTCGAAGCGCTGAAGAAAAAGATCGAAGACGCGCAGGCATATCTGAAAGCCAAAGAAGCGACTGCGGCAGACAAAAGCCTGCCGCCCCGCCCAATTGACCTTGGACTGGAAGCGTTGATTCCCGTCATCAAAGGTGAAGTGCCAGTGCGAATCACAGCAAATAAGGCCGCTGAAATTAAAGCTGCGGTTGAGTTTGCCAATCAATACAAACTCAAGCTGATCCTCAACGGTGGTGACGAAGCATTGAAAGTGGCAGCATTACTAAAAGAGAAAAACGTCCCGGTGATTCTTGGCCCGGTGCTGGAATTGCCAGACAGCGAAGACGCGCCGTACGATCAGGTCTACACGCGGGCAGCGGATTTGCACAAAGCTGGAATCAAATTCGCGTTCTCCAGCCAAGGCATTCAATTCATTCGCACGCTGCCCTACAACGCAGGTTCTGCCGCAGCCTTTGGCTTGCCGAAAGAAGAAGCCCTGAAAGCCATCACGATTTATCCGGCGCAAATCTTTGGCGTAGACAAATCCATCGGCAGCATTGAGGTCGGTAAGGCCGCCACCTTGATCGTGACGGATGGTGACCCGCTGGAACTTCGCACCAAACTCAAATATATGTTCATCAACGGCAAGCAAACCGATCTGACGAACAAGCACACGCGTCTGAACGATAAATTCAAAGACCGCCCTTAGCATTGAGTCAGTACCGCGACTAGCAGAGATGACCCTAATCAGTACCGCGACCAGTAGGGAGCGGGTTGTGACTACGCTCCCTACTGGTTGCGGTACTGATGGGACAGTGAAGTGAAATTGTTGATTCGTCTCTCAGCCACAAATTGATATTGTCATCCCGCCTACCAACGCTGTATGCTTCGCCTGCTCACAAGCTCCTGCATTATTGTGAGCACAGAGTCACAAGCGTTTCATCTTATTCACTGCCTATTCGCAGTCACTCAACAAACACGAATATTGCCAATCCGATTTTAGCAATAAGAGTCATTTCAGCCGCGTATAATCTGGCGGCCTGGCGTGAGAACAACGCTACTTGAAACAACAGGAGAGGACTATGAGAATTGGTCGTTTAGAACTTCGCCCCGGTGGTGTAATCTTGATTTTATTGGTCATGGCAGGTTTGGTTTTTGCCGGACTCAAACAGCTTGGATTGCTTGACGGGTTAACCGCCAAACTCAATCCTGATACAGGCAGCAAAGGTTCCATCGTCCTGGAAGGCCGTGAGAAGCTGGAAAACATTTCTCTGGCAAACCTGCCGGGATCAGCGGTCAAAGCCCCTGAAAAAACTTCCGATAACCCTGAAGTCGTGATCGGCATCTGGACGTGGCAAACCGTCAGCGGATTGATTGACGCGGTCGGCGGCCCCGGCAAATCGGGCGATTACCCGAACAGTTGTTTGTGTCAGGCGGGCATCACGAACACCAAACTCGTTGTCGAAAACGACACCTCAAAACAATCCGAAGCGCTGGCCACCGACCGCATGCAATTCGTCACGACCACAGGCGATCAGGCTGCCGTAGATATTGCAGGTGCCAACAAATTGCTGCGTGGGAACAAGGCCAAAGTCGTTTGGTCGGGCGGCTATTCGTTCGGCGAAGACTGTCTGATGGGGCCGGAATCGTGGAAGCGCGACCCACAACTCGCACGCGGCTCCGTCGTCGTCACGGCAGTTCCCTACTGCGATTGGAACGTCACCGTCAACTGGGCGGTAGATAACCAAATCCCCGTCAATCCTGATGAGCAGGTTTATGACCCCGATGCGATCAACTTCGTCAACGCCACAGATCACATTGAAGCCGCCCAGAAATATGCGGCGAATGCGAAAGTTTCGTTGCGCAATCGTGCGACGGGCAAGAGTGAAGAACGACAATTGGACGCGGTTGCAACCTGGACACCCGGCGATGTGATGGCCTTCAAAGCACGCAGTTCTGTGGATTATAAAGGTAAATCTGAGAAGTTGCAGAAGATCGTTTCGACCAAAGAATACAGTTACATGATGCCGAATATTTTGTTCGGCAACGAAGACTGGCTGAATAAGCACCGTGACTATGTGAAGACGTTGTTGCGTTGCATCGCGCGTTCCAACGAACGCATCAAGACGGACGAAAATTATTTCCGGGATCGCGTCTCGGCCTTGAATGCGCTGGTCTTCAATATGGAAGGCATGGGGCCAAGTTTCTGGAACACCTATTTTAAAGGCCAAGTTGAAAACGGCGTTCCGCTGGGTGGTTCGCGCGTCAACAATATTGCTGAAGTGCGCCACCTGTTCGGGCTGGATTCCAAAGAACCTCTTGAACGCAGCATCTTTGCCATCACGTACAACGATCACGGCAAACGCCTGCAAAAGCTGTTGCCGGATCGCTTACCCTCAATCACGCCTGTTTCGCAAGTGGTGGATTTGAGCTTCATCAAAGACATCACGGACGAACAAAGCACCACGGGCGTGTATCAGGCGAAAGATGTCGGACAAAATCAGGGCACCGTGGTGAAATCAAACTTCCAAATCTCGTTTGACAGCGGCTCGGCCAAGGTGAAGCCCTCCGAAATCAACACGCTGCAAGATATTCGCAGTTTGTTGATTCGCGCGACTGACACCAAGATCATCGTCGAAGGTCACACAGACAATGTCGGCGATGATGCAACCAACCTGCGATTGTCGAAGGAGCGGGCACAATCTGTCTGGCAATGGCTGAAGGCGTCTGATCCTTCGGGCATCAACATCAACGACAAACGGCTCGAAAACGTCGAAGGCTACGGCGCATATCGCCCGCTGCCCGGCAATCAAAATAAATCAGATACAGAGAAAGCGGCGAACCGGCGTGTTGTTATTATTCTGAAGTAACACTTGTCGAGATGAAACCACAGAGAACACGGAGAACACAGAGAAAAGCAAGACAGGATGAACAAGATTTGTAGCAAGATTTACAAGAAAAAAATCCTGTCAATCCTGTCTAAATAACTCCGTGCCCTCCGTGTTCTCCGTGGTGAACTCATCCTTGAGTAACATGGAAACCTCAGCAAAATCTTCTGCCACTTTGCCCGCCAACGACTCCGGCTACCCGTTGCGCGAAATGGTTCGTGTCTACGGCGCAGTCGGCGGATTTGCGCGATCACACGTTGTTATTGGCTGGATCGTTTTGTTCCTGCTCGTTTGGTTTTTCAATCCAATCAAAGCGATGCCCTATCCCAGCGAAGTGCTTGGGGCTTTCAAGCGAATGTGGAGTGCGCCGGGCAGTTCGGGTTTGGTTTATAACGTCTACGTCACGCTCAAGCTGAACATTGTCGGCGTATTGGTTTCATCGGTGTTGTCACTGTTGATTTCCTACCTCGCCGTCATCCCGTTGTTTCAGCCATTCAATAAATTCATTCAATGGCTACGCTACATTCCGATTGTTGGCTTCAATCTGGTGTTCCTGACGCTGTTCACGATTGGCTGGCCGATGAAAGTGGCGATGCTGACGACAGGAATGTCGTTCTTTCTGGTCACAAGTATGACCAGCGTGATTGCCGGGATTCCGCGCATGAAATACGAATTGGCGCGCGTTCTGGGCTATAACGATTGGCACGTTTTTTATAGCGTTGTTGTTCGCCCGACGTTGCCTGCCATGATTGATATGATTGCGCAAAATGCGGCGATGGGATGGGTGATGATTACGGCTATCGAAACCTTCAACCGAACTGAAGGCGGCATTGGCAGTCAGATTTATGCATACACTTCAACGAACCAATTGGCCGAAGTCTATGCGTATTTGCTCATCATCGGCGCGATTGCCGTGATTGAAGATGGGCTGCTGTCCCTGATCAAACGAGTGCTTTTCCCGTACAGCACAATTGCAGAGAGAGCTTAATGTCAGATACTAACGAATCAGATTGCATTCCCGGCCCGCTGGCACATCCACCAGAGCGGTTGGAAACCTTGCTTCACATTGAACAAGTCAGCAAAGAGTTTCCGATGAATGACGGTTCGACGTTTGTGGCATTGAAAGATTTCACGCTGGAAATCCAGAACATCAAAGACAAACCGCAGATTGTCAGCTTGCTTGGGCCATCGGGCGCAGGAAAAACAACTGCACTGCGGATTCTCGCGGGATTAGATCGCCCAACGAGTGGCTGTGTTTTTATCACCAATGGCGATGGGCAGAGTTTGCGGCCCGTGCGGGTGGGGGATGTCGGCGTGGTTTTTCAGCGCTATCCGCTTTTTGAAGACCTGAACGTCTTGCACAATTTGATTGATCCGGCGGTGCGATCAGGAATGAACAAAGATCAAGCCAAGGAAAAAGCCTTGCGTTATTTAGATGAGTTCGGCCTGGTCAAACAGGGACTGTCGTGGCCGTTGCAACTTTCCGGCGGACAGCGTCAGCGCGTCGCGATTCTGCAACAGTTGATGCTGGATCGGCATTTCATCATCCTGGATGAGCCGTTTTCGGGCCTTGATCCGGTGAATATCCTGAACGTCATCAAACTGATTTCACGCATCGCCAACGAGCATACGCTGAATACATTTCTGATCATCACACACGATGTCACATCAGCGCTGATTATTTCAGATCATGTGTATTTACTAGGGCGCGAGCGTGACGCAAAGGGCGAGCCAATTCCAGGCTCACGCGTCATGAAAACCTACGACATGATTGCAGAAGGGTTGGCGTATCATCCCGACATCGAAGATTTGCCACGCTTTGCTGAAATACGAAAAGAAATTCGGTTGGTGGAGTTTCCGAAACTATAGATTTTATTCAGCCACGAATGAACACGAATTGACACGAATGACTTTTTGCCACAGATTCACACGGATTTATACAGATTAGCTTTCGAGGCTGAGAAATCTGTGTAAATCTGTGGCAATCTGTGGCAAAAGTGAATGTATGGCTAACGACGAAATCAATTACACGAAAGAAGTTCTGTCGAGCAATATTAACCTCATCTTCATCGGCGTGATGGTATTTTTGATGCTCGTCTTTAGTTGGGGCTTTCTCCCCTTGTTGCTGGCAGGTGAAATCGGCGCGCTGTTCATTGCGCAAATGCCGCGCGTGCAACGCCTCATCCGTTCGCGACTCAACAAAGACAAAAAAATCGAAATCGAAGATGCAGAAAACACGATCATCAAAGCATTGCCAACCCATTATCAAAACGACTTTGCCTCGGTAAAGCGGCTGTGTGAAGAAATTGAGCGACGCACCAGCGAAATCAGCACTGACCTTGGCGGTAGGGGCAACAGCGTCATGCTTTCAGGCATTGTCGAAAAACTGTCCGCCTTTCGTTTTGATTACGCCCGAATGTTGCGCGCCCATCATCTGCTATCCAATCGCAACTATCGCAACATCACGGCAGGACTTGAGAACGAAATCAAACACGCAGAAACAGCCGTTGACCGCGAGAAATCGCAGCAGGTCAAAAATGCCTTGGCGCAAAACCTGCATATTCTGAAACAACGGCTTGCCCGAGTCAGTAAATTGGACGAACTGGTGCGATTGCTGGAAGTGCGGTTGCAGGTGGTGCGCAATTCGCTGAGCCTGATTCAGGATGAAGTTTATACGTTCACTGATGTCGCTGGCATCTCTGGCCTGGTAGACAATTTGCTGACGAACCTCAGCCTCAGCGATGAATTTCGTAGTGCCTATGAAGAGGTGCTGCATGCAGAAGATTCAGCGTATGGGCTGGCTGCTTTGGAAGGTGATGGAGCTGACAATCTGCCTGAAATAACGGGCGAGCCAGAACAGTTCACGCCACCGCGAGAGCGAATTCGACAAGCGAAATAGCTCACCAGAAATAAGACCTTATGCCTAATCCGAACAAACCCAACAAACCGAAATCCACAGAAGACATTTTACGCGAAATGGAAGAGCTGTCTGACGATGAGACAAAAGCAGAATCATCTTCCGGCGGCGGTGCGTTGAAATCCCTGTTGGGATTTTTTGTCAAAGTCGTCCCGGATGAAAATGAAGCGCCACCTCCCATCAAAATGCCTGCGCCTTCGACAGCCGCAACGCCACCCCGCTCAGCACCACGAGTTGGGCCGCGTGTCGGCGATCTGGTCGCAGACGAGCCAGCTCCCAAGTTTGCGCCGCCCTCAACGACCGCTTCGGCAGCGCCAACAGGAACTGATTTGGCTGATAAATCCTTTGAGGATATTTATCGTGAGGCCAACCTTCCGCCCTCGCCTTGCAGCGTAGATGAATTGGGCAAGTTGCTGGAAAATCCGACGATTGCGAATCAACCCATGAGCATCAAGGTTGTTGCCGTCAACCTGACGCTTTCGGCCAAAGGAATCTCAGCAGAAGTACCGATTGCTGATGCACTGCGACGTGATCGCGCGATGGACGCCTATCAAGCGATGCTCGCAGAGCGAGTGGTGGCAACTAACGACCGCAATACGGCTAAAATTCAGCAGATCACAAAAGAGGTGGAAGAGTATCTGAAGCGCAAACAAGCCGAAATGGACGCACTCAAAGCCGAGATCGCAGCAGTCAAAACTCAATCGGTTGAATTTGCGATTCGCCGCGAAGTCGAAGAAAAACGGATGGCAGATTTAATCGCACCCTTCCTGGAAGGCAAACCGAATCCGGTCACAGTTGGTAACACACCTGAACCACCGCAATCGCCTGCCTGATTTGGCAAATTTTATTTTGGAACTGTATCGCTATTGGACGTTTCTCTGCGGCGTAAAGATCACTTGCAAAGTTTTACGGCCCCTGCTTAACACCGCAAATTGTTCACCTCACCAGAACGATTTGCGGTGTTTGTCATTTCATGATCAACTTTCCATCTCTTCGATCCCACAATCTTTCAGGAGGAAAAACAATGAGTCAGCATGACGACAAGCTTTCCCGTCGGGAGTTACTAAAATCCGCCACGATTGCCGGAACGGCGCTTACCCTAAATACGCGTCTTGCCAAAGCTGAAGAACTACTGGCAGAGCCTCCTGCGCCATCTGGTGCTTCGATGATGAACGTCAAGTTTGAGAAACTCAATACAGTCCGTTTGGGCATTATCGGTGTTGGAGGCCGTGGACTGGGAATGCTTAGCGAGTGGATGGCTGTCGAAGGATTGGAAGTGACTGCCATTTGCGACATTGATAAAGGGCAAATTGATAAAACCCTCAAGCGCATTGAAAAGGCTGGTAAAAAAGCTCCGGCAGTTTACAGCAAGAACGAACGCGACTTTGAGAACCTGTGCAAACGCGATGATGTTGATTTCATTTACATCGCTACGCCGTGGGATTGGCACGTTCCGATGGCTGTGGCTGCAATGAACAATGGCAAGCACTGCGGCCTTGAGGTCCCCGCAGCCACGACCGTCGAAGGTTGTTGGGAGTTGGTGAACACTTCTGAAAAAACGCGTCGTCATTGCATGATCATGGAAAACTGCTGCTATGGCTGGAGCGAAATGCTCGTGCTCAATGCGGTGAAAGCAGGCCTGCTCGGCAGCCTTCTCCACGGTGAATGCGCCTACAATCACGACCTGCGCGCCATCCTCAATGAAAATCGCAGCGAAGGGATTTGGCGGCGTATTCCGCATACGAAAAAGAACGGTAACTTTTATCCCACGCATGGACTCGGCCCCGTGTCGAATTACATGGGCATCAATCGCGGCGACAAATACGAGTATCTGGTTTCGATGAGTTCACCCGCGCTGGGTCTCAATGAATATCGCGAAAAGAAAGTGCCCAAAGACGATCCAAAGTGGAAAGAAAAATATCTCTGCGGCGATATGAACACGAGCCTGATCAAAACGAATAAGGGCCGCACAATTATGCTGCAACATAACATCACAACGCCGCGCCCGTATGACCGCATTAATCTGATTCAAGGCACAAAGGGATTATTTCGTGATTATCCAGATCGCATTTTTGTCGAAGAAGAAGGCAGCAAGGAAGAAGAGTTTGTCAGTCTCAAAAAATACCAGACCAAATATGAGCACGAGCTTTGGCAGGCGGCAGGCGAATTAGCGCGCAAAAATGGCGGGCATGGTGGGATGGATTACATCATGGTGTATCGCGTGGTGCAGTGCCTGCGCGAAGGACTGGCACCTGACATGGACGTTTACGATGCTGCCGCTTGGAGTGTGCCTGGGCCGCTCAGCGAATTGTCTGTCGCCAAGGGCAGCACACCTGTGAAGTTTCCTGATTTCACACGGGGGAAATGGCAGGACACACGAAATGTGATGGCGTAGGCCCAACCCATCTCAATAAAAAAGACGCAGTGGCGATCCTGCGTCTTTTTGCTTTTGGGCTTGGCATAAAGGCTTACCCTAAGCCCTTGATCGAAACCAACATATTCTTCAGATTGCTGGTGGCATCAATGACCGCTGGAGATTCGTATCCGCAATGCACCATGCAATCGCGACATTTCGGATTGCCGCTGCGATGGCCGTAATTTTCCCACTGGGTGTTTTCCAGATATTCCTTGAAGGTGGAGGCATATCCTTCGCCTAGCAAATAACAAGGTTTTTGCCAGCCGAAGATGCTGTAACTGGGCATTCCCCAGGGCATGCAATCGTATTCGATTTCGCCCATCAGGAATTTCAGATAAAACGGCGACTGATTAAAGATCCAACGCTTGCCACGCTTGGTGCTAAGCGGCGAGAGGATTTGCCGAAACAACGATTTGGTTTGCTCACGCGCCAGAAAATGATCCTGATCGGGCGCTTTTTCGTAGCGATACCCTGGCGCAATCGTCATCCCATCTACGCCAAGTCCTGCGAGCATATCGAACATCTCGTGATACATCTCCGGCGATTCGCCATCAAAAACTGTCGTGTTTGTATTGACGCGGAAGCCAGCAGCTTTGGCAGCTTTGATCGCAGCAATGGCTTTATCAAAGGTGCCAGCGCGATCAACGGCTTTGTCGTGCGTCTCGCGCAGGCCATCCAGATGCACATTGAAAGTCAGGTAAGGGGACGGGGTAAATTTTGACAGGCTTTTTTCCAGGAGAATGCCGTTGGTGCAAAGGTAGACAAATTTTTTGCGATCAATTAACCCCTTCACTAAAGTATCAATTTCCGGGTGCAGCAACGGCTCGCCGCCCGGAATCGTGACCATCGGCGCACCACATTCCTCCACCGCTTTGAACGCCTGTTCCGGCGATAAGTTTTTCTTCAGAATTTCGCCGGGATATTGAATCTTGCCACAGCCCACACAAGCCAGATTGCAACGGAATAATGGCTCCAGCATCAGAACCAGGGGGTAGCGTTTATTACTCGTAAGTTTTTGTTTGAAGATATAGACGCCGACGCGAACGGCTTGTCGAAGTGAAATTGCCATAGCGGTTAATTTAAGCTGCTTGTAGTACTTGACAGAGTTTCATGCCTTTAGCGATGCGGAATCTTAACATAGCCCTCAGACGAAACCAACTCAGCGCCTAAGGCCCTTTAGTCAGGCAATTAAGAGAACCTGACAGCAATGAAAACTGCTTGACAAGGTTTTTTTAACATAGTAGCTTTGCGAGAAATTGAAGTGATCAAGTTCAATTTCCCCCGACTACGCGCTACTTTCCGGCAATGGTAGCCCAAGAAAGCAAGACTGGCTTGACGAGTTTGCAAACGGTGTAAGGATTCTTTCCTGGCGATGAGTTGAAACGCCCTCAGACTTCTGCCTTGCTGTTCGGATCGAAAAGCAATCACAGTCCTTCAATCGGCTCTCTGTTGCTGCCTCACGATTTCGCCAGAGAGAATTTCGCGCTATGATTACGATGTAAAATTTAACTCAGGCTTATTTTGAGGCTCAGCCTGACAGGCCCCCACTCGAATTACTATGGCTACGCTTAGATGTTGGCAGTTTTGCAAGGAGGCTTTGTGATGCGATCATTGGCAACAAAATTATGTTGGATTAGCTTAGTCCTTGTCATGGCCTGGGGCAGCGTACTGGCTCAGACAGACAAAGCGACTCAACCAACTCCCACCAAACCAGATCGCGCCAGCCAATTGCCAACCACACCTGTTATTGACCCCCGCAACAAAGGCGTATTGATTCAGGCGAGTGAAGATTACCGCGTGAGTCCGGGCGATATGCTGGACATTCAAATTGAAGATGCGCCTGAGTTGTCCAAAATCTATCGGGTAAATGCGAGTGGCTCATTTTCGTTTCCGCCCTTTGGTTCGATCAACAGTCAGGGCCTAACCGCAGAAATGCTGGCCGAACAAATCGAAAAGCGGTTGCGCGAGGATGATTATCTGAAAACGCCGCAAGTAACTGTGATCGTCCGGCAGTACAACAGTCAAACGTTCTATGTACACGGAGAAGTGCGACAACCAGGCGTTTACCAGATCGAAGGCCGCCCCGTTTTGTTGAAGCTGATTTCAATGGCAGGTGGCTTTACGGAAAAGCGCGGTGGGACAATTTACCTTTTACAACCTGATCGAGAGAAAAAAGCTACAGAAGGATCGGCAGCACCTTCACTAGCCACCGCCAAACCCGAATCGCTGAATACCACACAGACGTTTTCCAGCACAGAAAAGGTCACCACTGACGGAGAAGCACAGTCCGATTATGTGCTGAACAAAATCAAAATCAGCGACATGCTGAAGGGTGATCCGAAATACAATCCGCGCGTTGAGCCGGATGCTGTGATTTATATTCCCGAAGCCGATGTGTTCTATGTTGGAGGCGAAGTGAACAGCCCCGGCTCTTTCACAATCAAGGAAGCGGCAACGCTCCGACAGGCAATGTCGTTAGCCAAAGGCCCGACAACAAAGGCCAACCCCAGCAAAGGCATCATCTTTCGGGAAAAGCCGGGAACAACCCAACGTGATGAAATTGCCGTCAATATTGATGATGTGATGAAGGGAAAAACCCCCGATATTGTGTTGCAGCCCAATGATGTGATCGTCTTACCTGATAGCAAAATAAAAAGCATCACCTCCGCATTTATCAACGGGCTGCCCGCAGGCGCAGCGGTGACGCTGGGAAATCTTCCTTACATCTTTCGCTAAGGAAACATCGCGGCGGGCTGGAGACTCCCCAGTTTGTAGTTAGCGATTTTCATATGAGCTAATTAGTGCAGTATTAAATCCTCATCTTCTACTCCGCTAGATATTTTATGGAACCTAACCAACCCAATCCTCCCAACCATTCAGATGTGGCACTGATGGCGCGCACTGAAGCCCAACAGGCATTAGCTAAAGACCTCATCACGGTTCCGCGTTACGCGCTTGCCCCACACAGCCCGATGAATCGTCATCTGCTCCAGGATTACTGGCGAATTATCAAACGCCGCAAACTTCTTATCCTGCTGGTGATTTTGGGCTGCACAACACTTGGGACGTTATTTTCATATCGGTATAAATCCCTCTATCAGGCGCAAGCTATTCTTGAAGTAGGAAAAGACAATCCAACCATTATCAAAACTGGCGACACAGTCATTCAGGCGGCAGACTACGATGTAAGGACAGCGCTTCAGGTAATCCAAAGTGACCCGCTGATTGAAGAAGTCATTTATTCTTTGCGGCTAAACAATAATCCAAACTTCACGGATCTTTCGCAAACACGCTCCATCGGCGATACGTTCAAGGCAGTTTTTGGTGGTGCGCCTAAACCAACGTCAGACGCTAAAATCCTGGAAGATATTTTCCTCGCTCCGCCGAAAGAGAAAAATACGCCCAACAAACGGCTGTCTGGCGAGGCACAATTGGCGCTCGACAAACAAATTCAGTTTGTCAAAGACAACATGTCCGTCACACGCACGCGAGAATCGCGCCTGGTGAATATTCAGGTTACGCACACTGATCCCGTGTTGGCGACAGCCATTGCCAATGGCCTGGCCAAGAACTTCCGGGACAGCAACTTTGAAGATAAAACCAACAAGTTTACCCATACCTCTGAATGGCTGACGCGCACTATGCAGGAAATGAAAGCCAAGGTCGAACAGGCGGAGCGCGAATTGGCGGATTACACCAAAGCCAATAACATTTTCAGCATTGAGGGGAAGGAAACGCTCACGACCGACAAACTCACTAAGCTACACAAGGAAGTTACTGAAGCAGAGATCAAACGCAACATCCAACAATCGCTGTATCAAGAAGTTGTACAAGGACGCATTGAACAACTGCCTGAGGCTTTCTCTGATCCGAAGCTGGTAGAATTGAAAAAGAAGTATGGCGAACTTGAAACAGAGAACGCCCAACTAGGCGTCAAACTTGGGACACGTAATCCCAAAGTGCAGGAAACCCGACAGCAAATGACTGTGTTAGAAAAGCAGATCAAGGACAATACGGCTGCTCTGGCAGAAAAGCTGAAAAGCGAATATGAACGCGCTGAAAAGAACGAAGCCTCGCTGAAAGCATCCCTAACCAGAGCCAAGGGCGAAGCAGTGCAGGAAAACCAGGCAGCCATTCGCTACAACGTCCTCAAGCAAAACAAAGATACGGCAACTGCCCTGTACAATGAGTTCCTGCAAAAAAGCACACAGGCCCAGGTTCAGCTTTATGAGCAATACAACAACGTGCGTGTCATTGAGCCAGCCAAAGTGCCGCTTAATCCAACCAGTCCGCGTCACCTGCAAAATATCCTGCTGTGCCTTTTCCTGAGTGCAATTGGTGCGCTGGCATTGGCGTTCTTAGTAGATTCACTCGACAACACAATTAAGGATTCGCATGACATTTCGCAAGCCGTGCATTTGCCCACTTTGGCGATGATTCCCAAGCTCATTACCAAGGGAAATCCCGTGCTTTCACGTAAGCCCATCGCGGAATTGCCGATGGGGCTTGAAGCAACGCTCATTACGCCATCGCAGGTGCAGCCGACGTCCCTGCTCAAGCTTGATCCACAACAGATGTTCGATACGATCTCCGGCCCGACGGCGGTTGAGGCATACAGTAATCTGCGGACCTCGATCCTGCTTTCTACTGCCGGAGGCCCGCCCAAGAAAATCCTGATTACCAGTGGTTTGGCGGGTGAAGGCAAAAGCACGACCGTGATCAACACAGCGTTTTCGTTGTCCAAGTTGGGCAGATCAATTGTGGTGCTGGATGCAGATATGCGTCGCCCCACGATTCATAAAGCAATGGGCGTGGAAAATCGGCTGGGACTATCAAACTACTTGTCTGGCGAAGTGCCGCTGGATCGTGTCGTAAAAGAAACCGATATGCCGAATCTGTATGTCATTCCCAGTGGCACGATTCCGCCGAATGCTTCTGAATTGGTCAGCTCGGAAAAAATGCACCATCTGCTACAGCAGTTGTCCAGAATCTATGATCACATCCTGATTGACTCTCCGCCGCTTGTCAGCGTTACTGACGCGTTGATTATGTCAACGATGGCTGATGGTGTGATTCTGGTTGTCAGTAGTGGCAAATGCACGCGCGATGTACTGCGCTATAGCACACAACAATTAGCTAAAGTACACGCCAAGGTATTAGGAACGGTGCTGAATAATTTTGACTTCAAGCAAGGCGAATATGGCTATTACGATTATCGTTACTATAGCCAATTTGAAGATGGATCGTCGTTCGGCAAAGCTTCCAAATAGACACGAATCTCAAGCGATGGCCGTTTGCGGACGTTTATTTTTCGGATAAGTGATTGTAAGCAGTTCGTGAACGGCGGTGTCGCGCATTGGTTGTGAGAACAAATAGCCCTGCACATAATCGCAGCGCATGCTCGCCAGTTGTGACACCTGTTCTTCGGTTTCAACCCCCTCTGCAATCACTTCCATGCCAAGGTTAATAGCCAGCGTAATAATCGTGCGCACAATTTCAGAGTTCTTGGAAACACTCATACGATTGACGAAGGAACGATCTATTTTTAGTACGTCAATCGGGAATCTGTGTAAGTAACTTAAGCTGGAATAGCCAGTCCCAAAATCATCCAGTGAAATTCGCACGCCGAGTTCTTTCAGTTGCCGCAAGATATGCGCCGCCGCATCAGGATTTTCCACCAGCGAACTTTCGGTAATTTCCAATTTGACGCTGAGCGGAATGACGCCCGTTTCATCCAGAATGCGGCGCACTTTTTCACAGAGATCAGGATGCGCAAATTGTTTGCCGGAAAGATTCACGCTGATGGATAACAGCGGATTCATCGGGAACTCATATTGCCATTCGCGCAGTTGCGTGCAGGCTTCGCGCAACACCCATTGATCAATTGGAATCACCAGACCGGTTTCCTCGGCAACCTGCATGAAGCGAATCGGTGAAAGCAGGCCTTGTTCAGGATGGTCCCAACGAACGAGAGCTTCAAAGCCTCGCACCTGCCGCGATTCAGTAGAAACAATAGGTTGATAGAAAACACGAAATTCTTCGCGTTGCAGGGCGCGTCGCAAATCTGTTTCGATTTGCAATTGCCCCAACGCGCGAGCATGCATTTCGGTGTCGAATAATTCCACGCAACCGCGTCCACGGCTTTTCGCGTGATACATTGCGGTGTCTGCGGCGCGCAGAAAGTCCTGTGCTGTTTCATGGTGCGCCTGGCTCAGCGCTACGCCGATGCTGGCAGAGGCATAGACCTCGCGCCCGCTCAACAGATACGGGATAGACATCTCCTGATGTAATCGCTCGGCAGCCTGAATCGCGTCCTCTGAACTTTTGAGATTATCAATAATCACCGCAAATTCATCACCGCCCAGTCGCGCGATCATATCGCCCGGACGCATACATTTTTCCAGCCGACGCGCAATGCCAATCAGGAGTTCGTCACCGACCTGATGCCCTAAGCTATCGTTGATGACCTTGAAGCGATCCAAGTCCAGGAAGAGCGCGGCAAATAAATAGTCAGGCCGATATTTGGCACGATTGAGCGAGCGCTTCAGACGATCCATAAACAAGGCGCGATTTGGTAGCCCGGTCAAAACATCGTGGAAAGCGTTATGCAGTAATTGTTGCTCAGCCCCTTTGTTGTCTGTGATGTCAAGGATTGAACCAGCAATGCGATAAACCGTTCCATCATCATTCTTCGCGGCCATCCCACGGCTCAACACCCAACGATAAGAACCGTCTTTATGCTGCAAGCGATGTTCGTTATTGAGCGTTGTCGTCCACCCAATCAAATTTGCTTCGATTTCTGTTTTGAATAATTCGAGATCATCCGGGTGGATACGGTTCAGCCACTCGTCCATCGAATCGGTTAACTCGTCTTCCCCATAACCCAACATCTCTTTCCAGCGATCATCAAACTGAACCTTATTGGTCTTCAAATCCCAATCCCAAATTCCATCATTTGAGCTGCGAGCCACCAAGCCATACATCTCCCCAACGCACTTTTGATCTCTCAGCTGCTCTTTCAGCTCGGCAATATTTTTCGCCTGCACGGTGCTATGATGCTCTAATCGCTTGAGTAATTTTTCATTGAGAACCAGGCGTTGTTTGAGCTGCTCTCCGTCGGCACTGGCGGTTTCCAATGCGCTGGCCATACTGTTCAGGTCTAATTGCCCCATCACAAGTTTAGCGACATGCTTAAGCATCCTGACTTGTGCCGCATCAATTTCGCGGGGTTGGAAATCAAATGCCGACAAAACGCCTATCGCGTGCTTATCCAGCGTAATTAAAGGGACGCCTGCATAAAATCGAACGACATCATCACCGATATAAAAGGGTTCCTGATTGAATCTTTCATCTATAGTTAGATCAGCAATCACTAACGGTTCCGTCCCAGCCACAATCCAGCCGGCAGCACTACTTTCACGCGGGAGTTCTCCCAATTCACAACCAAAGAGGGATTTCGGCCAACAGGAATCGGCAGTGACAAAGCTAATCATTGCCATTGAGACACCACAGATCTCCGCCGCTAACTGTGAGAGTCGGTCAAATCGAGATTCTGGTTCGGTATCCAGGATATTGGCTTGATGCAATGCAGCTAAGCGAGTTTCTTCATTTGCTGGCAATGGTACAACACTCATCATGCTTAATTCACCATCCGGTCTCTCGCGGAAATGCAGGGCAAGGGGTAATGTCGTGGGGCAGCAAAGATTGCCATTGGAGAAGTGGCTTGTAGCAGCGTGCTGGGTTAGCTACAGAACGTGGGCTTGCCGGGCCTCATAATCTAACAAAATTTGCTGTTCTGAAGTTCTAATAAAGCTCTTACATTTCATTGCCGGGCAGCGGGCGAGGCCATCTGGATTTTCGCAACTTGCACAGACAGATAAAACACCTTGGCGACGGCGTATGGATTGCGTGCAACATCAATGACAAATCGCGTTACATCGGTCTTGCCAGCGAATGTCACTTGCCAGCGCTGCTTTGCCGAAAAGCTGCAAAACCCTAACAAAACTAAGGCAAATGTGTTGGTATGAAAATTGCCCTACACCTCTCGGCGTCGCTCTGTCCATTGGTGGGCGGGAGGACGGCGACTGGGGAAAATCTGTTGACAAGGCGTAAGACAACCATGAGCACAGCGCCACATCCACAATCAGCATTATTACAAGAAGCGATTTCGGCGGCTCTCGCTGGGGATAAAGCAGCAGCGCGTGCCCGACTTCAGCAACTGACAGCCACGCATGCAGAAAATGAGTTGGCGTGGTTATGGTTGGCTTCCGTTTCGACTACGCCACAGGATGTGATGCAATGCTGGCGACAGGCAATCAAAATCAATCCACAGCAAGAACAAGCCATCCTGGGACTGAAACATCTGTTGTTGCAGGAGGGTGTGGCTGCGGCAAAAAGCGGGAGAAAAGAAGAAGCGCGCGAACTGTTAGTAGAACTGACGGAACTAGACCCCAACAACGAGCTTGCCTGGCTGTGGCTGGCAACTTTAGCCAAAGATATTGAGGAAGCATCGCGGCATACGTTGCGGGTTCTACAGATCAATCCTAATAATGAACGAGCGAAAACCTGGATTGGGAAACTGCAACCAAAAGCCCATGCACCCGGCGCTGTCACTGAATCCATCACTACACAGCCTTCCCCTTCCAATCCCAAGATACTTTCTTCTTCCACTTGGAGTTGTCCCTTCTGTCAGACAGAGGCACTGCACGTCCCCATTCAATGTTCACATTGCCGAGCCGTCGTATCGCTGACCAATCTGGACGAGGTTCTAAATAACAAAGATGTCCAGCAGGAAATAATACGCACCGCTGTCCAGCAGATGGAAACCCAAGTGGCAGCCGCTGGTGAAGAGACGGATCACACCTCTCTTTTCAATCTTGGATTGGGATATTTGAACCTGAGCCGTTTTGAGGAAGGAGCCGCATTTTTGCGACGTGCTTCTGAACTGAAACTCAAAGACGGGCGACTGAAAGCTCAGGTGGAGAATCTATTACAGCGCGTTGCTGAATCTACGGCAGTAGCAGATGCTGCGGTAACAATGGCTTCATCGCCAACGCTACCGCCTGAATCAGAAACGCATTCGGGTGAAACCGTCGGGAGTTACACAATTCTGATGGTGGATGACAGCCCGACAATTCGTAAGCTGGTCTCAATGACGCTGGAAAAATATGGACATCAGGTCATTTGTGCCACCAATGGACTGGACGCGCTCAATAAGCTCAAAGAAGTTGTGCCCGACCTGATTTTGTCTGACATCACAATGCCGCACATGGACGGCTATCAGCTTTGCAAGATGATCCGCAGCAACTCCGTTACGAAGGGAGTGCCGATCATTATGTTATCTGGCAAAGATGGAATTTTTGACAAATTACGTGGGCGAATGGTGGGAGCCACCGCCTACATCACGAAACCTTTTGAAATTGACAGCTTGTTGCAACTCATTGATGTGCATTGTCAGGAAGCTGCGCAAAGAATTTAAGCACCGCGTTAGAGTGTATAAATTGATAACCTTACTTAACTTTACAGGAGCAGTAATATGCCTCAAGCAACGATTCTGGTGGTAGATGACAGTCCGACACAAATGAAACTGGCCACGAATTGCCTGCAAACTCAGGGCTATCGTTTGATCACCGCAGTAGATGGCGAGGAAGCTTTGCGCAAGGCTGCGTCTGAAAAACCAGACCTGATCGTCCTCGACGTCATTTTGCCCGGACAAAACGGGTTCCAGATTTGCCGGACGCTCAAAACGTCTTCTGAAACACAGCAGATTCCGGTCGTGATGCTCACAAGCAAAAATCAGGACAGCGACCGTTTCTGGGGAATGAAGCAAGGTGCGGATGCCTACCTCACCAAACCGTTCATGGAATCTGACTTATTAGCAGCAGTTGCCAAACATCTGTAAGTTCCAATGCGCTATGATTGATGAAGTACCGCTTAGCAATATCGCACCATCACCTGTTCGTGCCGCAACAGAACCTATGACGGCGCTGTCAGACGCCCCCAATTCGCTGGAAAATATCATTGCGGCCATTGACCGGACGATGGCGAATCAACCAGTGCTGATAGCATCGCATCCTGTGGGCACACAATCTGCGCCCATCACCCAAGGCAAAGTATCGGCGCAAGGCAAGTATATTGTTTTCTCTCTGGCTGATTCTCGCTATGCCGTTCCGATTAATCAGGTCATTGAGGTGGGTGAACCGCAACGCATCACGCCTGTCCCCAATATGCCGGAATGGGTCTTAGGCGTTACGAACCTGCGTGGCGACATTATCTCAGTTGTTGATTGCGGAGCCTTCCTCAATCTGCACGAAAAGATTGCGGTGGAAGTGAGCAGCATGTGCGTGGTGCGCAACCAAAAACGGAATCTGATTACCAGCTTAATGGTGGATCGCATTGAAGGCATGCTGAATCTGATGGAAGAAATTATGCCGTTGCCGGAAAGCAGCCTGGAAGATCGGATTGTCCCCTATTTACAAGGTGTTTATGAACACGGAGGACAGTTATTGAATATCCTCAATCTTGAAGGACTTCTTTCCTCTATGGAGTTGACCGCTTAAACCTGCTCATCCACCCGCCAGCTATGAACTGGCGAGCACGTCACTCCTACCCGAAAGCCTACGCCCAACCGTAGCTCCGCCCCTCAAAAACATTTCGGCTCCCGGCAAGAGAGCATTTCTCTTGCGGGCCAGGCAGCCTCGGTTGCAACACCGAAAAAAACCGTTTTGGTGCCGCAGAACTCGCTTGTATTCCTGAGTGGAATTTAGAGGCAGCAGATCCTCACGAATTACGGAGATAACATGACACACCTGAAGCTATTCAACTTATTCGGGAAATTTAAACTTTGGCAGAAGCTGGCGTTGATTACCGTCTTAATGGGTCTAACTGTTCCTTTCGTTACCTGGCAATTGGTCAAAGCCAAAAGCAAAGACATCAACTTCGGCCAGAAGGAAATTTACGGTACGGAGTATTTACCGCACTTGCGCAAGCTCCAGGAACAGATAGCAAAACACCGTGGTCTGGTGAATCGGTTACTGCGTGGCGACAACAGCAGCAAGGAACAAATTGCCGCGACGGAACAAAGTATCGGCAATGTCTTTCTGGCATTAAGCGATATTGATAGCAAAACGGTCGAAGACACGACGTACGGATCGTTGCTGGAAAGCTCAGACAAAGCCAATGCCTTAAAGCGAGAGTGGGAAGCGGTACGCACAAAATCGCTCAATTCCAACAATCCGCAAGAGTCCTTTGAGCAACATAATCGGTTGCTGACAACGATTAATGATTTGATCATTCACGTCGGCGACAAATCCAACCTGATCCTTGACCCCGACCTGGACACGTACTACCTGATGGATGCCGTAATCGTGCAATTGCCGAACGCTACCGATGCGATGGAACAGGTACGCGCATTGATGTCAGGGGCAATTACCAGCAAAGCCATCACGAATCAGGAACAAGCCCAATTGAACTTCCAGATGGCCCGCGCACAAACTGCGCTGACCAACGTGGAATCCGGCATGCACAAAGCCGCAGATGCCAATGCCGCGAATGGTGGCGATTTGGGTGGCAAACAACAGCAAGCCGTGTCTGACACCTTGCGCGAAGCACGCGCGTTCCTGAAAAAAGCAGAAGGCTTCAACGCCACAACAGGTAATGCTGAGCAGGTGTTTACAGATGGGGCAAAATCCCTTGAGCGCCTTTTCAAACTCTATGACCTTTCGCTCAACAGCCTGACCGAGTTACTGAATGTTCGCATCAATGGTTTCAAGAGCGACCGAAATTTCGTCTTGATGCTTGTCCTTGCCGTGTTGATCGTGGCAATGGCGATTACCGTCTTCATCATGCGCGGGATTGGTAAGCAGGTAACCTCACTGTCGAATCTGGTCAAGCAAATCGAATTAGGCAATATGGATGCGCGTGCTGAAGTGCTATCACAGGATGAATTAGGCGCGCTTGCCGCATCATTCAATACGACCCTTGATAACACACGCGGTCTGTTGCAATCGCGGGCGGAACGTGACGCGATTCAACGTTCCATCATGCGGCTGCTGGAAGAAGTGAGTACGGTGGCAGAAGGTGATCTGACGCGTGAAGCGGCGGTGACAGAAGACATCACTGGCGCAATTGCGGATTCGTTCAATTTTATGATTACCGAATTGCGCCGCGTTATCGGACAGGTAAAGGAAGTTACCGGACAGGTATCAAACGCCGCAACCTCAACGCAGGCTAGTTCCAACACGCTGGTGCATAAAGCAGAAGCACAGTCTGAGCAAATCCAAATCACTTCGTTGGCGTTGGCTGAAATGACGACATCCATTCAGGAAGTTTCCCACGGTGCTGTCATGTCCGCCACCGTGGCACAACAATCTCTTGCCAATGCACGACAGGGTGCCAAAGCCGTGCAGGATACGATCCGAGGCATGAACCGTATTCGTGAGCAGGTGCAGGAAACCTCCTCACAGCTGAAGAGATTAGGCGATAGCTCACAGGAAATTGGCGAGATTGTGCAGATCATTGACGAAATCTCTGATCAAACTTCAATCCTCGCATTGAATGCTTCGATTCAGGCTGCCACAGCAGGTGATGCCGGACGTGGATTCGCCGTCGTCGCCGAAGAAATCGAACATCTGGCCGAACGCTCTTCACAGGCCACAGCAAAAATCGCCAGCCTCGTAAAAACGATTCAGCTCGGCACCAATGAAGTAATTTCCGCGATGGAAAATAACACCCGCGAGGTCATCGAAGGATCGCAACTAGCCTGGCAGGCGGGGCAATCACTGACAGAAATCGAAACCGTGTCTGCCCGTCTGGCGGACTTGATTCAATCTATCTCGCAAGCTTCCAGAAAACAGACGGAAAGCTCGGCAACATTATCAAAAGCAATGAGCGACATTTCGCACATCATTCAGGAGACAACATCGGGCATTCAGCAATCAGCCGTCACGGTGAACAGCTTGTCCACGTTGGCGGATGAACTGCGCGCGTCAGTCGCCTCATTCAAACTGCCCAAAGGAGCTTAAATCATCCGCCCGAGTGGAGACAGTGGGAAAGGCAATGACTCGAACTCAGCATCTTGCTCACAGAAAGTAGGAGGCTGAACCCGATGAAAAATAGCCCGTAAAACAGCTCTCGTATCTCCTGCCCAGGGCATTACCAGTAGCTCCGTGCCTTAAAGGAAAGTTTTATGCAATTGAAATCAATCCAAGTCAAAATCACCTTTTGGGTAGGATTATCTTTGGCCATCATGGGTGCGATCTTGATGGGGCATTTCGCCATTTCAACCAAGAGTGGAACCACGATCAGCGCCTCTCTTCTGTGGCAACAAGGTGTCTTGTTCTTGCTCCTCACTGGCGCGATGATCGGGATTTGCTGGTATCTGGCAGGGCGGTTGGCACGTCCTCTTACAGCCGCCGCACGCTTTGCTGAAGACCTGGCAAATGGGGTCTCCACCGAGAAAGTGTCGGTCACATCAAGTGATGAAATCGGGCAACTGCTCAGCGCGATGAACAGCATGTTGGAAAACGCCGAAAGTCTCGTGCAATCCGAAGAAAAACGAAACGCGTTGCAGGGCTCTATCATTCAATTGCTGGAGCAGGTCAGCAACGTAGCGCAGGGCGATTTATCGCGTGAGGTCATCGTCAAAGGCGATTTTGCTGGCACTTTGGCCGATTCCTTCAACTACATGATTTCCGAATTACGCCGCGTGATTAAGCAGGTACAGGAAATGTCAGAGCAGGTCGCCAAAACGTCCAGCTCAACACAAAGTACGACGACCTCATTGGTACAGGAAACGCAGGCGCAAACAGATCAGGTAATCCAAGTCACAAAGGCCATCGAAGAAATGGCAACGTCAATTCAGCGCGTCACAGAAAACGCCGTGCTGTCAGCCACTGTCGCGCAGCAATCGCTGAACAATGCGAAACAGGGAACAGAAGCGGTACAAAACACTATCGAAGGCATGAGTCGCATTCGTGGGCAGGTACAGGAAACGTCCAAGAAACTCAAACGACTAGGCGAAAGCTCGCAGGAAATCGGCGAAATCGTCCAAATCATCGGCAGCATTTCAAAACGAACGTCTTACCTGGCATTGAATGCGGCTATCCAGGCGGCAGAAGCAGGCGCAGCCGGACATGGATTTTCGGTCGTGGCAGAAGAAATTGAGCGACTGGCCAAACGTTCGGCAGATGCCACCAAAAGCATCAACAATCTGGTCAAGACAATCCAAATCGGCGCAAACGAAGCCATTTCCGCAATGGAAGAAAGCACGCGCGAAGTGGTAGACGGATCACATCTGGCGAATCAGGCAGGCAAGGCTTTGACCGAAATTGAGGCCGTATCTGGACGTCTGGCCGAACTGATCGCCTCGATTTCACAAGCCTCAACCGAGCAAAGCCAAAGCTCAACCGCTGTCAGCAGCGCAATGGCACAGATTTCGGCGATTACCCAACGCACATCTGACAATATCAAACAGTCAAATGCTTCGATCCAGAATCTGGCAACGCTGGCCGATGAACTGCGCTCCTCGGTGGCATCCTTTAAAGTCCCGCAGAGACGTTAGCCCTTTGTCATTGCTCAATGAAAAGCCAAATAACCAATGATCAATGACCAGTGACCGATGACAACGAACGAACAGGATACGGATATGAATCACCATCTCGACCAGGAAGTGGTCGCCGGTTTTATCAGTGAAGCGAAAGGGTATCTGCCCGAAATCATGCTGGGACTGGAGGCCTTTGCTGCGGCACCCGATAAAGGCGAGAGTATCAGAGAAGCGTTTCGTTTTGCGCATATCATCAAAGGCGCAGCCTCAATGCTCGGCTTTCATGAGATTAGCGAGTTGGCTTATCAATTGGAACTTCGACTCGAAATGCTGAGTGAACAGCAGATGGAGTTAACCCAGGAACTGCTCGAAGAGTTATGCCAAAACGTAAGCGACCTGTCTGACCTGCTTGAAACTGCATTGAATCCTAAGCCTGCTACGACCGCACCTGTAAACGACGCTGCCAAGGATCAGCCAGCACCTATGCCCCCGACTGCCGCATCCCAAATTACAGATTTCGATTTCTTTTTCTCTTCATCATCTGACCTTGAGGGAGAAACTGGACAAGCTCATCTTTTGAAATCGCCAGAAGCCAAAAGCGATACTCCCTCTAAGATGCCTGCATCGGTTCCCCAGCTAAAGGCAGAAAAAGAACCGGGGATTTCATCTGTTTTAGACGACAATAATTTTTCTATTTCCCTGCCTGAAATTGCGGATATACCAACCGTTGGTGATCTCAATCTCACATCGGTTGCAGCCGAATTGAAAGAAAGTTTTGGCAATGCACCGTTGCCACCACAGCCGGAATTTCAATTACCAGATGAGTTGATGTCCGGGATGCCTGAATTTGAGTTTGCTCCGAAAAATACCGCGGAAGCCAGCGAAGTAAATCTGCTTGATGTCCCTGAAAACAGCCTCGCAGAAGTTCCCTACGATGATTTAGCGGACAATCTGGCAGATAGTCTTTTATCCTCCACGCTATCGCCTCCTGCGGCGCAAACATCGGTGTCTGCACTAGAGCCCATCGCTGCGCTGGAGCCAATTGGAGAACTGCCTGCACCGACCTTTGACGCGCCAACGCTCCGTATAGATAAAACTGCGCCGCGCGTCGGAGAAACAAGGCGAAGCTTCGATTCCCCGATGCAACTGCGCGAAGCACCGACGCCAACCTTCGACCTGCCAGAACCTCTTGCTGAAGCGCCGAAGCCAATGTTCGGACTGCCTGAACTGCGCCTGGACACAGAAGAGTTCGACGCCGAACCGCAAACACAATCCAGTCTGAGCACAGAAGAATTCGATGTGAAGCCAGAGGCTGGCCCAGAAGCAGCTGACACAGAAGAATTCACGATAGACGCACAGTCAGAGATGCCTGAGTTACTTCCGCTTCCTGAACTGAATTTTGACGCAGAAGAAATCAGCGCAGAGGCACAAACAGAGACGGCGGAGCTGCTTCCGCTTCCCGAACTGCTTCCACTTCCTGAGCTAAGTCTTAACACGGAAGACGCCGTCGCAGAGCCAGCGTTTGAGGCTGAAGAATTTGCGAGCGAGGAACAATCGGACATTCCAGAACTACTACCGCTTCCTGAGTTACCTGAGTTACTGGTAAACGTCTCGCCAGAACTGGAATCGTTCATGCCCTTAGCGGCCAGCGAAGAGTCTCCTGAAATAACAAATTACGATTTCGATGACCTTTTGCCCGCTGCGCCTATCGTCGAAACCCCGGATATTCCAACCAGCGCAGGTTCGTTGCTTTCAGTCGAACTGCCCGAAGAATTATTAGAAACATTCCTGCTCGAAGCCGAAGAGCATTTACAAGTGATGCACAACGCATTACGGGCTTTGGAAAAAACGCCGGGGGACCTTGAATCGCTGCTGGATATGCGCCGCAGCGCACATTCCCTCAAGGGCACCGCATCCCTGGTCGGATTCCGCAACATCATGCAGCTTGCTCATCGCATGGAAGATTTGCTGGACCTGGTTTACAAGGAAAAATTCCGGCTGACACAGGAACCAACTCACCTGCTGATGCGCGCCACTGACATGCTTGAAGACATGTCAAATGGACAGGTGAATGAAACCGCCTTACAGCAAATTTACTCCGACTTCGACGACGCGTTGACGAACGCTAAGGTTGAAACTGCGATTGCGGCTGAACCTAAAGGCAAAGCGGAAATCGGGGGCGAGCTTAAGACTGAAGACGAGCCTGAGACTGCGTGGGAGATCTGCGAAGAACCTCAACAGGTCTGTGCCGAGGAGCAGGCTGAAAAACGGCTTCCCGCACTGGAGCTGCCAACCGAATTATTGACGCAGACCTCCTCCATCGAAATGCCAGGTTTGGCTGCGGAACCAGCCGCCACGGCAACCGAAGCGGAACTTCTTCTGCCCGATTTCACAGAGGAAATGATGCTGGAAGGAACCGTCCCAGACGAAGCAACTCTTTCAGCCCTCACGCCCTTTACCGAATTGTCTGATGAGTTCATGGAACTGGTGACATCCCCTCCGATGAAACCATCAGCAAAACCCGAAGAACCGATTGCAGAAACGATCACGGAACAAACGACTCAAACGACTGAGGCGGAGCCAGCGCCATCACTCATTGAAGAAATCAATCCGATCTTGATGACGCCCCCTGCCTCTGAAACACTGCCTGTCATCAAAATGGCGACACCGCCTCTCCCCATCGCGTTGCCCACGATAGAGGTGCCAACACTCCCTGAAGCGCCGTCGGTCATCGAAGCGACGTTGTCTGCCATCCCCGAAGTTCCGCACGTAATCGAAGTTGAAACATCAGCTACCACGGTACATCCGCCAGTGGTTGAGGAATCGCCTTCCTCGACAGCAACACCACCCGCAAGCAAACCCAAGCCCGTTGGTGAGAAGGCAAGCGCGGCGTCAGCGCAAACCAATTCGCTAACGCAAACGACTGGGCAGTTCCTGCGGGTGCCAATTGAACGGCTGGACGAAATCGTCAAGCTGATCGGCGAAATGATTATCACGCGCACTTCGTTCGAGCAGCGCCTGACTGATTTCGCTCGTCAGGTCGAAGAATTACAAATTGCCGGAACACGGTTGCGCCGGGCCTCAACCAATCTGGAATCGAAGTACGAAGCCAGCACGCTGGGCGGAGGCAAAGCCGTGTTGACTCCTGGCAAGGCAGCAACAGCGGGCAGAGAGGGAAAAGGCTTAGTCGGTTCGCTTGTCACGCACAACACACACGGGTTTGATGATTTGGAATTCGACCGCTATACCGAATTTCATTTGGTCTCGCGCGAGTTGGTTGAGTCGTCCAGCGACATTCAAACAGTTGGACGCGAGTTTGCGCATATCAATGGCGATTTTCTGGGCTACTTAAATCGGCAAAGTCGTATTTACAACGAACTGCAAGATCGCCTGATGCGGTTGCGCATGGTGCCGCTTTCCAGCATTGCGCCGCGTTTGCATCGTGCTGTGCGACAAGTTGCAACGCAGGAAAACAAACTTGTTGAGTTGGTTCTGGATGGCGAATCTACTGCCATTGACACTACCGCATTGCAGGAGTTGATTGACCCATTGGTACACCTGCTCAGGAATTCCGTGGATCACGGCATTGAAATGCCCGACGTGCGCGTGGCGAAAGGTAAATCCAGCACTGGACAAATCAAGCTACGGGCGTTTTATGAAGGCTCGCAAGTCATTCTACAACTCAGCGATGATGGCAAAGGTTTGGACAGCGAGAAGATTCGCGCCAAAGCGATTCAGGCGGGACTGGTCAACACCACAGAAGCAGCAACGATGTCGGACCCAGAGCTATGGGCGCTCATCCTGGCCCCAGGCTTCAGCACTGCCTCACAGGTCAGTGAAATTTCCGGGCGCGGCGTGGGAATGGATGTTGTGCATACCACAGTACAAAAGCTGAAAGGCACAATCACCATTGATTCACAGCCCGACGCAGGCGTGCGATTCACGATCCGATTGCCGCTCACATTAGCCGTCACGCGCGCTTTGATGGTGAAAGCGCATAGCCAGAGTTTTGCAATTCCCCTGGATGTGGTGACGCAAATCATGCGACTGGACATGAGCAAGGTGGAGCGCATCGGCAAAGAGCCAATCATCCGGGTTGGCGGGAAAATTTATCCGCTGCTAATGCTGAGCCGTCTGCTCAATCTGCGACAAATCTCGGACGAAATTGAACCCCGTCCACCGGCACTTCTGATCAACGTCGAAGGCCGCGAGGTTGCCGTCATTGTGGATCAGTTGATGGGCGGACGCGAAATCGTGATTAAGACGCTCGGCACACATTTGCGTAAGGTACACGGCGTTATGGGCGCAACCTTAATGGGCAGTGGCGATGTCGTCTTGATTTTGAACCTTGCAGAATTGGTTCGCGGCACCACACGGACAGTCGTGCGGCGTGCAGAAACGCCCCCTCCAACCCCAGCGGTAGCCACAGAACCCGTTGCCAGCGTCAACGAAGCGATAAAGCCAATCGCAGAGCCAATGGGAAGCAGCGCCCCGCAACTCTTCACAACCAGCAATACGTCAAAGCCTGAAAATCACCCCCTGACTGTGATGATCGTGGACGATTCGCCCAGCGTACGGCGCGTCAGTTCAAATCTGATTAGAAATACGGGCTGGATTCCGTTGCAGGCCAAAGATGGGTTGGAGGCATTGGAAAAACTACAATCGGGTGAAGCTGCGCCTGACTTAATGATGCTTGATATTGAAATGCCTCGGATGGATGGCTATCAATTGCTGGCGTCGCTCCGGGCATTGCCCGCCTTCCGGCAATTGCCGGTGGTCATTGTCTCTTCGCGCTCCAGCGAAAAACATCGGCAAAAAGCCTTTGACCTGGGAGCAACAGATTACCTGGTCAAGCCCTATCAGGAAGACCATGTCCTGGCGCTGATTCGACAGTTGGTGGCAAATAAAAAACTGTAGCGCAGTGAAAAAGCGAACGGACAAAGTGCCTTTTCAGGTGAGTAGAAGTTGCCATGAAGCCTATCCACGTCGTTGTTGCTGACAGTTCGCCTTCTGTCTGCCGCTTAATTAAAAGCTACCTTGAATCCGTGCCGGATATTCGTGTCACAGGCCTGGCTTACGGTGGCCAGCAGATTATTGATTTGGTTGAGCGTCAGCAACCGGATGTCGTTACAATGGGATTAGAGATGCCGGATATGAATGGCATCACCGCCCTGAAAATCATCCAGCAAATTCGCGTCACACCAACGATTGTTATTAGCGGTTCCAATCTACAGGCCGCAGCCATGACCGTAGAAGCATTGCAGCATGGCGCAGTTGATTTCGTCTTCAAATTTACGCCTGGCTCAAAAGCTGAACCAGATGCAATTCGTCACCAAATCATTGCCAAAGTACGTGTGGCCGCGCACCTCACGCCTGCGACAGGAAACTTGACGCAGCAAATTGCCCGGGGCGTGCTCCTGCCTGATCAAAAGGGTCATCAGCAAACATCCCAAATAGACATTGATGGCACACCAGCGTTCATTCCTCAACCAGGAAGGGTTGAGAAGACGCCCGATAAAGTGATTGTGGCCGGAGCTTCCACAGGTGGGCCGGTCGCCTTGCGGCGAATGCTCAGTCAATTGCCAGTGGATTTTTCCGGTAGCATTCTGGTTGTACAACATTTGCCTCCGTCTTTTACGTCGGTACTGGCAGAACAGTTGAATGAACAACTCCTGCTACAGGTCAAAGAAGCAAATTTGGGCAGTCCATTGGAAAAAGGAACCGTTTTCATCACGCCCGGTCAGTATCATTTGCAAGTCGGAACTGACGGATGTTTTCGGTTCCTGGCGACAGAGGAATTTGATGATCATTGCCCCTCGATTAATCACACCATGAAATCCGTCGCGGAGGTCTATCGGGCAAAGGCGCGTGGCATCTTGCTCACAGGGACAGGCAATGATGGGATCGAAGGCCTGGCTGCCATTCGCCAGCATGGCGGCACCACTTTTGTGCAAGCGATTGACACCTGCACAGCCAAAGGAATGCCGCAGCGTGCCATCGAAGCAGGCGTTGCAGATCACATTGCGCCACCAGAAAAAATCGCGCAGATGCTTATGATGGGTTATTGATCATTTGCAGGAGAGGCCAGCATGAAATCATCAGATGTAACCTTCACAACAACGCAACAGCGCAGGCTCGTTTGTTGTGCTGTGCAGGATGAAGAATATTGTTTCGATTTGTCTGAAGTGCGCAGCATCACGCGGGCAAATCAAATGGCTCCGCACGCTAGCCCGGAGTCCATGTCAGCAGATCCACAACTTGGCTGGGTCGCAGCACAACAGGATAAGTTGCCGGTCTACGATCTGGCACATCGTTTACAATTAGCGCCAAAGCCGGATGCGCAAACATCGCTTGATGGTTTCATTGTGTTACTGAAAGCCAACCAACCTTTTGCCTTACGCGTTGACCGCATCACAGGCAGCGTTGACATTCCCTGTCCGCAATTCGTAAAGCTACCGCCGATGGTTGCGGCAGGCACTGATCCGATTTTCAAAGGCATTGCGCAACTGGAGGAAAAATGGCTCCTCTGTGCCGATGCCAATCAGTTGCGCCCACGAAGCAATGCCACATCTGTAGAAGCCGTTCGCTCTTTGCCAGAAATAGTCTCATCATCAGATGCAATACCGACGCGCACGACTGAAACCAGGTCGTCAGCAATCCTGCGAAAAACGCCATCGCGAGTGCTGATTTTTTTACCCGCTGCAATGCTGGGACAGGATGAAGAAGCGCCACCAATCGCTTTTGGTTTAAGCATCACACAAGTACAGCAGGTCACAAAATGGACGAAAATCATCCCCGTTCCCAACGCTCCGTCATATGTTTTTGGCATTATCAATTGGCGCAATCTGCCCGTTCCGGTAATTGACCTGAAAGTGCGACTGGGGATTCACACAACGCCTGCCAATCCAAAGTCAATTGATCCCAACAGCCGTTTATTGATTGCACGCGGGCCACAGCAAACAGAACCGATTGGATTTCTGGTTACTCCACAGGTAAAAACTTTCCACCTGCCAATTCCCTATCAGCCACTGCAACAGCCGCTCACCTTGGAATCAAGTTTCGTAAAAGGGATTTTCGATTTGGAAGGAACCCCGTTTGTGATTCCTGATTTGGATGCAATTCTGACAAGCCCCATTGCTCCCAGGCTGCCATAGCGCTGGAGCAAAAGCTCAAACTGAAGCAACTTTGATCGTGCCTTTTTCTAAGAGTTGCAAGAAAGTCTGTGCCGTTTCCTTATCGCTCAGGGGAGACTGATCAAGAAGAGTATCTAGGGAAGAATACTTTTCTAAGAGGTTGCAGACCATGATTTCATTTTCTGTGAGGATGGCACCATTTATATTCGTGGCAAACCGTTTGCCTTTGGCTTCGATTTTTCCTCGCAACTCCTGCGTCTCGTCAAGTTGCGCCAACTGATCCAGCAGCACTTCTTCCAGCGCGCCTGACATGGTGGGTTCATCATCGAAGTGTTTATTCTCAATGCTGAATTTTCCGCGCTCCCAGGTCAGGATGCGCGCAAAGGCTTTTGGCCCGCCTCCCCATCCTGTCTCAGCATGTAAGACCTGCCCGTGTTTGAGATACACAGCAGCGCTATCTTCCTCGGTCGTGAAAAGCACTGCATATTCCCCATTGCCGAGCATCCGGGCCGTTTGTAAAACATCCATCACGCTGATGCCCCCAAAAGAACCGCTCATGATGGAGGAGGAATCCTTGCTTTCCAACGCTGTTTTCAACGCACGCAGGTATTGCATTTTGGTAACCTGCAAACGAACTTTCAAAATCACTTCTTCCGGGACAATTGGCTTGACCAGATAATCGTCCGCGCCCAGACGCAATCCCAAAATGCGATCTAGTGCGCCATCACGCCCGGAACAAAAAATAAAAGGCACATCGGCCAATCCCTGTGCCCGAACTTTGCGGAAAAATTCAAATCCATCCATTCCCGGCATGCTGACGTCTGCCAAAATTACTTCAGGGCGAATCCGACGGAGCAGTTCAAGTGCATCACTCGCGCTGTTGGCCGTCGCCACAGTAAAGTTAGCTCGTTCCAGACTGCGCGATAAAATCATCAACCCTGTCCGGTCATCATCCACCAGTAAAACGTCTACTTGTTTGCTTTCTTGTGCGGACTCTGCTTGCATTCTACTTCCTCCACGCGTCTTTTCTTACCATAAGAAACAGATTCGGCAAAACTTTTTCTACACGGTTTAAGATTAAACTTTTGCCATCCAATCTTTTGAATTTCCGCTGCATTTCCAGGCAGCGGTTAGCAGCAAACAGGGCAGAAAAAAAGTTATTTTCTTTCTGCCCTGTTTGTGTGAAGACGGCTTTTTCTGACGTTTTTCGTTAGACCTTCGCAAAGGCTTTGCGGGCCGCAGCAATCGTGCGCTCAATGATTTCATCGGTGTGCGCATATGAAACAAACGCAGCCTCGAATTGTGACGGCGCAAGATAAACTCCTTCTTCCAGCATCGCGTGAAAGAAGCGTCCGAACGCCTCGCGGTCACTTTTTGCTGCCGTAGTCCAATCAATGACTGGTTCCGCAGTGAAAAATGCCGTACACATCGAACCAACCCGATTGCTGACCGTTGACACGCCTGCCTCAGAGGCGGCTTCAGTAAAACCAGCTACCAGCTTTTTCGTGACGCGTTCAAGGTGAGCATAAATTTCAGGATTGCGCAGTAGCCGCAATTGCGTCAAACCTGCCGTCACAGCAAGAGGATTCCCAGAAAGCGTGCCCGCTTGATATACCGGGCCGACGGGAGCAACGCAGTCCATAATTTCGCGTTTGCCACCGAACGCGCCGACGGGCAATCCGCCGCCAATAATTTTGCCAAGCGTCGTCATATCCGGCGTAATCCCGTACCGCTCCTGCGCTCCGCCAAATGCCACGCGAAATCCAGTCATCACTTCGTCAAAAATCAACACCGTGCCGTGTTTCGCAGTAATATCGCGCACGGCTTGCAAATAGCCTTCCTGCGGCGGCACGCAGCCCATATTGCCAACCACAGGTTCGATAATGACCGCAGCTATTTCAGCTCCGGCCTGATCAAAGACCGCTTCTAATGCAGGCACATCATTGAACGGAACAGTAATTGTGTTGCTCGCCACTTCGGGCAACACGCCGGGCGAATCTGGCAAACCAAGTGTGGCCACACCTGATCCTGCTTTTACCAACAAACTATCGCCGTGTCCGTGGTAGCACCCTTCAAATTTGACGATTTTCGCGCGTCCGGTGAACCCGCGTGCCACACGCAAAGCTGACATCGTTGCTTCGGTTCCGCTGGAAGTCAGGCGCAGCTTTTCAATCGAAGGATAGGCCCGGATCACTTCTTCGGCCAACTCGATTTCCAGCTCGGTTGGTGCGCCAAAACTCGTGCCATGCGTGGCGACTTCTTGAATAGCAGCAATGATTTCGGGATGCGCGTGACCCAAAATCATCGGCCCCCAGGAACCGACATAATCAATATATTCGCGGCCATCGGCGTCGTGTAAAAAGCACCCTTTGGCAGACTTAATGAATAATGGAGTGCCGCCCACACCGCGAAAAGCGCGAACGGGGCTGTTTACCCCGCCGGGAATTACCTGTTTTGCGCGCTCAAAAAGTTGAGATGAAATTGGATAGTTGTTCATATTGTGCCATTGGACATTTGTCACTGCTCGCTGGTAAGAAGTGGCTCACGCTTGGGCATTCGTCAGAAGATTCTGGGCTAAAAGCTGAGAGCTAAGCGCTAATGGTTCCGGCGAACAATGGACAAACTCAAATACCTGTGTGATTATTTCCGTTGTTTTGCATTTCTCAAACTCGACGAGCTTACTTGGTAACAATCCCGTGCCGCAAGTTGTGGCAAATAGTTTTCTCAGGAGAACTCCCTTGATCGCAGAATTAGGCCTCTTAATTTCGCTCCAAGAAACAGACATCGAAATCAAGCGTTGTAACGCAGAAGTCGCTTCTTTACCACCTCGCCGAGAAGCCATCGAACAAGGCTTTGCTGTCTCCGCCAAAGAATTTCTTGATTTGAAAACAGAATTTGACACCGCGATGGCAGAGCGACGTCAATTAGAAGCCGATGTCGCTGAGGAACAGGCGAAAATGGAAAAATTCAAAGCCGACTTAATGAAGGCCACGAATGAAAAGCAATACACCACCGCCGTCCGCGAAATTGATGCCACCAAAAAAACCATCAGCACATTAGAAACCGAAATCATCAAGCTGATGGAAAAGACGGAAAAGCTCGAAGCTAAGGTCAACGAACGCTCGCCGGAGATCGAAGCCAAACGTGCTGAAGTAGACAGCCAGATTGCGGCCATCACCAGTTCTGTGGAAGCAGATCGGCAAAAGCTTGCCTCGCTTACCGAAGAGCGTGCCCGGCTGATTGCGCAACTCACGCCCGCCACACGCGCCACGTATGAACGTGTTGCCCGGTTGAAATCCGGCGTTGCATTAGCCGAAGCCCGCGATTATTCCTGCACAGCCTGTCGCATGACAATTCGCCCACAGGCTTTTAATGACATTCGACGCGGCGAAAACATTTACGAATGCGAGAATTGTGGCCGCATCTTATTTTTCAAGCTTGAAGTCGGTGTTGAGTAACTTTTCCTTAGTTGCTGAAATTGCGTTGACGTAGTGTTCATCCAACCCGTCGTTTCCTTCCCTCCACCAGTCTTCGTACAAAATCCCAATAAAAAATGTATTGCATGTCCGAATTTTTTCGGAAGGTTGCGGCAATTGGCAATATTAGTCTGATGCCGTTCGTAAAATCTCACCTGAGAGTAGGGGCACTCTCAGCAAGACCTGCAAAACTCAATCCGATTGCAGTATCTGCACTTGATTGCGCTTTGCATCCTTCTCCAACGATTAGGTACGCAGCATGAATAAAAATTTGCCCCGCTTGTCTTCGCCTCGCTCTTTTTCTTTCTTTGTTCTTTTTGCTCTCGCTTTCGCCAATGTCTTTTGGGGCATCGGTCTGACGATTCAGGCACAAGATGAATCACCAGCCTCAACGCGCGAGGTGCGAGTACAACGAAGCGACAATACTGTTTATCTGAGCAGCCTGGAACCGATAGCGCAGACAATAGAGCAACAAAGCGCGCGTGCCCAAAATCAGGTCGTATCGCTGCACGGAATTAGCTATCAAAATAGCCTCCTAGTCATGGCTCCTTCCACCTTGCGTTATTCCCTCGCCGGGCAATACACGGAATTTCGGGCCAACATTGGCTTGGCAGGTGAAACAGAAAATCGTGGTGCGGTGGAATTCCAGGTCTTTGCTGATGGCGTGCGAATCTTTACCAGCGGAAAGATGACCAGCACAAGCTTTACGCGACAGATTTCGTTGCTGGTGGCAGGCAGGAATGAACTAAAGCTTGTCGTCACCAATGCCGAAGGAAATCTCGCGACGGTTGGGGCGGCCTGGGCGGATGCCAAACTGGAACGCAAGACAAGTCTGAGCAGTCGTGCCAGCTTGCCCACACATCGGCATACCACCGGAGGAGATGACCCAGATCACGTTTTCAACGATTACATTCTGGCGGCCAAAGCCAAGGAGTATCCTGCTTTTGTGCCACCCACAACCAAGGCTCAACTTGAGGCGAATGAAAATACTCTTGGTTCGTGGAGCGCGAAAGTCACCTGGCCGTTCGTTTTTGCTTCTGCTGCCAGTTTGCCAGATGGCCGCATTCTGGCCTGGGGGGCAAACAATCTGACTTCTTTTTCTGGCGGGACAAGTACCAACGCCGCTATCTGGAATCCACAAACAAATCAGATTACGACCGTAAATCACAATTCTCACGCGATGTTTTGCGGCATCCCCGTGATGCTGGAAGACGGGCGCATCTTTGTGAATGGCGGAGATGGCAATAACAACCTGACCAGTGCTTTTGATTTTCGCACCAATGTCTGGGCGCGGCTTGAAAACATGAATCGCGGTCGCTGGTATCCCGGCACAGTGGCGCTGCCCAACGGCAAAGTCTTCACTGCCTTAGGCGAGCCGGGCGACATTTATCCTGAAATCTGGACACCGGGTGCAGGGTGGACGTTGCTGACAGGCGCGAATTTGCAGGCTCCGGTTTTGAACTTTAGCGGATACCAAAAAAACTGGTTGCCATATTTGCACCTCGCTCCTAACGGGCTGATTTTTCACACCGGCCCCACACAGCAAATGAACTGGATCAACTTCAATGGGAATGGCAGCGTGACGGATTCGGGGTTGGACAATTCCTGGTATCCAAAATATTCCGCTTCGGTGATGTATAACGAAGGGAAAATTCTGGTTACGGGAGGGCATATCAACGGTGACACGCAAGCCGCAACAAATCAGGCGATGACCATTGACATCAATGGGGCAGTAGCGACCAAAACAGCGACGACCTCAATGGCCAATGCCCGCAAATTTCACAACGCCATCGTGCTGCCCACGGGCGAAGTCATGGTCATTGGCGGAAATACTTCAGGCATTGAATTCAGCGATCAGGGTACGATTTTGACACCCGAAGTCTGGAATCCAACAACGCAAGCCTGGCGTCCGATGGCAAATATTTCCGTGCCCCGCAATTACCATTCGGTCGCACTGCTTATGCCCGATGGGCGCGTGTGGTCAGGCGGCGGCGGATTGTGCGCCTGTGCGGCTGATCACCCCGATCATCAGGTATTCACACCACCGTATTTGTACAACGCGGATGGAACCCTGGCGCAACGCCCGGCCATCACCGCCGCGCCTTCAACTACGGCGGCTGGCCGCAACATTGCAGTACAGGCCAGCGCGGGCATCACCAAATTCAGCCTGATCAAAATGTCAGGGCTGACGCACAACTTAAACTCTGACCTACATTATTTGCAGGTGCCTTTCACGACAGAGGCTCCGGGGCAATATCAACTAACGCTGCACAGCAACATCAATGTTCTGACTCCCGGCTACTGGATGCTCTTTGCGATCAATAGCAACGGCGTTCCTTCCGTCGCCAAAGTCATCCAAATTTTCACCAATGGCGCGCCCCGCATCACCGATCCGGGAGCAAAAACAAATCTCGTCGGGGACATAGTCAATTTGGCAATCACCGCCGTTGATCCAAACAACGAAGCGCTGACCTTTAGCGCAACCGGCTTACCCGCTGGCCTCTCCATCAACGCCGCAACAGGCATCATCACAGGCACCACAACCACCAGCGGAACCTACCGCGCAACGATTAACGTCAATGATGGAACTGCAACCGCCAGCACCAGCTTTGATTGGACTGTGACGCAACGCGGAGCCATCCGCTACGTTAAGTTGGAAGCGCTTTCAGAAGTGAATGGCAATCCCTGGAGTTCTGCCGCTGAAGTCAACGTTCTGGATGCGAATGGTGTTTTGCTGAATCGCACTGGCTGGACGATCACCACCGACAGCGAAGAAACACAGGGCGAAAACGGGCGCGCGATCAATGCGATTGACGGTGATGTCAACACCATCTGGCACACGCAATGGCAAGCCGCCAGCCCGGCGCATCCGCATTGGCTGGTGATTGACATGAAAGCCACTTACACCGTCGGCAGTTTCCGGTATCTGCCACGACAAAGCGGTGCGATTAACGGCACAA
Source organism: Acidobacteriota bacterium (assembly GCA_018268995.1). Taxonomy (GTDB): domain Bacteria; phylum Acidobacteriota; class Blastocatellia; order RBC074; family RBC074; genus JAFDVL01. The sequence continues at coordinate 48,504 of JAFDVL010000048.1, read as the reverse complement.
TTGCAGATTACAAGTTCTATGTCAGCGCCGATGGCATCAACTGGGGTGCGCCTGTCGCCCAAGGCCGCTTCGCCAATGATCGGGTTGAGAAATCTGTGCTTGTTGCCGCAAACCAAAATCCTGTGCTTGGCACCTTGCCAAGTCGCACAAATGCTGTGGGAGAGGCCGTCAATACCACATTGACTGCCAGTGATCCGAATGGAGATACGCTCACATTTTCAGCCTCTAGCCTGCCGCCCGGACTCAGCATCAACAGCACCGGCACTGTGACAGGCACGCCCACCACCACAGGAAATTACAATGTAATCATCACGGTGAACGATACACGCGGCGGCTCAACAACCGGGAGTTTCATCTGGTCAATCACGCCGCCTGCGTTATCCATCAATGCAATGGCTTCTGCGCCGAAGCCTGTGAACACGGCCATCAGCTACACGGCCAGCGTCAACAATGCGGTCAATCCCCGCTTCAAATGGCTCTTTGGCGATGGCACAGCCGAAACGGCATATTCCACGATTGCCAGCACATCGCACGTCTTTGCACAGCCAGGCATCTACGTGGTCAAAGTCACCGCAACAGATGATCGCGGCATCGAACAAAGCACAACGTTCACGCAGGCGATTCACCTGCCAACTACCGCGAATCGTCCAGCGGTCTCAATGAACATCGCGTATGAATCGCGAACCACAGGCAATCCGCGCATCTGGGTTGTCAATCAGGACAATGACACGGTCAGCGTCTTCGATGCCACAACGAACGCCAAAGCCGCAGAAATCGCCGTTGGCAGCGCCCCGCGCAGCATCGCAGTTGCGCCAAACGGGCGTATCTGGGTTACGAATAAAGGCGCAGCTACTATCAGCGTCATTGATCCAAACACATTAGCAATTGCACAAACCATCGCGCTGCCCTACGCGTCACAACCTTTCGGCATTGCGTTCGCGCCAACGGGTGGAATTGCGTTCGTCGCGTTGGAAGCGACCGGCAGGTTGTACAAGCTGGATGCTGCAACAGGTGCGGTGCTCTCTTCCGTTTCAGTCGGCTCGAACGTGCGGCATCTATCCATCAGCGCGGACGCGGCAACGGTGTACGTGTCTCGCTTTATTTCCCCGCGCGTTCCGGGCGAAGAAACCGCCACACCGCAAGTTGCAAACGGCGGCGGCGAAGTCGTGGTCGTTACCGCCAGCACAATGGTCGTAGCGAAGACAATTCGGCTGCAACACAGCGATAAATTCGACACTGAAAATGCCGGGCGCGGGATTCCGAACTACCTTGGACCTGCTGTGATTTCGCCCGATGGTCGCAGCGCGTGGACGCCTTCCAAGCAAGATAATATTTTGCGTGGCTCATTCCGCGAGGGACGGAATCTGACTTTCGACAGCACTGTGCGCAGCATTACTTCTGCGATCAATCTGACCACCAACACCGAAGAGTATGCGGCGCGCATAGATCACAACAACGGCGGCATTGCCAGCACGGGAGTGTTCGATTTGACAGGTAACTATCTCTTCGTCGCACTCGAAAGCAGCCGCGAAATCGCGGTGCTGGATGCGTATGGCAAACGCGAGCTTTTCCGCATGGATGTGGGCCGCGCTCCGCAAGGGTTGGCATTGTCAGCAGACGGAAAAAAACTGTTTGTGAGCAATTTCATGGATCGCACGGTTTCTGTGCTGGATGTCAGCAAAGTCATTGGCGAAGGCGCATTTATCGCGCCCACCGTTGCTACGCTCAACAGCGTAGCAACGGAAAGGCTGACGGCGCAGGTGCTGAGAGGCAAACAGTTCTTCTACGACGCCAAAGACACGCGGCTGGCACGTGATGCGTACATCAGTTGCGCTTCGTGTCACAACGATGGCGGGCAGGATGGACGCGTTTGGGATTTGACCGGGATGGGAGAAGGATTGCGCAACACGATTGCTTTGCAGGGACGCGCAGGCGCGCAAGGCTTCCTGCATTGGAGCGCAAACTTCGACGAGGTGCAGGATTTTGAAGGCCAGATTCGCAACCTGTCCGGCGGCACTGGATTGATGACCGATGCGGATTTCAATGCTGGCACACGCAATCAATCACTGGGAGATCGCAAAGCAGGTGTCAGCGCCGATCTGGATGCGCTGGCGGTGTATGTTGCTTCGCTCCGAACGTTCACGCCCAGCCCGTATCGCAACAATGACGGCACGCTCACGGCTGATGCAGTTGCAGGCAAAGAAATCTTTCGCACAGCGAATTGCGCGCAATGTCACAGCGGCGCATTGTTCACCGAAGCGGGCACTGGCTTGCTGCGCAACATTGGCACACTCAAACCATCCAGCGGCACACGCTTAGGCGCGGCGCTGCTCGGCATTGATACACCAACGCTGCGCGATGTGTGGGCGACGGGGCCGTATTTGCACGATGGCTCGGCCCTCACGCTGGATGCCGCAATCAACGCACACAGTGGCGCAACTTTTACCAGTAGCGACATGCAAAAACTCGTCGCCTTCCTGCAACAAATCGGCAGCGAGGAACCGACTGCGCCAACGGTCAATCGAGCACCAACCATTAGCCTGACAGCACCAACGAATAACGCAACGTATGCCGCCCCCGCATCAATCTCGTTGACCGCCAACGCAGCAGATAGCGATGGCACTGTTACCCGCGTTGAGTTTTATCAAGGCGCAACCAAGCTGGGCGAAGATGCAACCACACCATACAGCTTTGTCTGGAACAACGTCGCCGCAGGCAATTACACGCTCACGGCGCGCGCGATTGACAACCTGGGCGCGGTGACGGATTCGACATTGGTGAGCATTGTCGTAACACAGGGGACAGGCTTGCTTGCCGAGTACTACGACAACATCAATTTCACAGGCAATCGCGTGATCCGTACGGATGCCACGGTCAACTTTAACTGGGGAACCAGCGCACCTGTCACAGGCATTGCGGCGGATTCTTTCTCTGTTCGATGGATTGGGCAGGTGCAGGCAAAAGCCTCCGAAACATACATCTTCTATACGAACTCCGACGATGGAATCCGACTTTGGGTGAATCGGCAGTTGATCATCAACAACTGGACAGATCACTCGCCAATTGAAAACAGCGGAACCATCGCATTGCAGGCTGGGCAACGCTACGACATTGTTTTGGAATATTATGAAAATGGCGGTGGCGCGGTGGCGCAACTTTCCTGGTCAAGCCCCAGCCAGCCAAAACAGATTATTCCGCAATCCAACCTCTTCCCCGGCAAATCGGTCTCGGCAACAGCCGTAAATCTGGCGCAGGGGCAGCCCGCAAGCCAATCGTCTACCTATTCAACTGCGGTGGCCGGTCGTGCGGTGGATGGCAACACCAATGGCGTGTTCAGCGGCAATTCCATCACAGCGACGACCTCAACCACGAACGCCTGGTGGCAAGTGGATTTAGGCGGCAACCGTGCGATTGAAAGCATCCGACTGTACAACCGCACGGATTGCTGTGGTGACCGATTGTCCAATTTTTATGTCTTCGTTTCTGCAACCAATATGACAGGTCGAAGTTACACCAGCCTGCTCGGAGACAGCACGATCACTCGCTACCAGGTAACCGGCCCGGCATCATCCCTGCTTACCATTCCGGCTATCACCACAGGTCGCTATGTACGCATACAACTCGCAGGGAAAAACTATCTCTCATTGGCTGAAGTCCAGGTTTGGGGACAGTAACAAGGTGGTTTTATGACGAATCGAATTTCTTTTTTGATGATAGCAGTGCTGTTGCTACTCGGATTGACAGTGCAAACACGCGCACAATCGGTTTCGCTCGCAATGGCGCAGCCAGAGGCGTCCGCTTCAGAGCTTTATGCCTGCCCGATGCATGGTGATGTTTCTTCATCCAAACCGGGGAAATGTTCCAAATGCGGCATGGAGTTGAAAGCCGCTTCCGCAGACATCGCTGAAGAATTTATCGTTCGTACAGAAACGGAACCGAAACGCCTCCAACCGGGACAAAAAACAACGCTACGATTTACGATTTTCAATCCCAGAACGGGCGAGCAAGTCAAAGCCTTCAACATTCAGCACGAAAAACCGTTTCATCTTTTCATCGTGAGTTCTGACCTGAAACACTTCGATCATATTCATCCGACGCAGGAACCAAACGGGAGTTTCACGATAGACACGATCCTTCCGCAAGCCGGACTGTACCACGTCTTCTGCGACATTTTTCCCGCAGGCGGCATTGCACAAGTCGTGCATCAAAATCTTGTGACCGATGCCTTCAAAGCCAATGCCGAAAGCGTGCAGGCGCGCTTGCAGCCAGAAGCGGAAACCTCAAAAACAGTAGATGGATTGCGGGTTGAAATGAAATGCGCGCCAGAAATGCTGCGGTCAGATCAGCCGACGTTGTTGCGGTTTCAATTGACGGATACAAAAACTGGCCAGCCGATCACGGACTTACAACCCTATCTCGGCGCGTGGGGGCATACATTGATTCTTAGCGAAGATGCAGCAGATTATTTGCATTCACACCCCATCAACACACAGGTTCAAGACGCAGCACCTTCGACGATTTATTTCGAGACCTATTTCCCGCGCCCCGGTAAATATAAAATCTGGTCGCAATTTCAGCGCAACAACAAAATCATCACCGTCTCTTTTACCGTAGCCGTTGCGAATCCGAATTGATTATGACGGAGGCGGAAGCCCGACTGTGAAGGAGGGCGTCATCAGCACACTGCGCCCTCCTTCACAGTCGGGCTTCCGCCTCCGTCTCCTATGATTATTTCTTTCTTTGCCGTAGCACTTCAAATAACACGATCCCCGTCGCCACGCTGACATTCAGTGAATTGATGTGACCATGCATCGGAATCGAAATCAGCGCGTCACAATTTTCTTTCACCAGTCGCCGCAGCCCGTGTCCTTCGCTGCCCATCACTAAAGCCATCGGCACATTCAAATCAAATTCCGTATAGCTGCTTGTCGTTCCGCCTTCGACACCGACAACCCAGATGCCGCGCTCTTTCAGATCAGCAATCAGCGGCACCAGATTTGTGACGCGGGCAACGCGGACGTATTCAACGGCTCCGGCAGAGGTTTTCGCTACAGTTTCATTCAAGCCTGCCGCGCGATGTTCGGGAATAAAAACACCGTCCACGCCTGCGCCTTCGCACGTGCGGAGAATCGCGCCGAGGTTGTGCGGGTCTTCGATGTTGTCGAGTAAAACCAGCAGCGGTTTGCAACCCAGTGAATCAAGAATCTCATCGGCATTTGTATACGCAGCGTTCTTCTTCGTCGGCGTTGCGCCTGCCGCAAATAAAGCGACCACACCCTGATGATTTGCGCCTTGCGTCATTTCATCCAACGCACGACGGTCGCGTTTTTCAATGCTGATGCGCGATTGCCTCGCGACATTCACCAACTCAGTCAAACGCGCAGGTTGCACACCAGAGGCCAGCAGGATTTTTTGGATGGGGCGGCGACGTGCGCGCAACGCCTCTAACACCGGAGATAAGCCATAGATCAAATTCATAAATTTTCGCCTTGAAATTTGCGGGGGAACTTTATGCGCAAAGCGGGGTCTAATTCAACACGTTCGCTGGGCGCGCCAGCGAATTCAGTTCATGACCAACAACCTGCTGGGATCAATTTGTTTAGGAGGCACAACTATGGCGCTCTTTTGCGATAGCTCTATCACAACGTTACTTTCCTTGCTGCTACAAACTGAAACTGCGCCCGCATTCACCTGGTCTTTTCACAAGCTCTGGGAAGACACAAGTGTAGCGGGCATTGCGGTCATTGTCGTTTTACTGCTGATGTCCATTTACTCTATGGCCATCATGTTTGAGCGCTATCTGACCTTCAAAAGCGCTTCTCGACAATCGCGCGAATTCGTCCCGAAAGTGTCCGAAATGCTCAAGACCTCGCATTTGAGCGAGGCATTACAGCTTTCGCGCGAATACAAGAAAAGCCATCTGGCAATTGTGGTCAACTCCGGTTTGCAGGAGCTGACAACGACGAATGGCAGAAATCCGCTGCGCAAGGCAAAACGCGCATTGCGACGCGCAGCTGCAATGAAGACAGCGGATTTGCAACGTGGCTTATCCAGTTTGGCAACCGTCGGATCAACGGCTCCCTTTGTCGGATTGTTCGGCACCGTTGTCGGCATCATTAACGCGTTCACGAAAATGAATGAAGCCCAAAGCGCAGGGATTGCTGTAATTTCAGGAGCAATCGCCGAAGCATTAATTACGACAGCCTTCGGGCTGGTCGTCGCGATTCCTGCCGTATGGATGTTTAATTACTTCACCAATCGAGTGCATAACTTCTCAATTGAAATGCAAAATTCTGCCGAGGAATTAATAGATTTCTTTTTGCAGCAGCAACCCGAAAACTAGAAAAACAAATTCGGAAATATCCATTGGGGTTTAGGCGGTAGCGGCTCTCGTGTTTGTATACACGAGAGCCGCTACCGCCTGAAAATTTTTATAGACACCGTCGTATAGCTCGTGCTAGGTTACGGCAACTTTGATCTTTTATAAGCCTCACCAAACTGTTACGGCCATCCTCGGAAACCAAAGCTCCCTAGAAAAAAAATGACCGAAGAGTAACACGTGACAGCATCGCCAGTGGAACCTCTCTCGCCACACACCATCCATTATCCCTGGCACGGTCGCAACTTGATAATTTGATTTGCCGGAGGAGGACCAGGGTTCCAGAACGCTTTCAATTGCGAAATGAAAGTCGGTCATGTCTCTCCTAATCGTTTGAAAACCCAGTCGCACCTGTAAAGGCGTGCGTAGTACCCACGCGGGTACCGTCTGTCGTTTTCCCGTCTCGACTTGTCGCTCCCTCAAGCGGTCTTGAGCGGATGAGCGGGGAGAGAATGCAGATGATAGCGTTGATGAATCACTACCTTTGAGTTTTACGGCGAAAGTGAACTTAAAACCAGCGCAGATAGTTCCTCTTCGGTGAGGCAGGCAGCAGTCTGCCGGTTAGTCATTTCGCAAAAACTCTAGCTGCATTAATTGGAGGAAACGGACAAGCCTGCTGAATAGTTGGCGAACTGGCGCAGGCTCGCCCGTATGGAAATCACTTCTTTCCTTGGAAGGACGAAATGACTATGCAAACTTTACGTACATTACTAGGCTCCGTCAATTCGCGTTCAAATCCCATCACCGTCATCACCTTGGCCGTCATCGCAGCGTTGCTTGTGCAAATGACAGCCCCACAAATTTCGGGGTTCGCGCCTCGTATTGCCAATGCGTCGATGGCTGACCTGAACCTTGATCACAAAAATTCCCTTACTCCGCTGGAAAAGACGCTGGCGGAAAAAGCCGATCCCAATAAATTGCTCAATCAGACACCAATGGACTTCACTTTGAATCAGGGCCAAACCGATGCACACGTGAAATTCACAGCGCGTGGTCGCGGCTATGGTTTATTTCTGACGGCGAACGAAGCGGTCATGACGTTTCGTCAACCACAATCCCAACAGACCAGCGCCCTGCGCCTGCAACTGCTGCAAGCCAACCTCACGCCTGAAATCACAGGACTTGATCGCTTGCCCACCGTCAGCAACTACTATGTCGGCGGCGATCCGAAAAAATATCGCGAAAACGTACCTCACTATGCCAAAGTCAAATATGCCCAGATGTATCCGGGCATTGACCTTTTGTATTACGGCAACCAACAACAACTGGAATATGATTTCGTTGTCGCTCCAGGTGCCAACCCAAACGACATCAAGATGCGTTTTACAGGAGCAAGCAAATTGCGGGTGGCAGAAAATGGCGATCTGGTGATGCGCGTCAAAGGCCACGAAGTTCGTCATCACAAGCCATTCATCTATCAAACGAATGCCGCAGGCGAACGCCAGGAAATTGCCGGGCGTTATATTTTACAGCCCAAAAATCACGTCCGCTTTGCGATTGGCGAATATGACAAAACACGAGAACTGGTCATTGACCCGCTTACTTATTCCACCTACCTCGGTGGTTACGAAGGCGATGAAAAAGCCTTTGCCATTTCCGTCGGTGGCTGCACAGGTGCTTGTGCGTCTTACATCACCGGAGAAGTTGCATCGGTGACGTTCCCGGATACTACATTGGTTGGACAAAATGGCGGCACGGATGTCTTTGTTGCCAAGATGAATGCGACCGGAACGGGATTGTCATTCTTCACGTTCTTCGGCGGGCCGGGCAATGATGTTGGGCGTGGCATTGAAGCTGATGCCGCAGGCTATAGCTATGTTGTAGGGTTGATGGGGTCAGGATTCGTCTTACCCGCAGGGCATAATGGGTTCAGAACGACTGATCCAAGTGCCAGTTCGGATGATGGGTTCGCTGTGAAATTCGGCCCAGCAGGCAACCTGCTCAACTTCACGTATCTTGGCGGTGCTGGATACGATCAGGTCAATGCAGTGGTGTTGAATGGCACGGATGTTTGTGTGACTGGACAAACCTATTCGCCGGATTTTCCCGTTGTGTTTGCGGCAGACACTCCACTTGACACTTCGTACAACGGAGGCATGGACGCCTTTGTGTCTGTCTTAAGTGGCGATCTGGTCACGTTGAATTATTCGACCTTTCTTGGCGGCGGGAACATGGATTATGGCAATGGCATAGATACCTACAACGGGCTTCTGTACGTCGTAGGCAATACGCAATCCAGCGGCTTTCCCACCTCGGCCAATGCGTTTGATAAGACGCTACAAGGGTTTGCTCCAGTAGATGCCTTCGTTGCGCGCATTGATCCAAAAGCCGGGGCAGCAGGCTTGCAATATTCGACATTCCTGGGCGGGATCGGGCGCGAATATGGTTATGGAATTGCCGTCAATAAAACCAACGGGCAGTTTTATATTACGGGTCGCAGTCATTCGCAGGGCGCAAACGCTTCTGGCTACAATGGGACAACTGCAACCAGCTTCCCAGTCACAACCGCAACCGCTTACCAAACAGCTCAGGTCGGGTTTGGTGATGTGTTCGTGACTCGCTTTAATGTCAACGGCGGAATCGTTTACTCCACGCTGCTGGGCGGCTCTGATTACGAGACGGCATACGGCATTAAAGTCAGCGGTGCAAACGTCTATCTGACAGGCGAAACAGATTCGACAGATTTTCCCCTGGTCAGTAATTTCTACAGTGACGCGCCAGGAACAGATGCGTTTGTCGTCCGACTGAATACCAATGTCGCAGGCGCGGCAGGATTGACCTTTTCCACCTATTTCGGCGGCGGAAACCTAGATGCTTTCGATTCAGTGGATAGTGGTCGCGCAATCGCTTTGGCCGGCGCACAAATCTATGTCGCGGGCTATACCAACGCCACTCGTTCAGAAGGCCTCTTCCCAATCACGCTGGGAGGCGTGTATCAGGAAGACCTGGCAGGCGGAAGTGATTGTTTTGTCGCACGAATGACACCGTAACGATCCTCTGGGTACGCACGCATCTTGCGTGCAGGACTGGTTCGTCGCCCGCAAGATGCGTACATACCCAGAATTACTTCACCACCACTTTGACAGTATTCGCAGCTCTGCCATTAATGCTTAACGTCAGGTCTACTGTGCCCTGCCCTGCCAAAGCGCGGGGAATCTTGACATTGACCTGATCCAATCCGACAAAGCCGCCTTGTGCTCCGGCATAGCTGACTTGCGCAGCCAATCCACCAACTTTCGCGTTCACCATCCCCAAATCCGAATTCATTCGCACGCCTGTTGCGTACATCACCAAATATACATCGCTGCTTGAGACAGTGAGATCAATCGGAATTGCGACCAGTTGGCCTTTGGCTGGATCGAACATTACGGTTGGCTCCATCGTGCTGGAACCGCTCCGCTGGATTTGTGCCGCCGCTAAGCCGCGCCCTGTGGCATCCGCTGAAAACAAACTTGGCGCAATATTGACAATTTCGACGTTCGACATCGAGACCGTGTTATCGCCGCTGGTAATCGTGATCGAAGCTGTACCGTTCGCAGTATTGGGGGGAATTTGATAATTCACCTGCGTTGGCGAAACAAAAAACAAAGCCGCTTCGCGCTCGACTCCGGCGCTGTCTTTGACCTTCACGGTCGTGCCTGCAAGTTTCGTCGGTAGCGGAACTGTATTCGCGCTTTGCGTGACAGTAGCCAAGCCTGTGCCAAAGGAAGAAACAATCGCTTCACAAGCCAGCGTAGGGCCTGAATAACTCGCCGCAGACACTGTCATAGCAGTGCGGGGGTTGCTGATTTTCAGCAAAAATGATGTTCCCGTAGCAGACTGAAATGCGCCAGAAGTCGGCTGAAAACCATCAACTGCCCCTCCCGCCAAGTAATAATTTCCTGCCCCGTCCAAAGCGATTTTCGGGTCACGTGTGCCAGGCAGAAAAGATGAACTCATAAGCGCACTACCGCTCGCATTGAGCTTCGCAATGAAGCCACCGTATTCAATGTTTTCAGGCGTTCCGCCAATTTGCGGAAAGTCAGGCGAGTTCGTAAAACCTGTTACAATTGCCTGCCCTGAAGCATCAACTCCAATCCCTGTTCCATAATCCGCCGTGCTGCCACCGAGAAAAGTTGAATACACCAAAGCACTGCCAGCCGCATTTAACTTCGTGACAAACGCATTTCCAAGCTCTGCATTCAAGTTGGTTTTGTACGCGCCTGCGGTGGTGGGAAATGTAGCGGATTTCGTCCATCCCGTTAGATAAGCACAGCCGCTTGCATCCAATGCCAGACTCGGCGCAATCAGGTTTCCGGCCACCGTGCCCAGCAAAGTTGAATAGACCAGTGCATTGCCCGTAGCATTGATTTTACTAGCGAAAACATAGGTCGGCAGAAAATCCCCAAGACCATAGTTGTCTTGCAATTGATAGGCATTCGCCGTCGTTGGAAATTTTGTGCCTTGCGGCTGCGTAATGCCAACCCAGCCGTTACCCGTAAACCCCGTGATGTAGGCGTTGCCTTGCGCATCTATCACAATGCCTGTCCCGCTTTCAGTATTGCTCGCGCTGCCAAGATAGGTGGAATACAGAATGCCAGTGCCCTGGGCATTCAGTTTCGTCACAAACACATCGTTCGGAGGCATTTTGTTGTACGCAGCAATCGTGGCCTGCAACGCACCAGTAGACACAGGAAAATCCAGCGTGTTGGTATGGCCTACGATGTAGGCATTGCCTTGCGAGTCCACCGCAATTCCCTTTCCAACATTGCCTTTCTTCTCTGATTTGTACGTCGTTTCGCCTTTAAGGAACGTGGAGTACACCAGCGCATTACCCTGTGAATTTAATTTCATGACAAACGCATTCAGAAATGCAGTGCCGGTTAAGCCAAACGTCGGCTGAAAGGCTCCCGGTGTGGTTGGGAATAGTGATGAACTGGCCTGCCCCACCAGATATAAATTGCCATTGTCATCCACCGTCATGCCATTGACACGATCCAGTTCGCCATCCCCAAAAGTCGCGGTGTAAAGCACATTGGTGCCTGTCTTATCAAGCTTCGTCACCGAAATTGCTGATCCAGTTTGAAAGGCTCCCGGCGTCGCTTCATAGCCGTGGTTGCGGGCGATGTATGCGTTCCCTTCTTTGTCCACAGTCAAAGCAATCTGCGAAGTCAAATCCGTTCCCAGAAATGTCGCGTAGCTGATGATTGGGTCAATAACGAGCGTTTGGGTATGATCGTAATCGCCCAGCGCAAAGCTGACCTGATTATGCGGATGAAGCACATAATGCCCTGTGATGGATTGCTGACGGCCATTGATTTCCTGATAAACGACAGGACGATGTTGCCGAATGTCGCCTGCCGCCGTTTGCAGAACTAAATCTCCATTCGCATCCAACCGCAGGGATTGTGCGCCGTCAAAGCGCAGGCGAATCGCATTTGGGTCAGCCCCCGGTTGCACAATAAAGTCGTATTCCAGCTTTTGCTGATTGCCATAAAAAACCAGATCAATGCCCCGATAAACCTGTACAGACCGAATCCGCCCAAACATCGGCACATTCGTTGTCCAATGATTTTTCGCGAAGTAATTGCTCTTGCCAGCCAGTTCATATTCGCCTTGCAAGGCCGAAAGCGGATTCGCGCCGACAAGCTGCATCGCCACCATTGCCCTGTCTTTATTGGGTGCGTGCAATTCCAACGTGGCGGACGTCGGGGTCAGATATAAATCCGATGCCAACCCTTGCGCGATGAATTGGACAGGCGCGCGGGCTTGCCCGCGATTCGCTTCAAAGCCAAGAGGCGTTTGTCCGTATCTTGAGAGCGCCGACGATGCCGGCTGCTGATTTTGTAGAACCGTCCTTACTGCATTGACTGTATCAGACGCAGGGAAAGCGAGGCCGAAACAATAAACTGTGAAAAAACAAACGAGAGATTTGAAAGCAAAGAATTCAGAACGTGCCGGATTGTTCATAAGTCTTTCCTGAAATTGTCAGCGGAGGTAGTACAGGTCGGATTGAGGAGGCGCGACCCAATGCTTGTGAGTCTCTGGGGGCAGCGTGAGGCTCAGTGATTTACCCAGTGATTTGGCGTGTAAAAGTCCGAGGTGCTGAACAGCCCCAGTTGATTAGGTATTAGTCGTGATTTGCAAACCCAGTGTGTGGAGGCAGGCTTTCACGTCAATGTTTTGCCGGATTGTGAGGAAAACGCTACTTCCGGGCCAAAGAGTGCCACAAAAGACAAAAACCGGTCAATAAGATTTTGTCCAAACGTTTGAAACCAAGGCGGAAGCCCGAATGTAAAGGAGGGCGTTTCAGATGTGATAGGTTTTGAGAAAAAGAATCTCCGTTGCTGCGCGAAGCCCTGACCTTCGCCAGAAAATCATTTTCTTGATCTCTATATCTGCGCCCTCCTTTACAGTCGGGCTTCTGCCCATAGTTGTTATTCAGTGCGCTCATTTTCCTTCAGGTGCTTTTCGATCAGCTCAGCAGACAAGCTCAGAAAATCGTATGCAGTCACAATGCCGACCAGCTTTTCATTTTCTATAACAGGCAAACAACCAACTTTGTGGTGACGCATCAATTCAATTGCTGCCAGGGTAGGGGTCTGCGGCGTCGCGGTCACAGGGTTTGGCGTCATGAGATGTTTCACAGCAATTGGTTCTGGGCTATTGGTTGATCCTTGCGCCATCAGATGCAACAGATCGCGATGTGAAACCAACCCCAGCAAATGCCCTTCATCATCTTCTACCGGAACGTGCCTGACGTGTTTCCAATCCATGACGCAGGCGACCAAATCTATCAAATCATCCGGGCGCACGGTGAACAAATCTGTGGACATAAATTGCCCGACGGTCTGGAAATTCTGACTCCAGTTTTGAGTAGGCGAAATTTGCGCCAGCGCCCAACGATGCACGGGTGTATTGCTACGTTGTTGGGCCAGCATTTCGGTGGCCAGCACGCGATGCCGTCGTTCGCGGGAAGATTGAGCTCCCGCCTGATTTTCCAGAGCATTCAGGGAGCGTAACGTCCACATCGCGCCGTTCTGGTCGTGCCGCACGCGCTCTTCAATCACGTCGAGGTAACGATGGATGTCTTCTGTCGCCAGGTCAGCACGCTTCAATCCTTCCTGCGCCAGCGGAAGCAAATGCTCAAGAATCAGCGTTGCAGCAGGGATGCTTTGGCCATTCAGCCAGGTAAATTGTGCCTTCAAACTATGTCGTGCGGCGGCGTAGAAATTCCCTTTGGCATCATCGAACGACATCAGGCGCGTGACATCGCCATATTCTTCTGGCAAGGCGGACATCAATCCAAAGAAAAATGCGGCATTGGCAACTTCATCAATGATGGATGGGCCAGCGGGCAACACGCGATTTTCGATGCGCAAATGCGCCTTGCCTTCATTCACGCCGTAGCAAGGCCGATTCCAACGCCAGATGGTGCCGTTGTGCAACCGCAAGGCAGCGAGTTGTGGTAACTCACCGCGCGCCAACACTGCCAGCGAATTCTCTTCAATATGCTTCGTCAGGACAACGCGAAAGCGCGCGATTTCTTCGCGGAAAATTTCCAGCACCGAATCTTTCACCCAGGCTTCGCCAAAGCTCACGCGCGGCGGACGTCCACGCAAATGTTGCAGATTGGATCGTTCATCCACGGAATGCTGAAAGAGGGGAATCCGCGTTTCATGCCAGAGCCGATGCCCCAGCAACAAAGGTGCATTTGCGGCGACGGCAAGCAGTGGGGCAGTGATGACCTGCGCCAGATTATGCAGCCGGGCAAATTCCTGTGCGCTTACCTGATAATGCAGTTGAAAACTTGTGCAGCAGGCTTCCAGCATCATGCTGTCCTGCACATACTGAAATTCATCCAGCCCTTTGATGTAGATGTTGTTGTTATTGCCGCGCAACTGCTGAATCGTACGATTCAACTCAGCATAGCGTAATCCCGGCGTGAGATTATCGAGCGTCAAATCCGTTGGGCGAATCGTGGGGAGAATTCCTGCGAGCAAAACATCGCCGCCTAGTTTTTCAGCCCCCTGACGAGCGAGGGTAATGACCTCCGCCAATTCCTGCTCCAGCTTATGCAAACAACGTCCGGCAAATGGTTGCGGAGCAAGATTCGCTTCAAGATTAAATTTTCCTGTTTCGGTGGTGAGGCGTGGGTCGTTTACGGTTTCGAGCAATTCAATGGCAATCGGTTTTGGTTGTAACGCACTGTCAACCAGAAACATTTCCTGCTCTGCGCCAATACGCCGATTGCCACTTTCGATTTGCCCGGATTCAATGATCTTTTCCAGCGCCGCGAGGTCGGCGAGCAACGCTTTCATGAACAGCTTGGATTGCTGTTCACTGTGCTCAGCAGAAACATCATGATCGCCCATAATTTGAACTCCGGGATGGCGTAGCACACAAACAAGCACGCCTCACGGTGTCAGGCAGCATATTCGCGCTGATTGTTTTTGACGGTCGCCATCCTGTTTGAAGCCCGCTCCAAAAAGTCGCGAACCTCTGCATCGGTGGTTTGGCGAAAATCGTCATACCAAAGCCCAACTGCATAGAAAGGATCACACGTGCGATCACAAACGCAGACGATGTCGTCTGCCATTGATTCAAATGCCTCGCACGTTGTGCTGGCCGCCACAGGCGCAGCGACAATCACCCGCGTGGGATGACTGTTGCGTAATGCGGTAACTGCTGCCCGCATGCTTGATCCCGTGGCCATCCCATCGTCCACCAGAATCACCGTTTTCCCGGCCAGCTTAGGCATTGCGCGAGTGCCACGATACAACTGCTCCCGGCGCGCCAGTTCACGCTGTTCGGCCTGCTCAACCTGCTCAATAGCCTCTGGCGAAATATGCAGGTAATTGACAACATCGTCATTCAGGATGCGTACTCCCCCTGAAGCAATTGCGCCCATTGCCAGCTCGCCGTGACCGGGCACGCCTAACTTACGAACTAAAAAAACATCGAACGGTAAATGCAAAGCCTTTGCGACTTCATAACCCACAGGCACGCCACCACGTGGTAATGCCAGCACGATTGCGTCAGGATCGTTCGCATAATTTCTCAAATTATTTGCCAACTGCTTCCCGGCCTCGCTCCGATCTCGGAATCTCATTAGTCAAGCTCCTTTCTACTTTCACGAGATTTGCAGTTCCTTCCAGCAAGAAAGATGCCAGAAAGGGAAACCGACGCTTGGCGGGAAAATATTCGCAATCGAATCAGTGCCTTACGCCATCGCAACGCGGGAGCTGCTGCGGTCTGAAAGTTGCCACATCAGGAAAAAGAGAGGGGGATTGTGTATTTTCCCCCACCTGTAGTTTTAGGCTGAGGAATTTTCTGCACAAATTATGAATGAATACGCAGCAACCTTGACGGCTCCTCTCATAGCGAAAACCGACGCGCTTTGTTTTCATTGTGGCGAAATCTGTGATCGTGATGCGGTGCATGCCGATAACAAAATGTTTTGTTGTGCGGGCTGCAAGACAGTCTTTGAAATTTT
The DNA here is from genome assembly GCA_018268995.1 of Acidobacteriota bacterium. Lineage (GTDB taxonomy): Bacteria > Acidobacteriota > Blastocatellia > RBC074 > RBC074 > JAFDVL01. The sequence goes on along the minus strand of JAFDVL010000048.1, from coordinate 32,650 downwards.
GCAGGAAAGTAATCTCTGCACGTATTACGATTTTGACGAACGTGCCAAGTTCACCTTTAAGCAAGCGAAAACAAGCCGCTTTGAGTATCTGGATGATGAATCCGTGCGTCGTGCATTAATTCAATTCAGCGATGGGACGATGGCGAAAACTACCTTTCGCCTGCCTCAGATTCATTGCGCTTCCTGCATCTGGTTGCTCGAAAATCTCTACAAAATCAACCCGGCAATTCTGCGTTCAGAGGTCAACTTTCTGAAGAAGGAAATCGCCATCACCTTCCGCGAGCAAGAGGCGAAACTAAGCGAAGTGGTTGGGTTGCTGACGAAGCTCGGCTATGAGCCGGAAATTCGTCTGGATAGTGTTACGGTAGGCAGAAAAGAAGCCGACCTGAGTAATCGCACGCTGTATTTAAAAATTGGACTGGCAGGCTTTGCGTTCGGCAACGTCATGATCTTTTCCTTCCCGGATTATCTGGATACGACAGCGGTGTTAAGCGCTCAATTCAAAACATTATTTGCCTGGCTCAGCGTTGTGTTCTCAACCCCAGTCCTGGTGTACAGCGCCTCAGATTATTTTGTTTCCTCGTGGTATTCGCTCAGGCAGCGGAAAATCTCGCTTGATGTGCCGGTTGCATTGGGGATTTCTGCGCTTTACTTCCGCAGCCTGTATGACATTTTGAGCGGCGTCGGCACAGGGTATCTGGATTCATTTACAGGACTGGTGTTCTTCCTGCTGATTGGAAAAATCTTTCAGAAAAAGACATTCGACTCGCTTTCATTTGATCGCAATTATGCCGCGTATTTTCCGCTATCAGTCGCGCGACTCCAAAACGGAAAAGAAGAGTATGTGCCCGTCTCAAAACTGCAAACAGGGGATGAAATCTTTGTGCGCAATTGCGAATTGGTGCCTGCTGACAGCGTACTCAAATCAGCTCAGGCAAGCATTGATTACAGCTTTGTGACGGGCGAAGCCGACCCGGTTGAAGTCAACAGCGGTGCCATCATTTATGCGGGTGGCAGAGTTGTTGGTGCAGGCGCGAAACTGGTCGTCAGCAAAGCTGTTTCGCACAGCTATCTGACTCAGCTTTGGAATAACGAAGCCTTCCGCAAAGAGAAGCGAACCTCCCTGTTGGATATTTCCGATGCGTTCGGCAAATACTTCACGATCATCGTCACCGCAATTGCAACCGGAGCCGCGATTTACTGGTGGCCGGACGTCAGCAAATCGCTCAGCGTATTCACGGCTGTCCTGATTATCGCCTGTCCGTGTGCGCTGACATTGGCTGCGCCATTTACGCTCGGTGCCGCCGTTGCCATCTTTGGCAAGGCAAAATTTTATTTGAAAAACGTTGGCGTCGTGCCGGATTTGGCCAAGCTGAATGCGATTGTCTTTGATAAGACAGGAACACTCACCCACGCAGGACAGGCACAAGTTCGTTTTGAAGGCGAGCCGCTGGCTGAAGCTGAACGGGCGATGATTGCTGAAAGTTTGCAGCATTCAACCCATCCGTTGAGTCGGCAAATACTCAGCAATTTCTTTCACCACAGAGACGCAGAGGTAACGCAGAGTTTCACAGAGAACAACGGGAAGGAACCTCTGCGATCCGCTGCGCCGCCGCTGTATCTCTGCGGTGAAAATACGTTTCAGGAAGTTGCGGGCAAAGGAATCGAAGGCAATATTGACGGGCATTCAATCGCGCTCGGCTCGCCTGCCTGGATTAGTGAACGCACCCAAACAACAGTACCCCCACAAAATAATGCTTCGACTGTACACGTCGAAATAGATGGCCGTTATCGAGGTGGCTTCCAGATCACGACTGCCTATCGTGCGGGTTTAGCGGAGCTATTTGCATCGTTGCGGGGCGCGCAGGATTTGTATCTGATTTCCGGGGATAACGACCACGAACGCACGCACCTGATGCCCCTCTTTCAGCAGGCAGAAAATCTGGCGTTTTATCAGAAGCCGGAAGACAAGCTGCGATTTGTAAAACAGCTACAAGAAGAACATAAGGTCGTTGGCATGATTGGCGATGGACTGAATGACGCAGGCGCGTTGCAGCAAAGTCATGTGGGCATTGCGCTGACCGAAGACACCAGTGCATTTACGCCGGCCTGCGATGCGATTCTGGATGCCGAGCAACTCCATCGCCTGCCGGTGTACATTAACTTTGCGCGATACGCCTTGCGCGTGCTGATCGCGGCGTTTTTGCTGTCGCTGGTGTACAACGCAATTGGTCTGGCATTAGCCGTCACGGGACAACTGTCTCCGCTAGTCACGGCGATCTTTATGCCGCTTAGCTCCTGGTCAGTCGTTGCCGTCGCCTGGGGGGCAATGAAAATCCGCGAAAAAGGCATCGTGCAAAAATAAGATCTGGCAGCGCCAGCAGTTTTCACCAGCTTCGCAAATTCCCCCACCCTCAGTGCGAATTTTTCCACAATTACAGATTCAAACACACCTTTTCACAAGCAATTCCGTCAGGCACGAGAAATGCTACCTCCCTGATTGAGGATTACCCCTCAAAGATATTTTTTACTGAATGGCACGCGTTCCAGTGCCACAGGATAGAGAGCTAACATGAAGCGTTTTTTTATCATAACCATAATCTTTAGCGCCTTGTCATTGATCAATCTAACTGCCTTACAAGCCGATGATCATCACAAGCATCAGGAAGTTGCCAAAGTTCGATTTAATGAAATGTACAAGCTCAAAGGAGTCTTACTATACGGCGACTATCTGGTCATGCACGATGATGACAAAAAGGCTCGTGGCGAAGAGTGCATTCTTTTTTACAGAGTCAATCCAGACAACTCAAAAGAGTTGGTGGTGTCCTTCCGCTGCGAAGCCGTACAGCGCGGCAAAGCGGACAAATTCATGATTGTTGCCACGCGTCGCCACACCGCTTTTGATGTGGCGGAAATCCAGGAGATTCAATTTGCGGGCAGCATAAACGCACATCGTGTTTCGTAAATCTTGGTTTGACACTGGTCATTTGTCTTTTTTTGGTTGGCTCCCAAGAAAGTTACCCTTGCTGAAGAGTCTGTCTCCTCTACTTTAGCAACTAGGCAAATGACCAGTGGCCAGTTTTCTGAAGCGCAAACAACCCGCCATCGGTGAGTGTGCGCACACAGTTTCTTTTCAAGAACAATTTGTTTTTTTCGGTATTACCCAAAGCAGGCAAGGGTGCCTGCACCCCCAGGAGTTTATGGAGGTCATATTTATCCTAATCGGGTTTAGTTTGATGGCGGCATTGTTCTTTCTAGGCTGCTTTTTCTGGGCCGTGAAATCAGGGCAATACGAAGACCGCTACACACCCGCCGTCCGTATCCTGTTCGAGGATCGTCAACCCCAGGATCAAGCGAAAACTATTTCGTCTGAAAATAAAGTTGGAGGAATAAACTATGCAGAGTGAAAACCTGCGCGTAGAGAAGTTTGAATACGATAATAAAATTGTACGCGACTTCGCCATTGCTATGGTGGTGTGGGGAATCGTCGGATTCCTTGTTGGCCTGATCGTCGCGATCAAATTGCGTTGGCCAGATTTCTTAGGCTTCATCCCCTTCCTTTCGTATGGTCGTTTGCGCCCGCTTCATACCAATGCTGTCATTTTTGCTTTTGCGGGCAATGCGATTTTCGTCGGTGTTTATTATTCGCTCCAACGCTTGTGCAAGGCGCGCATGTTCAGTGATGCCTTGAGCAAAGCGCATTTCTGGGGCTGGCAATTGATCATCGTTTCTGCCGCGCTGACGCTGCCTTTCGGGATCACATCAAGCAAGGAATACGCCGAACTGGAATGGCCGATTGACATCGCGATCACACTGGTGTGGGTGGTGTTTGGTGTGAATATGATGGGCACCATCTTCAAGCGCCGTGAAAAGCATATGTACGTCGCCATCTGGTTTTACATTGCGACGTTCCTGACGGTGGCGATGTTGCACGTGGTGAATTCGCTGGAGTTGCCTGTCACCTTCCTCAAGAGCTATTCGATGTATGCCGGTGTGCAGGATGCGCTGGTGCAATGGTGGTATGGACACAACGCTGTCGCGTTCTTCCTGACCACGCCGTTCCTCGGCATTATGTATTACTTCGTGCCGAAGGCGGCGGAACGGCCTGTTTACTCCTATCGCCTTTCGATCATCCACTTCTGGGCGTTGATCTTCCTGTATATCTGGGCGGGGCCGCACCACTTGTTGTACACCTCGCTGCCGGACTGGGCACAATCGCTCGGCACGGTGTTTTCAATCATGCTGATTGCGCCATCGTGGGGCGGCATGATCAACGGCTTGCTGACGTTGCGTGGCGCGTGGGATCGCGTACGTGAAAGCCCGGTGCTGAAGTTCTTCGTCATTGCGATTACGGCTTATGGCATGTCCACGTTTGAAGGGCCGATGATGTCGCTGAAGAACGTGAACGCAATCACGCACTACACTGATTACACCATCGGACACGTGCATCTGGGTGCGCTGACGTGGAATGGTGGCGTGGCATTTGCCATTTTGTATTACATCTTTCCGAAGATTTACCGCACGGAATTGTTCTCGAAGAAATTAGCGAACGCGCACTTCTGGTTCGCGACACTCGGCATTCTGTTTTACGCGATTCCGCTGTATTGGGCGGGCATCACACAAAGCCTGATGTGGAAGGAATTCACTCCCGATGGGGTGTTGCGTTATCCCGTGTTTCTCGAAACGGTCACCCAGATTCTGCCGATGTATTTGCTGCGCGTGGTTGGTGGATCGTTGTACATCGTGGGCGCATTGCTTGGAACATACAACATCTTCAAGACTGCGAAGTCCGGCAAGCTGGTGGCGGATGAAGCGGCAGAAGCCCCGGCGCAAGAACCTGTCATTGCCCATAGCGGCAAAGAACATTGGCATCGGAAGCTCGAAGGCCGCCCTCTTCGTTTTGCGGTGTTGTCGTTGGTTGCGGTTGTGATTGGTGGCATCGTGGAATATGTTCCCACCGCAGTCATCAAGTCCAACATCCCAACCATTGCCAGCGTGAAACCATATTCACCGCTGGAAGTCGAAGGACGCGACCTGTACATCCGCGAAGGCTGCAACAATTGCCACTCGCAGATGATTCGCCCCTTCCGCTCAGAAACAGAACGCTATGGCGAATATTCCAAAGTCGGTGAGTTTATTTATGATCACCCCTTCCTGTGGGGATCACGTCGCACGGGGCCGGATTTGCATCGCCTGGGCGGCAAGTACCCGGACTCCTGGCATTACATGCACATGAAGGAACCGCGTTCGACTTCGCCAGGTTCGATCATGCCTGCATATACGTGGATGTATGACAACGACACGGATTACAGCCACACCGAAGGCAAGATCATCACGTTGCGCAAATTAGGCGTGCCCTATCCTGACGGCTACGAGGCTCAGGCAGTGAATGACGCCAAAGCACAAGCCGCCAAGATCGCCGCCAATTTGGAACAATCAGGGGCCAAGATTTCTCCTAATAGAGAGATCATCGCCTTGATTGCTTATATGCAACGCCTCGGCACTGACATCAAAGCCAAACCGGCAGACATCAAGGCCGAAAATGCCGGGACACAGGAAACCGCACGGAAGTAAATAAATCGCGGGGAGCGTATCGGATACGCTCCCCACGGCAAAGGAATCATTTATGTATAAAAACGTCTTACAAACCATCGAAGGAGTTGGCATCTTCCCATTGATTTCCATGCTGATTTTCTTCTCGGTGTTTATGTCAGCCATCATCTGGTTCTTCAAAGCTGACAAAGAACATTTGCAACGTATGGCTGAACTGCCGCTGGAACAAGACCCGCGAGAACATCGCAGAGAGGACTAAGTTATGGCTGAAAAAGATATTCTCACTGGACAAGATAAAGATACTTTATTGAAAGGCCACGATGCGGACGGCATTTTAGAATTTGATAACGACATGCCGATGTGGTGGCTGATTGGCTTTATTTTTACCGTCGTTTTTGCCTTTGGGTACATCATTCAATATCACATGGCAGATGGGCCATCCTCCAAGCAGGAGTATGAGCAGGAAGTGGCCGCTTTCAATAAATCAAAAGAACCTGCCGGGGCACAGGAACAAGTCGCCATCGCAGTCTTAACCGATAGCGCATCGTTGGAAGCGGGCAAGACCATTTTTAATGGCTCGACCAACACCTGTTTTACCTGCCACCGCAATGATCTTGGCGGTATGGTCGGCCCAAATCTGACCGATGAATTCTGGATTCACGGTGGCGATTTAAAAGCCATTATGACCAGCATCAAAATCGGCTATCCTGACAAAGGCATGCAGCCATTCGGCACAAATGCTCGGCTTTCAGATCGGCAGGTGCTGCAAGTTGCCAGTTTTATTCTTTCGATGAAAGGTTCCAATCCGGCAAATCCGAAACCGATTGATCCCGCGCGCGAAGTGAAGTTTGTCCCGGAAGCAGAAAAAGCAATGGCAGCAGGGGAAAAGCCGAAGGATGAAAAAGCGGCGAAGGACGCCAAGGTGGTGGCTAAAAAAGCCGAGCCTGTCGCACAGGCCAAGGCTACAAAGAAGTAACACATTATGTCTGTCGTACAAGCTCCAACCAATACACCTGATAGCTTTCGTAACAAGGTCTCTTCCATTGGTGAAGAAGGCGCGCGGAACTGGCTTTATCCGAAGAAACCCAGTGGCAAGTTTTACAAGGCTCGGACCATTGTCAGCTGGCTGCTGTTTGTGTTTCTGTTCGGCGCGCCTTTTATCAAAGTGGATGGGCACCCGTTCATGCTTTTCAATATCATCGAACGGAAGTTTGTCTTCTTTGGGTTGGTGTTTTTCCCGCAGGATTTTTATCTGGTGGTGTTGGGAATCCTGACGGCGCTGATTTCGATCTTTTTGTTTACAGCCGTCTTTGGCCGCATCTGGTGCGGATGGTTGTGCCCGCAAACGATCTTTCTGGAAATGCTCTTTCGCAAGATCGAGTATTTGTTTGAGGGCGATGGGCGGCAGCAACGACAATATAACGAAGCGCCCATGACACCGGGCAAAGCGATTAAGAAAGTGCTCAAGCAGGCGATTTTCTTTGTTTTGTCATTCTTCATTGCCAATATGTTTTTGTCCTACATTATTGGGATTGACGAACTAAAGAAAATTGTCACCGATCCGCCATCGCAGCATCTGGTAGGGTTGTTCGCCATCCTGGTTTTCAGCTTTCTGTTTTACGGCGTGTTTGCCTGGTTTCGGGAACAAGCCTGCATCATTGTTTGCCCGTACGGACGTTATCAATCGGCGCTGGTGGATGTAAACACGATTGCCGTTTCGTATGATTTCAAACGCGGCGAACCACGTGGCAAGCTGGTCAAAATTGATCCCAAGCGAATTGCGACTGAAGCTGTACCGGCACGCGGTGATTGCGTGGATTGCAAACAATGCGTCGAAGTTTGTCCGACGGGAATTGATATTCGCAACGGCATCCAACTGGAATGCGTGAATTGCACGGCGTGTATTGATGCCTGCAACAGCGTTATGGACAAGATCAAAAAGCCGCGCGGGTTAATTCGGTACACGTCACTTACGACGATCAAGGATGGCAAATCGCATTGGCTCTCGCCCCGCATTTTGGGCTATACGGGCGTGTGGCTTTTAATTACGTGTCTCTTTCTTTTCTTCTTCATTCGCCGCCCGATGACCGAAGTCCTGATCTTACGGCAACCTGGTTCACTGGCGCAGAAACAGGCAAATGGCGAGATTCTCAATTTCTATTTGTTGCAGGTGGCGAATAAACAAGCCCACGATGTTCCAGTAGAGTTGAAATTAATTTCGCCCCAAAAAGGGCAGATTACGATGGTCGGTGAATTTTCTCCTGTCCCCCGTATTACCGAAAAGACCGGACGATTTTTCCTGGCAATGCCGAAAGAAGAAACTTCCGGCGGGGATATGAACGTCAAGTTTGGCATTTATTCGCAAGGCAAATTACTGAAGGAAATTGAAACCAAATTCCTGACGACAACACTGAACTGATATGGACACGAAACCTGAAGAAACAAAACCAAAATCGCTGTGGGGCTATGGCATTGCTGCTGTCTACACCGTCTTCGCGTTGTCCACGCTTGGCATCGTGGCTTTTACCATGACGCAAAAAATCGAATTGGTATCGCCGGATTACTATGCCAAAGAAGTGAAATACGAACAGCAAATCAATCGCCAGCGTCAGACCAATGCGCTGGAACAACCCGTGACTTGCGTCCTGAGCGAGGATGGGCAGTCTGTCAAACTACAATTCCCTGCCCAGAGCGCAAACGTACAGGGCACAATTCTTTTCTATCGCCCGTCAGACTCCGCACGCGATCAGGAATTTGCCATCGCGCTCAGTGCAGATAGCTCCCAAACAATTCCGACGGCCAAGCTGGCAAAGGGATTGTGGCGCGTCAAAGTTACATGGTCGTCAGATGGACGCGATTTCTACAATGAATTTATCGTGATGGTGTAACGAGATGGATATTCTTGCGGCTCTCACCTTAGGCTTTTTTGGTTCGTTGCATTGCATCGGCATGTGTGGCCCATTGGCCTTAGCGTTGCTGCCAACCGGGAGCTCACAACCGAGTGTCGCACGCATTGCCACGTCCAGTTTGTTTTATAATTTTGGTCGGACGATGACCTATTCCCTGTTGGGGCTGGCGTTTGGTCTGCTTGGCAGTGCGGCGCGGTTGGCGGGGATTCAGCAATTTCTCTCGATTGCAACTGGTGTCACGATTTTACTCTGGCTGATCTTGCCAAGAACATTTACACAACGCTTCTCTGCCACACAACGTGCGGCAACTGTCATTGCGAAAATGAAGCTACAGTTAGGGCGATTATTGCGCTCGCATCGTTTTGCCGCGCCGTTCGGTGTGGGGTTGCTGAATGGATTATTGCCGTGCGGGTTTGTCTATTTGGCAATTGCAGGAGCAATGGCACAGCCTACGATTTTCAGGAGCGTGTTGTTTATGGCGATGTTTGGCTTGGGGACTACGCCTGCGATGCTGGCGATAGCCTTGCCGAATGGCTTTCTTTCACCGTCGGTTCGCTTTTCCATTCGCCGGCTGTTGCCCATAGGAACGACGGTTGTTGCGTTGTTATTGATTGTACGCGGGCTGGCGTTGGGAGTGCCGTACCTTAGTCCAAAGTTGGGGACATCGCCAATGGCGCAATCCGCTGCTCCTGCCTGTCATCAACAACATTGAAGTGAAAGAGAGAAGGAGAGACGGAGGGAAAGAGGGAAGGAGGGATGAGCACGAAGAAAGCCATTGATTCCCATTCGCTCTTTCTCTCCTTCGCTCCGTCCCTCCTTCCCTTCGTCCCCCTCCCCCTTCTTCCCTCTTTCGCGTTTATCTCATCGCGCTCTTCGCCATTTTCCCTTCAATCTCATCCGCCAGTGCGTTCGCATCATAGAGCTTGCGCATCGCTTCCATAATGCCAGCGGAGTGAACGGCAACCGTGCGATTCGCCGCTTCGTCATAGATGAAATTGCCGATCAGGCTTTCGATATTGCCATCGAAAACAATCCCGACAAATTCGCCATTGCGGTTAACCACGGGCGAGCCGGAATTGCCACCGATGATGTCATTCGTCGTGACGAAATTCAGCGGGGTAGACAAATTCAATTTACTTACGCGATCCAGAAAGCGTTGCGGCGTATTGAATGGTTCTTTATTGCCGAAGCTATGCACACGATCATACAAGCCATAGAAGGTCGTACGCGACGGCGCAATCGTGCCATTCATCGGATAGCCCTTGACCGTGCCGTAGGACAGGCGCAGCGTGAAATTTGCATCTGGGTATTGCGAACGTCCATACACAGCAAAACGTGCTTCTCCGATTTTTTCATCGGCTGCTGCGATTTGACCTTGCAAGGGTGCAACCTTCATCGCCACTTCCCTTTGCAGCGGTTGCAGCTTCTTGATCAAAGCAATCATCGTGTCGTTTGAATTGCTGACAGCTTCTTCGCCGCCATCGGCTAAGGATTTGCGATATGCCGGGTCTGCCAGTTTCGTGCCCGCAACCAAGTCCTTCGCAAAGTCAGCGGGCGTCTTCCCCTCCAGCACCGTTTTGACGAACACATCATCCGGCCCCAGCTCTTCCAGCGCCAGTTCCAGATTGCTGGCAATCACGCGCTCTTCCAGTTGCGGATAAATTGGCGCGGGCGAGAAAAGCTGCAACTTGGTGGATTCGATTTCTGATTCACGAAACCCGCTGGCACGCTGGGCATCCGGCTTTTTGATTTCACGCACGTAGCGATTTACCAAAGAAGCCAGGCTGAGCAATTTCGAGCGACGAATGCCACGGAAAAAGCTCTGCTTTCCCATTTTGCCAATCTCTGCCTGTGCCTGTGCAATTTCTCCCCAGGCACTGCCGTAAGCTTGCTTCCATTCCGGCTTGGCATCCACTTTGGCACGCAACTCATTTTCTTCCTGTTGCTTCTTGGCGATGAGGTTTTTATCAAGCAAGCCCTGATATTGGCCGATGTAAGCTTTTTGCGAATTCTCAAGCCCGAAAATCTCTTCATCTGCCTGCCGCTTTTGTTCCTGACCGAGCTTGGCATAATCATTCAACACGGCTAGCTGGCGCTTCAAATATTTGAGAATATTCGGATACAGCACATCGCGCTGATATTCGATTTCGGCCATCGTGATGTTGCGTTCGGTCGAACCGGGATGCCCAGAAACAAAGACCAGATCGCCATCTTTTGCACTATTGGAATTCCATTTCAGGTAATGCTGCGAGGCGACAGGCTTGCCGTTTTCATAGACCCGCATGATCGTCACGTCCATATCAAAACGCGGGAAGGTAAAATTGTCAGGATCGCCGCCAAAGAACGCGGCCTGTTTTTCCGGCGCAAATACGATACGCACGTCTGTATATTTTTTGTAGCGATACAGCCATTGTTCGCTGCCCTGATAAAATGAAACCACATCCGAGCGCAGCCCCGTTTTCTCAGTACTTTCCTTTTGAATGGCTGCGATTTCCGCTTGTTGTGCGGCGGCGGCCTCTTCAGGTTTCATCTCTGGTTTTGCCGCACCGTTGATGCGTGCTGTCACGTCTTCCATAGACACGAGCACGTTTAATTCCAAATCCGGGCATTTAATTTCTTCGTTCTGATTTTTCGCTAGAAAGCCGTCTTTCAAATAATCCTTTTTAGGCGTCGAAATTTTTTGCAGTTGCCCACTTGCTACGTGGTGATTCGTGATGACCAGACTGGGGCTGATGAACGAGCCGGAACCGCCATCGTTGAATCTGACGCTCGCCAGGCGCAGATGATCCAGCCATTCCTGCGTCGCCTCGAAGCCATATTTTTCTTTGAGTTGTTTGGTTGGCAGATTGAAATAGGTCCACATGCCTTCGTCAGCCGTGGCCGGAAAAGCAAACGTTGACAGCAACAATGCAGCGCTGCAAAAAATCGCCATTGGCTTCTTGCAACGGCGCGAAAAAGTTTGGTTCATAAAGTACCTCAATTTAGGAAATAACGGGGACAAGCCACAGAATGACTGGGATTGTGGCTGAATTCAAGTGGAATGTTCCGGCAAAACGTTCGACGCGTTGTTCGTATCAGCATCATTGTCAGGGAAGCGCAGATTTTAGACACATTGGCTTGACGCTATCGTTTAGATGTATTGACAAATCAGTTTGCACAGAACCAGGCGGAGTAACAAACAAGATGTTTGTTGTACATCTTCTGCATTTATTGAGATCAAGAAAAAGGTTTTCCGGTGGGAGCGCGAAGCGTATGGAGTGCGGTAAGTTCTTACCGCTTTGCTTTCCCACCGGAAAATCTTTTTCTTAAAAGCTATATGTCACACATCCTGGTTGCGCCCCCAGGATGATTGCCTGCGACGGCTGATGATGAGTTGATCGCCAACTTGTGCATGTTTGCGAAAACCGAGCAGGTGACAGATTTCAATCACGAACCAACGAGCAATACGTGTATTGATGACCAGCGAATTTTTGTCCGTTGGTAAATAGGCTACGCCTGGCAACCAGTGGAGCAACCGATCTGCGCCGAGCCGACGAAGCCAGGCAGAAACGCCGAGCCAGAACGGCTTTACTTCACGCACGAGAAAGAACCCATCTTCGCCCAGCTTTTGGTACAGCGGCATGAATAAGTACCCAGCCTCTTTCACCTGCACCTCACCACGGCAATCTGCTGCCACAGGAGCGGCTTTTTTGACCGGATAGAAATTTGTGAAGCCAGCTTTCATGACAAACTGATCCGACGCCTGAATTGCGTGCCGATAGCGAATTTCAAAGACAGAGGGCAGGTTGCGGCTTGCTTCCATCAACGTCTGCCGATGAGCACTTAGATCAGGCACTTGTTCCGGGATCAGGCAACCTGCCTCAACCAATGTGATCCACACCGCAGCCTCGTGATTTTTGATGGATTGAGGTGATTCATGCTGTCCTGCCTCAAATCCAATTGCTGCGTGCCCCAGGTCGTTAATGTAATTCAGGATTGTCCCTTCAATGCTTTCCTCAAGACCCAGGATCAGCGGGGTTCGCAGCTGTAAGGCGAAGCGACGATTGAGAAGCGTGTCGCTAATCAAGGCGAAAGGTGCGCCGGAAGAAGAGGTGGTGTGTAAATCCAGAAAGATAACGCCCGTCTGCTGCTGCGTTAACGCATCGCTGATGATCGTCAGTAATTCCTGCTGCTCAGCATCTTCTGCTGTTTCGACTTTTGGTTGTGATCGCACACGCGCGGGCAACCACATTCGATTCAGATCGTGATGAAAATAGCGCACGCCCTCGTTCAATGCTTTTACATTTCCCGCCAGCGCTAATAGTCGTCCAGCAAAAGCAGGCTTTGTTTCGTTGAGCTGGCGCAGCACGTTTTGCAGGGCAATCGCGCCTGCCGGTTCGTTGCCGTGAATGCCACCGATACAAATTACCAACGGTCCTTTTTGGCCATTACCATAGCTTCCTAACCAGCGTTGGAATTTTTTTGTTGCGACTGAGCTTTGCATACAAGCACCTTTCTTGCGTAGATTTCCGCACAAAGGTAGTATGCAACACGAATACCGAAAGCTTATCTAAAGATTGTGATCTACATCACCAAAGCCTGTGATGATGATCACAGACGAATGTAGTGTTCAGCCATAAACTTTTCACTCCAAAGTGGAGTAGTGCATTTTGGAATACTATTTGCTGGTTCTTTGATTCTCGCCCGTTCCCACGTAGTAATGGGGAATTTTAGCTATTAGCGATGATAGCCAATGCACGCAAGAAGCCTGTGGGGAATAATCCACGACTTCGCATTGAGCTTATCCCGATTGATTGAATCACAAAGGGGGTTAAGCCATGCTGAAGAAGCTCATTTTACTAGCCGCAGTCATTGCTTTGGGAATCATGCTTTTCCCTGGCAAAACAACGTTTTCTTCATCGCAAGATGCGTTAGCGGCATTCCGCAGCAACAGCTGTGTAGATTGTCATTCCAAATCAAATACCCAACTAAAACTCACCACTCGCTATGCCGAATGGCATATGTCGTTGCACCGCGATAAAGGCGTGGGATGCGAAAAATGCCACGGCGGCGATTCAACCGCCAAAGAACAAGCGAAAGCCCATGTGGGCGTATTGGCTGGTAGTGCGCCTAACAGCCGCCTGCATCCCAAGAATCTGCCGGAAACCTGCGGCACTTGTCATAAAGAAATTGCCAGCACGTTCACTGAAAGCAAGCATTACCAAAATCTCAAGACCGCAGGCATTGGGCCAACCTGCAGCACTTGTCATGAACACATGGCCTCTGACGTAATTTATACGCCAGAGCAAACCTCCAAGCTTTGTGCGAGTTGCCATGACTCCACCAACGCGTTGATGCCCAAACGCCCTGAAATTCCCGGCAAAGCTGATGAAGTAATGCAATCCATCCGACGCGCCAACATGGTTGTGATCTGGGCAGATCGGTTGGTTGACGATGCCCACAATAAAAAGATGGACATTGCCGAGGAAGAGAAGGAAATGAAGGTCGTGCGCGGCCTGCGAGCCGAAGCTAAAGTCAGCTGGCATGCCTTCAATTTAGACGTGGTACGCAAAAAAGCGGACTCAGCTTTTGAAGAAGGGACAAAGGTCAAAGACGCCCTGCGCAAGAAGCTGTATCCCAATCAATAAAGAATTCGAGCGAACCTCGCTTTTCACCTATTAAATCTTATGCGGATACTTAAGCTCGTCTTCGTTATTTTTTTCTGTGCGACGGCAGCAGCACCGTTTATTTCTTCCAAATTAGCAGCAAATGCTAAGAAAGAAATCGTCCCCCTGCCAGCGCAAGACCCCAGTCAATTTGTAGGCAACAGTTCCTGTGCCGAATGTCACGCCGAGCAAGTTGCGCGCCTTGCTCCGACAGCGCATCACAAAGCAAAAGCTGATAAAGCGAGTGCCAGTGCGCAAAGTTGCGAATCCTGTCACGGTGGGGCCAAAGTACATCTGGAATTCCACCTGACTGCACAAAAACTCATCAAAGAAGGGAAGGACGCAGAAGCAGAAGCACTGCAAAATGATGAAACCAAGGCTAAGAATGCCAGCATGATTGCGTTCGATAAGCTAACTGCGACGCAAATCAACGCGTCCTGCATGCAATGCCATTCGCAGATGAAAGAACATGCCGTCTGGCGCGGCAACAAACATGAAAAAGCCAAACTTTCCTGTCTTGATTGCCATAGCATGCACCACTCGCCAGCGGCACCCACGGCAGACAGCAAGTTGTTTGCCACGGCTCAAGCCGAAGGGAAATTGCTGAAGAGACGGACAGAAGCAGATACGTGTTTTCAATGTCATGGCGATGTCCGCAAAGCACAATTTCAGCGGTCAACCCATCTCTTCCGTAATGAAAACCGTGAACATCAGCTCAGTTGCTCTTCATGCCACGAAGCACATGGCTCCATCGGCGAAAAGCTGATGCGTACTGGCAGCATCAACGAAACCTGTTATCAGTGCCACACAGAAAAACGCGGGCCGTTTCTGTATGAGCATTCGCCTGTCCGTGAAAGCTGCGCGAATTGTCACAAGTCGCACGGCTCAAACAATACGGCACTCTTGAACGCACGCGCACCCATGCTGTGTCAGCAATGCCATATTCAGGGAAGGCACCAAACAGTAGCAGGCTATTCAAATTCTGCTTTTACGATGAACCGTTCCTGTAGCACGTGCCACGCAGCTGTTCATGGCTCGAATCACCCATCAGGGATCAACCTGCAACGCTAGGCGCGGAGATGAAGGAGGAGTTATGAAAATCACCCAGATGATGAAACCAAGTTTTTATGTTTTATTGCTAATCGTGTTCACGTGTTCTGTCGCTGCTCCTGCTCAACCGCCCACTGATGGGACTTCCGCTTCTGCCGTCTCCTCAAAAAATGGAGAGGCGACAGAAAAAGAGAAGAAGGAAGAGAAAACAACCGACAAAAACACCGCAACACCAGGACAAGATAAAACCACTATCACAAGCCAAACTAAGTTCACCTTTGAGCTAGGCGGGCAATTTACCAACGTGACTGGCGTCCGTCCGTCGAGGTATGAAGAGTTTCGACAAGTCCGCGAAGGATTCCTTTTTCGCCGATTTCGGATCGTGGCGAACCCGGAAGACTCGCCGACCTTTTTCAAACTCATCGGCAGAGGGCCAAGCGAATTGGATCAGCGGTATCTTCTCGATTTCGGAAGGTATGGGCGCTTTCGCACCACGGTCGAATATAGCGGGCTGCCGCATCTTTATTCCGCAGGCAGTCGGTCGCTCTTTGGTTCCAGCACGCCCGGCGTGTTGACCATTCCAGATCAGATTCAGCAAACGCTCCAAAACACTGCCAGCGCTGATTTGCCGACGGCGGTGCGGAGCTTTGTCAGTAGTGCGCCGTTGGTCAGTTTGCGCGTCAAACGGCAAACGCTGAAGGCCGAGCAGCGCATCAATCTGACGGATCATTGGAGCGTGCATCTCCGTTACCTGAATCAGCGCAAGTTCGGTTCCAAGCCGCTTGGCACAGGAACCTACGAACGTGTTGGCACTGCCAACGGCGATACGTTCCGTGTGCTGGCGATTGAGTTGCCGGAGCAGGTTAATTACCGCCATAACCAGTTCACCGCTGGCACGACGTATGCCCGCGAAAAATGGGCGATCAATTTCGATTACACGTATTCAAAATTTGATAACCGCATTTCCTCGCTCACCTTTGATAATCCATTCCGGGCCACTGACCTGCAAGCAACTGGATCGGGCGGCGTTTTTGATCGCGGGGCTTTTTCACGCGGCATCTTCGCGCTTGCGCCTGACAATGAATCAAACAGCTTCCTGATTTCAGGGTTCATTGATCTACCCAATGACGCGCGTTGGGCCAGCGCCGTGGGCTGGAGTTTCTGGCGGCAAAATGATTCATTCGTTCCGTACACAATGAACAGTGCTATCGTTGCGACGGGTTTACCGACTGGCACTTCAGTCACCGATACAAAAGCGTTGCCGCGCCCCAGTTTGGAAGGAGCCGTAGACATCTTCACGCAGGATCACGTCTTCACTACCCCGCTAGGCAAACACTGGACAGCTAACCTGCATTACCGGACGTATCTCAACGAAAACAAAACGCACGAGATTCTTTTCCCCGGTTATGCGGCGTATGGCGAATCATACTGGCGCACGAACATCAGCGGTAAGCCCATCGAAAACGAACCGCTGACCTTCCGGCGACAAACCGCAAGCGCAGAAGCAATCTGGAATATCTCGAAGCCGTTGGATTGGAGCTTCGATTATAAATGGGAAGGCTGGAACCGCCGTCATCGGCAGGTCGGACGCACCAACGAATACACGTTTGGAACAGAGCTTTCCTATCGTCATAGCAATGCGCTTTCGGGCAAAGTGGATTACCACTACTCGGACCGGACTCCGCAGGTCTATGACCCCGGCGTGCTTGAGTACAAATTGTTGCGGATGTTCGATCAAACGAAACGGCTGCGCCACAATGCAAACGTGCAATGGCAATACCACTTCAGCCCGGAGTTCGGATTAGCTGGAACTTTCGGTTATCGCAGTGATGATTTTGATCAGAATTTCTTTGGACTATCGAAATACGTGCAAGGTGGCGGCAGCGTGGATTTGCTCTACACGGGAATGGAAAATACCACCCTCTACGCGAACTATTCGCGCGACCGATATAGCTCAACTTTGCAGCAAATCTCTAAAACGGCGGTTCCCTTCGATCTCAACAATCGCTGGAACCGTGATGAACGCGATATTGTGGATAGCGTTGGCACAGGCGTCACCACGTATTTAGCAAAAGAAAAACTTTTTCTTGATCTGCACTATGCGTTCGCTTTTGGCAATACCCGTTTGAGCACTGTCAATCCGGGCACCCCGTTGGCAAACAGCGTCATCAACGCCAAAGCCTTTCCGTTCCCGGATGCCAAGACCCGCTTTCACGAAGTCAATCTTGACCTGAGTTATCAGTTCAGCCCGAATGTGGCGCTGGGCGTGCGGTATTTGTATGAACCGTATCGCCTGAATGATTATGCGTGGGATGGGTTGTCGCCTTATCCAATGGACGCTTTCCCCGCCGAGCAAGATGGGAGGCGATTTTTGCTGTTGGATTCCCGATACTCTGGGCACAATGCTAATACTATTGGTATTTACTTACGGTTTTCTCGGTGACGGGAAACACGCGCTAAGGAAACTAAAGAGTGGAAAGATGCATTCCGGGAACGCTGTGGAAGTAATAGTTGAAGAAAAAGGAGAAAGGCTTCTTATCACGCGTATGAAGCTGTATCCCAATCAATAAAGAATTCGAGCGAACCTCGCTTTTCACCCATTAACTCTTATGCGAATACTTAAGGTCGTTCTCGTCATTCTCTTTTGTGCGACGGCATCAGTACCTTTTATCTCCACCCGCATTAAAGCCAGTGCAGACAAAAAGGAAGCAGCGCTCCCGCCGCAAGACCCCAGTCAATATGTCGGCAGCAGTGCCTGTGTGGAATGCCACACAAATCAATCCACGCATTACACGCTGACGGCGCATAACAAAACCAACAACGAAAAGTATCGCGTTGATGAACGTGGGTGCGAAGCTTGCCACGGTGGGGCCAAGCAACACCTGGAGTTTTATGGCACGGCCCAGAAACTCATCAAAGAAGGGAAAGACGCGGAAGCACAAGCCCTTTACGATGATGCTGCCAAAGCCAAAGCCGCCAAGATGATTTCTTTCAGCGGCCTTTCTTCCACACAGGCATCAGCAATTTGTTTGAAATGCCATGAGGGATCACAGGGACGCAACGAGGAACGCTTCAACTTCCGGCGCAGCGAACACGCGCGGCATGGTGTTTCCTGTCTTGATTGCCATTCCTCGCATTCACCCAAGCGAACGGAATTCCTGTTGCGTAACACTGAACCGAATATGTGTTACCAATGCCACGCCGATCAACGCGCCAACTTCTCGAAACCCTTCCATCACAAAGTCCCGGAAGGTGGCATGAAGTGCTCGGATTGCCACAATCAGCACGGCGGCTTTTTGGCCAAGTCACTACGCAATTCGGTCACAGGTGATACGCCTTGCTTGAAATGCCACGCCGACAAGCAAGGGCCGTTTGTCTATGAGCACGCGCCGATTAAGCAGGATGGATGTCAGTCCTGCCATACGCCGCACGGCTCGTCGTATCCGAAGATGCTGACACGACCGCAGGTGAAATTCCTTTGTCTGGAATGCCATTCCAATGCGCCAGGAGCCAAGGTGGGGGACGAAGGAACCATCCCGACTCAGACGCATGACCTAACCAGTGGACGTTATCAAAATTGTACCGCGTGCCATTTCGACATCCACGGGTCTAACAGACATCGGCAATTCCGTTAAGGGAAAGGGAGACCCATCATGAATACCAGCTTAAATTCATTACTTGAGCGGCTCTTCCGATCCTGTACGGGAGCCATATTTCTTGCCGCCAGCGTGGTAATGCTGGCACCTGCGTCATCCATCTTTGCGCAAAGCGTAGAGAAAGCGGAAACCAGTCAGGATGCCAGGAAGCAGGAAGACGAACTGGCAATTGCTCGCGCAGCCGTCGCCAAACCGGGCGAGAAGAAAGAGAAACCCGATACCGGTCGTATTGTGGGCGGTTATGCGGTTCAATCTTCTATTGAACTCGGGTTTCGATTCGTCAATGTGGGCGGCAACAGCGATAGTTATCGTTCTCAGGTGAATGTTCGTGAAGGCCTTCGCGTCCTCGAATATTCGCTTGACTCTCGCCGCCTTGATGGCACAGGTGCCCTCTACGATGCGATGAGGATGAACGTCAACAATGCGGGCGGTGATTCCTCTCAGACCTATTCACTGGGAATTGATAAGGCGCGCGCATATCGGTTCGATGCCAATGTCCGTCGGTTTAATTACTTCCGCACGCCAGGCCCAAACTTTGCGCTTGGATGGCGCGACAGCGACCTGCGCCAACAGGTTTCCGATTATCACCTGAAGCTATTCCCACAGCGGGCAGTCAGGGTAAATCTTGGCTTCGGTCAGACGATGGCCAAAGGGCGATTTACTTTTCCCTACAGCTTCCAGCGTGACTTGTTCCCCGTACTTGGCACAACCAGATGGGGAGCCAATGATTATCGTGCCGGGCTTGAAGGAGTTCTCAAGAAATGGAACTTCAATGGCGAGGTTTTGTACAGGAGGTTCAAGAACGATCCCCGCCTGTACAACACCGCCGGAGTCCAGACCGGGTTCAATAGTCTTCCCACAGACTTCGCAACGCTGTCCACCTTTGAGCGCCTCTTCCCGCTGCGTTCCCGCGCGATTGTCACCCGTGGTAGCGCACAGGGAACGGTAGGCGAGCGGCTGCATCTCATTTTCAGGGCTTTGCATGACGATGAGTTTATGAATACGCCGTTTTATGACAATGCTGGGGGAACCAGTTCTACGGCCAACCAGCTTATTCAGTCCGCAGTATTCACGGCAACAGGAGCCGTTGATCGGAAGAACGATAACTTCGATGCTGGACTAAGCTATGACATCAACAAGAATGTCGTCATCAACGAATCATTCCGCTATTCGGCGTTCAAGATTCAGGGAGATAATTCCACCAGATCGGTAACGACAACCAAGACCGGATCGAACAATCCGGTAACGGGTACTGCTGCAACGACGCTGGCGAAGAATTACATTACGGATTACAGTTCCTATACAAACACGCTGGACATTAGCTTCAATGCGGGCAAGAAGTTCCTGGCAAATCTTGGTTGGCGCGTGATGAAGAGGGATGTTGTGGTCACCGGTTTTTATGACCAGCCAAGCAGTCAGCCCTCTACCACCTATCCAATTATCAAGAATGAAGAAGAAGCCGCCACCACCCATGCTTTCATCGGTGGCATGCGGTTGCGTCCGACGAATAGGCTGAGCTTGATCTTCGATGTGGAAAAGGGGGAAAGCAATGCTTCCTTCGTCAGAATTGATCCGCTTCAATTCACCCGGTTCAGAGTCCGAGCGCAGATTCAGGCAACAGACAGTTTGTCTTTCATCGGCACGGTCACAACAGTGGATCGCACCAATCCAACCCCCTATGTCAGTAACGAATCAAACAACCGGAGTTATACCGGAGCAGTGAACTGGGAACCGAACCAACGGGTGTGGTTGAATGCAGGTTATGATTATCACGACCTCTATACAGCGGCGGGCATTCGTTACACATTAGGCTCAGGCTCAAGCGCTGTTACTTATAGTAGCAACTTGCTTGCCTATTCGCGTCTTAGCTCAGTATTCTTTAATGGAAGGATTGGTTTGACGAACCGACTTGATCTTTTGATGCTTTACAATTACATCAAAGATCGAGGCGCACCCTCTGGTGTCACCTTGCCAGTAAGTTCGGTTCCCTTGGCGGCAGGCGACAACATTCAGGCGTTGCCCATGTTCAGGCATAATCCCGAAGGGCGCATTGCATACCGATTCAGCAACAACTTTACTGGTAATTTGAGCTACAGGCACTTTAGTTATCACGAGATGAATCTGACGCGGCAACTTACTGCGGCGGCAACAGCAACGGTTCCCGTGTACATCACACTGGACCCAGGTTATCTGAACTATCGCGCCGGTATCGTCACCGCGAGCATGAAAATTACATTCTAACCCCCTATAACCAAAGGAAGACAATTCTATGAATTTCTCAATTCCAACCATCAAGAAAATGCTTGTTGTTACCTTAGCAACTTCTGCATTGGCATTGGCGACATTGCTTTCTACACCTTCGCAGGCGACTGCGGTGTTTGATGAAACCTCCACACTTTACAAGTCCAAATGTTCATCCTGCCACGGCATGGATGGCAAAGGGGCGACAGCCAAAGGCAAAGAATTAAAGGTTCGCGCTTTTAGTTCTGCCGAGGTCAAAGGCATGTCCGATCAGAAACTGCTGGACGTTATCCTGAAAGGCAAAGGGAAGATGGAAGGCTACGAAAAAACGCTGGGCAAAGAAAAAGCTCAGGCGTTAGTGGCCTATTGCCGCAATCTAGGTAAGTAAACCTGCCAGCCAGATCAGGGCGTGAATTGAAGTAAAAGCCTCAATTCGCGCCCTTCCTATAAAGGAACCCCACATGTTCACCCCGATTACCATTCTCATCGCACTGATTGCAATCAGCATTATCCTGATTGTAATTTTGATCGTTCATCCTAGTGTGACAGCCACGCGTGGAGGCAAGATTCTGGCCTTCGTCGCGATCCTTGTGCTGCCTATCGTATCCGGTGGTTTTGGTGTCTCAGAACATCTGCAACGCTCCAAAACGACAGAGTTCTGCTTGTCTTGTCATGTGATGGAGGATTACGGAAAAAGTCTGCACATAGACGACAGGAGTTTTATTCCTGCGGTGCATTATCAAAACAATCTGGTGCCGCGCGAAAATGCCTGCTTCACCTGCCACACAGATTACACAATGTATGGAGACTTCAACGCCAAGTTACGAGGTCTCAAGCATGTCTATGTCCAATATTTAGGGAAGCCAGCGCAACCCATCAAGCTGTACACCCCATACAACAACCGCGAGTGTCTGCACTGCCATCAAGGTTCCAGATCGTTTGAGGAAAACGAAACCCACACGAAAGAGCCGGATCGGTTGCAAAAAATGAAAATGAATCAGCTCAGTTGCTCGACAACCGATTGCCACAACATTGTGCATCGCGTTGACCAGTTGAAAGATCAAACGTTCTGGAAGGAGGCAGGAAAATGATGACCATTTCACCAAGAATGTCGAAGCGATTGCGCGTGGCGGGAGTCTTAGTCGTCGTTGGACTATTAGTCGAACTGACCACGCTACACTGGTCACATCCGACAGCATTTCTCTTCTTTCTTTTTCTGGGCGGCAGCCTGATGGGGCTGGGAATTTTGCTTTACCTGTACTCAATTATTTCAGGCGACGAGTCAAAGGTGTAAAGAAAGAGTAACCGTCAACCAAGACCAACCGATGCGCTGGCATTTTGCTGGCGCATCTTTTTGTTTCAGGACTGTTTTTCTATTTGCCCTTTTGCCCAAATGCCCGCATTTTCGCCAGCCATTTCTGTCGCCGGGCATCACTGGATTCAACCTGCCCAATCAGACTCTCTTTAATCGGGCCAATGCCGCAAAAGCTGAGGATGTTACGCTCAAAGCTTTTCAGGCTGTGTGCCTGAAAATACCAGCGATAAAAAAATGCGGGCATTCCCATTGTGACAACGATGCGGGCGCTCTTGCCTTTCAATCGTTGTTTCCCTGAATTGCCAGTTTCCGCTGAATCCGTAGTGAATTCCGGGCGAAAGACCTGCTCCAGAAATGCTTTCAAAATTGCAGGCATTGATCCCATCCACAAAGGATAAAAAAACACTAGATGCTCTGCTTGCTGGATGGCATCCTGTGCCTGCCGAATCGAAGCGGGTGGCGTGCCTTTTTCAAATTCTTCCTTGCTGCGCAACAGAGGGAAATCCAGTCTGGCAGCTTCGATAACATTGACTGTGTGTCCGACAGACGTCGCACTTGTAGCATAGGCTTCGGCCAGGGCGTGACCAAAATGACGGCCTTGCGGATCGGGATGTCCCTGAATAATGGCAATGCGCTTGGTCATACTAAAAATTCACGATCCGCTCTAAGGCCGCTTTGTTTTGGATATAGAGGCTGGAACCATTCAGCCCAATGACTCGCTTGCTGCGAAAGTCGCCCAGCACGCGCGTCACAGTCTCACGCGAAGCACCAATCATCTGGGCAATTTCTCCGTGTGTTAGTGAAATTTTCAGATGAATTCCCCGCTCTGTTTCCTTCCCTTCTGCTTCACACCAACCCAACAATAGTTTGGCCAGTTTTTCTGCGACGGAATCTGACAGGGCAAGCGAGCGAATTTGATCGCACACAATGTAATAATTTCGGCTCAGCAGTTCTGCCACGCGCAGGCTGGCTTCGCCATGCTCACGGAGAAACGAGAGGAAAGCATCACGCTGAATAAAGTTTACTTTGCCGTCATTCAGCATCTCTGCTGAAACCTCATACGGACGCCCCGACACCACGGCATTCAATCCCAGTAATTCCCCCAGTTCAGTCATCCGCATCAGCGATTTGCCGTTGCTGGAATTGATCGAGAGTTTAGCCCGCCCGCTACAAAGAATGAAAACACCTTGTGGAGCCTGCCCTTCGATGAATAGAACCGTTCCCTGGGGATAAAAGTGAGAGTGGATGATTTGCTCAAACGCTTGCAGCACTTGTGGAGACAAATCACAGAACGAACTGTTCAGGCGTGAGTGGCAACTGAGGCACCGCTCCGCGATTTTTGCACTATACGATAAGAACATATGCTTACCTTGAAAACGACCACCGAGTTATCGGCAACTTGCATTTCCTCAGTTGCAACCAATATGCCGCCCATAACCTTAGCCTTCGCATCAACCATTAGCGTTAATTTGCGCAGCGCTTGGGGAAATTATCCCAAGTCGCTGCGCAGTAAATTCGCCACGCATCAGAAATTTCCTGTTGAGCTATCTGACTGAATTGGGCATCAGGATTGCTTAAAGTAATTACCGGGTTGGGTAAGGTCACGAATGTGGAAGATCCCGCATTTCCCTTATAAAACCTAACTTCCTCAAGGTGGGAAGAGAATCAAGTTGATTGGCATTCGCACCATCGAACCACAGGTGGTTCACGCGCATTGCAATCATTTCTTACGAAAAGGAAATTATTTCTATGTCACGGCCAACACATACGCTAAAGCACGAACATCGCATCATTGAACAAGCGCTCCGCGCTCTTGATGGTATCTGCACACGTCTTGAGCTGGGCGAACAAATCCCTATTGAAGCTCTCAACCAGATGTTGGACTTTGTGCAAATTTATGCTGATCGGTTTCATCACGAAAAAGAAGAACTACACCTTTTCCCAGCCTTGCAGGAAAGCGGTATGCAAGTCGAAGGCGGGCCGTTGGGCTTCCTGAAACAAGAGCATCATACCGAGCGTCAGTTGTTGATTGATTTGGGTGTTGCCGTGACGGATTTTCGACACGGTAACGAAACCGCGAAACAGCGCATTATTGATATTGCGCGCAATTACAGCCGTCACTTGCTGAGCCACATCCGTAGAGAAGATGCGATTTTATTTATGCTGGCGGAAGAAATCTTGGACGAACCAGCGAAGACCTCAATTAACTACGCCTTCGCCAAAGCCGAAAATAATTTCGGGGACAAATCTGTTGACCATTATGAACAAATGGCAGCGGAACTTGAAAAAGCCTGGTCGGTCTGACCGATCCGCGCGTGAAAGGGGAATATGAATCCAGCCCATTGGCATTTGCTGCTAAATCACATTCCAGTGATCGGCACTTTTCTTGGCGTACTTTTACTGCTGTATGGGCTTGCCAGAAAAAGCGATGAAGTGAAACAGGCAAGTCTTGGAATTTTAGTCATGGCAGCCGTGGTCGCGATTCCGGCGTTTCTTACTGGCGAACCAGCGGAAGAAATCGCGGAGCATTTGCCGGGCGTGTCTCACGCTGTGATTGAGCGTCACGAAGACATCGCCAAAATTGCGCTGATCTTAATGAGTCTGACCGGGATCATTGCGCTGGTCGGGTTGTTCCTGCGACAACGCGCGCAATGGCTGGTCCCAATGGCATTGGTCTTCGGTCTCATTTCTGCCGGAGCGATGGGCTATGCGGCCAATCTCGGCGGACAGGTACGCCACACCGAAATTCGTTCTGATGGCGCTGCCGCTTCAACATCAGCGATAGAGGGTCAGCGAAAACCAGAACACAAAGACGACCACTAAAAAGCGTGGCGGAAGCCCGACGGTGAAGNNCCTTCACCGTCGGGCTTCCGCCACTGCCCTACCGTGTGTCGAATCCTTATTCGTTTGAATTACCAGCACTCGCGGCTTTCATTTCAACTGGTTTCTCTCGCTTGATTCCCAGATGCGAGTCAAACCATTCTAATTGCCGCGCCGTTAGATCAATGATGTGGTTTGGCTCCTGAATGCCATGACCTTCACGCGGATAGCGATAGAAAATCACTTCGACGCCGCGTTTTTTCAGCGAACGATAATACTGCTCGCCTTGCTGAATATTGACGCGCATGTCGCGCTCGCCGTGCGTAATCATCAGCGGCGTTTTGACCTTTGCCACATACGTTATCGGTGACCAGCGACGATAATTTTCCGGCACTTCCCACGGTTTGCCTTTGAAGCCAAATTCCATCAAGCCGGGAATATCGCTTTGCCCATAAAAACTATACCAGTCACTAATCGCGGCGTGCCCAATTGCAGCTTTGAAACGATCCGTTTGCGAAACCGTCCAGAACGTCATAAACCCGCCATAGCTGCCACCCATCACGACACATTTGTCAGCGTCCGCGATGCCTTTGGCAATGACCGCATCCACGCCCGCCAGAATGTCCTGAAAATCTTTGCCGCCCCAATCACCGAGATTGGCAACCGTAAACTTGTTGCCGTACCCAGTTGACCCGCGCGGATTGGGCATCAGCACGGCGTACCCGTTCGCCGTCCAAATCTGATTGCGAGAATTGAAAGTGTCGCTGAATTTGCCATACGGCCCGCCGTGAATTTGCAGGATGAGCGGATATTTCTTTCCGGCTTCGTAACCGAGCGGCTTCAGCAACACGCCTTCGATGTCGAAGTTATCCGGGCCTTTCCATTTGACGATTTCGGATTCGGCCAGAGCGAAGTCTTTGACGTGCGGATTCGCGGTCGTGATTTGCTTCGCATTGTTCTGGCCTCCTGTCAAAGCAGCAACCCACAAATCTTCCGGCGTGCGGCTGTCGTTGAGCAAATACGCGATGCGTTTGCCGTCAGCAGACACATTGAACTGACCATAAAAACGATTGCCTGTTGTAATCGGCGTTACAGCCCCGCCCGCAACAGGCACGCTGAAAATGTGCGAATACATTCCAACGCCACTTGTGAAATATAGCGCCCTGCCATCCGGCGACCACGTCAATCCACCACCGGCTGATTCGATAAAACCGGTCGTCAAGTTTTTCGGCATGCCGCCATCAACGCCGATCAGCATCACATCCGTCTTCGATGCCCACGAATCGGTGTTCGCCATGTAGGCAATCCATTTTCCATCCGGCGACCATTGCGGATTCGCATCTGCTGAAGGGTTTGTCGTCAGCTTGCGCGACGTGCCACCCGTCACGGCAATCACAAAAACATCACTGTCGCGGTCATCGGAAATGTCAGTAAAAATGCTTTCCTGCGCGCCAGCTTTCGATGCGGCGTAGGCAAGCCATTTTCCGTCAGGTGACCATTGCGGCATTTGCACGGAAAATGCGCCTTCAGTCACACGTTTTTTGTCTTTGGATTCGACGTTGATTGTCCACAGATGTGAGTAGATCAAATCCTGATCCACAGTGATCGTGTCGAATTTGTCTTTCTTCTTTTTTTCCCGCGCTTCTTTGTCTTTCGGCACATCGCGCGTCACGAAAGCAATATGTTTACCATCAGGCGACCAGCGGAAGGATTGAATGGCATTCTCTTCACTCGTCAACTTTTCCGCCTCGCCGCCATCTGCCGGAATCATCCAAATCTGGGTGCCTTTATCCCGATCCGCAAGGAACGCGATGCGTGTGCCGTCGGGTGACCACTGCGGGGCGTTCTCGCCTTTTTCGCCGTTGGTTAATTTGATGGATTTGCCACCATCAGCCGAAACCAGATAGAGATGTGTAACGCGGCGATCTTCTTTACGATCCCATTCGCTGAGCGTGTAAACCAGACGCTTGCCATCGGGCGAGAACTGCGGCGCACCGATCACTTTCAGCGCCAGAGCATCTTCGATGGTGAAGCGTTTTTCGCCCGCAGCAAACGTCAAAACAAAAAACACCACCAGCAAAACTGGGGTAAGCACGAGTCTTTTCATAGCAATCCTCCTGTTGAATTGTTTATGGCCAGGCCAAAAATAGCAGGAGTTGACAGGCAATGCGAGCTAAAGCCCGAACAATCGTTTGAGATTGCCGCCAAAGATTGCTTGTGCCTGTTCTTCGCTTGCGCCGATTTTCAGAAGAGCTTCCAGTTGCGCGGTAAAAACATCGGCTACCCAGCCGCGTGGGAAGAAAGAGGAATCCGAACCAAATAACAATCGCTCGTGACCAACCACGCGTAGCGCCTGTTGGAAGACCGTCGGCAAATCGGTTGGCGTCGCTTCGTAATTCATCCACTTGTTGCTGCTCGAAGTATCCAGAAAAACATTCGGACATAAATCCGCCAGCATCAGCGCTTCCCGAAACATCCCCGCACCAAAATGCGGCACAATGAAATTGGCTTTCGGAGACTCC
This sequence comes from Acidobacteriota bacterium, assembly GCA_018268995.1. Classification (GTDB taxonomy): domain Bacteria; phylum Acidobacteriota; class Blastocatellia; order RBC074; family RBC074; genus JAFDVL01. Next base: position 4,939 of record JAFDVL010000048.1, on the reverse strand, counting down.
GCTGCCAGTTTGTAAATGTCCAGCGGGTTTGAGTACCGCATATCAAACTTACTCAGCAATCCAAGCTTTTTGCGCACTCCAACCGATAGCGCACCACAATGCACAAAGATTGCCGTGCCGGGACGTTCGCTGGCTAAAGCAACGACCGCGCGCGCGCCTTCGCACTCTGCCATCGAGAAATGAAACATCGCGGGAAACAAACAGACAACACGCAAGCCTAAATCATCCAGAGCACGTTTGGCGCGGGCTTCCGCATCAGGTTTGGTGGGATCAAGGAAAAAGCCGCCGATGATACGATCAGGCACGGCGGCAACGGCAGCGGCAATGGAGTCTTCATCAGTCGGCACACTCGCCATCATCATCGCCGCCGCGATCTGATGCTTGTCGAGTTCGTCACGCCAGATGCCCGCCAACGTTGCCGGGTCATCAGGCGGCATCATCCATCCAGTCCTTTCGCCAACGCGAGCGATTGGATCAGATTCCTGACTAAGCGCAGGCGATTGATTGATGAGCGTGGTAAAAAAGCGCCGGGAAAAGAAATGCGTATGCGCATCCAGAACTTCGATTTCGCCGAAAGGAGTTGTCTTTTTCATCAAGTCATCATCAGCGATGCTTCCGGTGTCTGTAAAGCTGACGTTTATGGATGACTATCTTTTACTTCCTGTCGTGTCATATTCAGATAGATTTTCCGCTCTACCCAACTGACTTTTTTGATGCGCTCCGGTGGGATCATCACTTGCTTGCCTGGCCACCAATTGTGGGTACTGACTACCATCCAGACAATCTCCCAGGTATCTTCATTCACCATAAAATCCAGCACATGCCCGATTTCGCCGTCGGTGGCTTCAATGTGTAACCCTTCCGTGTCTTTCACACTACAGAGATACTCATCTTCCGGGTTCGGAGCCATGTTGGCTTCGGCTTCCATTTCCCGGTCTTCAAACTCAGGACTGACCGGATTGAAAATCTTGCCGACGAAGTGTTGCTGCGAAATCGGCGTATGAGTCTTGATGCCAGGACAGGCTTCAACTTCCTCTTGCGTCAAATCTACATCTACCTTGCCTTCCGTCCAATCTACGTGTTTGAAATGAGACGGCGCAATCAGCACCTGACGATGTCCCAACACCCAATTTCCATAGTCTGCTGCGGCATAGCTGATTTGCCAGGTCTTGTCGTCAAAGTAAAAATCTTTGAGGTGTCCAATATCTCCGTTTTTCGCGTGGATTTTGTAGTTTCGGATATTTTCGAGGCTTTGTAACATATCCCCTCCTCACTTGAGATAAAGCTCAGGGTTCTTTTTCACTGCATCACGGCAACTTGCACAGCAAAAGTACACAGTCTTGCCGTTGATTTCGGCACTAATGTTTTTGTCTACAGGTTCGCCCGTCACTGGACACGTCGTCACGCCATCGCCTTTGCCTAAGAATTTCTTCGGTTCCGGGTTGGCGTCTGGCAGCGGATGTTCCTTGTGCATCGAAGACATCCCTTCTTTGACAAATTCGGAAACGCCTTCGGCGTGTGACTGGATCAGCTTGACGACGTAGGGATCATCCGAAGTCTCAACGACTTTGATGCCTTTGGCCGTCGTGGTCATTTCCATTTTGATTTTGTCAGCGTGCTTAAATAACGCGGCAAACAACGGGTCCCACATGCGAATGGGTTGTTTATCTGCCAACCGCTTGTACATCGCGGCGACGTGTTCCTTAATCATCGCCTGCACTTTTGGATCATCCGATTCGGTGACCGTTTCAATGCCTTTGTCTATTTTCTTGATGGTGCGCGCAATCTTTTCATGTTCGGCAAACAGCGCGTGAATCGTTTGCATGTCCTGCTGATTGCCACCGCCCATCATGCCACCGCCCATCCCGCCGATTTTTCCTTTGCCCTGCCCTTGATGCTGGCTGTGATCCTGTGCGCCAATGGAAATGCTGAAGGCAGCCAGAAACAGTATGGCTGCGGTGCAAAAGAGATTTTTGTGCTGCATAAAAACTTCCTTTCCCTAGAACCTTGGTACGGTACAGCGAGCAGTAGCGACCTGGTGCAGAGTTGACCAACTCGCTACTGCTCGTCGTACTCTATTGGTACGGTACAGCGAGCGGTAGCGACCTGGTGCAGAGTTGACCAACTCGCTACTGCTCGTCGTACTATATCGGTTTGATGCCGAGAATTTGTACAACGGCACTGAGGCCGTAGTGATGATTGCCTTCGTGAATTTCGCGTTCGAGTTCCTGGGCAATTTCAAGCTGAAGACCGTCCAAGTCCTGGCGCAAATCTTCGAGTGATGCCAATAAATCCAAATCGCGCGGGCCGCCAGTTCCGTATTCGATTTGTTTCGGCGTGTACAACTCCAGCAGAAGCACACCGCCCGAACGCAAGCCCGCTACTGCCTGCGGATACAAATGATGACGCACTGAGGTGGGCAAATGACTGAAGATCGCCACCACGCCTTCCCAGGAATCCGGTTGAATTTCATACTCCGCCAAATCCGCCTGCACAGTGTTGATGCTGACGTTGCGACTGGCGGCCAGTTTCTGCGTTTTCTCCAACCCCACTGCCGATAAATCAACCGAAGTTACATCGTAACCTTGTTCCGCCAACCAAACACCGTTTCGCCCTTCGCCATCGGCAATACAAAGCACGCGCCCCTTCGGAATGCGTGCCGCATTGGCCCGCAGAAAATCATTTGGTTCAGTACCATAAAAATATTCTTCGCTGGTGTATCTTTCGTCCCACATTATGCTGTTGCACTTCCTTTCAAGTTTTCAAAAGTGATTTCCGGCTCCAGCTTAACGACGGTGTTGATCGAATTCGAGATCAGGCAATTCGCTTCGGTCTTTTCCAGAATGCGATTGGCGCGATCAACATCGCGGCTGTGCCGAATCGCAAGTTTAGGATAAAGAATCACCTCCGTCATCTTGAAGCCCTGCCCCTCAATCTTTTCCAGCTTGCCGTTCGCTTTGCAAGTGAAGCTCGCAAACTCCAACTTGGACAATTCGGCTATCGCCAAAAACGTCGTCATAAAACACAAATTGACCGAAGCGACGTACAAATGCTCCGGCGTCCAGAGGCCTTCATGCCCTTTGAATTCCGGCGGCGCAGCGACTTCCATTGTAGGCAAATCGGGAGATCGCATCTCGCCTTTGCGCGCCTCTGTCCATTCCACTTCGGTTTCGTAAAAGTACGGTAATTGCTCGTTCATAATCATTGCTCCTGCCGCTTTAATGCTTTCTCACCATCCGCAATATTTTGATATTGAGAACCAGAAAGCGGAAAAATTGCCAAATCAAATTCGTGCGAAAAAACTGCGTCAGCCTTGTCGGCACGGGCGGATAATATGTTTGCTCAAATGGTGTTCGGATGCTCATAGTTCCCCTCCCTATTTTATTCCGGCACGATGCGCCAGAACGGATTGGCTTTGGCTTTGTAGATGAATGCGTAGTGCAGCAAATGCTTGATCCAATGCCCTGCCAAGCCGATTTCGCCTGACGTGGAACCAAGCTCGCGGCCTGTGTCGGGATACTTCTCAAAATCAGGAATGATCGGATACACCGTCATCGAAACGGCTGTTCCATGCAGGAAATTTGCGCCCGCCGAAGCGATGCAGGCTGCGCCCATGTGTGCCAGCGACGCCTTGCGCGTCGGTTCCGTTTCCTTGCCGTTCATCATATCCGTGATGTTGTACGTCACCTGTCGCGCCATCACGCCCGAAGGCATGCCGGTGCGCGGGGGCGTCGGGAAAATCGGCGTTCCTTTGACGCTAATCATCGGTTTGGAAATCGCGTGCGGCGGCGCAAAGGCAATGCCGACCGCAAAGATGTTTTTGTACTTTGGATTCTGATAGGTTTCCGGCCAGTCTTCCGGCTTCCACGCTTCGTACGGCTTTTTGGTGTAATCGCCATCCACCAGCATAAAGCCGTTCGGCGCAAAAAGTTCTGACGTGATGTCTTCGTTCGCTTTGTTGTACGCCTTCAAGCCGACACCGCTGAAGGGCGGCAACAGCATCGCAAAGTCGTGCTTGACGGATTTCTCTTCGCCATCCAGATTTTCATACGCCGTCTCGCCCGGCATCACCTCTTTGACGTGCGCCTGCGTGATCCATTCGATGCCGCGTTCGGTGTACAACGACTCCGTAAACACGCGGCTGTGCGTAACGTAGCCGCCGCGTTTGATGAACATGCCGCCCATCCCGAAATCGCCTAGTTCCTGTTCGTTGGAAATCCAGATGATGCGCGCTTTGTCGCGTACCTGTTGGCGGCGCAATTCATATTCGACATTGAACAGGTATTCAAATGCCGCGCCCTGACACGTGCAATTGCCGTGTCCTGTGCCGATCAGCAACGTTTGCGGTTCGCCTTTTTTCATCCGATCAATGACGACTTGCAGTGCCTTCGCGGTTTGATCGGCGTGGCCGTAGGTGCAAACAGACAAGCTGTTGGCTTCCGGCCCTAATCCTTTCGTTGCCCCAAAGTTCAGCTTTGGCCCCGTAGAATTAATCAGGTAATCGTAGGTGACGTTGGCCGTCGTTCCGCGTTGTTCCGGCGAAGTGTATTCGACCGTGACGAAAGGTTGAGCAGTGGTTTCGTCGCCTTCAGGATGAATGCTGACGGCTTTGGCCTGATGAAATGTGACGCCTGTTTTTTTGTACACCGGAGCCAGTGGGAACGTTACTTGTTCGGCTTTCATGTACCCCGTGCCAACCCAGATGTTCGACGGAATCCAGTTCCATTGACTGTTGGGAGAAACGACCACGACTTCGTGCTCAGAACCCAATCTGTTTTTGGCGTGCAGCGCAGCCGTTTGTCCGGCAATGCCAGCACCAAGAATTAATAAGCGTGCCATAGTTCCTCCATTTCAATGATTGGCAATTTGTCCATCGGTCATGTGATAGACGCGATCAAAGCCTGCAATCATGCGTTCGTCGTGCGTGACGACGATGACG
>JAFDVL010000047.1:3589-49859 GCA_018268995.1 Acidobacteriota bacterium | reverse complement strand
AAACTTAATTTACAGTGTACTTAGGCACAACAAACAGCTGTGTCTCGATCATGGAAGGTGGCGCTGCGCAAATTATTCCGAACAAAGAAGGCGGGCGAACGACGCCTTCCATCGTTGGGTTTCAGGAGTCTGGGGAACGGTTAGTCGGACAAATTGCCAAGCGTCAGGCAGCAACAAATCCCGCCAATACAGTCTATGCTGTAAAGCGATTGATCGGGCGCAAGCTAAATTCTCCAGAAGTTCGTCGCATGCAGGACTCTGCACCGTACACGATTACAGATAGCTCCAATGGGGATGCGCGTGTTCGCCTTTTTGGGCGCGATTATAGTCCCGCAGAAATCTCAGCGATTATTTTACAGCGGCTACGACAAAGTGCTGAGGAATACCTGGGAGAAACGGTTGAAGAGGCAATCATTACTGTCCCTGCTTATTTTGACGATGCTCAGCGCCAGGCCACAAAGGATGCTGGGAAGATCGCCGGGCTGAATGTGCTTCGGATTTTGAATGAGCCAACGGCTGCTGCTTTAGCCTATGGCTTAGGTCGGGATTTGAATGAGAAAATCGTTGTATACGACTTAGGGGGCGGCACCTTCGATATTTCCATCCTCGAGATGCACGATGGAGTTTTTGAAGTTCTTTCCACCTCTGGTGATACCTTCCTCGGTGGCGAGGACTTTGATATGCGAATTGTGGATTGGATTATCAATGAGTTCCAAAAGGAAACCAGTCTTGATTTGCGAAAGGATAGCCCGGCTTTGCATCGCCTGAAAGAGGCTGCAGAACGCGCTAAATGCGAACTTTCTACCGCACAGGAAACCAATATCAACTTACCCTTCATTGCTTCTGATAGTTTGGGGCCGAAGCATTTTAATAAGGTCTTAATGCGCCACCAGTTTGAAGAAATGATCCTTGACCTGGTTGAAAAATCCCTTGAGCCTTGTGAAAAGGCGCTTTGGGACGCCAAGCTTAAACCGCAGGATATTGATAAGGTTTTGCTGGTTGGGGGACAAACGCGCACCCCATTAGTTCGGCAAAAAGTAACTGAGATGTTTGGGAAAATGCCGTCTGCAGAAATTAATCCTGATGAAGTCGTTGCCATCGGAGCTGCGATTCAAGGTGGGGTCATGTGTGGTGAGGTCAAAGAACTTGTTTTGTTAGATGTGCTCCCCCTGTCGTTAGGAATCGAAACCCGTGGTGGTTTATTCACTAAGATCATTGACCGCAATTCCAGTATCCCTCTCAAGAAATCGCTCACCTTCACGACAGTGGCTGACAATCAAAACACTGTCGAAGTCCATGTTTTGCAGGGCGAACGCGAGCTGGCGCGTGGAAATCGCAGTCTGGCAAAGTTTGAATTAACGGACATCCCTCCTGGCCCACGCGGAGCCGCGCAGATTCTTGTGACGTTTGATGTGGATTCTGATGGCATTGTAAATGTCTCGGCCTTTGACAAGTCAACACAGCGCGAACAGGCAATTCGTATTACACCCTCGTCCGGCCTTGGCCCAGATGAGATTGTGCGGTTGATCGAAGAGGCTGATCGAAATCAGCAAGCTGACAAGGTCATGAAAGAATTGATCATTGCACGTACGCGCCTGGATGGATTGATGGAGAGTACGCGTCGTACCTTTACTGAGTTCAGTGCCATGCTTTCAGAGGATGATCAGGCACAGGCGCGACAAACCTTAGCGCGTGCTGAGTTGGCCTACCGCAGCGACGAATTAGAGAAATTGACTTCAGCCTTGAGTGAGTTAGAAGCCTTTGGAGTCAAACTTACAGAAATGATGTTTGCTTCTCCGGCAATGGCTGGCGGGAAATCCTGAGTGTGAGGCCGAAGCGATGGATATTTGACAACCTTGTCAGACAACGGAACTATCAATCTAACATCCAACCTGGTATGCCCCCAGATTAACCCGAAAGGAAATTGAAAATGAGACGAATTTTTTGCGCCGCCATGCTGACAATTACTCTGTTTGGATTTACTGCCTATGCTCAGCCAGCAAATAAACCAGCCGTACAGGAAGGGCCAGAACCCCTACGTGACAGCACTCCAATTCCTGGAATTGATGTCACCTTGGAGCAAGAGTCAGGGGCTGTTCTCAAAACGGTCCGCACGGATACAAATGGGAAGTTTGAATTTAGTAATTTAAAACCAGGAACCTATCGCCTCAAAACCAGTCATACTGTTATGTCGCCGCGTGATCCCGCATCGGGACAAGCTACTGGCAAGCGCCTACAGGCTTCCGTTGGAAATGCTCAGGTTGTTTCGCCAAGGGATGTTGCCTCAGGGCAAGCGACAGGAAAGCGAACCGCAACTGATGTTTCAGAAAGCAGCGATACATCTACAAATTCAGAGGCCGCTCGCGTGGGGATTAACACCTCGCGTTCCAATATTAAGAATCAACGTGTGGCCGCCGAAGTCATTCTGGGGGATGATGACGAACCGGCTGCTCCAGTCAAAGCGGGTGTTAATACGAGTCGTTCAAATATCAGAAATAAACAGGCCGAAATGGCACAGAGTACGGATGATGTGATCACGGTACAGCTCGTGAATGAACAGGTGCCAAATAGCAAACGTACATTCATGCTGCCGCACGTTTTAGAAAAATCTGGATTTATAGTACAGGTTGACAACAGCGGAACATTGTCTGGAAATATCCTGAAGACGCGTCACGATACCGTGAAAAATTCCATTAATAACGTACGCTGACATCATTAAGAATTGAGTGAGAAGGGGGCGGCTGGAGGGAGTATCCGTAAGAAAGTCGCCCCTTAATCTTTCCTAAACGATCCTTTGCCTTCCTTGTCTTTTCTTCGATCCTCTTTTCAAGAGGCAAAGTTATGTTATCCTTCTGCCTCGTTTTTTAACTTTCTGGTGAGGTAAAAAAGATTGAGTAAACGTGACTATTATGAGGTGCTTGGCGTAAACCGAAATGCGACAGAGCAGGAATTGAAAACTGCTTATCGTAAACTTGCGATGCAGTACCATCCTGATCGCAATCCTGGTGATAAGGAAGCTGAAGAGAAATTCAAAGAAGCGGCTGAGGCATATGGCGTGTTGTCGAATGCTGAGAACCGCACACGCTTTGATCGCTATGGCCACGCTGGAGTTGGAACCTCGGCGGCGTCAAGTGGGTCATGGACGAGCGGTGACTTCAATGGCTTTGAGGATATTCTGGGTGACTTGTTCGGCGAATTATTTGGTGGACGTCGCTCGCGCCGAGGTGGTGGCCAACGCGGAGCCGATTTACGCTACGACTTAGAGTTAACTCTCGAACAGGCGGCCAGCGGATACAAAAGCAAAATCAATGTTCCTCGCTATGAGAACTGTGATACCTGTAGCGGATCAGGTGCTGCACCGGGAAGCTCCATCAACGTATGCAATCTTTGCAGTGGTTCTGGTCAGGTTCGCTTTCAACAAGGCTTTTTCTCTGTCAGCCGGACGTGCCATCAATGTCGTGGGACAGGTCGCACCATCACGAATTATTGCAAGAACTGTCAGGGCGCAGGCCGGGTCGAAAAAGATCATACCATCGAGATCAAGATTCCGGCGGGCGTTGATACGGGAGCGCGGTTGCGCATTACAGGTGAGGGAGAAGCTGGACTCGCTGGTGGCACACGTGGTGATCTCTATGTCTTCATTGAAGTGAGCGAGCACGAGCTTTTTGAGCGTCAGGAAAATAATCTGTATGTGAATGTTCCGATTTCTTTCACCCAGGCGGCGCTCGGTGCAGAGATAAAAGTGCCGACGCTGATTGATGGTGAGGAAACTTTACGTATTCCTGAAGGCACGCAGACGGGTTCCATCTTTCGATTGCGCGGGAAAGGAATTGTTTCCTTGCAGGGACAAGGGCGAGGTGATTTATTCGCCGTGGTGACGGTCCAAACTCCCGCGAAATTAAATCGTGATCAGCGTAAGCTCTTCGAGCAGTTGGCTAAATTGGAAGAACAAAAGAATCAGGCGCGTAAACTTACCGACAAAGTGCGCGAAATCTTTGGGTAAGTTTGGAGCAGCAAAATATTAGATCGGTTTTCAATTCAGTGTATGGAGCCGTCACCCAGGTCGCTACCGCTCCGGGTACAGTACCGCGAGCGGTAGCGACCGGGTAACCATACACGCAACTGAAAACTGATCTAATTGTAATTAAGGGCAGGCTACTTGAACCAGTAGCTTGCCTTTGTTTTATTTGTGACTGTGTTTCCGCACTCTTCAGCGGTGGTGTGGTTTGATCGCGCGCATGGAGCGTGTTAATTTAATTGCTTGGTTGGCCCCACCCCACTTCTCACATTTTGCAATTCAGGAAGTTCACTCATGTACAGATTTTTTCTCCGCCGTTCGTTTGTCTATTTTCCCACACTTTTAATTTCACTAATCACGGTCATCGTATTTATTACAGTTCGTTCTCAGGCAAGTCAGGCTGAGCAAACGGACGATACCGTAACAACTCGATCTCGCAACAATTTGGAGCAGCAAAGCCGTGAGAAACGGTTGCGCGAACTGGATGCCAGGCTGAGTGAGCCTGGAATGTTGTTATTACGCGCAGCCGAATTCGATCCGCTCAAAAATACGCCTGCTGCAATAACGATGGCTGGAGCTTCCTTGGAAATGGTGAAACCCAACCGCGCTCAGGTAGAGGCACAAGCAGGTACATCTTCTTATTTGATCGTCCAATTCGATGATGTTATCAAGCCAGAACAAACGCAGGATTTGCGCGCTCGCGGCTATGAAATTAAGGCTTATGTGCCGAACAATGCTTACATTGTCAAAGTCCCGCGCACGCAACAATCCCGCGTCCTGGCGAATCAAGAGAAAACCTATCGCTGGGTGGGAGTGTATGGGGCTGGCTTGAAAGTTCAGCCTGACTTGGTCAAGGTCGCCAATAATTCTCAGGTTGAAGGGGGACAGGAAATGATCATCTCCTTCACCACTTTTAGCGGTGAAAAAGCTGACCCGATCAAACTGGCATTGGCAAGCTTATCCTTGAAAAACTCTGCGCAGGTAATAGAGCGATTTGATGGCGTAACCAGCGGGAAGGTGGTTGTCACCGCCGCAGAATTGCCAGGGCTGTTGCTTGCGTTGGCGAATCTTGAAGGAATCGAATGGATTGAACGCTATCAAAGGGCAAAGCCTGAAAATGATAACGGCGTGAAAATTATTCAATCCGGGCCAACTGCCAACGACACGCCACTTTATCGCAACGGCTTAACTGGTACGGGGCAGATCATTGGGATTGCAGATGCAGGGCTTGATGCTGATCACGCGCAATTTCGGCTGAGCGGCGATGCTTCAGCACAGACGCTTTCCTATGCCACGACAACCGCTGCCTTAACCAGCGGGGAATTGCCTTTCAATGTTACCAACCCGCTCAATAAGGTTTTGACTTATTACGTGCTTGGTACTGGGCGGCTGATTGACAATGCGAACAATCCGAATGGCGGGAAAGTGCTTGATCCCAATGAACAGTCTGGCGGGTATTACCTGAATGGCGTGGCATATGACGATAGTAATGGCTATCACGGCACCCACACGACCAGTGTTATTGCGGGGCGAGATTATGCGGCAACTGGAACGGGGGCGGTTTTAGGGATTTCAACTCGAACTGTTGGTGATGGCATTGCGCCGGATGTGCACATTGTTTTTCAGGATGTCGGACACCCCGCTGGTGATCTGAGTGGGTTAGACGTAGGGCAAGGACTGTTGCATCAGCAAGCCTACAATACAGGCGCACGTATTCACACCGATAGTTATGGATTTAGTGCTGGTTCGCCGTATGAGGAGGAAGCCTCCGCCGTGGATCAGGCAATGTGGCGATTGCGAGATTACACAGTTTTTTTCTCGGCTGGAAACAGTGGGCCTGCCAATCAAACCTTAACCAAAGATTCTAAAAATGCCTTGCTGGTTGGAGGCGCGGGTAGTCCGACAAATGGCGGGAGTCCTGAGAATGTCGCGAGTTTCAGTAGTCATGGGCCAACAAATGATGGCCGAATCAAGCCCGATATTGTTGCTCCCTCGACAGTCTATGCTGCGACTGAAAGCGCAGGTGTTAGTTCATCATTTCGTTATCTGACTTCCACCACTGCGAATGATGCTGCGGTCAATCCTGTCAGCCCAAATAACAATCGCAGTTTCTCTTCAATTTCGGGAACCAGTTTTGCATCGCCGATGGCAGCGGGCGGCGGCGTGTTGGTTCGTCAGTATTTCGCGGATGGATTTTATCCGACAGGTGCGCGCAACGTTGCCAATGGCTTTAACCCTTCAAATGCGCTAATCAAGGCGATGCTGTTGAATTCAGGGCGTAACATGACAGGGACTTACACCGCAGACAATGCCACTGCTGGCGACAAAGCTTCGTTGCCAAGTATGGGACAGGGATGGGGACGGTTGACATTAGACGATGCGTTGTATTTTCCGGGAGACCGCCGCGAGTTGAAAGTATTGGCGGATATTTGGAATGGCGCTACGACGGGAGATTCTTCACGTCCTGCAACGAATCCTGCGATCATGACCGGGCAAACGCATACCTATCAACTAACCAATGTTAGTAATGTCGAACCCTTACGAATTTCCCTGGTTTGGACTGACCCGAAGGCGGCTCCTTACGCCAGTGTCGCGCTGATAAACAATCTCAATCTTGAAGTCACAGACCCAATAGGAAAAGTGTTTCGGGGGAACGTCAATTTTCAGAATGCCTATTCCCAAGCGGCTGGCAACACTGCATTTGATAATAAAAATCCGCTAGAGGCTGTCTATATTCAGTATCCCAGTCCTGGAACGTACACCATTAAAGTAATTGGTGCTAATGTGCCGGGCAATGGTCAAATGGGAGTTCTTGCACAGCCTGGCAATCAGACGATTGATTCCAATCGGCAGGGGTACGCACTGGTTGCGACCGGAAATTTTACAGCTCCCTCGGTTGCCATCATAAACCTGGGAACAACTACGGTTAGTGGCGGTGTCAATGCGGATAAATTTGTAAGTCGGAATGAAACTGTGACAGCAGTATTGAATATCAGTAACCCCACAACCGTTACCGCCACAAATGTCACAGCGCAAATTGCAGTCGGAGCCAACAGCCAGGTTCCTGCCAGCCTTGTGCGGATCAATGGGCTGTCAGCAGGGCAATCCGCGACAATGAATTTTGGTGATTTAATTGGTCCGAATGATATTGCGCGTGCGTTTCAAGTGACTTTGCTGAATAGTCCCAGTATTCAGACCGGGCAGACGATTACCTTCAACATTACCCTGACACCTGCAAATGGCGCGGCTTCAACTACGCAATTTGCTTTGACCGTAGCCCAAAAAATATTTTCCTATCGAACGCGATTTGAGCCAGTGGCAGATTCAGGGGGGCAGAATATCGTGGTTATTCCCGAATCTGACTGGACATTGCGCCCCGACAATCCAAATCCTGCACCAACGGGAGATTCATTTTTAGGCAACTGGCAATTAACCACCGCCAAGAAATCAGATTTGGGTGGGTCTACCGCCAGCATTGGCGATCCTAGCGGAGTGGGTAGCGGCTATGGTTTCAGCAGCACGCAACGTACGGATGGGGTTTATGATGAGTCTCGTTATTGGACGAAGAAAATCGTTTTGCCCGGCCTGAATGTGGCAAACGACAAAGTAACGAATCCTGAATTTACGCAACAATTGAATGCAGCAGTAGATTCCTGGAGTGTTGACATTAATTCGGATTTTGCCGGTGACATTGCTGATGGGTCTGGGAATCGTGACATTGCTTATTTACGCATGCGAACCTATCGCAACACCGCCGCAATTTCAGGGACGACGGATACCGGATTCAATAGCTCAACCTTCACAAATCTTTTCTTAATTGACTCAAGCACCCCTACCAACGGCTTCAAGCGGTTTTCTGATTCAACCGTACTGAATAACACGGGGTCGTTTGGAATTGACACAACAACCCCTGATAACTCTGACGTTGCGTTTCGCCTGGAACTTCATCTGCGACGAAATTCTGTAACACAAGCAGGTGATGGAATCTTTTATGACAATGTCCAATTAAACCTGCGTATGAATGATCCCACTGTATACAGTGCTCCGCTGGCGAATAGCTCGACTACGGTGAGTGGGGCAGGCTTTGCAGGGGCAGAGGTCGCGCCGGGGGCTTTGGTTTCGTCATTTGGCACCGGTTTTCCCGCAGGAACAACTATCAACGCCAATGCACAAAGCTTCCCGATTCCAACGACGCTCAATAATGTTTCAGTTCGAGTCAATGGCGTGCTGGCTCCGCTGCTTTATGTCGGCGTTGGTGCTCAGTTTGGCGCACCTGGGGCTTTCCAGATCAATTATCAACTTCCGTTTGAAACGACTCCCGGAGTCGCTTTCGTCGAAGTCCTGAATAATGGAACAGCCGTTACCAGTGAATTTTTGACTGTTCGTGCAGTTGCCCCAGGCATTTTTAGTTTTTCTCAGGATGGCAAAGGGCAGGGAGCGGTGTTGAATCAAAATAGCCTGACCAATGATTCTTCAAGGCCAGAAACAAGGGGGCGCGTATTACAAATATTTGCTACGGGCAATGGGATGCAATTGCTTAATTCAATTACGCTTCAACCCATCTCCTTGGCCAGTGGCAGCGCCGTTCCAACTCCTCTGACTGCGAACGATCCATTGTATCTTACGGCCTATACACCAACTGTGACTATTGGGGGTGTTCCGGCAGTTGTTGAGTTTAGTGGCTTGGCACCAGGATTTGTTGGTTTATGGCAAGTGAATGTTCGCATACCAGCAAATGCCCCGACCGGCTCCGCTGTTCCGCTGGTTGTCTCGGTGGACGGTCGCCCAAGTAATCAAACAACGGTTGCCATTAACTAGGGGTATGAGGTTTAAGCAACAGACTCATTACAATCTTTGGATTTGATATGAGGATAGTTAACCTCACAGGCCGTTTTTAGACTTAAAAACGTTAATCATATTACCCCTTAAGTTTAAGGCTTTTTAATTGACAGGTGTTTTAACAGGTGTTATAACCCCCTGCGGTAGCGCGAATAAAAGCAAATAAAGCTCAACTGATACTTGAGGAGGCACTATGAACAGGGGGCACCTGATCGAAAAGGTTGCTAAGAAGGCGAAAGTTTCTAAAATTGCAGCCGATCAAATGCTGGATATTATTTTTGCCGAGATGGCTGACGCGTTGAAACGAGGGGAAAAGGTGATTATCAAAGATTTGCTCACTCTTTCCGTCAGCGTGCGTCAATCAAGGAATGGGCGCAATCCACAAACTGGCGAACCTATCAAGATTGAAGAAAAAAAGGCGATTCGGGCGAAAGCGGGAAAAAAGCTGGACACCATGCTCAATCGCAATCGGCGGTTTGAAGACCTTCTTCAAGAGGGGCTAGAGACAGCTGATCTCAAGAAATCTAACTAACAGAGCCAACAATCCAGGCTTGCAAGGCAGCTTTCCTAATTCGGGTGAGCTGCCTTTTGCTGTCATAGAGGGATGTTACCGTGCTTCCTGGGTGGGTTCTGATCGCGCTTATTTTCCAAAAGCTTAAGTGCGCGAATCAATTTGCGACGCGTTAGCTTTGGTTCGATGACTTCGTCAATATATCCGCGTTCCGCCGCGACATAAGGGGAAGCAAACTTATCGCGGAATTCCTCAACCTTAGTTTTTCGCGCAGTGGCTGGGTCGTCTGCCGCAGCAAGGTCGCGCCGATAGAGGATTTCCACTGCGCCCTCTGCTCCCATGACGGCAATCTCAGCGGTCGGGTAAGCAAAATTAATGTCGGTGCGGATATGCTTTGATCCCATCACGCAATACGCACCACCATAGGCTTTGCGAGTCACGACTGTGATTTTAGGCACGGTTGCCTCAGCAAAGGCATAGAGCAATTTGGCCCCGTGACGAATAATTCCACCGTATTCCTGATTGACACCCGGCAAAAATCCGGGCACGTCCTCAAAAGTAATGATTGGGATATTGAAACAATCACAGAAGCGAACAAACCGCGCCCCTTTGACACTGGCATCAATATCCAGGACGCCTGCCAGATATGCAGGTTGATTGGCCACGATCCCCACAGGCTGACCATTCAACCGCGCAAATCCGATGACGATGTTGCGTGCAAAGTGTTCCTGAATTTCAAAGAAATAATTATTGTCCGCCACCGTCGTGATGATCTGACGGATGTCGTAAGGCCGATTGGATTCGGGTGGGACGGTGGAGTTGAGCTTTTCATCTTGCCGATCAATTGGGTCATTGCAATCTATCCGTGGCGGATCGTCCATGTTGTTGGAGGGGATGAAGGACAACAGTTCGCGAATGGTTTGCAGGCAATGTTCTTCGTTTTCTGCCGCGAAGTGCGCGACTCCACTGGTTTGGTTGTGTGTCATCGCGCCGCCGAGCTGTTCTTTCGTGACTTCTTCGTGCGTGACAGTTTTGATGACATCCGGGCCGGTGATAAACATGTAGCTGGTGTTCTTTACCATCACGGTGAAATCTGTGATCGCAGGCGAATACACTGCGCCGCCTGCACACGGCCCCATAATCGCGGAGATTTGCGGCACAACACCAGAACTCAAAACATTACGCAGGAAAATGTCCGCATAGCCACCTAGCGAAGCTACGCCTTCCTGAATGCGCGCGCCGCCAGAGTCATTCAATCCAATCACAGGCACACCGACTTTCAGTGCCAAATCCATCAGCTTCACAACCTTTTGCGCATTGGTTTCAGACAGCGAGCCACCAAATACTGTGAAGTCCTGGGCAAAGACAAATACCTCACGCCCATCAATCAAGCCGTGTCCGGTGATGAAGCCATCGCCAGCAAATTGCTGCGACTCCATCCCGAAATCGGTGCAACGGTGTGTTTTTAACTTATCGAATTCCTCAAATGTTCCTTCGTCCAGCAGGAAGTTGATGCGTTCGCGCGCCGTCATTTTTCCTTCGCTGTATTGCCGTTTGATCCGTGCCTCACCGCCACCCGCTTCAGCGGCAGCATTCTTTTCCTGGAGGAGTTTCAATTTATCTTCAATCATCGTTGCTTTGCCTTTGGGAATGGATTGATGGATGCGCGATGATACAAAGGGCCGGGGAAACTGGCAACTGCCCACAGCAGTCAGTTGCGTTTGTCAGGTGCGCAAGAGCGAATGAAGCCTCAAAAATTTTAAGCTGATTTCCGCACGCCGCTTGCAATTTTGCAGGCTCTCAGCTATCACTATGCACGCTCGAATCAGCAAGTAGTAATTGAAGCCATAATTATCAGCTAATCTCCTTGCCTTGCCCTCTGCCAGCAGGCAAAGAAGAAAAGTCCACTTGAATAGCGCACATTTGTGCCGTTATTTCTCAGCTAAGGAGTCTCCCCAATGTCACGCTTCGCTCATCGCGTTTGCTCGGTCGTACTCATCATATCCCTTGTCATTTCCCAAAGTTCCGCAATGTTTACCCCCCCCCGTTTAACTTCGGCTAATACGTTGAAAATAGGGTTATTAACCCAGTGGCGCAACGAAACTTTGAGCGTCTTATCGAATGCGTGGTTGGCACTGCGTCCGTTCGTGCCAGTGCAAAGCAGTCCCACCCTAGATGATTTGCGCGCTGGAACACCGAATTTACCCGATGCGCCCAGCGGTACAAATACGGCACCACCGAGTGGCTAAGTGAAATGGTTTCGGTGAATGGGCCACAAGGTTTAGTGAAAATGTATACCGCGACCAATGTCCAATGCACGTCTTGTTACCCACCTGCGCCAAACTGGCAAATCCCGCATCAGATGATTTGGCAACTCGCCTCTGATGGCTCTCTCCTGAAAGGCACCGAGCTGGTCTGGGAGAAAGATACAGGTGTTAGCTGGAAGTCCAATTTACGTCTGAAAGAGATGTCCATCAATGACAGTAGCGGTAACAGTCATTGGACAAAAACCACCTACTCATTGATTGATGGCATCCAATTACCAACTCAGGTGGATGAGGCAAAAAACGCCAGCGATCCCGTGTATCGCCGTGCGACCACGACCTACACAAGCTACCCGACGCAACGAATTCTGGGTTTGCCGTTAGAAGTTTCCATGTACGAAGGCGCAGGGACCAAGCTCGTGGCGCGCACCACCAACAGTTACGATCAAAGCGGCGGCTATACGGATGCCAATGGCCTTGCGCTCAATTACCTGCTGGATGAAAGTGCGGCGCAGGTCATTCAACACGACAATACGAATTTCAATGCCAGTTTCACACAACGCGGCAATCTGACCAGCGTGACGCAATCCGGCGTCAATAGCAGCGGCACCGTCACTGGTTCACGCGTTATCAAACGGGTCGGCTATGACACCAACGGCAATGTGCGGTGGACGACCGATGCGGCAGGCAATCGGGCACAATTACTGTACACGGATAACTTTCTCAATAAACCTGCGAGCGTCGGCAATACCCAAGTCTTCGTGTACACCGCCGCGGATCCGACAGGGATGCGAGCAGGCAAAAAATACGATTATTGGACGGGCAATCTGCTCAAGAGCTTCAATCTGAAACCCAACTCATCCACCGAAGAACAAATCGTCACGACCAGCTATGATTTTGCGGATCGTCCCTTCCAGACTACTCAACCCACAGGCGCGTGGGTCAAGACGTATTTCTGGGATAATCTGTTGTATTCCACCGTCGTGCAAAAGACGGATACGGTGGGCGGCGTAGACAAAATCGGCTTCAGCTTTACGCGCCTTGATGGAATGGGGCGCACGTTCGGCAAGGGCAGCGATCATCCGAGCGCGGCGACCGGCAAGTATGCCGGGCAGAAGTTTGTCTACAATGGGCGCGGAGAGGTGTCGGATCAATCCAATGTCGAGGCGATGAACGCGACTTGGACACTTATTGACGAAGACGCTGCATCTGGTTGGCTGTTTCAGAATTACGTCTATGACGAAATGGGCAAAGTCATTCAAATCGCGCGCACAGATGGCAATATGTACACTATAGATCGGCAGGGCTGCGGTTGTGCTGGAGCGACCGTGACGACGACGGATGAGCGTGGTTGTCAGGTACAAAGTAAAACCGATTTCCTGGGCCGCCTGGAGTCCGCCAAAGAAATGGCGGGCGGCTTTGCCTATAACACTGCGGCGTACACGTACGATGTTTTAGGAAGAATCAAGCAAATAGAGGTCAAACAAGGCGACAATGGCACGCAGACGCAGACGCGCACGTTCAGCTATGACGATTACGGACGCTTAAGTAGCGAAACCACGCCGGAGGCAGGCACGGTAAATTATAGCTACACCACCAATGATCAAATCGCGACCAAAACGGATGCGCGGGGCAAAATCACGACGTTCAATTACAACACGCGCAATCTAGTCACGAGCGTGAGCTATAACGACAGCACGCCGGGCGCGAGTTATGGTTATGACGAATTTGGTGCGCGCACCTCGATGACGGACGGGCAAGGCACGATGAGTTATGCTTTTGACGCGAATCGCCGCTTGCAAAGTGAAACACGCACCTTCACCGGACTGACGAATCAAACCTTCACGCTGACCTACAGCTATAATCCGGGTGGGCAATTGAAGACGGTGAATTATGGTTCCTCGACCGGGATCAACAAGAATGTGAATTACGCCTACAATACGGTCGGCGCATTGACAGGGGTGGGGACGAATTTAATCGGCACTGATCCGAATGCGACAACGAATGTATTGAGCAATCTCATCTACAATGGCTTTGGCGCAGTGAAGACGTTGAATTACGGTAACGGGCGACGCTTGACGCTGGGCTATGATGTGAATCGGCATCAGATGCAGACGATGAAAGTGGATAAGCAGGATGGAACGGACGTGATCGTCAACAAGAGCTATCAATATACCTCAGAGAAATATGACCCGGGTACCGGAACGACCCTGACAGTGAATGATGGGCGGATTCAGAAAATCACGGATGCCGTAGATGGCAATTACACAACCACTTACACTTACGATGCCTACAATCGCTTACGGAGTGCAAGTTCAACGGCCTTCACGCAATACTACGACTATGATCCCTGGGGAAACATTCGGAGTTACGGGCCCAGCTATCCACCCAGTACGACTTATAACTTTACGAATAATGCCAGCGGTGCGCCGGCCACGAATCGCATGAACAGTGTGATTGTGCAGAACACCAGCGTCTATCCGCCTGTGACATTGAGTACGACCAATTACGCGTGGGATGCAGCGGGGAATATGACGGGGGAAGGGGCGACGACGTTCCAATACGATGCTGCCGGGAGGATGGTGAGTGTGAACAGCGGGACGGGCGGGAGCTACGGGTTTGACGGGGATGGGAAGCGGGTGAAGAAGATCGAAGGTGGAGGGACAGTGTATTATGTGGAGTCGAGTGTGTTGGGCAAGACGGCGTTTGAAGTGACGAATGCGGGACTGAATCGAGCGCTGATAGACGCTGGAAAGACTGTTGCGATGTTGGCTCCTGACGGGCAGTTCTATTGGCTGCACAAAGATCATTTAGGGACAGTTCGCAAGATGACAAGTACGACAGGCACCGTAACCTATCGCGGCGAGTTTGACCCGCATGGCAAATCATTGCTGGAAACTGGCGACACGACTTTGTTGAATCGGAAATTCACTGGTTACGAGCGCGATGCAAGTGGCTTGGAACATGCCCAGGCGCGGATGTATGCAGGCAATCAAGGGCGGTTTACCCGACCTGATCCCGCAGGGTTGAGTGCGGCTAACAGCGGGTTGCCACAAAGTTTGAATCGTTACAGTTATGTGAGCAATGATCCGGTAAATTTCGCCGATCCAAGCGGATTAAATGCCGCTAGCGATGGGACAAGTTATGGGTGGGAGCACCTTAACCCTAATTCTGTAATTCGGTATGGACAGAAGAGCGATCAGCAGCTTCGGGATACACTATTGATGGTGTGACAACTTTATTACCGGCAGGAGTCTACCTTATCTATAATATAATTTGGCAGCAACTGCCAACATCATTGCCAGTAGGGACAACACCAAATTTGAGTGGGTTGGTTCTGCCACCGCCATCTGTACAGACTCCTCAACGGTCATCAATCGATATTTCTATACAAATTGGTATCGATGAAGCTGCCAATAAGCTGAGGGGGGATTGTGCTAACTTTGTCCAAAAGATCATCGCAATCGCCTTACCTAATGCTACTGGAGGCCCTATGAAGCCACTACCTTCGATATATTCGCCAGCGAACTATGCGCTTAATGAATATATTGCGGCTGTGCAAGAAGGAAGAGTGAGTCCTTCAGGTGTTACAGGTGCTACTAGGGATGGCGATATAATAAGGACTACATACGGTAAGACGCTGGGAAATAATCTTGTTGTGTGGAATCTTGAGTATTACACTTTAAGCCCAAGCGAAATGGGGTTTCACACATTACATGAGGCTTTACATCAAATACCAGGTTTCTCTGATGAGGTAATCGCTGCTGCTGCCAGAACTATAAGCGGGAGAACTGACAGCATTGATGACCCCTCTATCTACTTTAATAATAGGCTACGGGAGTATTGTCCATGACTATACAGAAATGCATAAGTGTAAAGAAAACAGTGGAGGCAAGTGCCATTATCATTGCTTGTGCGCTTGTTGTATTCGTTGCATTTTACCCAAGTGAGGTATTTGAAACACCGTCTTACCAGGAAGACCAATGTGGATGCAAGAGAATTGATGAAAGCAAGCCAACGATTTATTTGACCAGTGAAAACGATAAAAAGGGCGATGATTTAGTCCGAGTTGTTTTACAAAATAATATTAATTGCAGCATTACGATAACCACACTAGGAAGACAAATATTTACCGAAAATACAGGGAAAGTGAGAAGCAATGGGGAAAGTGTGTTGCGAAAGGATGCAATAGTAACGGTTAAGTACAAGATCAATAGTGCAAAAAAGCCTTGGGAATTTATTATCTATTGGCCTTACGGGCATAGTGCAGAATTTACAAGTGAGGTTTTGGCCGGAAATGCAATTTCATTCAGTGTGCCTAAAAAATTTCTAGGCAAAAAGCGTCAAATAGCAGTTCCATTTAATTATGTTTGGGAAGGCGTTCGATTCGGAGCCACTTCTGGAATTGAACACCTAATATACTCTTATCGGTAAATTTACAGTAAACACATGCGGGCGCACTTGGCCTAGCCTATCCGATGAGTGTAAAAACAAGCTAAGCTAGGGACATCATCTGATAAGGTTCTTGAAGGCATTGGAAATGGTTTCGCTTCTCCTTTCGCCCTACCGTGTACCTACGATTACAGCCCTGATTTTGCGTCACGCCATCAACAGGCTATAATATCTGGGTCATGTCAGAGAATTACTATCTTGTCCCGGACCGTGATCCCAAATTTCGTAGGAACAAAATCCAAATGAACACATTGGTATCTTTGATCGAAAGTTTTTTGCGGCGTTCGACTTTGCTCACGCTGCTTGTTTTGTCATTAATCGCCGGAACGTTGACGGGGTTGATTTTCGCCTATCAGGTGGGTTTTACAACCTACGCCGCCGAAGTCGAAGCGTTATCGGAATACCAGCCGGGCGAAATCACCAAAGTCTATGCTGACGATGGCAAAACAATCATTGGGGAACTGGCGCTGGAACGACGTGTCCCGCTGACCTACGAACAAATTCCTGACAAGTTGAAGAAGGCCATTCTGGCGATTGAAGATGCGCGCTTTGAGGAACATATGGGCGTGGATTTCTGGCGTATCGGTGGCGCAGTGCTGAAAAATATCCTGACCTTCAGCCGCAAAGAAGGCGCATCAACACTGACCCAGCAAGTCGCTCGTACGCTGTACCTGAAGACTGAAAAAACGTGGACGCGCAAATTCCGCGAATTGTTGTACACCTTGCAAATCGAAAGGTATTACACCAAGGAACAGATCATGGCGTTGTACTGCAATATGATTAACCTTGGCGGTGGGGCATATGGGTTTGAAGCCGCAGCCAATTATTACTTCAGCAAGTCGGTGAAAGATTTATCGTTGGATGAATGTGCGATGCTGGCTGCGATTCCCAAAAGCCCGACAAATTACAATCCAGCACGCAATCCAAAAGCTGCCACAACACGCCGCAATCTTGTCTTGGAATCAATGGCGCAACAAGGCTTCATCACTCAATCTGATTGCGATTCTGCGAAAGCCAAACCCATCAAATTAAATCTGGACGAAGCGCGCAAAAATGATCGTGGCCCGTATGCCTACGTCATTGAGGATATTCGCCAGGAGCTAAATAAAGTTGCTGCCGAGCAGGGTATGCAGGAATCCATGAATATTTATCGTTCAGGATTGAGTATCTACACCACGATTGATGCCGAGGCTCAGAAGCAAGCCACGGATGCTGTGCGCAAACAATTGCGGCGGTATGATCGTCGGCGAGGCTGGCGTGGCGGGCTTGAAAATGTCCTCACAGATGCAGAGGTAAATTTAGATTCCTACCGCCACGAAACCTGGACATCCACCACACCTGAAAAAGGTGAGTTTATGTTAGGAATGGTGAAAGATGTGACGCCGCAAGGTGCCTCGGTGACTTTTGGAATGTACAACGCAACTGTGACTGCAAAGGAAACACAGTGGACGAACAAGACGCCTGCGGTAATTTTTAAAAAGGGCGATCTGGCCTATTTTAGCGTGTTAGATGTCAATCGCGAGAAAAAGACCGTGACCGTTGAATTAGAGCAATCGCCCGAAATTCAAGCCGCGATTGTCTTGATAGATGCAAAGACCGGAGAGATTAAAGCAGAGGTCGGCGGCTATGATTTCTCAATGGCGAAGTTCAATCACGCGACACAGGCAATGAGGCAAACGGGATCAGCCTTTAAGCCGTTCATCTATTCTGCTGCGATTGAAGACGGTCTGAAACCCGATGACAACGTTAGCGATTCGCCATTCACTCGTGGAGGCTGGACGCCGCACAATTACGACAACACCTACAAAGGAACCATCCCGATCAAAACGGCGTTGGCTTTATCGCGGAATATCCCTGCGGTACGGATTCTGGATGAAGTCGGTATCAATAAGGCTGTGAATATGGTCAAGCGGTTTGGGTTGCCAAATCCAATGGCTCCCTTTCTGCCTTCAGCCTTAGGTGCAACAGAAGAGCCGCTGCTGGCAATGGTTTCGGCGTATTCCACCTTTCCAAATAAAGGGGTACGAATTGAACCTTTCCGTGTTCGCAAGGTCGTGGATAGAGAGGGGCGTGAAATCTTCAATGCTGAGCCGAAAGAGTATCGGGTCATGCACGAGTATGTCGCTGGGACGATGGTGCAGCTGATGCGTGGGGTCGTACAGGCAGGTACTGCAAAATCCATTAACGGGTTGCAAGGTCATGAACTAGCCGGGAAAACAGGAACGGTAAACGATTTTACTGATGCCTGGTTTATCGGATACACACCGCGCTATGTGTGTGGAAACTGGATTGGGTATTCAGATTCCAAGAAAACGCTGGGACACGGGGAATCCGGTACATCCGCCGCGTTGCCATTCTGGCAGGATTTTATGCGCCAATTTCTGGCCAATAAGCCTCGCGATAGCTTTTACAAAGTGCCAGAAGTACCGAAAGAAATTAAGGATCGGCAAAAAGAGCGTGATCGAGATCGGTTCTCTGATCAGCCGAGACTTGTAGCGAAGAAGGGCGACAGCTTGCCGGTCTCCCAGGCAAAAGGAGATTCAATTCCCAATATTGATCCGCTGGCAAATCAGGTTGGAACAACTCCTCCGCCTGCGCAGGAAAAAACTGCACCGCCGCAGGTGATGGCTCCAGCTCCAACGCCCACACCAAAACCTGAAGCTCCTCGCCCGCGTCTTGCGAACCCTGAACCAAAAACGGAATCTGAGGCGGCAGGAAAGAAAGGGAAGAAGGGCAAAATTGATGATCCGCCAAATTAACGGCGCAAAAGCATAAAAAAGTAAGGCCAGGAAGGCGAATAAAACTTTGCTTCCTGGCCTTACTTTTTTATCTAAGCCGCGAGGTTATTCCTCACTGTCGTTTTCGTCGGCGAACTTATAACCCACACCCCAGACAGTCATAATCATCTTGGGTGCTTCCGGGTCTTCTTCAATTTTGGCGCGCAGTCGGTTGATATGCGAATCAATCGTGCGGTCATATCCGCTATAGGTATAGTCCCAGATGTTTTCCAGCAGGAACTTGCGTGAATAAACGCGGCCTGGGTGAGAGGCAAATAATTGCAACAGCTCAAACTCTTTTGGCGTGAGGTCAACGAACTTTCCGTTGATGGTAACTTCGCGCCGTCCCGGCAGAATTTTTAAGCTGCCGCGAATGATCGGAGCTTGATCTCCGTCCTCGTTTTCTTTCGCTTTGGCTTTCATTCGACGCAACACGCTTTTTAGTCGAGCTTCCAGTTCGCGCAGACTGAATGGTTTGGTGATGTAATCATCCGCTCCCATCTCAAGCCCTAAAACTTTGTCTACGACATCGTCTTTGGCGGTCAAAATCAGAATGGGCAGCGAAGGATTACGTTCGCGGATGTGGCGGCAAACGCTGAAGCCATCTGTCTTAGGTAACATCACATCCAGAATTAACGCATCAGGGCGCTCATCTGAAGCTGCTTTAATTCCGCTTTCGCCATCGCTCACTGTCACCACATCATAGCCGACATGTTTGAAGTAATCGCAAATCATGCGCTGAATATGCGGGTCATCTTCGACGACTAAAAGTTTACCTTGTGCAAGGGGAGAAACGAGGGAAGCAGGAGAGGGAGAAATCAGTGGTTCTGGCATTTGCTCTAATGAAAGTTCAGTCTGTGGCATATTTCCTCATGGCAATGGCAGTGAAGGACTGCCGATTTGTAGACCTCCCGGTGCCACAGAAGTCAAATCACAATGAGATAATAGTTGAATTGTGTCCTTTCGAGCAAGAAGTATCTTTTTAATGAAACGGATAATCGGCTAAGGATAGATTTCTTCCTGGCGGTCAGGCTCAATAAAATTGCGAATCAGTGGGATCAGTTGATGTGGCTCGGCCAGAAAGCCGTCGTGTCCGTGGGTAGTAATAAGTCTGGCATATTCTACATCCACATTGGCACGTTTCATTTGCTGGGCAAGGGCTTCGACATCAGTCACAGGGAACAGCCAATCGGATTCGATTCCGATTAACAGGACGCGGGCTTTGATACGCTCCAGTGCGGTTTGCACAGACTCATAACCGGTGCTGGGATCGAAGTTATCCATCAGCTTGGTGATAATTAAATATGAGTCGGGATCAAATCGCCGCAGGAAGATTTCGCCTTGATAATTTAAATACCCACCTACATCGTAGCGTCCATCAAAAGACTGATGCGGGTCTTCTCCATTTCGATTCGGGCGGCGACCGTAGCGTTCAGCAAACAATTCCGCTGACTTATAAGAAATCATGGCAATCTGTCGCGCCAGAGAAAGGCCTGATTGAGGATTGTCGAGGATGGCCTGTCTTTGTAGATGATTTAGGGCTAGTGCCATCGCTGACAATGGTGCTGAACCTACGGCTACGCTATGTTCGACCATCTCTGGATAGTCAATTGCCCACTGTATTGCCTGCATTCCGCCTATCGAACCGCCAATCACAACCCGCAGCTTCTGAATCCCCAGATGACGAATTAATTCGACTTGTGCTCGCACATTATCCTTAACTGTAACGAGTGGAAAATCTCTTCCATAGGGTTTTTCGGTAGAGGGGTTGATACTGGTTGGCCCCGTCGAACCATAGCAGGAGCCAATCATATTGATGCCAATGACGCAGTCTTTAGTTAAATCAAAGACTGCATCCGCGCCAAACAACTGTGGCCACCAATCGGCAACCCGCGCAGAACCGGACAACGCATGCGGCACCAGAATCGCATTATCGCGAGCCTCGTTTAATGCGCCATAAATCGCATAATGTAATGTAACCTGAGGAAGCGTGTCACCGGAAAGCAGGCGAAATGGCGAATGCTGCGCCAAGGTGAAGTCGCCCTCATAGGTAAGCTCTAACGCGGAATTTAGTTGCGACATAGAAAAGGGAGATGAAGGATGGGCGATGACCAGTGATTTGTCTCAGGTTCATTTTTCATCCTTCATCCTTTGTCTTACGCCCCTGCGCCAGCTGATTGTGCCGTCGCATTTAAGGCCTGATCTAAATCAGCAATGATGTCATTGATGTTCTCAATTCCGACTGACAACCGCACAAGGTCAGGGGTGACACCGGTCGTGGCTTGTTCTTCTGGCGTGAGTTGTGAATGTGTGGTCGAAGCTGGGTGGATAATCAACGATTTTGCGTCGCCAATGTTGGCCAAAAGGCTAAATAGCTTCACCGAATTAATAAGCTTTTTGCCCGCTTCGAGGCCGCCACGAATCCCAAAAGTGACGAGCGCGCCTGCGCCTTTCGGTGAATATTTCTGACTGCGCTCAAAGTATTTGCTGGATTCCAGTCCGGGATAGTTCACCCATTCGACCTGTGCATGGCCTTGCAGGAATTTGGCCACTGCCAGCGCGTTTTCAGAATGCCGCTCCATCCGCAAATGCAGCGTTTCTGTGCCCTGTAAAATCAGGAAGGCATTGAATGGCGACAGACACGCACCCGTGTCGCGCAATCCAACTACACGCGCTTTGAGGATGAATGCCAACGGCCCGAACGCATCAGCATACACAATGCCGTGATAAGACGGATCGGGTGTCGTGAAATCAGTAAAACGTCCTGACGCTTTCCAGTCGAATTTGCCCGCATCAATAATCGCTCCGCCAATCGAAGTGCCGTGGCCCCCGATGAATTTTGTCAGCGATTGGATCACGATGTCCGCACCGTGTTCGATGGGACGAATCAGCGCAGGCGAAGGCGTCGTATTATCAATAATCAAAGGCACACCGTTTTCGTGCGCAATGTTTGCGAGCTTTTCAATGTCTGCGATGTCGAGTTTCGGATTACCGACAGTTTCGGTATAGACCGCTTTGGTTTTGTCGTTGATGGCTGCCCGTAATCCAGCTTCGTCTTCAGCATCCACAAAACGGACTGTGATGCCGAGTTTCGGCAACGTGTAGTGAAACAAATTGTATGTGCCACCGTACAAGGAAGTCGTCGAAACGATTTCATCGCCTGCGCTGGCCAGTGTTTCAATTGCCAGAGTGATCGCAGCCTGGCCTGATGACAACGCCAGTGCCGCCGCACCGCCTTCCAGGGCTGCGAGGCGTTTTTCCAGCACATCAGTCGTTGGATTCATGATCCGCGTGTAGATATTGCCGAACTCCTGAAGTGCAAAAAGGCGCGCCGCGTGATCAGCATCCGCGAAGTTATAGGAAGTTGTTTGATAAATCGGGACCGCACGAGCATTCGTTGTTGGGTCAGAGGTTTGGCCGCCGTGAATAGCCAGGGTTTCCAATTGATAATTTGGTTCAGACATGGTTAGGTTTCTCCTTCAAATGAAAAATAAACTCGGGCGACACTTGGCAGGACTGCCGTCAGCCAGCGAAGCAAAAGCAAAAGCCTCAACGCTAAATCACGTTGAGGCGTTCTGGAAAGGATGACTTTTGAGAACGGATCACGCTCTTTAGCAGTTTTTTTCGTGGAGCAAGTCGCTAAAATCGCCACGCAAAATTCAAGAACGCCCGAAGTCTAGGCCAGAATCATTTATTAGTCAAACTACCATCAGGAGAAGAATTATGAACAACGATGCGGCTGGATTACACGCACAAATCTCGGCGGTCAGGGAGGATGCAGCAAAATTACTAACGGGCCTGACGGAGAGCAATTTCAACTGGCGGCCTGATCCAAATCACTGGTCAATCGCGCAGTGTTTTGATCATCTGAATGTACTTGGATTTTTATATTTGCCGCAGCTTTCCGAGAAAATTGCGAAGAGTTCTAGTCTATCAGGCGAGCAAAATTATCGTCTTGGTTTCATCGGAAAGTTCTTCGTGCGATCAATGGAACCGCCCGTCAAGTCAAAATTCAAGGCCCCCAAATCATTTATCCCCGCCCCGGAAAAGTCCTTGGTGACAGTCGCGCCAGAGTTTATGAAGTTGCAGGATTTGTTAGAGGATCAAATCAACGCGGCGGAAAATGTAAACTGGGCGCGCGTCAAAGTCGTATCACCCGCCTCAAAACTGATCCGGCTTAATTTGACCGAGGCGTTGGCGATTATCGTTGCCCATGAACGGCGACATTTATGGCAGGCTTGGCAGGTCAGAAAAAATCCGAATTTTCCCGATTAATTCCGGGAACTTTTTCTTGGCACGGGATGAATTAGGAATGGCGACGGGACGAAGCAGGTTTCTTACAACTACGAATGACAGTGCTGAATATCAACAACACACCCGATGAAGAACTGCTTCGACGTATGAATGCCGGAGATGAAACCGCATTTATTGCACTTTATCGTCGCTGGCAGGCGGGCATTTATCGGTTTGCGTTGCGCATGAGCGGATCAGAGGCACTGGCCGAAGATGTAACGCAGGAAGTGTTCATGGTTTTGATGAGTGATTCGTCGCGGTATGATGTGAATAAAGGCTCTTTGTCAGCCTATTTATATGGTATTGCGCGCTTCCAGGTGCTGCGAAAGATGCAGCGCGAACGCACAATGGTTTCGATTGACGACGAAGAAACCGATGTGCCAGAAGACACGTTGACCACTTGTTATGATCCCTTGCTGGATTTGACGCGTGAAGAAACGGTGCAATCGGTGCGCGATGCGATTTTGGTTTTGCCTGCACATTATCGTGAAGTTGTTGTGCTCTGTGAATTGCAGGAATTAAGCTACGCTGATGCTGCGAATGTGCTGGGATGTGCGATAGGGACAGTGCGATCCCGCCTGCATCGGGCACGCGGTTTGTTGATGGAAAAGCTGCGACCTGTAGCTGAAAAGGCTGTGGCGCAGGCTTGAGCCTGATTCTCAGATTGAGATTTGAAATTTAAGCTATGAATTGCTTGGACTTCGACAAAATTGTGATGGACGTGGCGCGCAGCGAAACGCAGGGCGTTTTAATGGATGCCATTGCGAAGCAGCAGGCGCTTGCACACGCACAGAATTGCACGCGTTGTGCAAATTGTTTGGCGAGCGAAAAAGCCTTAACGCAGGGCTTGCGCGCGGTTGTTTTGGATGATCGCCAGCTTGGCGCACCAGTGGTGATTGAAAATGCCTTGCTGGCCGCTTTTCGTCGGCAAGCAGACGAAAAAGCTGTACCTGTGGTTGTGGCTCCGGTTGAATCGCCCTTTAAGTTATTTTTCTCGTGGATGCGCTGGGGCTTAATCGCTGCTGCGGCAGTCGCCTTGATCGTTTTTGCCGTGGCCCGTGTAACGCAACCGCAGCCAGCATCGCTGTTAGCTGCTGGAAACTCCGCTACCCCAACACCTTCCACCTCCGTAAACGTAAAGGAACCGGAACCGAATCCCGTTCCACAAGTTAAGGCTGATCCAGCGCTGGAAATGGCAAGCACCGCGCCGCCAAATCGTTTGGCCGTTCCTATTAAAGCGGCTCCGGTAAGACGGGCGGCTCAGCTTCCGCGCGGGAATGTCACAGTGGATGTTGGCCCGTTTGAGTTGGACGAACCGGAGCGGTTATCTCCGAATGATTTTCTGGTTTTTGATTACGCCAGAAATCTGCCGCCAGCTGATAGCACGGAATTGATGCGTGTGCGTCTGCCGCGCTCAAGGCTTGCGCCACTTGGAATTCCACTGCCGCGTGAGGTGCGTAACAGTGATTTCGTTAACGCCGATTTTCTGGTTGGATCTGACGGGGTTCCGCGTGCGATCCGCGTCCTGGATCGGTAGTCTTAGGCATACTTTTCGCCATCGTATTAACCCTATTTTCTTGGTCTTAATCAGTTTCTGCCACAGATCAAATATCTGTGCGAGAGCATCTTTGTAGGAGGAAACAATGAATCGCAAACTCGTTAGCTTTGGATGTGCCGCCGCGTTGGTTGCCAACAGCCTGGTGGCATTGGCGCAAAATCCGGTGCCTGAAAAGGGCAAGGTGAAAACACAAGAAGTCATCGTAACGAAAGACTTCACATTTCAATCCGACGGCAATCCGCCGCCCGATCATTTCACCTTTTTCAATGAAGCGGTGGCGGCTCCAACCATGTCATTCGTTGCTGGACAGGACGCCGCACAATTTGGCTTTGTTTCAAGCCAGATGAGCGTAGATGGCAAAGTCGTCAAAGGCAAACCATACAGCGCCGAAATCGTAAACGAGCATATCCAGACGCTGGGTGACGGAAATCGTATTGTGCGTCGCAACTCGGCTTCTGTTGCGCGCGACGGCGAAGGTCGCACCCGTCAGGAATCCATCGTCGTTGCTTTCGGGCCGTTGTCAGAGGCGATGGGCGAATTGCCTAAGCACGTCACGATTCATGATCCAGTTGCGGGCACTACCTTTATGCTCAACCCGAAGGAAAAAACTGCCAACAAAATTCAGAGCATTGTGATCCGCCGGATTGAAGGCAAGCCCAGCACAAATGCGACACCGAAAGCTGAAACCAATGCCGCACCCGGCCAACGGATTACGGGAGGCGTTTTGCAAGCCAGTGCGATCCAGAAAGCGCAACCCTCTTATCCGGCAGCCGCCAAAGCCGCTGGAGTTGAAGGGCCGGTTCAAGTCACGGTGACTGTCAATGAAAATGGCGAAGTCACAACGGCACAGGCCGTGAGCGGGCATCCGCTGTTGCGCGAAGCTGCCACCGAAGCTGGGCGTCAGTGGAAGTTCAAGCAAACAGAACTCAATGGGAAAGCCGTTCCGGTACAAGGCACCTTAACTTTCAACTTTACGCTTGCTGATGGGCCGAACAAAGAGGCGCGTGAGAAGGGTCTTGCTGAGGTAAAGGCGCGCCAGATTCTGACTGAGGACATTCGCATGGATTTGGGCGGGCAGGATGTCCATTTCTTCTCGAACAAAAAGTACGAAACAAAGAAGGAATCGCTCGGCAAACAAAATATTGAAGGTATCGAATGTGACGGGACGCGCAGCATTACCACGATTCCAGCAGGCGAGATGGGTAATGAATTGCCGATCAACATCACGACAGAATCCTGGTACTCTCCTGAATTGGAAGTGACTGTCCTTCGTAAGTTCAATGATCCGCGCTATGGCGAAGATATTCATCGTCTGACCAATATCAATCGCAGCGAACCCGCAAAGGAGTTATTCGAGGTGCCAGCTGATTACACGGTCAGAGAAGGTCGCTCAATGATGTGGACTGATAAGCTGAATTTGGATGACAACATCAAGCTACGGATGAAAGAAGTCGAAGAGAAGCTTCAAAAGCACCAGGAAACTTTACGCAAACAAAATTAATTGCGTATTCCCAAGAAAAATTTCATTCTAACCCCAATTGCCAGGAGTGCTTGTATCAGCCTCCTGGCGATTTTTCTTTCACGCCCTTCATCCACAAAACGCCGATTCTCGCCCTGTGGTTGTATGTTGTAAGTATTCGCTGCACAATACTGAATATCAAATACGAATAAGCAAAAATTCAGGAACACCAAGGACATTGCACTCTGAAAGGAGTCGTTATGCAGGAGCAGGATTTTATTTACGAGGATTTCGACACACAGTCAGGCGATGATCGCAACATGCGTCGTCGCCAGATTCCTCAGGGCGGCTTCGGGCATCGTCCAATCCGCTGGCGGCGATGGGCGATCATTGCGTTAATAATTATGTTCCTGATTGTTTGGCCAGCGTGGGCCGGTTTCTACACCGATTGGCTCTGGTTCAATGAAGTTGGGTATCAATCCATTTTTACGACTATTCTTGTTACGCAGGTCTTGTCGGCCTTGATTGGCGGTTTGATGGCGGCGCTTTTGTTTTGGCTGAGCTTAAAAGTGGCATTGCGGGTCAGTGGCAAAACGGGCGAAGCGGGATACCGGTTTTATGTGGCAAATCAGGAAATTGCCATCGCTGATGCCGGAAACCTAATTGCCAGACTCGCCTTGCCCATCTCACTTGTGATCGGTGCCTTTTTTGGATTGAAAAGTTGGAGCGAATGGGATGAGTTTTTACTCTTTCGACATGGCGCTTCGTTTGGCGAAAAAGACCCGGTTTTGGGGTTCGATATTAGCTTTTATCTTTTCAAATTACCGTGGTTGGATTTCGTTTCTGGTTCGCTGCTAACGCTTCTTGTGTTTGCCACATTGGCTGCAATCGTGGTGTATCTTGGACGTGCCGCCCTCAGTCTGAAGATGGGCGATGAGCATGAAAAGCCCCGTCTTTCGGTTCAACGCGGAGCGCGCGGCCACTTGCTGGCGCTGCTGGCAGGCATTTTTATCGTCATTGCATTTCGCTACTACCTTGATTTACCGGGCTTGCTGACTAGCAACAGTGGAACGGTAACTGGAGCCGGATACACTGACATTAACGCCACTTTGCCGATTCTTTGGGCGCAGATCGGTGCGGCGCTGTTGGTTGCAGTCATGGCTGTGGCGAGTATTTTTCTCGCTCATCTGCGACTGGTGTTTTTAGGCGGTCTTTTGTTTGTTCTCGTGACTGTCGCCGGAATTATCTACCCTGCGCTGGTACAACGCTTTTCTGTCGCACCAAACGAACTGCAAAAAGAATCACCTTATCTGGCGTATAGCATTGCTGCCACGCGCAAAGCCTACAATCTGGAAAATGTTGAGGAACGTGATTTGACGGGTGAAGCGACGCTCACCGCACAGGACATCCAGAGTAATCGGCGAACGATCAATAGTATTCGCTTGTGGGATCAGGGGCCATTGCTCAGTACCTTTGCACAGTTACAGGAAATTCGCCCCTACTATGAATTTCAGAATGTGGACAATGACCGTTACAAGATCAACGGCGAGGTGCAACAGGTGATGTTGTCTGTGCGCGAGTTGGAAAGTGAGAAACTCCCCAATCGGAACTGGATCAATGAACGGCTGATCTTTACGCACGGCTATGGATTGACGCTTGGCCCGGTGAATCAAATCACGGCTGAAGGCTTACCCATGCTTTATGTCAAAGACATCCCACCGGTTTCAATAATTCCTACCCTCAAGATTGAACGCCCTGAAATTTACTTTGGCGAAATGGAAAATGAGCACGTGTTTGTGCGCACGAGGCAACAGGAATTTAACTTCCCGGAAGGCGAAAAAAATCAATTCACGACCTACACTGGCACAGGCGGAGTTTCTATCGGATCATATTTTCGCAAGTTGCTTTTCTCAACGCGGCTGGGGGAGCTGAAACTGATGCTGTCAGATGATATTACCGCCGAAAGCCGCGTTCTATACCATCGCAACATCAAAGAGCGACTGGGGAAAATCGCTCCTTACCTGATGTTTGATCATGATCCTTACCTGGTGATTTCTGAAGGCAACTGTTTCTGGATTTGTGATGCTTACACGACCAGCAGTCGCTATCCGTATTCGAGCAGCATCCGACTGAATACTCAAACAGACATCAACTACATTCGAAATTCGGTGAAAGCGGTCGTGGATGCTTATAACGGGACAGTCCAACTTTATATCGCGGATGATCGTGATCCAATGATCCAAACCTATGCTCGCATCTTTCCCGGTGTGCTGAAACCTTTAAGCGAAATGTCGCCTGATCTAAAAACACATTTGCGTTATCCCGAAGACATCTTCAGCATTCAGACGCGGGTCTATGCGACGTACCATATGGATCAACCCCAGGTTTTCTATAACAAGGAAGACCAATGGGAAATCGCTTCGGCGGCGGAAAGCGATGGGCAGTCAACGGCGATGGAACCGTATTACACGATTATGAAATTGCCTGATGCGCCGAGCGAAGAATTTCTGGTGATGCTGCCATTTGTTCCCAAAAATAAATTGAATCTATCAGCGTGGATGGTGGCGCGCAGTGATGGCGAGAACTACGGCAAGATGGTCGTCTATCGAATTCCCAAGCACAAACAAATTTACGGACCAAAACAAATTGTGGGCCGGATTAACGCTGACACCGAAATCTCAGGGCAGTTGACGCTCTGGAGTCAGCGCGGCTCGAAAGTCATTTTCGGCACCATGCTGGTCATTCCGATCAATGGCTCATTATTGTATGTGCAACCTCTCTATTTGCAGGCT
Organism: Acidobacteriota bacterium; assembly: GCA_018268995.1. Lineage (GTDB taxonomy): Bacteria > Acidobacteriota > Blastocatellia > RBC074 > RBC074 > JAFDVL01. The sequence continues at coordinate 20,896 of JAFDVL010000047.1, read as the reverse complement.
GAAACTGGCAAAATACCGGAATTAAAACGAGTCATTGTTGTGAATGAAAACAAGATTGTAATGGGGGAAAATCTGGAACAGAGCCTGACAAAACTCTTTGGTAGTGGAACTGCGCCTGCTCTTCCACCTGAAGGGGAAACAATGGCAAAGGCCGCACAACCATCTGCTCCGACCACACCCCAGCGTGGATTGGCAGCGCAGGCAATGCAGCATTATGACCGAGCCGAACAGGCTCTGAAAGAAGGGGACTGGGCAAAATACGGTGAAGAATTGAAAAAGTTGCGAACTGTGTTAGAGGACTTGAATAAGTGAAACTGACGCATTTCCCGGCAAAATGAAAAGTGTGCTGAAAGTATAGTAAATAACTGTGCTGTGGATGCGATTAGTGCTAAAAAGATTGTTGACAGTTCACAATCAAAATCAGTATAAGATTAGTTCTTGAGAGTCAGGCTTGCCCCATTGCGTTACGCTTACCTGTTTACCTCACATACGCCGACCTCATAATCTACAGCGGGAAACAACGAAGCTGCCCGGCTTTCACTCGCTAGCGCTACAACCCCTACTACATCAATCAAAGTGATCGCCTCACGTTCTGCCTAAGGGAGATAAAATGAGTCTGCAAGGGGAAATTCAAACCATGCCACTACCTGATTTATTTCAGTGGCTGGAAGTTGTTCATAAAACGGGAACCTTAAGTATTGATAGCAATATCGCCAAACAGCAATTCGTTTTTAATAACGGAGAAATCGCTACGGCTTTATCCTCGAACTATCACACGCTGGATAGCGAGCAAAGTGTTCGCGTCATCGTGAAAGATACGCTGCAATGGGAAAATGGCCGCTTCGCTTTTGCCGATGATCTGGTACCGGGCGAGGTGGCAAATGTTAATTTACATCTCAGTCCGCTTCAGTTGGTTTTGGACACTTATCGTGAGATGGACGAAGAAGCAGAAGAGGGACGTCGGACGGGAAATACCACCAACCGAACCCAACTTGAAACAGAAGAATTTCATTATGCGCACGGGTTGCGCATGGCGGTCGTCGGGCAGTTGCTCAAGGGAGAATTTAAAGTTCCTCTCTTGCCGACAGTGGTTAATCGCGTGCTCGACATTACACAACGCGAAAACTATTCGCTGCGGGACTTAAGCGAAGTTATTGTGACCGATCCGATCATCACGGCACAGTTGCTCAAGCACGCAAATTCTGCCTTTTACAGTCGCGGGCACAATATTGATACTGTACCACAGGCAATCCAGCATATCGGCGCACAGGCTGTAACCAATCTTGTCTTGACGCTCTCTTTGCAAAGTGTGGTCACCGGACGCGACATCTTCCTTGAGGATCGCAAACGAATTTGGCAGCACTCATTGGCATGTGCCTTGTTGTCGCGTTCCATCGCTTCGATGCTGCGCATTGATCGCGAACAGGCATTCCTGTGCGGCTTGATGATTGATTTCGGAAAGCTCATCCTGCTTTCCCTGATTTATGAATTGATGCAAAAGAAACCTGAGTATCAAGCAACGCCCAGAAAGATTATTGATGATGTGATGGAAACCTATCATCCGAAGGTCGGCGGCATTGTCGGAGCACGTTGGAAACTGCCTGCTCCCGTCCTGGAAGCCATCACCTATCACCATACTTTGACTGCAACGTCGGAGCATTCAGTTTATGTTGCCGCCGCAAGTCTTTGTGATGCAATTCTGCTGGATATGAAAGGCATCAACGAATCCTCAGATAACAGTATGGCAATGGCCGTTTCAGAAGTGACCTGGCTTGATCATCCGGCGGCACAGGCCTTGAATCTCAGTGCAGAGCAAATCCAACAGATATTCGAACTGGTTCCAGATTGCCAGCTGTATGCCTTACAAATGGCGATGGGCTAACAACAAATAGTTCTGAAACGCTGAAGAAGACTGCTCCCCCTCAGACTCAACCATCTTCTTCAGCGGTTTCCCCTCGATTGTTTTTAATTTCTCTTTCCCAACTTTAATCACCCTTACTGATATTTAGGGCTTTTTGTAGAGAACACATCGCTTTAGGCGTTCTTTACAAGAAGCCCTAAAATATTTCTGCGAAAATTTATATCCATTGCCAACCAATTTTCGTAAGACGTGTCTATAAGCATGACATTACGCAAAGGGTGGTTCCCCAGTGAGTACTGAAGACGAATTGATTAAACGCGCACAATCCGGTGACAGGGAGGCTTTTTGTGGCCTCACCCGCACCTATCAGCGCCGCATCTATTCGTTGGCACTGTATTACACGCGGAACCCGATGGATGCGGAGGATCTATCGCAGGAAGTCTGGTTGAAAGCCTATCGCGCCTTGCCTGATTTCAAAGGCGAGGCGAGCTTTTACACCTGGTTGCGCCAAATTACCGTGAACACCTTGCTGAATCAGCAACGTTCGCATTTTTGGGCGGTTGGGAAAACTTCAAGTGACCGATTATCTCTGGAAGATGTCGAACTGCCGTTGCATATCGAGCAGTCGCTGCATCAGCGCATGCTGGTGGATCAGGTGTTTCAGGCGCTTGGTGATTTATCGGCGCGGGAACGCTTGATTTTCCTGCTTAAGCATCGAGAAGGCATGACGTATGACGAAATTGCCTCCACTTGCGGCGTGTCGGTTGGCACGATCAAAAAAGCGTTGTTCCGTACGGTAACAAAATTACGTGAACAATTGGGAATTCGATCCGGGGCGTCTGAGGAGGCACCCCTTTCCCGAAAGCTTTGTGAATTTCCCGAGGGTCGGGGTGCGAACTGTTAGGTTCAATGGGTCCGAGCCGAGCAGGGCGTGCCCCTGACTAAAAATTATGAAGTTACATGATTGCCGGAAAACTCAACAGCAAATGACGGACTGGCTGTTCGATGATTCAGCACCAACCTTGCCATCTGAGCTGGTTGATTGTCGGACTTGTCTTGACCAGTATCTCTCGCTCAAAGAGGCAATGGGTCTCTTCGATCAGGCCTCAACTTCTCTTGAGCCTGCGGAAGATTACTGGGCAGGATACGAAGCAACATTACGCGTGAAACTCGCGCAGGAGCAACGCCCGTCCCGCTGGCAGCAATGGTTTAGCCGTCCGTTGTGGTTGATCCCCGCTGCCGCCCTATTGCTAATTTTAATGTTCAGTCTGGCCTGGAGCCGACGGGCATCTCAATCATCAGAAGGTACACCAGTTCAGGAAGTGGCCTCAGGTGTCATGAAACCAGGTTCGATGCAGGATCGAGAGGGTGAAGAACCACGAACCCAACCGAGAAATAAGCGAAAGCTGGATAAGCCTGCTAAACCAGAGCGTAAGGAGCCTTCGCGTCCACCGGGCAAAAAGCCATATATGCTTTTAGACCCAAACCCAATGATGGCACTGGCTTCAATGTCCACGGAAGGTTCAGCAACCATTCAGCATCTTGAGCGCGCCCAGCGGCTACTTCGGTCGTTCCGCAATAGCAGCCCGACCAACAACACCATCTTTGATCTTACATATGAAAAGAAGCAGGCACGCAATCTGGTGTATCGCAATATTTTGCTGCGGCGTGAAGCTGAAACGCGCGGCGACTGGCCGACAGAAGAAATGTTAAGCAGCCTGGAATCGCTTTTACTCGACATCGGAAACCTGCCCACACGACCCACGGCAGACGATGTTGACCCGATTAAAGAACGAATCCAGAAAAAAGAAATCGTCGCGCGGTTACAGCTTTATGCTACCCCTGTGACCGTCGCACTGGCTGAGTAATTTGAAGTAATTCGCCACAAAGATCACGTTTTTCTCAGTGGCAATGCATAAGAAAAGGAACCTGTTTATGTCACGACGAAATCATCTCCCTACAATTTTCCTGACCTCGGTTGCGTTGGCTGGCCTGACAATTACGCCCAGTCTGGGACAGTTTGTTTCGCCTGATTGGACGAAACTGAATCGCTTTGTGCAAACCAACAACGCCAGTGATGCCTCCACAAAAGTGTTTCGCGTCGGACGCGACCTGATCGAAGAAGATAAATACGATGCGGCTGCGAGACAATTCAAGGAATACATCACCGCTTATCCGACCAGCAAGAACGTTGATGCGGCTTACTATTGGTTGGCTTTTTCGCTCAAGAAGCAGGGACGAATGCGAGAGGCCGATGCCACTTTGCAAAAGCTGGTTGTGGCATATCCCAAATCCAGTTGGGTTCGTGATGCAACTGCAATGCGAATTGAAATGGCTCCTGCCTTGGGCAATGACGATTTGGTTGCACAGGCAATCGGAGCGACTATGCCACCTCCTGCGCGCCCTGTTGCGGTTGGCGGGCAAGTGGCAACCACGATCCCAACGCCTCAGGTTGCGCCTGCCGCGCCGGTTGCAGATATTTATACTCCATTCCCACCAGTTGAAGTTAACATCGCAAGTGCCGGTGGATTTACTTTCGTCACCGTTCCCGGTCAATCCAGTAAGATGGATGAGAAGGATGAAATCAAAGCGATTGCGTTGCAAAGTTTGATGCAGTCAAATCCCGAACGCGCCATACCTTACATCGCTGATATTCTCAAAAATGATTCCAAGGCGAGCACTGGCTTGAAGGAATCTGCGATCCGATTGTTGAGTCAGTATCGTGGCTCGAATAGCACTCCACTGTTGCTTGATTTAGTGCGCAATCAATCTGATCCGAAATTGCGACGCACGGCGATTTATTCGCTGGGCAATGTGGACGACGAAAAGGTCTTTGATTTGCTGTTGGATTTGGCCACGAAAGCCGAAGACCCAGATGTGGCAAAAGCCGCGTTGTCCGCTTTGTCGCGCCATCGCAGTCAACGTGCAAAGGATATGGTTGGCAATCTCGCCTTGTCCGCCAAATCTCCTCTGATTCGCCGCGACGCCCTGTATTTACTAGGTGATCGTAATGATGACACTTCTATTGATCGCATCATTCAGGTATATGATTCAGAATCTGATCCTGACATTAAAAAGTACGCCATTTACGCTTTGTCGCGCAGCTCAAATGCCAAAGCACGGCAAAAACTCTTGGAAATTGCTCGCAACAACAGCAACGAAGATTTGCGCGTGCAGGCAATCCAATGGCTCGACAATCGCGGCGACGCCAGCTTGGTAGATGAGTTGGTGAAACTGTATCAAGCTGATAAAAGCCCCAAGGTTCGCAAGCAAGTCATTTTCAGCCTCTCACAAATGGCAAGTCGTGGCTCGCGCTACCTTGTTACTCCACGAGCCGTGGGCGGACAAAATGCTCTTGGCGCTACTGCCCCAGCGATTGCCTGGGCTGGTGATTTAGCCGGGCGGTCTGAGAAAACAACTGCCGAACGCGCTGAGAAAGCGGCCAAGGCGTTGCTCGGCCTTTACGATGGCGAAAGCGATGAAGCGATGAAAAGCCAGATGCTCTATGCTTTCAGCCAATCGAAATCCAAAGAAGCCTTGCAGAAGTTAATGCAAGTGGCCAAGTCCGATTCATCTGTAGCGTTGCGCAAAAAGGCCGTCGTTTACTTAGGCCAGAGCAACGATCCAGATGCATCGAAGTTCCTGGAAGACATTCTGAAGTAACTTTCACCTCCCGCCTGAACAAATGATTTCCTCTCGCCGGACAGTTAGCTGTCCGGCAAAGGGGAAGTGCGTTTGCTTTCGGCAGCCACGACCAGACAAACAGCTTTTTGTGGAGATCGTTATGCAAGCAATAGTCGCCCTTGTCATTTTTATCCTGGCTTTTATTGCCAGTGTCGTCAAAGCGCAAACGCCCGCGCCTTCAGCACAATTCATTCCGATTGAAGGCTCTACGCTCAACGCCAAAACGGATGCTGCCGTGAGACAAGGGCAGTCGAAGGCAACAAGATTCTGGATGGCGTATTCGTTTGACGTTCGTGCTGGTATTGCAATGGATATGGATGGGTACAACAGCAACAATAGCTTTTGGGTTAACGGTGTGAGCCTTGGCAGCAATTATGAAACGCGCAATCTGGGCGTCTTCATTTTGTCTGAGCCTGATGGAAGCACAATTGCCCGCCTTGAGATTTACAACCTGGAACGGAAGCGTGAATACACTGGCTATCCGGTTTATTGGCTTGGTCGCGGCAGCAACGATGAAAGTCTGACTTTTCTCAAAGGCATTATTGAGAAACAAAGTGATGATCGCCTGAAAGATCGTGCAACGCAGGCTATTGCTCTGCACGATGACAAGAGCGTAGGCGGGATTCTCAAATCGCTGTCACTCAAAAATAATCCAGAAAAAGTTCGCAAGACGGCGATCTTTTGGCTTGGACAAGTGGAAGGGGAGCGGGAGTTCCTCGCTGGGATTGTACGCGACGAGCAAGAACCAATCGAAGTTCGCAAACAGGCTGCATTTGGCATTGGGATCAGCAAAGACAAAGCCGCCTTGCAGACATTGCAATCCTTGTATAGCCAGGTCACGCCACGAGAGTTGAAGCGACAACTCATTTTTGCCACCTCAATCAATGAAAACAAAGACGCCGCCGTAGACTTTCTCATCAATGTTGCCAGCAATGATCAAGACCGTGAGTTGAGAAAACAGTCAATGTTTTGGCTGGGGCAAAAGGCAGGGGATCGCAGTCTGAAATACTTGACTGATGTAGTCGAAAAAACAGGTGAAGACACCGAAGTCCAAAAGCAGGCCGTCTTTGCCATCGGGCAGCGAAACAAGGACGAGGCGATTCCACTGCTAATCAAAATCGCCAAATCGCATCAGAATCTGGCTGTCCGTAAGCAAGCAATCTTCTGGCTTGGACAAAGCGGAGATGAGCGCGCATTGGCCTTTTTCAAAGAAGTTTTTGCAAAGTAAGTTGCACAAATTGACGGCTGACAAAAGGGCAACTCACGGGTTGCCCTTTTAGCTTTTTGTTTCTTTTTTGGGTGGTCGAAGTGTGAACAGCAGATAGTCTCCACGCTTACGATCCTTATCAGCATTGGCAGCGTCGAGGTTTTCCACGGGAAGGGCAGACACGACTTTGATATTGGCTTTGGGCAATCGTTGTTTTGTTCGCGCTGCGGTGCCCAGCCGGAAATCCGAGTGAAATGCGCCGTTGTAATGAATCACCAAACTGTTGGGAGCCGCCGTCGCTGCGCTGGCAATAGATTCAGCCATCGTTTCATCTTTAACGCATTGCGCCTGATACATTCGCTCGACCATTGCCGGGTCCATTTTCGGGGCTTCTTTGCTATCGCCCGGATGGCCGCCCATCGCCTCAGTAAAGCGCTTGAAATAATCATCTGAAGGACAAGAAAATTGCTTCGCCAATAAGCCACGTTCCGCTTCCGGCAATTTTTCAGCTGCACTCAATCCACTTTTACCAACTTGCGAGGCATATCGCCGGGGAACATTTCCTGCTACTACCTTCCAGCCTTTCGCTTTGGCAAATTCGATTAAGGGTTTGTAGTCTGTTGCGTAGCGTGGCCACGGACGTGAATTTTTAAGGAAATCCTGTTCGGGAATTTTGCCTGCAAGATAATCATCCACGTGTTGTTGTACGTCTCGCTCAAACATTTCCAAGGCGACAATCACATTGCTGCGACGACGAGCAATGCCTTCCAGGATCGCAATTTCAAGGCGGTGTGTACCGGGGTCATCATGTTGTTCCCCAATGAAAACAACATCGGCCCGCGACAGATCAGCCACCATTGCTTCAAAATCACTGAAGCGCTTTTCTTTCGAGTCAAAGACACGATGCGGCACGTAACTGGATTCTGTTTGTGCGAGCGAGGCCGCTCCAAGTAAAAGGGGGAAGAGAAGGCAAAGTCGAATCAGCATTTTGGATAATCTCCGTTGTTAGATTGAAGGAGTCGGTAGTATAAACGCTCTGCCTGGAATAAAAAAATTGGGGACAGCACATGAAGAAAATCTTTGGCACCAAACAGCTCGCAAAAGCCGAGTTTGGGTCAACAATCGAACTGGGGGCTTATGGTGAGCGATTGGCGATAGACCACATCAAAAAACAGGGGTATCGCATTGTTGCAACGAATTATACCGCTCCGCTTGGCCTGAGCCGTAATGGGCGTATCATCACTGGCGAAATAGACATCATTGCCTATGACGCCGATGGAATCCTTTGTTTTATTGAGGTCAAAACCCGCTCCAGCCAGGAATTTGCTGCACCCCAGACAGCCGTAGATCGGCGCAAACAACGGCAAATCATCCGTACCAGCCGAATCTATCGGCGCGTCTTGCAATTAGGTGGTGAGGCATTTCGTTTTGATGTCGTAAGCGTGCTGCTGGCAAGTGCAACCCCGGAAGTGACCATATTGCAATCATATTTTTCTGAGGCACGATTTGAGCACAGTAATTGGCTGAGAGGGTATTGACAAAATTACCGCCATCGGCTAAAAAGTCACCCGTTGAGATTGAGCGGGAGTAACTCAGTGGTAGAGTGCGACCTTGCCAAGGTCGAAGTCGCGAGTTCAAATCTCGTCTCCCGCTCCAGTTCTTATAATTACTTAAATTCGATTTTGCGGCGAAGGCGACAGTCAGAACTTTTGTCCTGACGTTTCTTGAGGAAGTGCGCTAAGCAATTTAGTTTAGACGCCACTCACCGAACATTACGGCCTTTCGCCGCAATTCTCTTTTCAGCCTATGCAATCCGTTCAGACCTTTGACACAACGTTGCTGGATGACCTCCTAGCCAGGGCTCATCAGGTTCCACGTCTGCGTGCAATTCATTGTTTTCATGACGGAGATTGGGAACATTGCCATCGGATGCTCAATGCGCTGGCTGTTGGAACGTACGTCTGTCCGCATCGTCACGGCGATCAACACCAGACAGAAGCCTTCCTTTTGTTGCGTGGAAAACTGGCGATTTTGGTTTTTGATGATGCGGGAAACTTTGACCTTTCCCGCAGCCATGTTCTTTCCTTGTCAAATGGCGATATTGGATTACAAATCAAACCTGGAATTTACCATACCCTCATTGCGTTGGAAGATTCAGTGATTTATGAAGTCAAGGGACATCCAACTGGCGGTTTTGTCATGGAACGCGATAAAGATTTTGCCCCCTGGGCACCTGCCGAAGGGAGCGAAGCTGCGAAATCTTACCTGCACAAACTGGAATCATTGGCTTCGCAAATTCCTACAGCTCGTTCGTAAGCTATCTTAATCAATCCGTTCACGGATTAACTGCTCTCAACTCGGCTGAACGGGAATCCCGGCGAGCGGAACAATTGGCATTGATTACAGTATCGCCGGACTTCACTTTCTCCTGCCAATTCCTCAAATGTTCGCTGACATACAACGGCCAATTTAATTTCAAGCGCCATCTTGTCCTCGAAAAGTAAAAATTCTGTGACGATTTAGCCTGCCATTTGCTTGGAGTCTATCAAACGTGCTTTATTGCCAAAATAGTATTCCTGATAGGATCGGTAGGAAACGTGGATGGAGCAATGACTATGTTGGATGCCCGAATCGTCATCATTCCTTTTCTGCTGCAAGTTGTGTGTATGGGAGTGGATGAACTCTATTTCCATCGCAAACGTTCGTTGCCCCGTTGGGAGAGGTTAGGGCATCCACTGGATACATTGACCGTTCTATTGTGCATGATCTGGCTTTTATTCGTTCCACCGACGGCCCAGGCTATCGTGGTTTTTATTGTCCTCAGTACCTTTTCCTGTTTTTTCATCACAAAAGACGAACGCATTCATCAGCGTCATTGCCCAGCAGGAGAACATTGGCTGCACGCCGTGTTGTTTATGTTGCATCCGATTATTTTGATTGCGGCTGCTGCACTGTGGCCGGCGGTACATGGGCAACCATCCGCCTGGCTTTACTACACGGGATTTGAGCGATTTTTTATGTACAGCAGTACGTTCCTGATTTTCCTGTTTGGCTTGTATCAATTCATCTACTGGAATTTATTATGGAAGCCACGTTCGAGAAACAAGTAAACAACGAAATCTATCATCAACTGGGCGAGCGCTGGTATACAGCCAAGGACGATCCAGTTGCGTTACTACGTGCCGAGTCGCGCGCGCGCAACCCCTGGATGATTCAACATATCAGGCAAGCCTTCCCATCAGCTCCGATCAAGATATTGGATGTCGGATGTGGCGCTGGATTTTTATCGAATGCTTTGAGTGTCGAAGGATTTGATGTGACCGGAATTGATGCCTCGGAACAGAGCCTGCTGATTGCCCGGCGCTACGATACAACGGGGCGTGTGAAGTATCAGCTTGGAGACGCGTATCATCTGCCTTATGAAGACGCCTCGTTTCAGGTGGTTTGTGCGATGGATTTTCTTGAGCATGTCGAAACGCCTGCAAAGGTCATCGCCGAGGCTTCGCGCGTCTTGATGCCCGGAGGGCTTTTCTTTTTTCACACCTTCAACCGCAATTGGATTTCCTGGTTGATCGGGATCAAAGGGGTGGAATGGTTCGTCAAAAACACGCCGCCAGATTTGCACCTGCATCGGCTTTTTATCAAACCAAAAGAGCTTCAGGAATTTTGTCAGTCGAACGGCTTGCAGGTGAGCCTGATCACTGGCTCTGCGCCCGATATTACGCGTCTGGCGTTTTGGAAAATGGTGCTGACGAGAACGGTGGAAGATGACTTTGCTTTCAAGTTTACGAACTCCACTCTGATTGGGTATATCGGCTTTGCCACCAAGGTCGGATGAGCATTGCAATCTTGCGACAGCCGGGTTCGCAAGATGGAGTGTGCCTTATCTGCGAGAGGATTTGGGCTTCAACTCACGCCACAGCGGATCATGGATTTCCTGCATCCTTGCCTCAATCCGTTGTTGCAGGCGGTCGCGCACTTCACGCAGCTTTTCGTCTTTGTATAAATTTTTCGTTTCGCCAGGATCACTTTGCAGGTTGTATAGCTCATCCAATTCATTCGCGTGATAATGCCGCACCAGTTTCCACTCGTTCGTCCTGATCATCCGCATATAGGCTAAGCCGACATTGTGCAAATCATATTGTCCAAAGATTTCCTCTCGCCAATGTGCATCGCGATGCCCCTGTAACAAGGGCGTGAAATCTTTGCCGTTGTGCTTGTATCCAACCGGAGCCTTGATTTTCAGCATTCCCAGCACCGACGGAAACATATCCAGATTCAAAACCGTTTCGCTGATTTCAGATCCGGCTTTGATCACTCCCGGCCAACGAATGAGAAGTGGGATGCGCAGCGATGTATCCCACATATTCGGGCGTTTGGGGCCGTTCACGCCGCCTGCAATCCAGTATCCATTGCCTTTGGTTTCAATGCCGTGATGGCCAATGTTATATCCATGATCGCTCTGAAACATCACAATTGTTTGGCGCGACAAATCCAACCGATCCAACAGGGCCAGCAGCTTGCCGATATTGCGATCAATGGCATGCACCGCCGCATAATATTCGCGGTGTAATCGCTTGACGTGGTTGGCCTCCAGCCCACGAAACTGCGGAATCGTTGGATCAAGATTCGCGAAAAGTTTGGTGTCTTCCTCTGGCATTGGGCCGTAGGGCGTATGCGGTTCGCGGAAGTGAATCAGTGCCGCAAATGGTTTGTCACGATTGGATTCAATCCAACGCACTGCATCATCCATCACAATGTCTGACCCGGCACCATTGACTTCGACGATTTGCCCATTGACTTCGAGCTTTGGGTTCATTGGAGCAAAGCTACCCTGCTGAGAACCCATGAAGTAATCAAAACCACGCTTGGTCGGATGAAACCCTGCTTGCGTGCCCAAGTGATATTTACCGAAGAGCGCTGTTTTGTAGCCATTTTTTTGCAGCACCTGTGGCCAGGTCATCGCAGTGCTGGGCAACCCCATTCCTGCCTTGCCTTCATCCGGCGTGAGGTAATCCGTGATGCCGACTTGCGTCCCATATAAGCCCGTCAGAAACGCGACTCGACTTGGCGAACAGACAGGCGTGGTGACAAATGCGTTATTGAACTTTACGCCTTCTCGCGCCAACCGATCCATGTTCGGTGTGATCGCTTCACGATTTCCATACGCGCCGATTGACCACAACGCCTGATCGTCAGTGACAATTGAGACAAGGTTATATTTCGTTTGCGCTTCTGCAATGCTCAACAGAAGCCAGAAGAGCGCGATTAAAATCATCGTCCTCATATTTTCATTCCCAATAATCGAGCCGCGTTGGCGTGATATACCTTGCGCAAAATTTTGTCAGGTAATCCCAACCCATAAATCCGCCAACGGCCTTGTGGTGGAACTGGGGCGGGCGCGTAATCAAAATACTCGTCTTCGGTTTCGAGGAAGCGATAATAAATCTCATACAGCTTCTCGCCAAAGATTTGCTGCGGCGTTTCAAAACCTTGAGGGACGGCATCAGTGCCAAACAGAATGCGATCTTGATACTTATCGAAGAACTTTCGCGCTGCGCGGGGCTGTCTGCCTAATTCACCGATGCGCGCGCCGATCTCGACGGACGTGTTTTGATATTTATCCAACCATTCTGAAACCCACGTCAAATCTTCAGCATTGCCCACGTGGAGCAGCACGAAATGCGTTTTCGGATGTCTGACAATGACGCGTAATCGTGCTTCGTGCAATTCGCGATTGCTCGGATAATCCCGGCCATTGAACGACCAGTTTGGATGGGCATTCAATTCCTCGAATCGTTCATTGAAGCGATCAATCGGCAGGAAAAACGCTTCTGGATCAGAGGTGTGGATCGCAATGGGCATTTTGCTTGCGCCTGCTGCTTCCCACATCTGGTCAAAGCGAGGATCATCAATCTTGATCAAATTGCCAGTCGTCACGTTGTCACGTAAATACAGCCCCAGCGTTTTGAGTACCTTGATTCCTCTCGCCCCCAGCTTTTTGGCCTGGACGATTTGGTCTGCCTGAAATTGAGCGTAATTCGGTTCGACGATTTTGCTGAACCAGGGTTCAGTAAAGACCGCAAATCGGTCGGGGTGCGGTGTCTGCCAATAGCGAAGATTTTCTTCCAATGCTGGGCCGTATCCGCCAGTCAAATTCACCATCATTCGCAAATTCTTGCGATCCATGCTGGGTAGGATTTCTTCTGGCTTGGCGCGAAAATTCGCTTTTGGTGCTGCCCCGCTTGTATTCGTGAATGACAGATGCGTGTGAAAATCTATGACCGGAAAGCGTGCTTTGGCCACCAAAGTTTCCTGCACGTGAAGCATACTTTTCGGCTCAAAATCTTTGAGGTCAAGCGGCTGCGGCTTTGATTGAGGTGTTTGTGCGGGTGCGATTCCTGCCAGAGCGGATGCCGTAAGGCCTGCTAAGATGTTTCGGCGACTTATTTGGAGCATGGCGTTTTAGGGGATATAGGTAATTGTATTGATGTGTTCTTCCGCTTCGGTTGTTTCCCAAAACAGATACAACCAATTAGCAGCTTCGCTAATTGAGAGTCTGGTAGACAAGATGAATATCCCTGGCGAGTTACGTTGAGCGATGAAGTCTGCAAAATGAAAAGGCATCGTACGGCGATCACAAGAAACCAGCACGCGCCCTTCATCAGCCGCAAGTCCAAGTACTTTTTCATCCGGGACGCCGTGTAATCCCAATGCCGGGGCCGTTTGAAAATCAATTTGTGGAACTGTTCTCAGGAGCGCGCGAACAATCGTTTCATTGAGATCATTGTCCGCTTGAAAACGAATTTTCATCGTGTCCTTAGTTTGGCGGTGTGGCGAAGTTCGTCAATGCGTCGAGCGGCTTCTGGGTACAGGTCTCGAATGCGTTGTCGAATTTCGATTTCCTCAACTTCTGCCTGCTGCAAATATTCATCAATTTCCGATTGATGATCCAGGTAAAACGAAATGGCCCCGTATATCTCTTTTAAGCTGAGTACGGGATAACACTCTCGAATTGTTTCTGGTGAAAGCCCGTCTCGCCATTGATAGACCACTGAATCAAGCGAGACACGTTTCTCTTTGATCCAATACCCGCTGTCCCGATATTCGATGTACTGGTGCTCAAAATTCATAACCATCTCCCTTTGAGCTAAATGATACCCCACTCAGTCAATCAACTTAATTGCCAAGGTTACGCCATCGCCAATTTGGGTCAGGCTTAAAAAGATTCGATCATCGTGATGCAATGCCTTGTTCAGCTCGCGAATGGCTATGGTGTCAACATCCTGAACACTTTCATCTGCGACTTTGCCGTACCAAAGGGTGTTATCAATCGCGATTAATCCGCCTTTGCGTACAAGTTGCAAAGCGCGTTCGTAGTAATGCAAATAGTTTTCTTTATCGGCATCAATGAACGCGAAATCAAAGGTTTCAGCCTGACCATCGGCAAGGAGCGCATCCAGGGTGGTGGTCGCCGGGGCGAGGCGCAAATCAATCTTGTGCGCGACGCCTGCCTCTGCCCAGTAACGCCGTGCAATAGACGTCCATTTTTCACTGACATCGCAGGCAATGATCTGCCCATCGTCGGGCAATGCCAGTGCAGTGCAAAGCGAACTGTAGCCCGTAAAGACGCCCACTTCCAGCGTTTTCCTGGCACCGAGAAGCTTGATCAGGAACTGCATGAATTGTCCCTGTTCCGGCGAGATTTGCATGCCGCCTTCGGGGATGCTGGCCGTTTCAAGGCGCAGTTGTTTTTGCAGCGCTGATTCGCGTAGCGAGTTGTTCAGCAGGTAAGAAAATAGTTGATCGTTAAGTGGTAAGTATCCGGTGGACATTTTTAATTTCAGTTCCTTCGATACCGTGCGAGCAATTCTTCTAAAAAACCCTCGTACGTAAATGTGTCTGCATCAAATTGCGGACGGATTTTGTTGAGTAAGGGCAAGGCAACACGCCAAGCCATCCATTGACGCGGCAAGTCCGGCAAATCGTAACGTCGGCGCAGGAATGCTTCTACGACTTCGACTTCGATTGCCGTGATGGAGCGGATGTCTCCCTTAAAATCTACCGCTTCGGCAATGCGGCGGCGCGCAATATCAAAGCCCCAGCCATTGTTCCCTATGGTAGAGAGGCTTTCGTCGTCATTCTGCTCAAAGACTTCGGCGAACGATGGTGCTTCCGCTGCGCGTTCTTTGATCACGACGGTTCCTGCGACAAAGTCTCCCAATCGTTTTCCGCGCGAGCTGGCAAAAACAAACAGAATGCCGATGGAATAAAGCGGCAGCAACACAATCAGCGGCATAAAATCTGCCCCGCGCAGCAAATTTCGGGCGAACGACTCAAATGCATTGATCGGTCGTCCATCTTCCTTGATGACGCGCAATCGCAGCCAGCGTTTGCCGGGAGTTTGCCCGCTCCACACAGCCTCAAAGATCGCAAAGTAGCCAAAGAAAATAATGAAAATCGCCAGGATCATCGCCGCGATAGTCCACAGGCTGCCCGAAGTCATTTTGTCTATGGTGGTGGTGGTGAAGCGATCTATCTCGGTGCTGACTGAAGTGGCAACAATCAGGGTAATAATAATCGCCGCCATTTGAATAGCATGATCAATCGCACAGGCCAGAAAACGGTTACCAAGTGAGGCTAACGCGAATTGCAATTCGACGTGTTCGGGTGTTTCGATGATGAGAGTTTCTTCCGCCATAGCTTTATTGCGGGGCAATAGTAACGAACTGTTCCTGAATCCACAATCCGCCTGCTGCAATCGTTTGACTGTGCTTTGAAAGCCATGTTAGGTTTGCCTTCCTGTTTCCTCTCAGTAATAAAAATGGATTGACAATCGAAGGAAATCAACGTGTCTCACGAGCAACTCAAACGAACCGCTCTCAATAACGCTCATCGCCAGCTTGGTGCCCGAATGATTGATTTCGGGGGCTGGGATATGCCTGTGACTTATGCCGGAACCATTGACGAACACATGGCGGTTCGCACCGGAGCCGGGCTTTTTGATGTTTCGCACATGGGCGAAATTGAGGTACGTGGCGCTCAGGCGCTGGCGCTGGTTCAGCACATCACGACGAACGATGCTTCCAAGCTGCAAATCGGGCAAGCCCAATATGCTGGGCTGACGACGCCGCAAGGCACGTTCGTTGACGATTTGCTGGTGCATAAACTCAGCGACGAGCATTATTTTTTGTGCGTGAACGCTTCCAACACTGACAAGGATTTTCAGTGGATCGTGGACAACACGAAAGAGTTTGATGCTGAGGTCGAAAACACCAGCGGGAAGTACACGCAGATTGCCCTGCAAGGCCCGCGCGCGCTGGAGATTTTGCAGCCCTTCACCAATGTGGATTTGGGCGCAATCAAATATTACTGGTTTGCCAATGGCACGATTGACGGTGTGCCCGCGATTATTGCTCGCACTGGATATACAGGCGAAGATGGGTTTGAGCTTTACATTGATCCGAACGCCTCTGAACAAATTTGGAATGGCTTGCTGGAAGCTGGAAAACCTGTCGGCATTCAGCCCTGTGGATTGGCGGCGCGCAACACCTTGCGACTGGAAGCAAAGATGGCGCTTTACGGTAATGACATTGATGACACAACTACTGTGTACGAGGCTGACTTAGCCTGGATTGTGAAATTAAATAAAGGCGATTTCATCGGTCGTGACGCTTTGGCGAGGCAAAAAGAACAGGGATTGACGCGCAAACTGGTTGGCTTTGAAATGATCGAACGCGGCATTGGACGCGATCATTACCCGATTTTGATTGCTGGTCAGCAGGTCAGTCAGGTTTCCTCTGGCAGCCCTGCGCCATACCTGAAAAAGAATATTGGTCTTGCCTATCTGCCGATGAGCCATGTTGCCATCGGTTCCCAATTTCAAATTGATGTTCGCGGTAAACTGACTGCGGCACAAGTGGTGGCGACACCGTTTTACAAACGAAGTGCATAGAAGAACAGGGAGTATTAGCTTGGGCTTCGTCGTTCGGTTTCATGACCCATAACGAAGCTGGTGTTATTACCCCATACTCTGCAAAAAGGAGAAACAATGGCTACTTTTCCCGATAATTTAAGTTATACCAAAGACCACGAGTGGTTGCGTTTATCCGGCGACACCGCCTACGTTGGCATTACAGATTTTGCGCAGCAATCATTAGGCGACATTGTTTATGTGGAATTGCCCAAGGTCGGCGACACTTTTGAAATCAGCGACCCCTTCGGTTCGGTCGAGTCTGTAAAATCTGTCAACGAACTTTTTATTCCTGTCAGCGGCGAAGTCCTGGAAGTTAACGAAGCGCTCGCTGATGCGCCGGAACTTGTTAATAATGATCCGTATCGTGATGGTTGGATGATCAAAATCAAAGTCGTGGATACAACAGAAGTGGATGGGTTGTTGTCGGCGGCTGAATACGAAGATTTTGTTAAGGAATAGGACTGGCTCAAAAAAACGTCCGTTTATGTATGACAGGCGGCTCGTCTGTCGCGCTGGCAAGCAAGCCAACCGCGACAGACGAGCCGCCTGTCGTACATTTTAGATCAGTTTTCAGTTGCG
>JAFDVL010000047.1:0-3545 GCA_018268995.1 Acidobacteriota bacterium | reverse complement strand
ACTGAATTGAAAACCGATCTAGAACACCAGTTTCAAATTGAACCGAATGATTCTGGCTCCACCGTCAGGGACTTCTTTTTTCAGGAATTGTCCTGGCAAGGAATTGAACACGCTGGCGGGAATGCCTGCCTGTACAGGCGAAAACGCGCTGGCGCTGGGAATGCCGAATTGGGGATGATTGAGCACATTGAAGAACTCTGCCCGGAAGTCGAGCTTAATTTGTTCCGTCACAGCAATCTTCTTGGTCAAATTCATATCCCAATTGTTGATGCCCGGTGTGCGTAAAAAGTTACGACCGAGGTTTCCTGTGCGACCAGAATTGGCAGCGATGCCAATAAACATCGCTTCATTGCGATCAATGGGCGCGTTGTTGGCATCGGGATTGACGAAACCGGTCGGGCTGGTCGCATTCGGAATCGCGCGAACATTTTTACGACCGTTTGGATTGTAATCAGGACGATCCAGATTGCCACCGATGCTGTCAGCATCCTGCCCGTTCGTGAGATTCAACGGAACGCCTGTTTCAAACGTCAATACCCCGGAAACCTGCCAGCCGCCGATAATCTGCCCTGCCAACCCTTTTTGCTCGCGCAAAAACGGCAGGTCGTAAACGTACGTGATCGAAGCGCGATGCGTGCGGTCAAACATGGAAACTGCACGCTCGGCGGGTAATCCGCCCAGGACCGACGGCAAGGCTGCCGCCGCCTGCGAATTCGTACCGCCGATGGCGAAAATGTCGCTGCCATTATCAATCAGCTTCGAGTAGGTATAGGCACCCGTCACGGCAAAGCTGCGGCTGAAACGACGCGTCACGTTCAGTTGTCCAGAGTGATAGTTCGACGCGCCCGCATTCGTCCGAATGTTGCGCACACCTTGCAGGTTATCAAGACGACCTGACAACCGACTGCTGGGAATCGGCGTTGTGGTGGTGGGTGTTTTGCGTAAGGCCGCAGGCACCAGCGGATTGTAATCTTCCTGCAAAAACAGCTTCGTGCCTTTTGATCCGACGTACGAAACATCCACAATCCAATTGCTGGCCAATTCGCGTTGCACACCCAGCGACCAGCGTTGGTAATAGGGATTCACAAGCTTTGGATCAACCAATGTTTGCGCATCCAGTGGGGTCAGCGCGCGCGGTGTGGTTGGTAACAAAGTCGAGAGATTCGCCAGTCCGCGCGGATTCGCTGCGCTGACGGTAGACACAATACTGGTGGCGACCACATTGGGTGAAGATGTCGCTGCGTTCGATGCAATGTTGTTGAAGAACGAGTCATAGCCCATTTGATAACCCGTGCGAATCACCGAACGTTTGTCGCCAAATAGCTTGCCCAACACTCCATCCTTGAAAGAAGGCGAATAGGCAATGCCGATTGTGGGAGCAAAGTTGTTGTTATCCGCTTTGACCTTGTTCGGCAGGCGATACGGGCCATCGAATGTCGTTGGGTCAATATTGAAAAGACCTGTAAAAGCGGGCGTTTTTACCGAATTGATCGGCGTGCCGAAGTTTTCGTACCGGACGCCGAGCGTCAGGGTTAAGGCATCATTTACACGCCAGCGATCCTGCCCAAAATAGGCTTGCCGATACAGTTCGGGATAATATGCCGGGGTGCCGAAATCGCGGCGGGCGCTGCCTGTTGATGGCCCTGAGCCGCCGAAATCATCTACGAAATTGGCGAACTCCGTGAAGCCGCCGCCACTGCGATACGCCAGCAATCCGCGTTCGACAATCGGCGCAAACTGACGCGAGCGTTGCATCATTTGCTCGGTGCCGATACGAAAGGTGTGATTGCCGCGCACGTGCGTGATTGTGTCTTGCAGTTGATAGTTGTTGGCGACACGGCCTTGCGGGATATTGGTTTGAACTCCGACATTCGTGGTCGCAGGTGTCAATCCAGCTCCCAGATCAAAACTTGGCAACGTCAGCCCCAGCTGATTCGCCGGATCAAGCGGGAAGCTGAGATCAATGCGGTTGTACGAGAGGCGAACCTCATTGGTCAGCGATGGCGTGAAGATATGCGTTTCTGAAACCAGAAAGTTGCGGAATTTGTTGACCTGGCTGGTATTGAAACCAGGGAATCCAACCGTTGCGCCGCCTGTAGGATTATTGGTGTCGTCGTACAGAAAACGACCCGAAAGCTGCGATTTTTCACTGATCTTATGATCTATCCGCGTCAGCCATTGTCGCTCTAAAAACTTCTGGCCGTACGGATAAACAAGCGTTCCGAATTCGATGTCAGGGCGTCCGTTGCCAAGCGCCACTTTTGACAGGTTCGCGGTTGCGTCAGAGCCGCCAGTGATAGTGAGGTAGGTATCTACGTTTTTGTTGATGCCCTGCGGAAAGAGTGCGCGCAATGTTGCGCGGCCAGCCGCTGAAAGCGT
Organism: Acidobacteriota bacterium; assembly: GCA_018268995.1. GTDB lineage: Bacteria > Acidobacteriota > Blastocatellia > RBC074 > RBC074 > JAFDVL01. Next base: position 1,166 of record JAFDVL010000047.1, on the reverse strand, counting down.
AATCACGTTTGCCGTTTGCGAGGCGTTGGAGCGTTGTTCCTGATACGACCCAAAGAAGAATGTGCGATCCTTGATAACCGGCCCGCCAAACGTCCCGGAAAACCATTGATCTGTTCCGGGCAACGGACGCCCTCGGCGCTTGACTTCAGCGACCAGAGATTCCGTACTGGCGATTGCATTGAAGCGGGTGGATTCGATCAAATATCCGGCAGAGCCATGAAACTGGTTGGTGCCGGATTTGGTGATCGTATTGACGACTGCGCCGCCAGCACGTCCGAACTCTGCATCGTAATTAGAGGTTTGCACCGATACTTCCTGCACGCTGTCAGGATTCTTGATTTGGAATCCTTGCCCTGTGACTGAAATATCGTTGTTTTCCGTTCCGTCAATCAGGAAGTTGTTGGATCGTCCGCGTGATCCGTTGACGGAAAATGTCGAAACGCCAGTGCCATAGCGATTACTGGAAACACCAGGCAAGGTCAGCGCCAGGGAAACCGGATTGCGCGTCGCAATCGGCAGTTCGGTGATTTGTACGGTGTTGATATTGCCGCCTCGGACAGGCGCTTCGGTTTGTAATGAAGCACCGGATTCTGCCGTGATGTCTACAGCAATTTCCGTCGTGCCGGGCGCGAGTTGTGCATCAATCTGCGCAATTTGGTTGGCGTTGACCACGATGTTATTTTTGGTGACTGCGCCAAAACCGTTGGCGATGATTTTGACGCTGTACGTCCCTAAATCAACTGCATCAAACCGATATAATCCTTCGCCATTTGTGACGGTCGAACGCGTCACGCCTGTATCATTGTTCGTTAAAGTGACAGCAGCATTTGCAATGACCGCTCCTGTCGAATCGTTTATTATTCCGCTCACCGTCCCACGGCTGGTCTGCGCAAAGGCTGCAAGACCAAGCAGCAAGAAGGTGATTCCACACATCACTACTGCACGTAGTTTCATATTTGACCTCCAAAAAAAATCCAGCCCCCTTCACTTGCATGGCTCGTCTGCCCAGTACAGAAGCTGCCGCTAATGAAGCTTGCTGGATCGGTTGATGATTGGGTCATTCGTCACTTGTCATTTGTCCTATGCTTTCCGGCTGAGATGGCTCGGAGCAAGGGACGAATGACAAATGACCAATGACGGATAATTAGATCAGTTTTCAGTTGCGT
>JAFDVL010000046.1:110557-182234 GCA_018268995.1 Acidobacteriota bacterium | reverse complement strand
ATATCGTTTTGTCTAGTACAAAGGTATGGAGTACAAGCTTTAGCTTGGCATTTTCTCTACTTTGGAGAAAGCCAAGCTAAAGCTTGTACTCCATGCATCTCCAGGGCATCTAAGGCACAACGACTTCTTTGCCCGTCAGCGTAATCAACGGGTGCTTCACGATGGCGCGGAATTCATATTCGTTGTTGCGTTCCAAGCCAGAAATCGTGGCTGAAAACTCGCCTGTTACCGTCCGCAAAATCTTTTCAGTATCAATCCATTTGCGATCAGTAAATTCCGTGGCTTCGGGCTTCACGCGATATTGGAAGCTGACTTCGACTGAGGGCGCTTTGCCTAAATGATCTAAGCGTCCGCGTAGCGTCGCAGACGTTTTGTCAGCATTGCGTGATCCGGTGAGCGTCACGATTTGCGGTGGCTCAAAAATGGATTTGGCATTCGTGATTTTCAAGACGACCGGATTCGGCCATTGATTGTTGGTGTACAGGCGTTGCGCCTTGTAAGCCGTGATCGTCAGGCCGTCAGCAGTCTGTTCCCACTTCGCACGCGGCACGACTTGCGGGCGATATTCCAGAATCTCTCCCGTTTGCCCCAACACGCTGACAACGCTGTCTTTTGTGGCCGCGACGGTTTTCAGCGTCATCGTTTTTGGATCGCCGTACTTCCAGGCATCGGTCACAATCGCGTACACCGTATCGCCTTTGCGCGTGAACCAGATGCCGCCTTCATTCGTCACGCTCCACGGGCGAGTGCCGTGAATGGATTCCTGATTGACGAACATCCACAACGCGACTTCGCGCAACCGATCTTCCTGTTGAATCGGCAATTCGCCATCGGGTTTGGGGCCGACATTCAGCAATAAATTTCCCCCTTTGGCACGCGTTTCAATGAGCGTGCGAATTAAGTCCTGCCCTGACTTGTACGTTTCATTCGTCGGCTTGTACGGCCATTCCGTACCCATCGTCAGATTCGCTTCCCACGCGCCTTCCAGCGGTAAGCCGGGGATGTATTGCTCCGGCGTAGCAATCGCGCCACGCGTCACGACGATGTTCGGTTGCAGTTCCCAGCAATATTCGCGCAAGCTTTCTGCCGGGCCGTCAATGAAAAAGAAATCAATCGGGCCGTAGTTCGTCAGCAACTCTTTGATCTGCGCTTTGTCGTACTCCATCAACGCCTTGTTTTCCTGCGGCGTCACGCCCGGATGCGGTGCGCGAGCGACAGGCTTGCCGTTTTTCCAAAGCCACAAGAAATCATCGGGTGAAAAATAAAAGCCCACGGCAATTCCCTGCTGGCGAAACGCTGCAACAAGCTGCTTCGTGATGTCTTTGCCATACGGCGTATTCATGGAATTGAAGCTCGTCGTTTTGGAATCCCACATGCAAAAGCCCGCGTGATGCTTGGTCGTGAACACGACGTATTTCATTCCTGCCAGCTTCGCCAGCATTGCCCAATCATCCGGCTTGTATTTGTAGGGATTGAAGAGTTTCGGCAGTTCGTTCACGTACCGCTGCAAATAATCTTCGGATGCGCCCACCATCGAATGGCTGATGACACCGCCCAGTGTGCCATCCACATTCCAGTGAATGAACATCCCAAAGCCAAGATCGCGCAACCACTCCACGCGTTCCGGCTTGTTGCCAAGCGGGGGCGAGGCTTGTGAAAAACTCACATTGACACAAGCCAGCAGAACAATAACCGTCAATAAAATTCGGGTTTTCATGACACTCTCGCCAATTTGCTGTGCCGATAGCTATACAGAAAATAAATCACCAATCCAATCATTAGCCAGATGACAAACCGATACCAGTTCGTCCAACCAAGCTCTGTCATCAAATATCCGCACGTCAGCACGCCCAGCACGGGAATCAACGACAACGATTTACGGAAGCATTGCACCACCAGAATCGTCGCAATCACGATAAAGCCGAGCAGCGGGATTTTATGCTTGAAGACTTCCCAGCCGGTTTCGGTCGGATTCGCGGGGTCAGTCATCGCAAATAACGAGGAAATCGCTTCGGGCTTGAACAAAATAAAGCCGAGCCAGATCAGAATGAACAACGCAGGTGCAATGAATTTTGAGTTGATGTAAGGCGCTCTGAATTTTCGTTCGATGTTTTGATTGTTTTGCAACAACAGCACGCCGCCACACACCAGCACGAAAGCGAAGAGAGTACCGATGCTGGTCAAATCGGTGACTTCGGTCAGGTTCATAAACAGCGACGGAATCGCTACCACTAACCCCGTCACAATCGTCGAAAACCACGGCGTTTTGAATTTCGGATGAATTGCAGCAAAGATTGGTGGCAACAGGCCATCGCGGCTCATTGTCATCCAGATGCGCGGCTGTCCAAGCTGAAAGACCAGTAGCACGGTTGCCATTGCAATCACCGCACTGATCGCGATGATGCCTGCAATCCAGTTCGCGCCAACTTTGGCAAATACATACGCCAGCGGATCGCCGACAGCAAGTTCTTTGTAACTGACCATCCCCGTCAGCACCAACGCAATCAGCACGTACAAAATCGTGCAGATGATCAGCGAATAAATCATCCCCTTCGGCAAATCACGCTGCGGGTCCTTGCATTCTTCGGCAGTCGTCGAAATCGCATCGAAGCCGATGTAGGCAAAGAACACGGCGCTCACGCCTTTCAGCACGCCGGCCACGCCGTTCGGAGCAAAGGGCGACCAGTTGCCCGGCTTCACATAAAACGCGCCGAGCACGATGACGAAAAAGATCACGGCCAGCTTGATCGCTACCATAATGTTCGAGGCGTTCTTGGATTCTTTGATACCGACGAACACCAGGGCAGTGATGATGAACACAATGACCAGGGCGGGCAGGTCACACACCAAATGAAAGCCACCGAGTATTGGCGCAGTTGTCCACGCCTGATGAGCGGCCACGGCATTGCCGATCCCTTCCGTAGCATTGATTTGATCCAACGTTTGTCCCGCCTTCAACAAGGCATCTACCTTGTCGAACCCGCGCGATGCCGTTAGAAAATCCATCGTCAAATACTGCGGGATGTTGACGCCATAGCCCGCGAGCAACGACGTAAAATAATCGCTCCATGAAATCGCTACGGCGATGTTGCCGATGGCGTATTCCATCAACAAATCCCAGCCGATGATCCACGCGACCAGTTCGCCGAACGAAGCATAGGCATACGTGTACGCCGAGCCCGCCACCGGAATCATCGAAGCGAATTCGGCATAGCACAAAGCAGCGAACGCACAGGCAATCGCGGTGAAGATAAATAAAAATGCTACCGCTGGCCCGCCGTTGTACGCGGCATTGCCAATGGTCGAAAAAATCCCGGCACCGATCACGGCAGCAATGCCAAGTGCGGTGAGGTCTACCACGCCGAGCGCTTTTTTCAACCCCCCGCCACCTTCTCCATCGCCCAGGCCCCGTGCGGCGTCGAGTTGAATTTGCTCAACGGATTTTCTGCGAAACAATGTTGCAAGGTTCATAAGTTTGCATGTCTGTTTGGTTACGAGTGAACGTATTTGGAATGCGGTTGTCATTTAACGAGACGAACCGCGAATTGGCAAGAGAGAGATGAAATTTGAACGTCACACAGTCGCTGAAGGCGACGCACAATATAGCCCAGCGAGCATCGCTGGGTGTGATGATTCCAAAAGAATCTGTCGCTGAAGGCGACGCACAAAAGTGCAGGAAATTCGGCGTACTTACTGTGGCTCGCCTTCAGCGAGCAGATGCTCTGTGGCAACTTTCCTGGCGATCCTCGCCAGGCTATATTGTCGGTCGCTTTCAGCGACATTTACTTACCAACTTCGTTGGCAACAGCAACTATCTACTTTGAGTTTCGTTTTAGTTTCGTGATAGAAACCCTCTTCAGTTCAATCCGAACCCACAACTGTCAAACTTTACCTTCGGAGAAAACATAAGCTATGAATTTGGAACTGATCCGTGAATATCGGCAAAAGATAAAATCTGCCAATAAAGAACTCACCAAAAAAGAAGCATTCAAAGATTTGCTCAATCGCCTGTACGCTGAAACTACCGAAACAAAAAAAGTGATTGATGCCATTAGCAGTGGGGCAGAAGCATCTATTGTCAACATCCCGCGCAAAGACAAAATGCATCGCGGTAGCGCGGATACGCTCTACAATAAAATCATTATTGAGTTTGAAAATGACCTGAAGAAAACGCTCAGCCACGCGAAAGAACAATTGGCGGGGTACTTGTTAGGACAGTTCAATTCTGGCGAAGGCTATAATTTTACATTGATTGCTTCGGATTTCATCACTTGGAAAGTGTACGCGCCGGATGTTTCCTGTCTGGATAAATTGGAAACCCTCAAGGAACACGAGCTAATTCTAAATGAAGTGGAAAGCGCGTCTTTCACATTGACCGAATACAACACAGAAGATTTTTACTACTGGATAGATCGTTTTCTTTTCAAAGAAGAAAAGCAAAAGGCTTCACTCAAACGAATTGAGGAAGCGTTCGGCTATCAAAGCTACGTTTTTATTCAGTGCTTTCGTGAAATGAAAAAGAATTTTCGTGCTGTCCGAGACGGCGGCGAAATACAGGTTTCATTTGAGCAATGGAATCGTTTCCTGAGCGTAGCGTATGGTTCGTATGTGGCGACGGAAGATAATTTTTTGATCCACACATATCTCAGCGTCTTTGCCAAAATGCTGGCGTACAAGGTTGTCTCCAATGACGATTACATTGATGACAACGAAATGCGCGAGATTATTGATGGCTCGATTTTTCAGAGCTACAACATCAGCAATTTTGTTGAGAACGATTTTTATTACTGGATTCAAAACGAACAAAGTTTCCCAACGCTCAAACAGGTCTTTCGACTCATTGCGCAGGAACTGTCCGCCTTCGATTTTCATAATGTTGACGAAGACATTCTGAAAGGCGTCTATCAGGAATTAATTGATTTGGACACGCGCCACGCGCTCGGCGAATATTACACGCCTGATTGGTTATGTGAACGGGTGGTCAGAGAATTTGATTTCAAACCAACTGACAAAATTCTTGATCCATCCTGCGGCAGCGGTTCGTTTTTACGTGCAGTGATTCATCGGATCAAAACCTTGCATGCCAATGTCACAATCGAAGAACTCAACGAACAAATTCACGGCATTGATATTCACCCGTTGTCCGTGCAAATTGCGAAAACGACGCTGCTCCTGGCGTATGGAAAAGCAATCATCAACGCTAAAAGGCCGCTCCATTTGAATATCGTTTTGGCAAACACATTGCTCGCCCCCAAAGGCGTAGAGTCGCTGTTCGGCAATGAATTTTTGCTGCAAATTGATAAAGATCGCTATGCGCTACAGATGGATATTTTTGAGGATATGGCATTGTTTGATGATGCCTTGAGCGTCTGCGAAGAATTGGCAACGCAAACCCAAAAGCGCAAAGATGAATCACTCAAAACCTTCGCCAACATCTTAAAAACGCAATGCCATCGCAGCGAAATTCCTGAATCCATCGCGCACAGCTTTTATGAAATTTATCGCGGCTTGAAAAAGGTGAAGGAAGCCGGACGCGACAGCATTTGGAAATTCATCGTACAGAACTTATACAAGCCTTATTTTCTCGCTAACAAATTCGATTACGTCATCGGCAATCCGCCTTGGTTCACGTACAGCTCAATTCGCAATCAGGAATATCAAAATGTATTGGATACGCTTGCCAAAGAATATGACGTGAAACCTGAACGCAAAGCGAATTATCCACATTTAGAAATTGCCGCAATTTTTCTGGCCTATTGCAGCAGCTATTTTCTCAACTCTGATGGAGCCAAAATCGCGTTTGTTTTGCCACGCAGCTTTTTCAGCGCGGATCATCACGACAACACACGCAGCGGCAAAGCAAAAGGCTTTTCATTAACAGGGGCGTGGGATTTGGACGGCGTAGCGCCATTATTTCGCGTGCCAAGTTGCGTTTTATTCGCCGAGAAAAATAGTACGACGAATGCAAGCCCGCGCACTTTTGCCGGAAAATCTTTTAGCGGAAAGTTGCCAGTAAACAATTGCAACTGGCAGGCAGTCGAATCCAAACTCTCCGAAATTAATGCCGAATGGTTTTATGTTGAGCAAGGCAAATCGTCGGCGCTCTCTTTGCGACATCCAACCGAAGATAACAAACCGAATCCCTATAAAGATGCTTTCAAACAAGGTGCAACGATTGTGCCGCGTTCGTTTTATTTTGTAGACATTGCGCAACAATTGCCGCCTGATTTTACCGACCGCATTATCAATATCAGAACTTCTCCGACGATTGACGCCAAAAAACCGTGGACAAACATTGATCTCAAAGGTCGCGTCGAGAGCCGCTTTCTTTTTCGCACGGCATTATCCAAAAGCATTTTGCCGTTTACGCTTTTTCAGCCCAACCTTGTCACGCTGCCACTCATCATCAGGCAAAAAGACAACGGCGATAAAGCGATTGTGCTGCACACGGCGGACGAGTTAAGAGCAGAAGGTTTTTTGCATACAGCTCGCTGGTTTGCCGCAGCGGAGAAAATTTGGGAAGAACGCAAAACCGAAAACAACCAAGATGTGATTTTGAAAACGTGGCTGAATTGGCAAAGCAAATTAACAGAACAAAATCTCAATGCGCCACATCTGGTGCTTTACAATTCCTCGGCAACAGATGCCAACGCTACCGTCGTCAATCGCAACGATTATGATTTTGAATTTATCGTTGACCATAAGGCTTATGTTTGCGAAACATTCAACCAACAAGAGGCTTATTATTTGACTGCAATTTTGAATTCATCTGCGCCCAACGAAATGATGAAAGATTTTCAGTCGCGTGGATTATTTGGCGCGCGGGACATCCACAAAAAAATCCTTGATGTTTATTTCCCGCGCTTTGATCCCGCCAATGAGGTGCATTTGCGCCTTGCCCAGTTAAGCGAAACCGCGCATCAACAAGCCGCGCAATACCTGCGCACAAATCCACCCGCAGGCGATTTGACGCCCGGTCGGTTAGGTCGCCTCCGCGTTGAAATCAAAAATCAAATGACCGTCGAGATGCAGGAAATTGATGATTTGGTCCGAGAAATTATTGCAACCTAGAAAAAACGTTTGGCAACAAATCGTTCGCCGTTAGCAATTGATTTTAGGCGCGTAATCCAGCAATCAAAATTCTCAAGCACCTTATTCGCCGTCGCTGAAAGCGACCAACAATATAGCCCAGCGAGCATCGCTGGGTAGGCAATCAACCAACACCCGCTCGCTGTAGGCGAGCAACAAATACGCCGCCATCAATTAGGTTTAGATTGTTTGTCGCCTTCAGCGACAGGATCACACGGCCTTGCTTTCCCAGCGATCCTCGCTGGGCTATATTGTTAGTCGCCGTTGGCGACAAAATACAATTCAATGACTTGGCGACAAAATACCATTGCTGCAATAACAATGGGGCTTACGTTTCGATTCATAACGACACGACTGCACCAATGACATTGACGTTTACATTTGGATTCTCAATAAATAGAGGCTGATACCGATGCCACAATCACTATACAAACTTCTGGCGCATATTGTTTTCTCTACGAAACATCGGGCGGATTTGATTACCCCTGAAATCGAACATGAATTGTTCGGCTATATTCACGGCATCGTTGAAAACAATGGCGCGAAATTGATGATTGCGAATGGCACAACGAACCACATTCATCTGTTGGTTTCATTGCCGAAGAAAATTGATTTGTCCGAATTGATTGGCGACATCAAACGCAATAGCTCCAGTTGGATGAAAGAGCAAGACACAAAATTTGCCGATTTTTATTGGCAAAAAGGCTATGGGGCGTTTTCTGTTGGGCAATCACAGGTTGACGTCGTTATGAATTACATCAAACAACAAAAACACCATCACGCGAAACAGGATTTTCAGGACGAGTATCGTTCGTTTTTGCAGCAATGTGAGATTGAATATGATGAACGATATGTGTGGGATTGAGTCGCTGAAGGCGACCAACAACATAGCCCAGCGAGGAGCGCTGGGTAGACGATCAATAAACGCCCGCTCGCTGAAGGCGAGCAACAAATTCAACCTTGGCATTTTGTTTGTCGCCTTCAGCGACGGAATCCCGTTGTACCGCTTTCCCAGCGATTCTCGCTGGGCTATATTGTGCGTCGCTTTCAGCGACAAAATGAAGGATGCTCGCTGGACTATATTGTCGGTCACTGTTGACGACAAAATGAATTTTGAAAGGATCATTTCATGAACCGCCGCAACATTCTCAAAACCGGCCTCGCTGCCGGATTCACAGGAGCTACCACCTTGACTACAAATGCTGCCGCTGAAGGCAATCACTACTACGAACTGCGCACGTATCAATTGCGCAATGACATCAACACCAAACGCATTCACGACTTTTTTCAGCAGTCTTTTTTGCCGATGGCGAAGCGACAGGACTTTGGCCCCGTCGGTTGTTTCACCGTTGCATCCGGGCAATATACGCCTTCGCTGATGGTGTTCATTGACCACAAATCGCTTGGTGAAATGCAGGCGGCCAACGCGCGAATGGAAGCGGACAAAGAATTCATGAAAGCGTGGCAGGAGTTTGAAGCCACCACTGAAATGCCGTATGTGCGGTATGAATCCGCGTTGCTCAAAGCCTTTGATGGACATTTGAAAACGGAAATTCCCGCTCCTGGCAAAGCGCCGCGATTGTTTGAGCTGCGCACGTACGAATCGCGCAATCATTTCTCGCTCAAAGCCAAGCTGGACATGTTCAATAAGGAAGAAATCAAAATCTTCCGCGATTCCGGCTTTGCCCCAATTTTCTTTGGTGAAAGTGTGATTGGGACGCGCCAGCCTGCGCTGACTTATATGGTGGCGTTTGATGACATGGCATCTCGTGATAAATGCTGGGCGACGTTCATCAATAGTGAAGCGTTCAAGAAAATCCGCGTGATGCCCGGCTGGACAGACCCCGAAGCCGTATCGAATATCTATGGCTCGTTCTTGCGACCTACGGCGTATTCCCAGATCAAGTAAACTGATTCATTTACCGCAAAAAGCCCAGAACGCATAAATGACAGTCGTCGTCTCTGCTTTGTGCCTTTTGAGCCTTTTGCGGTGAAATTCATTAAAATCCTAATCCGCCCTGCACTTTTACCAATTCCATTTCATATGAGATGGTCGCGTTCGGTGGAACTTTCGGCGGATTACCGGTGTTGCCGTAGCCAAGTTCGGGAGGCACGATTATTAAGCGTTTGCCGTCCAACTTCATGGCGTCAATCCCTTCGCCGCCACCGATGCCCAAAGTGAATCCTCGAATAATGTCTTTTTCTCCCAGCCTGAAATCAAATTTGCCTTCTTCAAAAACTTTGCCGTCGGCGAGTTTGCCCACGTACTTCACAGTAACGGTTTGGCCTAACAAGGGACGTTGCCCGGTGCCCAGAACCAGGTCTTGATACTTTAACCCAGTGGGCGTAGTTTTCATTTCGCCCGGCCCGGAAGACGGTTGCGCTGTGGGCGTCGCCGTGAATTGCGGAGTTGCCGCAGGTGCCGAAGAAACTTCGGTGGAGGAATTCTGACAGGCAAGCTGAAAGATAGAAACAAGTAAGATCGTAAGAACCACGAAAATCGTTCGATTCATTGAATATCTCCTGAAGGCATTTTTTCGGGGCGCGAGCGGGGTCGGTGGTTGTAACCAAAAGAAAATTTGCTGCAACGTTTGGGGCTGAGCGCAGCAAACGGTATCATATCCAGCCAATCAAAACAGGTCAAAACTTCAAGAGGAAATATTATGGCTGAAATCACTCCCCGGCGTCAGACAACTCCACGAACGCCCACTGTGATCGCATTGGATTTGCAAAGCGAGCAAGCAGTTGGGGCATTAGTTAATGAAACAGGGCGTATCCTGGTCACACGCGCAGTGCCGATTCAAAAAACAACCGTGCGCGCGACTGTTGCGGCCATAAGCCAATCCATTCTCGACTTAGCCCATGCACCGGAAAGAAAGTTAGTGGCCATCAAAGGCATTGGCATCAGCGTGCCGGGCAATGTGGATCAGCGTGCCGGGCGGGTTTCGTTCACCCATCACGACAGCTTTAATTGGGAGCGTGTTCCACTTGGTTCGATGATCGAAAAAGCGCTGGAAACATCCGGCGTAGACATTCGATTCTCAGCCACCGCCTCCCCCGTGCGCGAGGCTAAAATGGAATCTGCCCATCCACCGTTCGCAGTTTATGCCAACCGTGATACGCAAGTTGCGGCCGAAGCCTGGTGTGGGGCAGCCGCAGGCAAGTCAAATGTGGTGATGCTTTCGCTTGATGCGCCGATCAGCGCGGGCATTTTAGTAAATCACAAAATCCTGCACGGCACGGGGGATCACGCGGGCGCGCTCGGTTTTTTTGCGCTCAGTGAAAGCTACAAAACCGAATATGCAACAAAGGGGGCGCTGACCTTTGAGGCCAGTGAAGCTGCACTGTTGCGACGCACGCTGGAACACTGGACGGCGGATTCTGATTCATTGCTCAGCCAGGTGACGCTGACTGACCCAGGCCAATTGACAGCCACCATGATTCTGCGCGCCGCTCGCAGTGGAGACCCATTTGCCTTGCGCGTCGTCGAAGAAACCTGCGGATGGATCGGGCGCGCGATTGCCAATTTAATTTCGCTGCTCAACCCGGAAGCCGTCGTCATCGGCGGCACCTTTGGCCTCAAACTCAAACCGTTTCTCAGCACCATCCGCCGTGAGGCAAAGCAATGGGCCAATCCAATTGCCGCCAGGCAATGCCAAATCGTGACCGCTAAATTAGGGGAACAATCCAGACTTTTGGGAGCAGCGAGGTTAGCCTGGATGAAAGTTAAGTAAGCGTGGTTAGCGCGTTAAGCTGGCAACGACCATTTCCAGTTCATCTGTGTTTACGGGCTTTGTGAGGTACGCGTGCCAACGAAAAGTGCTGGTGTTGGTTGTTTCCACCAGCGGGTTACGAAATGCTGAGATAGCAACAATGGGTACGGTATTCAAGGCAGTGATTTCATGAATTTTCCGCGCTGCTTCCAGTCCGCTCAAACGCGGCATCATGACATCCATCAAAATTAAATCGGGTCTTTCCTGCGCCGCCACAGTCACCGCCGTTTCACCATCTGAAGCAACGACAACTTCGTGACCGAGGCGTCGCAACAGCAATGCCAGCATTTCACGAATATCATCATTGTCATCCGCCACCAGAATCTTTCGTGGTATGGTTTTCGCAGTAATAGCCGAATTCCCATTTGAGGAACGCTCGACAGGATCAGGAATCATAGGTTTGTCTTTCTGGGGAGACTTCGTAGAACAAAAATTCGACCGCTTTGACGAATTTCACACGGGCATTGTAGTGAGCAGAGGATTCGAGCGTCAAGTCACGCCTTCTCACTGGCCCAAAATGCTGAACAGTCGCAGGGTTTACTTTTCGGCTTAGTACCCAACCGATTTACCGCCACGACGCGGATCGCTCGCGCCAAGCCGCACACCCGTTTTGTCTTCGATCATAATGGCTTCGCAATCACCCATATAGCCGGGCCGATCCGTAAACTTGTGCCCCAGAGCCTGAAGCTTATCTTTCACATCCGCCACAATTCCCATTGGCTCATAGCGAATTTGATCCGGCATCCATTGATGATGAATGCGCGGCGCATCCACAGCCTGTTGAATTGTCATGCCGTGATCTATGACATTGATGAGCGTTTGCAGAACAGTATTGATAATCGTCGGGCCGCCGGGGCTGCCCAGCGCAAACCACAATTTGCCATCTTTCAGCACAATGGTCGGCGTCATCGCAGATAACGGACGTTTGCGCGCGGCGACAGCGTTCTGTTCACTTTGAATCAGGCCATACATATTTGGGCTGCCGGGTTTCGCAGCAAAATCATCCATCTCGTTGTTGAGCAAAAAGCCCGCGCCTTCGACGGTGACAAAGCTGCCAAAACTGCCATTCAACGTGTAGGTATTCGTCACCACATTGCCGTCTTTATCCACGACTGTGAAATGTGTGGTTTCAGTGGATTCATATGCAGTCGGTTTGCCGTGTTTGATCTTTTCCGAAGAGGAAGCTTGTGTCAGTTTGATGGAGGCAGCGACGGTGTCGGCATATTTTTTCGAGATCAATCCGGCAACAGGAACTTTTACAAAATCAGCATCGCCCAGAAATTCAGAACGATCTGCAAAGGCGCGCCGCATCGCTTCGACTTTGACATGAAGTTCGCGCGAGGAATTAAAGCCCATTGATTTCAGATCGTAGCGGCTCAGAATATTCAGCATTTCAATCAAGGCAATGCCACCGGATGATGGCGGCGGCATCGTGATGATGTCGTAGCCGCGATAATTTGTGCGCAGCGGCTCGCGTTCTTTGGCCTGATAGTTTTTCAGGTCGTCCATCGTGATCCAGCCGTTCGCATTTGCCTTCATCGTGTCAGCGATCAGGCGCGCGGTTCGCCCTTCGTAAAATTCGCGCGGGCCTTCTTTGCTGAGCCGGTCAAGCGTTGACGCCAATTCGGGTTGCTGAAAGATTTCGCCATCTTCATACGGCTTGCCGTTGCGAAGAAAAATACGATTGCTTTCGGGAAACAAGGCCAGATTTTTGCCTGCTCCTTTGAGGCTGTTTTCCAGGCTATACCAAACCGGAAAACCGTCCGCCGCCAACTTCCGCGCGGGTTCAACGACATCGGCCCATTTCATCGTGCCGTATTTTTCCAGCGCCATCGCAAAGCCCGCGACCGTGCCTGGCACGCCAGAAGCCTTATGGCCAATCAGCGATGAGTCTTTGATGTATTCGCCTTTGCTGTCGAGATAGACGTTCCGATGCGCGGCAGCCGGAGCCATCTCGCGGTAATCAACTGCCACCGCCTTGCCATCGTTGCGGCGAATCATCATAAAACCACCGCCCCCCAGATTCCCCGCTTCCGGCCACACGACAGCCAGCGCCAAACCGACGGCCACGGCAGCATCCACCGCGTTGCCGCCGCGCTTCAAAATGTCTACGCCCACCTGCGAAGCGATTTCGCTGACCGAGGAAACCATTCCGTGTTTGCCCCGCACAGGTGCGCGCGAAGCCGCCTGATTTGCAGGCGTGATGACGAGGGAAAGTAAAAGCGCAAAACACAAAAAAGCGGAAAGAGTTTGTTTCTTTTGCATAGGGTTAGGGTTTGGAAATGACATTGCCTTCAAAGCGTTCCGACTTGGCGTTGTAGCGAACTTCATATTTATCCAGCGTGCCGCCGCGTCCGCGATAATCTACCTGATATTTCCAGACGCCCGACTTAATGGACTTTTGCTGGAAAAGGCGATCCGCCCAATCGCTGGTAATCGTCTCGCGTTTTCCTTCGGATTGCCAGTTCAAGACAACCGGATAATGAATTACTTTGTCTTTGCTTTCACTGTAGCCGATCAACGCCGTATTCATCAAAGCACAAGTCTGCGCATCATACAGCACAAATTCCAGCGATTTGCCGTCGTCGTTCAAATCACGCAACCGCATTATGACAGGCTTGCTTTCTTTCCGGCTGCCAGCAACGAAATACGACAAGCCTCTCTGGATTTTGTATGGCACATCAAAGCTGTCTTCGTTTGGCTCTGCCTGATCAGCATTGACCTTAATCGTGTTGATGATCTTGTTTGTTTTGGTGTCTACCAAAGAGACTCTGGTTGGCCCGCTGAAATAATGCCCGCGCGTGTAATCCGGGCAGGTATAACCTTCGGGGCAGTGCTCGCAGGGATTATCTTTCGGACTCAGCATCCACAAAATCAAAGCGCGATTCGGATGCGCGGGTGATGTGATTGCCTGTGTTTCAATGATCCTGGCTCCGGCAGGCAAATCATATTTTTCGCCTCCGAAAAAGTACGATAGGCGTCCCGCCTGTCGCGTATCGTGGGTGAAGGTTGACAGGCAGGCGGATTGTCGTACATCTGACAGGCGGGCCGCCTGTCGTACATCTCCGAACAAAACCATCAGCAAAGTAGCGATTATGAAAACCATTCAATTCCCCTTCTGTGTTGGAACCACTAATTCGACCACCAGGGGCAAGTGATCGGAACCAATATTTTTTCCTGTTTGGATAGAGATAACTTCAATTTCGGAGCTAATCAAACATTGATCTATCGGGATCATCAACGGCCTGAAAAACAACCACGCGGGCCAGCTAGGTAACACGCCGTAGCCTTTGCGAGCATTGCGCATCTGGGTTTGCTCCAGCATCTGCGCGTGATACGTTGACCAGACGGTATCATTCATATCTCCGATCAAAATCTTTGGCGCGGATAAACTGTTCAGGTGTTGTGCGACTGCGGCAAACTGGATGTTGCGGTCGCGGTAATTTGGCGCTTCGGTTGGCGTCGGCGGATGAATCGTCAGCAGATGAACCAGCGTGTTATCCAGCTTCAAATCCGCCTGGATACTGGGTCGCCAGCTTAGACCCAAATCTATTCGCTGGATATTTTCCAGTTTGATTTTGCTATACAGCGCAAGCCCGGAACCAGTCGCTTCGGCCTCAAATTTGAAATATGGATAAGATGCCTGCAACGCGTTGAGATTCTCAAACCAATTCTGATCCACTTCCTGCAACGTTACGATGTCAGGCGCTTCCTCTTTCACATAAGCAATAAGATTCGCATACTGAGTGCTGTTGTATTTGACGTTTGACTGAAGGATTTTCAGGCGTTGCCCGGCCATCGCTGCCTGCACATTGCCTGTGGGCAAAAACCACGGCACAACGTGAACCGCATTGAGCACAACAAAAACTGCTGCCACCGCAGACCAGCGCCATTGCTTCAACGCCAGCAGTAAAATCAGCACCAACGTTGCTCCCAACAAGTATTGCAATCGAAAATGATTGGCGAGTTCCAACAGGCGGTGAAACCTGCCGAAATAGCCGAGCAGGCTACATCCGCCAATGATAACGATTCCCAGCTGCAACAACTTCTGCAAGATTGTTTTCATTGTTGTGAGGATAAAGATTCCAAAATCACCTGCGCAATTGCGTTGTCGGTCGAATGTGACATCGAAACATGCGCACGCGTCACCTGTAATTGCTTGATCAACGCGGCAGCCCGTCCGTGAAAAACCAGGGTTGGCGCACCTTCATTGGAAGATACAACTTCAACATCATGCCAGGAAAGCGCAGTCACAGGCGTTGCTGCGCCGATAGCTTTGCGCGCGGCTTCTTTCGCCGCAAAGCGTGCCGCATATTTCTCGACCCGCCGCGCAGGCTCGCAATAAGCAATTTCACGCGGCGTGAAAACACGCTCAATGAAGCGCGGCGACAAGGCACGTTCAATGCGACGAATTTCGATGATGTCTATGCCGATGCCAATGATCATAGAAGGCAGGAATCAAGAAGAAATAGTGAACAGGGAACGGTTAACAGTCCGCTGTTCACTATTAACTATTTCCTGTTAACTGTTTTTCTCCGCCTGACTGGCCCAATACGCAGCACCGATTAATCCAGCGTTATTGCCAAGTTCAGCAGCCACAACCTGCACGTGCTTCAAATCTGTCAGGCAAACGCGTGATTGTACGGTGCGACGAATCGGATCAAGAATGATTTCACCTGCCGCAGCAACGCCGCCACCGAAAATCACGCGGCGTGGATTGATTGCGGTGACAATGCTGGCGACACCAACGCCGATGTAACGGCCCGCCTGTTCGTAAATATCTTTGGCAATGATGTCGCCTTCAAGCGCAGCCTGACAAACCAATTCGGGAGTGATGCGATTCAGATCGCCTTCGCACAGTTCAGCAATGCGCGTGGTCAGCCCCTGCACCACAGCCTTCATGCCCATCGCGGCAATGGCCGGGCCTGAGGCAAACGCTTCGATGCAGCCGTTGCTGCCACACCCGCATTTCGGGCCATACAAATCCACGATGACGTGACCGAGTTCGCCGGCTGCGCCGCCAATGCCAAGATGCAATTTGCCATTGATGACTAAGCCGCCACCGATTCCCGTGCCGAGCGTGTAGCAGGCAACCGTGTCTACGCCATTGCCCGCGCCAAACTTCCATTCGCCAAGTGTCATCGCACGCGCATCATTGATGAGGCGCACAGGCAATTTGGCATGGACGCTAAGCTTTTCGGCCAAAGGCACATTGCGCCACTGGCCAGGCAAATTCGTCAGAAACAGGGTGCGTCCCCTTTCCATATCAATGACACCGGGAACACCAACCCCAACGCCTCCCACTTTGGCTTTGGTGACGCTGCTGGCTTTGATCACACGCTCAACCAACACGCCCATTTGCGCAATGACGGAATCATAGCCTTCGCGGGAATGGGTGGGAATTGAGGTTGTACCACTGATTTCTCCTGTCGTGATGTTGACCATCGCGGCCTTGATGTTCGTGCCGCCGAGGTCAATGCCGATGTAGTGATTTTTCATGTTGTTTGCTTTGTTTTTTCAATTGTTCTTGTTCTCAGCCAGGCTTCAATTTCATCTACTTTCCAATGATCTGACTCGACGAATAAAACCATCTCAATAAGTTCTGCGGCAGAGGTAACAAACTTGTACCCATTGAGTTTGAGGAATTCCTACATAATGACAGTTGCAGTGCGTTTATTACCGCCTATCCAGGGATGATTTTTTATGAGACCAAAACACAATGTCGCAGCCTGTCGGATAAGATCAGCATTTTCATAGGCTGCGGCTTGCTGAGGACGGGCAAGTGCAGATTCCACTAATGTACGATCCGCAACACCATAACGAACCTCCCCATAATACCGCATCAGGAGCATGTGAACGGCCACGGCTTCGGGGTAGGAAAAATAGCGCGTATATTTAGTCTCCCAGTCGTTTCATTTCCTCAAACGCTTCGCGGAACTCCTCACAAGTCTCAAGTACAGATGAGACTAATTCAGGTAATGGCGGTGGCAGAACTTCAATACTCAACCCGCCCTTACGCGGATACAAAACTCCGATTGAGCCATGTGCAACGCCCATTACATCAGCCATATCAGGTGGAATATCAATAATCCATCCCTGATCCGTTTTCTGAGGAAGATTGGTTGGAGTTAAGACTACACTCATAAAACAACTCCTTCTTTTAAGCTCTCATTGTATGTAATGTTGCAGGTCTTTCCAAACCTTTGCTTGCGCATCTATCGCCTGAATAAACTCAGTTTTGGCGTTCGCATAGTCATTTACATCCTGCCATTCGCGCAATGCCAATTCTTTCTTGTGTGCGGCGTAACCCATCGCGGTTTCGGGATGGCTTCGCAAGTAGTCTCGAAACAGTAAATGACGTTCCCAAAACTCGCAACCCGTTTCGACCATGTGAAGGTTGTGTGTGGCAATTCCGTCTGGCCTTTTTTGGAAGAAGCGGCGGAACGGCATGACAGCGTTGTATTTGGCGATGTAGTCGTAACCCAAAGCCTCGATGTTGGGTACGAAGCCATCAGCCAGAGCAAAATCCGGCAATCCAACGATCACATCAATGACCGGTTTTGCTGCCAAGCCAATAACGGAAGTGCTGCCGAAATGTTCGATGCAAACTCCATCAAGCCTGAGCGCCCGCAGCAAGTCGGCTTTTTCCCGTGCGAAGATCGCAGGCCAATCAGGGTTGTACTCAGCGATCTCGACTTTCATCGGTGTGCGGCCAGATCGGCCTGGAGCGTCGTCAGGCGATTTTTGGATTTGCGAATTTGACGTTCGACCTGACTAATCAAATCCAACAGGAAGTTATGGCCAACAGATTCTGCACGATCCGCTCGCAATTTCAGACGGTACAGCTCTGAGTGCTTTACGCGTTCAATTTCTGCTTTGGTTTCAATCAACCGTTCCTGCGTGGTACTGATGGCGCGCAACATATGCACCAAGTCCAAAGCCGAATTGCTTTGCCTTGTCAGCTCCACAAAACTTGTTTCCGAACTAAGCAACGCCTGCAAGCGATCTTCTGCACCTGATTCATAGGCCTGATTGGCGGCAATCATCAGTTTGTGGCGATATTCGCGCTCCTGTTCATTGCCAGCCAAATCTGGATGACAGAGGCGGGCAACTTCGCGATACAGCTTTTTCAGGTTTTCAGACGCGTGGAACTTGGTTTGGCCGCATTCCAGTTCGTTGCTGATCGTGTAATCTTCGTCAGCCATTTGCTGTCCCAAAGTGATCGCAATTTGTTTTTCGATTTCGGCAAGTTCATCAAACTTCTGTCCGACCGCTTCGAGATAATTCAACTCAAACTCGCGCACGCTGGATTGCAGCAACGCCAATTCGGTTTCGCGTTCGGCCAGCGCATCTTCCAGCGCTTTTAATTCAGCGCGTCGTTCTTCAAGTTCGCGTTGTTCGGTGAGTGAGCTAACGACTAAGTTCATGGATTTACAATTTGAAATTTGAGATTGGAAATCTGAAAGTGAGTCAGGATGTCTGCAAACGTTTGAAATTCGCGGGCAGAGATGCCGCGCGCGCGACAATACTCAGCCAGATAACGCTTGGCAAAGACTTCATCCGCGACTTCTGCCGAAGCGCGATCTGACAATCCATCACCAATGAAAATCGTATGAAAGCCTGCGGCACGCGCTGCTTCAATCGCACGGGCTTTGTCATTGCCGTAATCCGAATCATCGCGGAAGTTGCATTGCCAGCCCGTTTCGCGTGGTTCAATCCGGCTCGCCAAAATTTCAAGCGAAGGAAATTCCGTAGCGGGAATGAACATCTCAATGATTTCGTGAAAGCCTGCGCTCAGCACGGTCAAGGGAATCTTCTGCATCTTGCACCATTGCACAAATACGTTGAAGTCAGGATCAACTTTGATGCTGGCGCGTAAAAGGGCTTCGGCTTCGCTGAACGAAGTCCGAATTGTTGCCATTTCTGTCGCAATGCCTTCGCGTAAGGTCATTTTATTGGCGCGCAATTGTTCTCCAACCTGAGCCAGTAATTCCGGCCCGCCGCCAAGCTCTCTGGTTAAGAAAACTAATGAATCTGTATCCGTAATCGTGCCGTCAAAATCAGAAAAAATATGAAGCTTAGAAATAACCATCTCCTCTGGTGGATTTGAAATTTGAAATTATTGCTGCCGCACACTAACGCCTGCGGGCGGTTTGAAGACAAACGCTGTATCGGCAATGACAGCATTTTCCTGCATATTATTCAGCAGAAAATCAATTCTGGCATTACCCTGTTTGATCAGTGACAAGCGCGCCAGCCCCAAAGATTTTGGCTCAACTTCAATCAGCAATTCTCGAATGTCTGAGCTTCGTTTCGGAATCATGCGCAGCACGCGATTTCCGGCCCGCACCGGGGATTCATTGGCAAATTCGATGCGCGCAAAATCACGGCGCAAATTGCCGCGTCCCAGCAAAAACATAAAAGGCGCACGCCAATCATCAGTTTCCTTGGCGCTGGTGCGTGTCGCGCTCCGTTCAGCCGGGATGTATTCATAGATGGTTTTGCCATCCGAAACATACAGTTTGGATTCTGGCGAGGCATAATCCCAACGCATTTTGCCCGGCTTTTTGAGTTGCATTTGGCCACTTTCGCGGCGCGTGCGTTCGCCCGGCGCGTTGTAGATTTGCGTAAAATCCGCCGTCAAAGTATTGAGCCGCTGATATTTTGCCTGTAATCCAGTAATTAGTTGATCTAATTCTGAGGCTGATGCGGCAATTGTCGTTGTCAGCAAAAGTAATAATGAAATCAGCACTTTCATCCCATTCGCTTTTGGCATAAGCATTCTCAGGGGGAACAATATAAGCGCTGATTATAGATGGATTCGCGGCTGCCGTACACTCCAACCTGATTGATGCTCGCCACAATTTGCCCAAATTTGTCAGTCAAGCTTGTCAGTTTTTGTCAATCTGTCAGTTTCATCATTGTTGTGAAAGCGCGTCTAAATTCAGTCATCTTGCAAGTTATCGAATGATTGCAAAGCAATGACAAAACTGGCACAGAAATTGTCCTTGTGACCATGCTGGCCTCAGTCCAAGCCGGCAAGTGACTTCCTGCCCCTGCATTTCAACCAAAGGAAAAACCCGTATGAAACTTAACAAACATCGCGCCCTGATTCTTAGCTCTCTGGCCGCCGTGGTTATCACCAGCAGCGTTTTCGCCATGTGGGCCGTCCGGCCTGAAGTCAAAGTCGTGCTGACAGGTACGGTCGAGCGCGAAAATCAGGCGATTGAGATTGATAAAGCTGGCCTGCTCAATCCAGGCGAAGTCCTGAACTGGACGATCCTGTCACACAATGCCGGAAATGCTCCGGCGCATAATTACAAAACTGTCGGCGAAATCCCGCAGGGAACAGCGTATGTGGGTGGCAGTGCAAAAGCAGGCGGGAATGCAACGATTTTCTTCAGCATTGATCAGGGAAAGACGTATTCGACCAAACCCACGATTGAACAAAAGCAGCCCGACGGTTCTTATCGTCAAGTGCCTGCGCCAGCGACGATGTACACCCATATTCGCTACGAATGGAATGATCCGCTAAACGAAGGAAAACAAGTTTCCGCGATGTATAAAGTCCGCGTGAAATAATCAAGACAAGCTTTCATATTCATTGGATTTTCTCGTTGGAACCGGGTGTTTGGCAGCTCCACTCAATCTGCCTGCGTTATCAACGGCCAGAGCCCAATCAAAAACCTATCAGGAGCAAATGATGAAGATGACGAGGAAACATGACCTCTGGGGCAAGGTGCTGTTGGGCACAGTTGCCCTCGTTGCATTGACTGGCAGTGCTTATGCGCAGGCCACCGCAGGCGGAACCGTAATCCGCAACCAGGCATCCGCCTCCTATACGGATGATCCATCCAATCCGACCAAATACAGCGCCACTTCAAATGAAGTGACAACTACCGTTTCTTATGTGGCAGGATTGCAAATCACGCCTGACGGAAGCACCCCTGCGACAACTGTTGCGCCGGGTTCGACGGCAACGTATACCTTCACGGTCACGAACCTTGGCAACTTCACCGACAATGTAGAGTTTTTGGCCAGCGGCGCAAGCATTCAGGTCACCGGGCCGGGCACGGTTTCGCAGGCGTTCGTGGATGTGAACGGCAATGGAAATTATGATGCTGGCACGGACGTTGACATTCAGGGCAACGGAGCTGCCGCCACGCATTCGCTGGCACAAAGCGGCGCTGTTGCGGTCGTCGTGAAAGTCACCGTCAGCGGAGCGGCATCTGCGGGTCAAACGATTAAGGTCGAGTTAGGTGACACCACAGGCAGTTCCCCGTATGACAACCAAAGCGCCAACAATTCGACGCACGAAGTTCATACTAAACATCCAGGCAGCATCACCGCCGTGAATGGCGAACGTGAAGCCAAAGGTGACATCACAATGACCGTGAGCAACGTGGCAACCGTCACGAATGGCCCCAGTGGCCAGCCTGATGCCGTCGGCCCAGGCCCAAGCACCAACACGGACTACACAAATAAAGCCGTCACCGCCGCGACAACGAACACGCCCGTCATATTCGACAACACCTTCAAAAACGGCGGAAACGGAGCAGACACGTTCAAGCTGAAAGTCGCCACCAGCGGTGCGCCCGCAGGTTCCAAAGTCGAAATCAGTATTGATGGCGGCACGGTTTGGACTGAGGTCATCACGAACGGCTCCCCCAGTGGTACACCGGAAGTCACCACAGCATCGGTCGCGTCGGGTGCGAACTCCAACTACAAAGTACGTATCACTTTGCCGGGCGGAGCAACCGCATTAACGGCCTACGAAACTATCATCCAAGCCGTCTCTGTTTCTGATCCCACACAAACCAATAATACGATTGACCGCATTTACACGGGCTATCTGCGATTGGTAAAGACCGCGACTGTGACAAATGCGACAGGCGTGGGTGGGGCGACGGATGCAGTGCCAGGAGCAGATATTGAATATGTCATTGCCTACGACAATATCGCCAATGCTCCGACGGGAACGGGCAATGTGGATTTGGACGCGTTGCTGGTCGTCATCACAGAAGATGGCGATGTTTCGCCCAACAACTGGTCCACCACGACGGATCGCGTCGCCAGCACTGAATCTGATTCGCGCGGCGGCACCATCACCATCAGCAATAGCACGGGTGGCGTGGCCAACAGCAAATACGTGGACACTGTTGGTACATTAGCTGGTGGGCAATCCGGCACGTTTCGCTTCAAGCGCAAAATCAAACAATAACTTTTGGTCATTGGTCATTGGTCATTGGTAACTGTGGCAGTCAGGGCTGCCACAGTGCCAACTGAAAAATGAATACATAGAAAACGGAATACGGGAAATGACCAAGCATAATTCATGGCTAATTCTATTCGCCGTCCTGCTGTTTTGTGCGTCCTCAGCCTGGGCACAAAGCAGCGGAACAGGAGGCGTAGTCATTACCAATCAGGCACACGCAACCTACAGCGATCCTGGCGGCAATGATCATCAGGTTTCTTCCAATCCCGTCAGCCTGACGGTGATTGCCGTCGTCAGCCTCAGCGTTACGCCGGATGACACGCAACCCACCGGGATCATGGTGCCCAACGAACAGGTCACTCGCCTGTTTCGCGTTTGCAATACGGGCAACGTGGCCGATCAATATTCGCTGACACAAACAACCATCACACCGCCTTCGACCATCTCCGCGCTTTACTGGGATATTGACGGCAGCGGCACACTCACCGCAGGCGATACACAGGTTTCATTGAATTCAACGCTGACGCCAACGATGCAACCCGGCGCGTGTCTGGGCATTCTTGTCATCGTTGACACAGGTGCAATCAAGCTGGATGAAGTCATCACCATTGGCCTGACCGCCAAGTCAAAAGTTGATAACAACAAAACTGACACGGGCACAAACATCAATAAAGGCGGAGAAGGGACGAAAGTTACCGACCCCACCAATCCCGCGCTGCCGCCCGTCAAATACGTCGAGAACAAAGATCACATCACTTCGACCGCAGGTGCCATTCTTAACTACAGCATCAATTTTCGGAACAGTGGTACGACCCCTGCAATTAACGTTTTGCTGACGGATGATTTGCCGCCGGAGCTGGATTACATGCCCGGCACAATGAAGATCGGTGATGTCTCCCTGACCGACGCGATTGATGGCGACATTGCACACGTCATCAACAGTCGCCGCCTGGAAGTCAAATTGGCCAGCGTCGCGGTCAATCAGATTGTCAGCGTCGCATTTCAGGCTCGGCTGAACAGCAACGTCAAACCCGGCGTTGGCGTCATCAACACCGCACAGGTCGCGGGTGACAACATCGGCACAGCCATCAGAACCGCGCGAACCGTCGTTGTCATCAATCCTGAAGGCACGGTTTACGCGGGCTACAGCAACGGCAGCATTTTGATTTCCGGGGCCACGGTGCTGGTCTCAACCGATCCGCAAGGCAAAGCGCCTTTACAAATGCCGACGGGAGGGTTTTCGCCAAACGATAAAAACGACAATCCATTCCTGTCTGATGGGCAGGGACATTTCGCTTTCGCCTTTGCGCCCAATCAGGTTGGCGCTCCCGGCGCTCCTGTCACGTATTACATTCACGTCGCAGCACAGGGTTATCGGGAACGTGTGCTCGAAATTAAGATCGAACCCACAGCCGGAGGGCTTTTCAAAGTAGATGTGCGCAGTTTGGACGGGCAACCAATTGCGCAGGCAGGCAGCTTTGCACTCACCACTTCGGGCGTGACGCTGACGGACATCTCTGCGCTGGTCATGAACATTCCGATGTTCGAGACTGCCACGCTGCAACTAACCAAAGTTGCCGACAAGCAACGCACAGAAATCGGCGACACAGTTTCGTATCGGCTGGAAGCACACAACGCAACGGCAACGAAGTTCACGGATGTTGTGCTGGTAGACACAGTGCCGCAATCGTTTTTGTATGTGCCTGGCACCGCGCGCATTCAAATTGACGGCGCGATTCTGAGCGTTGAGCCAACCATTGCCAACAATCGTCTGACCTTCAAAGTCGGCGATTTGCCTGCGGGCGCACGCGTCACAGTTACTTATCGCCTGCGCGTTGGGGCGAACGCCAAAGAGGGCGAGCAAGTCAATCTGGCCTATGCTGAAGCCAAATATCCAAACGGCGATCCGATTCGCACGCAACCCGCCAAAGCGCCTGTGTTAGTTGGATTGGGCGCGTTTTCGATGCGGCAAATCATCATCGGGCGCGTATTTGAAGACACGAACGGCAACGGCTTATTTGAAGCCTGTGATCGGGCGGTGACGGGCGCTCGCGTTTACCTGAACAACGGTATGTCGGTCATCACCGATTCGCACGGGCTGTATAACTTCCCTTCTGTTGAAGAAGGCGCAGCCGTGGTTTCGCTCGATCCAATCACCGTGCCACGCGGCTACAGTCTGATGGACAACCGACAAAAATCCGGGCGCAGTTGGACGCGCCTGGTACGCACGCCGCTGGGCGGAGGCGGATTGAATCGTGTCAATTTCGCGCTGGAAAAAAACATCAATCCCATTACCGAAACTGTGACCGATGTCGGCGCAGTCGAAACCAGCATTTCCAGTGCGACACCTGCGACATCAGCTACTGGATCGCTCGCCTCAATCTGGGCAACCAACAAAGCAGCCAATGAAGCGAGAGGCGAAGAGGCAGGCGCAGAATCAGTGCGCACAGGCAAAGGAACAACAACTAAAGATGATTCTGTCCTCGGCGGCGCGTTTGACCGCATTCTGAATAAACGCAGCGAACCGAAAACACGCGCGGGCGTCGCGGCCATGAACGTTGGCAAGAACGGCCACAAGGCACCTGGCACTTACAACGAAACATCAACGGAAAACATCAAGCCTGTCGAGCCGGGCAAAATCGAAGTGCTGTCGCCTGAAGCAAACGAAGTGGTGATGGAAACCGCGTTGCGTGTTGAAGCGCGCGTCCATATGGATTACAGCGTCGCGCTGGAAATCGGCGGCCAACGCATTCCTGAAACAAACATCGGCGTCAAAGAAATTGATCGCAAAAACAAAGTTGCGACCTTCGTCTTTGTCGGCATCAATCTCAAGCCCGGCCCGAATCAATTGAAAGTCATCGCGCTCTCGCCCGATGGTGCGCCGGGTGAAGCCGTCAACTTAACCGTGATGGGACGCGGCCCGGCTTCACGATTGGAAATCGTCACTGACAAAAAAGAAATTCAATCAGGCGGACGCGACGCAACGATGGTTCGTGTCAGAGCGTATGACGCGTGGGGTAATCCGGCGATGAGCGGACAAGTCGGATTGCAAATTTCTGCCGGGCGGTTGCTGCGGTCGGCCAATCAAATCAGCAACGCTGAAGCTGATAATCCAAAGCCATCGGCAACCCCCTCTGAATCACGACCGACCAACCAGCCAAGCTCCGCTTCAGCTCCGGTTTGCCAACGCACAGCCAGCAAAAAAGGCGAGGCCAATGATTGCATCGCAACGATTGCAAATGCGCGCAACATCAGTCGCGAAGAAGCCGAGAAATTACGTTCGCCCTTAATTGGCGCGGGTGCGGAACCGGTCAATGGCTTTTCGGCGGAACAGGTCAGCGCAGCTTATCGCCAGCAAATTCTCTCGCTCGATAACGGAGAAGCAACGATTGAATTGATCGGCGAAGGCCAACCCGGCAATGCCGAAATCCGCGCATTCAGTGGCGATTTGCAGGCCAAGGGGCTGATTCGCATCACGCCCGAACAGCGCCCGCAAATTCTGGTTGGATTAGCCGAAGCATCTTTCGGCAAAGCTGCGCCGGATATTGCAGCAAGTGGCAGCGACAAGAATTATCGGCATCACACAGAATTCTATTTCCGTGGGCCGTTGCCGATGACTTCGCAATTGACACTGGCCTACAACAGCTTTCGTCCGTTGACGCGCACAGCAGGACGTGACCGCACATTTTTCCTTGATCCGTTGGATCGCGTCTATCCCATCTTCGGTGATTCCTCGACGCGATTTGAAGATGCGCAATCCAATTCCAAGCTCTATGCGCGCATTGATCGTGGTCGTTCATATGCGATGTTCGGCGATTTCGATGCGAGCCAGCAGGAATACATCAACAACAGCTACACGCCGACGGCAGTGACGAATCTGGCTGAAAATCTGGCCAGCGCAGGCATCGGCAATTCGATTCTGAATAACTTCAATTCGATCCCTGTGTTCGCCGATCAAGGCCCGCAATTGACGGGCTACAACCGCCGCCTGACGGGCGTCAAAGTCCATTTGGAAACCGCAGGCGGCAGTTCCCTCACGCTTTCCGGTGCGCGTCCTGACACATCGTTTTCACGCGATGTGTTCCCCGGCAGCACATTGGGGTTAATTCGACTTTCGCACACGGACATTTTGCAGGGCACCGAAACCATCGTCCGCGAAGTTCGTGATCGGCGTAACCCCGACATCATTTTGCAGCGCGAGGTTCTGGTGCGTTCGGTGGATTACAACCTTGATCCGTACCTGGGTTCGATTTACTTCATGCGCCCGATTTCGACGTTTGATTACGCGCTGAATCTGGTGCAAATCGTCGCGACATACGAATACCGCGCAGTCGGCATGAATTCTGCGGTGTACACAGGGCGCGGATCGAAGAACTTCAACAGCGCAGGATTGCGCATTGGCACGTCGTTCATTGACCAGCGACAGGAAACGTTCGGATCGTTCTATCTGGGCGGCGTTGACGTGGAAAAGAAAATTGGCAAGAGCGGTTCATTGCAACTCGAATGGGGCATGAGCAATGGGCGCGTCGCTTCCAGTGGTAGCTATTTTGGTTTCGACGGTTTGGCCGGCAGCCTGAACAGCAGCAACGGTGAGCACAACGGACACGCCTATCGCGCCGAATATCGCCAACCGCTCAGTTTCAGAGAAGCACAGTTACAAGCCAGCTTTGCCCGGTCAGATCGCAGCTTCTTCAATCCCTTTGGCACCACAATTACGCCAGGTTCGCAACGCGGTTCAGTCGCGCTCGATTTGAAACCCATCGGATCGGCGCAAATGCGCGTTGGCTTCACCGATGAACGCAACCGGACGGCCAATTTCAACAACAGCCGCCGCACAGGTTCCATCGGGTGGATTCAATCTTACGGTGATAAATTACGGTTCAGCCTTGGCTACGATTATCGCACCTTCAAGGACGAAGCGGGCAGCGCGCTGGCCAATAATGCCAACGCCAACGCGGATGCAACAGGCACGGCAACTACGCCGCCAACCGCCACGGCTTCACAATTTGCTGGCCGCGAGGTCACATCAAATTTGATTACGGCGGGCGCGGAATATCGTCCGAATGACAAAATCAGCGTTGCTGTCAAACGCGAACAAAATCTGGGTGACTCTGACCCGACTTATCCAGATCAAACGACGGTCGCGGCCAGCTATCAGGTCAATTCGCTGGCCAAGATTTTCTTCACGCAACGCCTTGCTTCTCAAGCAATCACAGCCATCAGCGATGTCAGTTCGTTTGGGTTTGCTGAAACCGCTTCACGTCGTGAAACCGCTGTCGGCGTCGAATCGCCGCTCAATAAATACACGACGATGAGCGGGCGGTATCAGATCAACAACGGCATCAATGGCACAGACAGTTTTGCGGTGATTGGTTTGCTGAATCGCTTCCCGATCAACAAAGTGCTTTCGCTGGACGCGGGCTATGAACGCGGATTGCACCTGCGCGGCAATGGCAAAAGCTTCAATAACGCGATGTTCGGATTCAACTATAACCCGACGGATAGTTTCCGTTCGGCAGCGCGTTACGAACTGCGAGATTTATACGGTTTCGGCAACATCTTCACGGTCGGAGCCGCAGGCAAATTAAGCGAGAGCTGGACGTCGCTGGGGCGGGTGCAATATTCGCGCACAGCGTTTCAAAATCAGGCCAGCAACGTGATGATGAACGGGCAATTGGCACTCGCCTGGCGTCCATTGGAATCTGATAAAACCGCGTTGTTGCTGAGCTACAACTTCCGTTCGATTGAGCAGGGCGCGCGGCAGGGTTTTCAGCCTTTGCTGGATCGCGACACCGTGCTGGCAATTGATGGACTGTATCAACCGCTGCGCCGAGTGGAACTGTACGGACGTTACGCCCTGAAATTCAACCGCACGGGACGCGATGGATTGCCTGTCGTCGGCACAATAACCTCATTGATGCAGGGACGCGCCGAATGGCGGTTCGCGCAATACTTTGATCTGGCAGGCGAAATTCGCGCGTTGTGGCTTTCAGGTACAGGATCACGTCGCACTTCGATAGGAACAGAACTTGGCTTCTGGGCATTGTCAGATTTGCGTCTGGCGGGTGGCTATAACTTCACGCAGATGAAGGAAAGTCCGGGATACTTCGGAGGCTTTAGCAACCTCAACAGTAACGTAAATACGCGCAAAGGCTTTTACTTCGTGGTGTCGTCAAAGCTCTCGAATATGTTCAATTTATTCGGCACAGCACCCGATGGTTTAGTAGGCCACGAGTCGAATTTGCCAAATGAAATCAAGGCCTCACCAGCAAAAACGACGTCAAATAATCAGCAAGAGTAGATTTGAGTTGAACCAAGATGAGCCTCCATTTTTAGGTGTATGCAACGAGCCAGAAGAGACTTTTTACCATCTTCAATTAACGTCAAGCATCCAGGCAAAAACGGTAAACCTCGTGTTATGCACAAACGATGGCGACTTCGATTAGTGGTGGTAAGTACCCTGCTAATCGGCCTTTCATTTGGAGTCGTTTTCTGGGTCTCGGCGCACAACGTGGCGCAAGTACAAACCACCGTATTTTTTGCACCGGAAACTGTGCAACTGCTGCAAACACGCGCGAGCGGTGGGTCGCCGGGACTGCGCGCAGGTGATGTGGTGGGATATATCATTCAATTTTCTCCGGTTGCGAATAACGCCACTATCGGCGCAGGCGGTTATGTCACGGCCTATATCCCGGCTGGCACAGAGGTAGTCGGAGCTGAAATCGTGCAACCCAATGGCAGCGGTGGCTATTCGTCCACTGCCCCTGATTTACCTGGCCCGATCAGCAATGGTTGGGGACCACGTGGGCAGCGAACCTTTACCGGGCCTTTCAGTGGAAACTATGATGCGCGTTGTGCCACAGCAGGCCAGCCGCTGGGACGATGTAATGGCAGTTTGGCAGAGATTTACGCGGATACCGGGATATTCTATTCGACAGATGCGCGGACAGCGGTTTATACATCGCCCGATGCTGATGGCAAAGCACGACAAGGGACGAACGGCTACAACATCAGTCCTACTGGCGAATCCCAGCTTAATCCCATCATTGGGCAAGCCGGTGCCACAACGCATAACCTGTGGGATGCGGATCAGGCTAATGCCTTCGGCTCCACATCCGCAGCTATTTCTTCGACGGCCAATCCAAAATCTGCGGCGGCCTCTCTTTCGTCGGGCACAGGCGCAACTCCCTTCAATGCAGGCTCTGCCGTGGCTGGCCCGGATTCCGGTTACACGTTAGACAATACCGGAAATATCGGCCCTTGGCGGCGCATTTCCTACTTTGGGTCCCGGATTGGGACGCCCAACGGCCCGGCGGTTTCGACAACGCGTTCATACCCTGAAAGTGCGGGCGGCCCAACTGACAGTTCAACCTACATCGCAGGAAGTTATACAAGTTTCGGTTGGAGTCTGTCGGAGGCAAGTCCGCTTCCTTCCAATACGAATGCCGTCCGTTGGGCGGTCGGACAATTGGTCGTGGGGCAAACCAAATACGTTAAGCTGCGTCTGCGCCTGACGGTTAATCCGCCCGTGAATGGACTGGTGCTGAATTCAGAGGTCTATGGAGGCGATTCCGCCGAAGCAGCGGGCAAAGCGGGGAACGATAACAGTTGGCGTTATCACGTACCGAGCGTAGCCAACAACAACTCTAATCTCTACGTCCTCAAACAAATCGTGCAAGTGAACGGCGTGGCCTCCAACGGCGCGAATATTCCGGCCAATGCCAAGATACGTTACCGCATCACCTATCTGAACAGCGGGGTCACAACGCAAACGAATGTGCTGTTGACTGACACTCTGCCCTCGCAGACGGCTGCCGGCTCGGTGAGTAACCTCAGCGTCATTAGTGGGGCAAACATCTTGCCCATTTCGCCTGCCAGCCCAACAGCAGGCGGAACGTTTACCTTTCAGATGATTGCCAGCCTTGGCGCGGGCAGTGGCGGTGCAGTTGAATTCGATGTACAGACCAATGCAGGGAACGGCGATACGGTCATCAATCAGGCTCTTTTGACCAGTTCGCAAGTGCCAACCGGAGTAACGTCTAATGCGGCCTCTGTGGTTTCTTCAACAGCAAACCTGCAAATCACCAAGAGCGTTACTCCATCAGCCATTGCCGTTGGTGGCACGGTAACTTACACAATCACTGTGACAAACACCGGGAACGCTGCGGCTAGTAGTCTGGTCGTTTATGATTTTCTGCCCACAGCAGGCGGCGCACTTAATGCCAACACACGCTTTAACTTTGTTACTGGCTCTAGTGTGTTCACCAATATTACCAGCGTGACACCCACTGTCACTGCGCCCCCAACGCAGTTGCCTTACACGTCAGATAATCGGCAAGAGGTCAAATGGGATTTCGCCACAATCCCTTCGCCGCCAACTTTAGCGGCTGGGGCAACCTTCACGATTCAGTTTCAGGCGACCGCAGGCAGCGGGGTGCCAGTCTCTACGACGCCATACACCAATGATGCCAAGGTGGACTATAACAATGGCTCCACCAGTTTAGCTTCTAACATCACTGCCGCCGCGCCAGTTTTGGTATCTACGCCAAATGTGAGCTTGACAAAAAATGTTTCGCCCATCGGAGAACAAGCGCCAGGTACAGACCTAACATACACAATTGTCTTCACGAACTCAGGCGGATTAGCCGCACAAAGGCTGAGTCTTACTGATCCGATTCCAGCCAATACCGATTTTAAGGTGGGATCGGTTTTCACCTCTCTTGGCTCAACAGGCTTAACGATAACGGTGGAATATTCGAGTGATTACAACTCTGCGGCACCTGGCGCTGCAACGTGGAGCTATACGCCGATCAGCGGCGGCGGCACTGCTGCTGCTGGCTATGATCGCACCGTGCGCGCAATTCGTTGGCGTGTCACAGCGGGCAATTTAAGTCCGACAGTTCCTGATCACACAGGCAATGTCGGATTCACGGTACAAATTCGATGATTCGTTTTTACGGCGGGAAGCCCCCGCACAAACAAACTAAGGGGAAGAGGCCGCGACCTCAGCTTCAACGGCCTGCCGATTCGTATTTACGCCGCTTTTTTAGTCGCGTTTTATGTGCGCTGCTCGCGCTTCATCCACTATTCGTCACACTGAGCTTAAAGCATCAGGCAATAGCGGCGACTTTAAGCTCGACAGCGATCTATGTCATCGAAGGAACGGCAACCGCCAATAATAAAAATATCCGAACGATTAATCCGACAACGGGTGTGCTTTCTTCCACGATTTACACCTCAGCGGTGGGCGGCAGTTCCGGGATGGGATTTGATGCCGCGACACAAACCTTGTATTACGCAGACCGCACAACCTCGCCCAATCAATTGCGCCGCTATGACGGGACAACTGAATCCGGCTCTATCGGAACCTTTCCGGGCACAACCAGCAGCAACGTCACGTTACGCATGGCCTTTAATGGTTCGACGGGTTATTCAATTGATGGGAACAACAATATTTTTTCGTTCACCAACACGGCTCCCTCAACCATCACATCGCGGGGAGCTGTCAGCTTTCAAGGGACATCGCCTTCCGGTTCCACCGCCAGCGGAGACATTGCGTTTGATGGCAACAGCCACTGTTGGGGAATTTTCGGTAATTCCCTGTATCGGATGGACTTCAACTCCAGCCCGATCAAAGCCTATCCAATTGGACAAATCAGCGTCAGTGGAACTCCACTCAGCACTGCATCCAACACAGTCGTCAGTGTCGCGTTTGATTCCTCAGGCAACTTATTAGTTTCCTCTATCAGCGGCACCACAACAACCATTTACCGGGTTGACCTGAATGATGCGTCCGCTGTCCAAGTGGGGTCTGCGCTTTCCGGCAACGTGGTCACGGACTTTGCCAGCGGGAACTCACCGAACATTAATCCCAATTTAGTTGCGACGAAATCGGTGAGCCCCACAGGCAATGTGAATCCCGGTGCGACACTCACCTACACGATTGAAATCGAAAATACGGGAAATGCGCCGGCTGTCGTCATGACGTTTACAGATAGCCTTCCCAGCGGAACAACCTATGTGGCCAACAGTGCAACGCTCAATGGAACCAGTCTAGGGGCCGCGTCCTACCCTTTTGGATCAGCGTACTCAATCAGTGGCCGCAATGCTTCGTCAGGTGCGATTAAAGTCGGCTACGCCAATCGTGCGACAATCACCTATCAAGTCACGGTCAACTCTTCGAGTCCGCCGAGCGTGGTTAATAATAGTGGCGTCATTAATTATCTGGATGAACCAAGCGGAGGTGTTCCAACCAATACGACGACCACCACTGTCAATGCAGTCGTCAATGGCTACAAATCCGTCAAACTCACGACTGATGCCGACGGCACCGGTTCGGTGACGCCCGGCGATACGTTGACCTGGACACTTTCCTATAAAAATACAACGTCAAACGCGGCCTCCAGTTTTCAAATTAATGATCCCCTTCCCGCAGGCGTCACAATCACATCAACTGGCGCGCAAACGGTCACTGTTTCAGGAGCGGGCACAAGTGCGAGCAAAAATAATTCGTACACGGGAGCGGCGTCAGGAGCAGTGAGCAATCTGCTCGCTGCTGGCGCGACGCTCGGCAATAGTGGGGTTATCACTGTTGCGATTCCGACGACGGTGACATCCGGCTTCTCCGGCACTTTAAGTAATCAGGCAAATGCGACGGGATCAACAATTTCAGTTAGTGGCGTAAACACGGACAACGTGGATAGCACGACGGGCAGCTTACCGTCTGGCGTCACAGTGCCATCCAGCAGCATTGCGCAAACACAGGGCGCAGGGACTGATCCAACAACCGTCAGCGTGACGTCCGTTGTAACTGTTTCCGGTAAAGTCTGGGATGATGCGGATAACAGTGCGAATAATACCTTCACCAATATCAACACAGGTGCTGAAACGGGAACCAATGCAGGCAGCGCATTGCACGCAATTTTAGTCAGTTCTGGTGGAAATGTGGTAGCAACGACCCCCGTTAACAACGATGGAACTTATTCCTTTAGCAATGTGGCAGGAAACCAATCTAACGTTACAATCCAACTTGCAACCAGCGCAGGAACGATTGGTTCGGCAGCTCCCACAGCGGGTGTACCAACAGGCTGGACGAACACTTCGCCTCTCGCAACCTCAGCTTTCAACATTTCGACCAGCAATATTACAGGAAGAGATTTTGGCATTGAGCAATTGCCTACGGCGACTGCAACCAATCCGGCCAGTCAAAGTAACCCTGGCGGCACAACATTAGTGACAGTTCCATCAACACATTTCACTGGCAGCGATCCTGATGGAACGATTGCATCGTTTAAGTTCACCGCGTTTCCTTCCAACGCAACCAGCATCACAATCAATGGCACGAATTACACTTCTGGTACTTTTCCTGTTGGAGGGGTAACCATTGCGGCGGTGAGTGGAGCACTACCTGCCGACATTATTAGCATTGATCCCACAGATGGAGCTGTAACAGTAACCATATCCTTTATTGTTATTGACAATGCGACCAAAGAATCTTCCGCCGCCAGTGTTCAAGTCGCCTTTGCTTTGCCCCCCAGCATAGCGCTCGTCAAAAATTGCCCGGTTCCAGCGAATTGCCTGACGGCTTCACAACCACCTGGAACGGATCTTAATTATACGATTGCATTTACCAATAGCGGCGGCAGCAATGCGCAGTCCCTAGTAATCGCTGATCCAATTCCCAATAATACAGATTTTAAACTTAGTTCTGTGACAACTGACCCCGCTACGACCGGACTGACGATCACGGTTGAGTATTCTAACGATTACACTTCGGCCTCGCCCGGCTCAGCCACCTGGAACTACACGCCAACCAGCGGCGGAGGCAGCGCCGATTCAGGATATGATCGCAATGTCCGGGCAATTCGCTGGCGGGTTACGGCGGGCACCCTATCTTATTTATCTCCAAATAATACTGGCACCGTAGGCTTCACCGTAAAAATTCGATAAGTCTAAGCGCTTGAATCCCTGAATTGGAATTCTTATTGATCCATTCCAAGTTAGAATTTTATGTGTTTGGGTTATCGTAATGAAGGCTTCCGAAGAGCGTGCCAACCTCACTTATCAATTCAAGTCTCCCCCAAGTCTTGACGGTGATTAATAAAGTGACACGCTCCCAGAATTTGCTGAGGACGGAAATCAGTAGCTTATTTCCGGGCATACTACCAAGTTAAACAACATTGGCAGTCCTTAAAATTTCAAATAAGAAATGCGGTCATTCCCTGTTTAGATATTGCTCATCCGAAAAAATCAACTACAATTCCCCCCTGAAACTTCCCCAATGACCGAATAGCTTTTGCGTGTGTGCTTACTTTTGCGAACTGTCAGGATCATATGTGTCTCCACCAAAAAAGTCCTTAACTAAGCCTGAAATCTTGCATGAAAAATAGTGAAACAGTTATGAAAGAACCCTGAAAAGCGGCTATGCCTAATGTTTCCAACAAGTTTTATGAATTCTCATCTTTTCAGCTTAATGCAAAGGAGCGATTTCTCCTGCGCAATGGAGAGCGAATTCCGCTCACCCCCAAGGCTTTTGACACATTATTGATCCTGGTTGAACGACATGGCCACATCGTAGAAAAGAATGATTTGATGAAAATGGTATGGCCTGACGCAATAGTGGAAGAAAACAATTTAAACCAGAACATCAGCACCATTCGTAAAGCCCTCGGAGAAACCTCACATTCAGGACAATTTATCGAAACCTTGCCGCGCCGTGGCTATCGCTTCATCGCAGAAGTGAAGGAAGTAATGGTTGAAGACCCCAAGCCTACCATCGCGGCCCCGGCCGTGATAGCGAGCGATTTGCCGCAAAGAATAATTCCCAAACCTAACGTCTGGCCACGTATATCCGTATCGCTGGTTTTATTAGTCACGCTCACAGGTATTTTTTATTTTGTGAATGCAAAGAGAGGCGCGAGTTCTTCGATTGCGCGGTCTACAACTTTCAAACTAAACCGCCTATCCAGCACGTACGGTGCCTGGGAAACGGCGATTTCTCCTGATGGTAAACAGGTTGCATACATTATCGGTGACGTACGCAATCAGAGTCTTCGCCTGAAACAAATGGATACGGGCGCGGAAATCGAGCTGCTGGCGCATGAGACAGGAAGATTTCGGGGGTTGACGTTCTCCCCTGATGGGAAATCCCTCTACTATTCTCAAATGGAAAAGAGCACGTCCAAGCACGCTCTCTTCCGTAAGCCAATTCAAGGTGGGGAAGCAAAACGATTGATGTCGGGCGTTGATAGCGCAGTCACTTTTTCCCCCGATGGTAAGCGCATAGCATTCGTGCGCGACCTGAAGGAAACGGGCGAAAGCTGGTTGATACTGGCCAGCGCAGACGGCGGCGAAGAACAACCAATAGCTTCACAAAAAAAGCCCGACTACTTCACAATTGAAGGACCATCCTGGTCCCCGGATGGCAGGCTCATTGCGGTCGCAGTTGCGCATCCTTCACCTGTATTTCGTTTCCAAATAGTAACGATCAATGTGGCGACACACGAAGTCACCGCCATTCCTGATCACAAATTGATCTGGGCGAGCAAAGTAGCCTGGCTGCCCGACATGAGCGGGATTGCACTCATCGGACGCAGTGAAAAAAATGTCACGCAGAACGATCAGTTGTGGATCATTGATTATCCGCAGGGGGAATTAAATCGAGTTGTAACTGATTTACATACTTATCGCGGCATCAGCATGGATAAATCTGGAACGGCATTACTCACAATTCGCTCAGAGACGAGGTCGGATATATGGATTCTGCCGGAGTCCGATAGTAGAAGGGCGCAAATCATTACCTCAGACCCCGCCAGCCAGCTTGGGGGAAATGGCATCGCCTGGACTTTTGATGGACAGTTGATTTACACGTCACTGGCAAGCGGGCACAAAGATTTGTGGATTATGCGAGCAGATGGTTCCCACGCCAGACCATTGACGACCGACCCACAAGATAATGTCGAAGCCCCCAGCATCACCGCAGATGGACAATATGTAGTATTCAATGCCGGACGCAATGGAGTCCCAAGAATTTGGCGCATCGGACTGGACGGGAAAGACCCCGTTGAACTCACACACGGCAAGATGGATTTGCAATCGTTTAGCTCCCCGGTAGAAAAATTCATCTACTTTTCGCAGGATGTCAGAGGGAAACGGATTGTGAGCCGAGTGAAAGTGGAAGGCGGAGAACCGCAGCCGCTAACCGACAAAGTAACAGAATATCCAACCGTATCTCCAGACGGAAAATGGATTGCATGTTTTTATCAGGCAACCCCAGGAATGCCACAACAAGTAGCGGTTTTGCCAGCAGAAGGCGGTCCGCCTAAGTACGTGCTTGATGTGCCAGCAATCAGCGACAGCAGCTTGCGTTGGCACCCTGATGGTCAATCAATCACCTTCCTGATTCGAGACGATGGGACAATGAATATCTGGCGTAAGCCGATTTCAGGCGGGGCACCTGAAAAAATCACAGATTTTAAAACAGACCGGATCTTTTCTTATGCCTGGTCACGCGATGGACGGACATTGGCCTGCGCACGTGGCGCGGTTCATCGTGACGTTGTGATGATCAATGAACTCGCTCCGTAAGTTTGGAGCAGGTATCAGTTAGAAGGTTCGATCCTCGTGCAGGGCCTGAATCAGAATTGTCATATATTCATCGTGCGTCAGTTCAATGGCCCCAAACTGGGACAGATGAGGTGTCATAACTTGTGCATCCAGCAAGATAAATCCTTGTTGCCGAAGCCGCTCAACCAAAGCGACTAAAGCAAATTGTGAGGCAAATGGTACACGGCTAAACATAGATTCTCCAAAGAACGCAGCCTTCATCGCAATCCCATATAAGCCGCCTACCAGCTTCTCATCCTCCCAAACCTCAACAGAATGTGCGTTTCCGCGACGAAACAATTCGGAATACAATTCAATCATTTCATCGCTGAGCCACACTTCTTCGCCATGAACTTCGCGATGCCGGGCACAGGCACGAATAACAGACTGAAAGGCTGTGTCGAAAGCGATCTTATACGGTTTCTTTTGATAAGCCTTGCGCAAAGATCGCCGCATCACAAACTTATCAAGCGGAATAATTGCGCGCGGTTCTGAGATATACCAATGGATTTCGCCGTAGCGTCCGCGCGCCATCGGAAACATGCCGTGCTGATATGCGGAAAGCACTTGCTCTGGGGTAATCGTGAAAAGGTTACTCAGCTTTTTCATCGCGTAGTCAGGTTTGTCCCTCCCTTCGCACGGGTGCTTGTATCATTTCTCGACTACTAGGTTGCCAGCAAGCATACAGGATTTGTGGGTTAGGCGAAATCATTTCCCCGCAAATTCCATTGCTGTAAAGCTCACCACCGAACTTTCGTCTATATTCCACTGATCGTACTTCAGCACTTCGCCGTGCGCGCCTTTCACCGCCTGCATAAACGTGTAGACAGGCGTGAATCCGCACCATTTCAGCGGGTCATAATCACGCACGACCAGCTCGAAAAATTCCCCACTGTTGCCCGCGCAAACCTGCTGCATGCGCTCATAATCTTTTTCACGAACCTCCTGCAGATAGCCCTGTTCAGCCCGCGCCTCTAACGGATCTCCATAACGTTGTCCGATGTGCGCCAGATCAATGCCCAAGACCCAGAAAAGATTGTCGCCTTGTTGCTCCTGCATCTCGCCCAAAGCCTCAAAGAAATTTCGGACGCCGTCTCCTGTTTCAGGCAGTTTGCCAGACATAAAACTTTCCACGAAGGCTCCGCACAACACAGGCAGAATCTTGAAATCATTTCCCAACATATGCTGCAAAAACACGACTTGCAATTCGATGGAATGCTCGACCGAATGGCAATAATCTTCAATGTTGATCGCATCGCCCGCGCGTTTCATCAACCAGTCAACCAATTCCATATTGGTCTCAATCGTGCCATACGGCGTCTGGAAACTTTTGCGCGTCAGGCCAAATTTTTCCGGCTCGCCGTAATGCGACGTACCCAGAATCACAATTGTTTTGCCCTGCAATTTGTCTTTCAATCCGCGCAATCGGTTGTACGCCGCCGCATAACATTGCCAACCGCCTTCGGGGCTGACATGCGGCGCAGCAATGCCCAGAATCGGGGCCGGATTCGGCGGCACAATCGTCATCAGGTAATTATTCAACCGCGAACGCAGTTCAACTTGTGAATCAGGATAAGCTGCCCCTGCGTGCGATGGCAGGCGAAACGGCTCTGCCGCAAACTCCGCGTGCTTTTGCGCTCGCATCGCATTGAATTCTTCGGTTTCCAGAAAGCCCGACATACGCAAGACCTCGACAAATTCGTGCAACGGATGAATCGGGAAAGGCCGCCCAATGACTTGTGTCAACCGATTCTGGACTTCGGTTTCAGTGTGCCTGCCATCCAGCATTTGCAGCGCGCTGATGAAAACGGGCGGAATGATCAAAATGTCTTCGGTATAGCGAAATGGATCACGAATAAGTAAGCCCGGTTGATCTTCAACTGGCGACGGAAATACGTCCAAGGCTGAGCGTAATCGAGGTAGATAATTCGTCATAACAGCAAATTTTATTAACAGCCAAATCTTGTTCCCATTTGCATCATACCAGTCGGCAACACAAACAAGAAAGGCTCACCAGTGGAGGCAACCAGAAGTTCCTGGCTGTTCAGACAAAATCGTAAAGCGCGAACCGGGTTTGCGTCCGACCTGAACGGCAAACTATATTTGTCGCCTATGAATCAGGTGCTACGGCTGCTTCTCGTCATCTTCCCTTCCCTGCTTTTCGCGCAAGCAAAACCCGCGAATGAATTCAAAGTGTCGTTCGTCAACGTCGCAAAACAGGCGGGACTGACGCATAAAACGATTTACGGAGACGAGCACAAAAACAAATATTTGCTGGAAACCACTGGCTGCGGCGTCGCGTGGTTTGATTATGACAATGACAGCTGGCTGGATTTGTTTTTTGTGAACGGAACGCGCCTGAATGGATTTCCGAAAGGGCAGGAACCAATCAGCAAGCTTTATAAAAACAACCGCGATGGTTCATTCATTGATGTCACCGCGAAATCCGGCTTGGCGAAAACAGGTTGGGGGCAATCCGTTTGCATCGGCGATTACGACAACGACGGATTTGAAGATTTATTCATCTCGTATTACGGCAGGAACGCGCTCTTTCATAACAACGGCAACGGAACTTTCACTGATGTTTCAGAGAAAGCGGGCGTCGCAGGCACAAAAACCCGCTGGGGCGCAGGTGCAGCATTTTTGGATTATGACAAAGACGGCAAGCTCGATTTGTTTGTTGCCAACTACATTGATCTGGATTTGAAAACTGCGCCGACGCCGGAAACTGGCCCCTGCCTGTACAAAGGCGTGATGGTTGCCTGTGGCCCACCAGGATTGGAGGGCGCGAAAAACGTTCTGTATCACAACGAAGGCAACGGCACGTTTACAGACGTTTCAGAAAAAGCCGGGATTTTGAAAACGAATGGCACTTACGGATTGGGCGTACTGACCGCCGATTTCGACAACGATGGTTGGATGGATATTTACGTCGCGGACGATTCCGCTCCTGCGATTTTGTATCACAACCAAAAGAACGGCACGTTCATTGACATCGCAACTGAAGCGGGCTGTGCTTACAGCGGTGACGGCAAACCGCAAGCCGGAATGGGCGTCAGCGCAGGTGATTTCGATGGCGATGGAATGATTGATATTTTCAAGACGAACTTTTCCGGCGACACTTCGACGCTGTACCGCAACATCACGAAAACCGGGGCGGCGATGACATTTGACGATGTCACATTTACGGCAGGCATCGGATTAAATACGCGTTGGCTCGGCTGGGGCTGTGGCTTTTTGGATTTTGACAACGATAGCTGGCTCGACATCTTGCTCGTCAATGGTCACGTCTATCCCGAAGTCGAAAAGCTCACGACAGAAGCGGGCTACCCACAACGCAAAGTGCTGTATCAAAACTTGCGCAACGGCAACTTCAAAGACATTACTGAAGCCATCGGCGGCGCGATCATTGAGCCGACTTCTAGTCGTGGCTGTGCCTTTGGCGACTTCGACAATGACGGCGACGTAGATATTGTCATTAATCCGGTCAATGATACGCCTGTGCTGATGCGCGCTGACAGTACAACAGGTAACAATTGGCTTTCGATCCGCACACTTGGCACAAAATCAAATCGCAGTGGTATCGGCGCACGCATCAAACTTGAAATCGAAGCTGAAGAGCAAAAGACGCGCACCTTAATTGATGAGGTTCGCAGCGGCGGCAGTTATTATTCGCAAAACGATCTGCGCGCGCATTTTGGCTTGGGCAAAGTCGCCAAAGTAAAGACGATTATGGTGACGTGGCCAAGCGGCACGATTGACACGCTGAGCGATGTTGCAGCTAATCAGGTAATCTACGTCAAAGAAGGTTCGGGGATAATAAAGCGATGAATTCAGTAGAGGCTTTACAAAGATCAATTTCACCGCAGAGACACAGAGGCCACAGAGAAACCCCTCTGCGCCCCTCTGCGCAACCTCTGCGTCTCTGCGGTGAGAGAACCTGTTGGCTCCTAATCGTCTTGTGCTTGTTTGTTCTTCCAGCCATCGCACAAAAAGCCTCGAAACAAGCCAAAGCCGCGCAACGCACTGCCGTGCAACGCTACGAACAAGGCGTTGCCTTGCTCAAACAAAATAACCCAGCCCGTGCGGTTGTTGAGTTTCGTGCAGCCTTGCAACTGATGCCGGCCTTTGCCGAAGCTCAAAACGGATTGGGCATGGCGCTGGGACAGCAGGGACAAACCGACGAAGCCATTGCGGCGTTTCGCGAGGCCATCGCCCTTGATCCCAAATTCAATGAAGCCCGGCTGAATCTCGGCCTTGCATTGGAACAGAAAGCAGACCTGGGTGGTGCGATCAACGAATACCGCGAAGTCATCAAAATCGCGCCTGATTCTGCCGAAGCGCACAACGCACTTGGCTTTGCGCTGGGACGACAAGGCAATTTGAATGTGGCAGTTTCTGAATTCGATACGGCGATGAAACTGAAGCCGGATTATCAAGAGGCGTGGTATCGAATGGGTGTCACACGTTGGTATGTGCAGCAATACGGCGAGGCGATCAAATATCTGCGCCAAGCCGCCAAGCTAAATCCGAAGCATTTTGAATCGCAGTATTATTTGGGTGTCTGTCTGCAAAAAACAGGCAAAATCGCCGAAGCAATTGAAGCCTTACAACTTGCCCTCAAACTCAATCCAAACGTTGCTGAAGGGCACAATGCGCTTGGCATGGCATTTCTCGCAGATGATGATTTGGACAATGCGATTACGGAATTTCGCACGGCATTAAAGCTTAACCCCAACCTGCTGGAAGCGCACAATCAATTGGGACTGGCCTACATCAACAAACGGGATGCCGACAATGCGATTGCCGAGTTACAAATCGTCGTCAAACAAGACCCGAACAATCTGGCTGGTAATCACAACCTTGGCTTAGCGTTAATTCAGCGCAGCGATTACAACGCCGCGATTGAAATTTATCGCAAGCTCATTGCCCTGAACGCCAACGATGCCGAAGCGCACTACAATCTGGGCCTTGCACTCAAATACAAAGATGATTTTGCTGCCGCAATTGCGGCCTTTCAGCGCAGCATTGCACTACAACCAAGCTTGCAGGAGGCGCATTACTCGCTCGGCATCACGTTGATGCAAATCGGCAAACTGGATGAAGCAGTCACGGCGTTTCGTAGCGCGATCAAAGCCAAGCCGGATTGGGCTGACGCGCATTACACGCTTGGCACCGCGCTGCAACAAAAAGGCGATTTGAACGGTGCGATTGCGGCGTTTCGCGAAGCAATTCGCATTGCGCCGAACAGCCCACAGGTTCATAACACGCTCGGCACGGCGCTCCGGCAAAAGGGTGATGCCGAAGGCGCACGCGTTGAATTTGCCGAAGCCGCGCGACTCAACAAGTTGAAATCCAACAATCAGGCTGCGACGTTTGCAACCAATACGGGTCTGCAAAAAATGAAGGAAGGCGATCTGGCGGCAGCAATCGAATTTTTCGAGCGCGCTATATCGCTTGACCCGGAGCACGCTCTTGCGCATTATAATTTAGGACTTGCGCTCCAAAAGAAAGGCAGCCTCGCCGCCGCGAAAGCCGCATTTGAACGCGCCAACAAACTTGATCCACACTTAAAAGCGCCACGTCCGTGACCGCTTCAGGCTGATGAGAAAGGCAAAGCCGCCGATTTGGCTTTCATCATTGCCAGATGATGTATTCGCTTTGCTTATGCCTTGGTTACCTAAAGATAAGTATATCTGGGATTCCTGGTTTGCCTGGAAAGGCGGAGAGCTGCATGCGTTTTACTTGCAGGCAAATCAGGCGGACTGCCAATTCAATCCTGAAGCACGTCACAATCTTGCCTCAGTCGGGCACGCAATTTTGACCCGCGATGGCTGGCAGGAAAACGGCACAGCGCTGCGCGCGTCAAATGGAGATGCCTGGGACAATCTTGCCATCTGGACAGGCTGCGTAATTGCAGCAAATGACCGCTATTTGATGTTTTACACGGCGCGGCGGCGTGAAGATCCGCTCCTCCAAACTCCTGCTGAATGGCAACGCCCGCAACAAATCGGCGTCGCCGTTTCGGACGATTTGTCGCATTGGACAAGGACAGAGGCGGCAAAAATCGCTCCCGTCATTCCAAACCCGGGCAATTGGGGAAATCTGGACGGCGTGGCGTGGCGCGATCCATACGTGATGCAGGGCGAAGACGGCAGGTTTTATGCCTTCATTTGTGCGCGACAGAATCAGGCAGAAGGCGGTGGCGTAATCGCCTATGTCACATCGCCTGACCTTCAGCAATGGAATCAGCCGACGCTCATCAAATGCCTGAATGAGTTCTATCAGATGGAAGTGCCGCAGGTATTTTGGCGCAGAAGCGGCGCGGGCAAATATTGCTACGTCGTCTTTTGCGCACAGGAGAAAGATGGGACGCGGTGGCGACGTGAATCAGGCCGCGATTGCGTAACGGGCACATACTATTTGCAATCGCGATTGTTGCCATTGAATTTCAATCAAGTGCCTGAATTTATTGACCCCGCCCGCCTGCTCGTGCCCAATATTTATGCGGGCAAGTTACTGAAGCCGGAAACGGATGAACACCCTACTTTATTAGGCTTTCAATGGGCAGATGAAGCAGGCAACTTTGTGGGCGGAATTACCGATCCGATTAAAACGTCTTTCGCGGCTGATGGCTCAATGCAATTGAGGATCTAAACAAAAGTTGTATCTCCCAAGAGTCCCCCATATGGCTACTTTGACGCTCCGTAATGTCTCCAAAATTTATGCAGGCAATGTGCGCGCAGTATCTCAAGTCAATGCAGAGATTGCCGACGGCGAATTCGTGATTCTGGTCGGGCCATCGGGCTGCGGCAAATCCACATTGCTGCGAATGATTGCGGGATTGGAAGAAATCTCGGAAGGAGAAATCAGCATTGATAAGGCAGTCGTCAATGCCGTTCACGCGAAAGACCGCGACATCGCATTCGTGTTTCAGAATTACGCATTGTACCCGCATATGTCTGTTGCTGAAAACATG
This sequence comes from Acidobacteriota bacterium, assembly GCA_018268995.1. Lineage (GTDB taxonomy): Bacteria > Acidobacteriota > Blastocatellia > RBC074 > RBC074 > JAFDVL01. The sequence goes on along the minus strand of JAFDVL010000046.1, from coordinate 138,574 downwards.
GCGTTCGGTCTGAAGATGCGTAAGTTCGCCAAAACCGAAATCGAATCGCGGGTGAACAGTGCCGCGAAAGTGCTGGGACTGACCGAATACCTGCAACGCAAGCCCGGCGCGCTGTCAGGCGGGCAACGGCAACGCGTCGCGGTCGGGCGCGCGATTGTGCGTCAGCCAAAGCTCTTCCTCTTCGATGAACCGCTCAGCAACCTCGACGCTAAGATGCGCGTCACAATGCGTGCCGAACTCATCAAGCTGCACAAACAATTGCAAGCCACGATGGTTTACGTCACGCACGATCAGGTCGAAGCGATGAGTATGGGCGACCGCTTGATTGTCATGAAAGGCGGCGTTGTGCAGCAAATCGGTGCGCCGCTGGAAATTTACAACAACCCGGCTAATCAATTCGTCGCGGGATTTATCGGCTCGCCGCCAATGAACTTTATCAGCGGCGAAATCGAAAAACGCGGCAACGATTGGTTTGTCGTCAGTGATGGAATCAATCTAAAAATGCCGCTCAGCAAATTCCCTGTCCTTGCCTCGGCATTTCAGAATGGCGACGCAAAAGCCGTGCTCGGCATCCGACCTGAAGACATTCACGAAAAATCTGGCGACGGAAATTCCATCAGTGCGCGCGTTGAAATCCTGGAACAGTTAGGCGGCGAAGTGATTGCCACCTGCTCGGTTGGCACCACCGAAATCACGGTGCGATTGCCCGCCCGCACACAGGCACAAACCGATGCGCAGATTGAACTCGTGTTCGACCTGGAGCGGGCGAAGTTGTTTGAGATGGCGACAGGGAAAACTTTGGTGTGAAAGCGATGAGTAAAACCGAAAACCTTTTTTCACCACAGAGAGGCACAGAGGAATCACAGAGACACGCAGAGTTTCCCGCTGTGATTCTCTGTGTCAACTCTGTGGTGAAATCGTTCTCAATATTAACGCTCATATTCTTTTCCGCCTGCACATCTGTATCCAACAACACTCGCACTACAGTTACCTTCTGGCACGGCATGGAATCGGGCGTGAATAACAAAATCCTGCAAGCCAAGATTGATGCTTTCAATGCAAAACATCCTGAGATTTTCGTTGATGCGCAGGTCTATGGCGCAGCCGATCAATTAGGCCCAAAGCTCGATGCGGCTGTCGCGGGCAAAACGCCGCCTGATTTGCTCTGGTGGTCACCCGCTTTCTTTCCCAAGTACGCCAAAGCCGGAGCGTTGCGCAACATTGATGATTTCATTACAGACGATGTACACAACGACGTGTACGACTACCTGTGGGAACTCGGCACGTTTGAGGGCAAGCGCTACCTGACGCCGTTTTCCGCGAATAATCTGGGCATTTACTACAACAAAAAAATGCTCAGCGAAGTGGGTATTACACAACTACCAAACACGTGGGAAGAATTCAGCGAAGCAGCGAAAAAGCTGACGCGCAACGGCGTGTTTGGCTTTCAAATTCCGATTGGCACGTCGGAATGGACAGTGTGGACATGGCAATGTTTTTTGTGGCAAGCGGGCGGCGAGATTTTGACGCCGGACAAAAAGCAGGCGGCCTTCAATTCTCCAGCAGGCGTTGCGGCACTCGATTTTTGGAAGTCGCTGTACGACACAAAACTCGCCAACTTTTCCGAAACCGATGCAGGCTATAAACCGGACAACATTCTGGCCGGACGCATTGCCATGACGATCAATGGTCCGTGGAATTATGCCGGACTGAAAGAGCAAACTGCCGTAGACATCGGCGTTTTTCCGCTGCCGAAAAAAGAGCACGCGGCCACGAATATCGGCGGCGAATCGTTGTTCCTCTTCAAATCTAACGACAAACGCGAACGCGCGGCGTGGGAGTTTATGAAGTTCGTGATGAGCGCGGATTTTCAGGTGGATTGGGCGATGAACACCGGCTATTTGCCTGTCTCAAAATCTGCGGCGAATGACGCGCGCTATCAGGCATTTTTGCAGGCGAATCCATTCATCAAAGCCTACAACGATCAAATGCCCGCAGGCCGCACGCGCCCTTCGATCCCGCAATATCCGGCACTGTCGCAAACGCTCGGCAAATATCTGGAAGCGGCGTTGTACGGTAAGTTGTCGTCAAAAGAATCGCTGGATAAGGCGGCGGCGGAAGTGAATGATTTATTGAAGAAGTGATTGCGTTATAATCCACGAGTATCTTTCGAGGAGTATGCAATTATGAGTAAAACTATTGAATTAACAATCCCCGATGAGTTTGTAGGCACGCCGTTCGAGCAGGAATATTTAGCGACCGCACAACAAGTCATCAAAGAACAAACAGTTTTGCGTTTATATCAGGAAGGCAAGCTTTCCACTGGCAGAGGCGCAAAGATGATGGGGATGTCTATTCACGATTTCATGCAGTTTCTAGGCAAACATCAGGTCTCGATTTTTCGCTATGAACAAGGCGAGTTAGAAGCGGATTTAGAAGCAGCGATAAGTGCCGCCAAGATCAATAAACAACCGGGAAAATAATCGTGATTGTTGTTTCAGATTCCACAGCATTGATTGGCCTCTCTGCGATTGGTGGGCTGGACTGGCTGCGGCAAATCTATACCAGCGTATTCATTCCGCAAGCTGTCTATCAAAAAGTCGTGATTGAAGGTGCGGGAAAAGTTGGATCGCAAGATGTCGCCAATGCTTCGTGGATTCAAACTCAAGCCATTCACAATTTCGATGATAAAACATTCTTGATGAATGTGATTGGCTTGGATGAAGGAGAAAGTGAAGCCATTGTGTTGGCACAAGAGATCGGAGCGGATTTGCTACTGCTTGATGATTCTGCAGCGCGGAAATATGCGCGACAACAACAACTGAAAATTACAGGAATGGTCGGCGTACTTCTTGCCGCTAAACAAACTGGAATTATTCCCCTGGTGCGTCCTCAACTCGACGCGTTGCTAGCAGTAGGTATTTTTATTGACGCGAAGCTTTATCAACAGGCGTGCCAAAGTGTCGGCGAGTAAGGTTGCCGTTCCTTTAAAAGACTCTATCATGCTGCATTCAGCTTGGCTTATAACGTTGCTCCTATTGCTTTCGATAACGCTGGAAGCACAGCCGCAAGGCGACTCTTACCAAGAACCATATCGCCCGCAATTCCACTTCACGCCCGAAAAGAACTGGATGAACGATCCAAACGGCTTGGTGTATTACAAGGGCGAGTACCATTTGTTTTATCAGTACAACCCGTTCGGCAATTCGTGGGGGCACATGAGCTGGGGACACGCGGTCAGCACAGATTTGGTGCATTGGAAACATTTGCCCGTCGCGCTGGCCGAAGAGAACGGCGTAATGATTTTTTCGGGCAGCGCAGTGGTGGATTGGAACAACACAAGCGGGCTTTGTAAAAGCTCCGACCCAAAAGACAAATCGTGCTTGATTGCGATTTATACCGGACACACCAACACAAATCAGTCGCAACACATCGCCGTCAGCAATGATCGCGGGCGCACCTGGACAAAATTTGCAGGCAATCCGGTGATTGATATTGGCGACAAAGATTTCCGCGATCCGAAAGTGTTCTGGCACGAAGCGACGAAGCATTGGGTGATGGTCGTCGTGCTGTCGAAAGAACAAAAAGCACGCTTTTACAGTTCGCAGGATTTGAAGAAATGGGAATTGCTCAGTGAATTCGGCCCTGCCGGAGTTACGGGCAAAGAAGTGCTGTGGGAATGCCCCGATTTATTTGAATTGCCCATCGAAGGACAACCGGCCAAAAAGCGTTGGGTGCTGATCGTCAACATCAATCCTGGCGGTATTGCAGGTGGTTCGGGCGGACAATATTTCGTCGGCAATTTCGACGGCAAAACGTTCACGAACGACAATCTGGCAGACACGAAATTATTTGTGGATTACGGCAAGGATTTTTACGCTGCTGTTTCGTTTTCTGATCTTCCGAAAATAGACGGACGCCGCATTTTACTGGGCTGGATGAGCAATTGGCAGTACGCAGGAAAAGAGCCTACTTCGCCGTGGCGCACGGCACAATCTATTCCACGCGAACTGAGGCTGAAGAAAACTTCGGCGGGATTGCGATTGGTGCAAAAACCCATCGCAGAATTAAGTAAATTGCGCGGCGAGGTGATTACTAAACGCAATCTCAATTTAAGGAATGGCAAAGCGCAACTCATTGCTTCTGGCGAAGCGTTAGAAATCAGCGGCGAATTTACCGTGGAAAAAGATTCGGTGGCTACAATTCGTTTGCACGCTGGCAGCAGCGTAACAAGCATTGGCTACGATGCCGCTACATCCAAGCTGTTTATTGATCGCACTCAATCTGGTCAAGTAGAGTTTGACCCGAAGTTTGCAGGTCGTCATGAAGCTTCGCTGCAACCGCAACAGGGCAAAGTAAAACTCCATGTTTTCATGGATCGCTCATCGGTCGAGGTCTTCGGAAGTGATGGCGAAGTTGTGCTGACAGATCGAATTTTCCCGGCGTCAAATACGCAACAGATCCAATTGCAGGGCACAGGCACAAATACAAAATGCCTTTCGCTCAATATCTGGCAACTGAAATCGGCGTGGAGATAATTGAATTTGTATAAAACGCGAAGCGCCTGGGAGCGCAGGCGTTGCGCCTGCTGCACGAGCGAAGCAATGCGCCAGGCGTGGAGAGTGAGTCGCTTAGGATCAAGCAATTTCCTTGTAAAGCCTGCCGAGCTGCTTACGCGCTCGTAAGCAGGCGCAACGCCTGCGCTCCCAGGCGCTTCGCGTATTCACAAGGCTTTCTTTTGAATCAGTATGAATGCTCGCAAAGACAATTTATCGGCCTATTTGTTTCTCTTCCCTGCACTGTTGCTGCTGGGCATATTTGTGTTTTATCCGCTGCTGCAATTGCTTTTTGTCAGTCTCAACGAATGGAACATTTTGAAGGATCAAATGACGTTCGTGGGCTTGAAGAATTACCAGGAGATTTTGCACGAAGAGAGTTTCTGGCAGGCATTGCGCAACACGGTTTTCTATGTTGCTGTAACGGTCCCGGTCGGGATGGCCGTGTCGCTGGGGCTGGCGGTATTACTGAATGACAAACTCAAAGGCGTAGGGTTCTTTCGCACTGCGGTCTTTACGCCGTTCGTGACTTCGACAGTTGCGGCAGGCGTGATTTTTATCTGGATGATGGATTATGACCGGGGCTTGGTGAACGCGGCGCTGAACGCAATTGGCCTCTCACGCATTAATTTTTTGCAAAGTGACAAATGGGCCATGTGGGCCGTAATCGTGATGACGATTTGGAAGCAGGCGGGATACAACATGATTTTGTTTTTAGCAGGGCTGCAAGGTATCCCGGAAATGTATTACGAAGCGGCTTCGATTGATGGCGCGCGACGCGGATGGCAAACATTTCGTCACATTACCTGGCCACTGCTCTGGCCGACCACGTTTTTTGTGCTGGTGATTTCGAGCATCTTTGCCTTTCGCTCGTTCGAGCAAATGTTCGTGATGACGCGCGGCGGGCCAGTCGGATCAACGACAACGCTGGTGTATTACATCTTCGACAAAGCGTTCAAGTTCGGCAATATGGGACAGGCTGCGGCAATTTCGACGCTGATGGTCGGCATCGTGCTGCTCATTACGTGGCTGCAATTTCGGGGGCAGAAGGAAGTTTAGTTTCGAGTTTCGGGTTTGAGGGAGTTGAGATGACCACAGAAAGCAAGCAGAAAGCTTATTTTCATTATGCGCTGGCCTTATTCGTGACGCTGATTTTTGCCTTGCCGTTGCTGGCGATGCTGGTGACTTCGTTGCGTGATCCAGCCAAAGCGGCAGCGGGGTTTTCTCTGTGGCCAGATTCGTTTCATTGGCAAAACTATATTGAAGCATGGCGGGCGACGAATTTTCCGCGCCAATTTATCAATTCGCTGGTGATGGCATTGGGTGTGACGGCAGGACAAATTATCACGTCCCTGATGGCGGGTTACGCGTTTGCGCGAATGGAATTTACAGGCAAGAAACCGCTGTTTGTGGCGTTGCTGGCGACGCTGGTCATTCCGTTTCAAATTCTGGTGATTCCTGTTTTTATCATTCTGGTCAAACTGTCGTGGATCAACACGTATTGGGCGTTGATTATCCCGTCGCTGGCAAATGCCTTTGGGATTTTTCTGTTCACGCAGTTTTTCCAAACGATTCCCTACGAACTTGAAGAAGCCGCGTACATTGATGGCGCAAGCCGTTGGACAGTGCTGTGGAAGATTTTGGTGCCTTTGGCAAAGCCTGCGATCACGACCCTGTTTTTGTTTACCTTTATTGCGGAATGGAATGATCTCTTTAAGCCACTGGTCTTCACCAGTACCAAAAGCATGCGCACGGTACAGCTTGGGCTGACAGTGTTTCAGGAACAGTTCAAAGTGGATTATGCGTTGCTCATGGCGGCGGTCGTGTTTGTGACAGTACCGAGCATTTTGCTGTTTTTTCTGGGACAGAAACAATTTATCAAAGGTATTGCAACCGGCGGACTGAAATAGCTCACGGATGCAATCAATGGGGCGTGACATCGAAATATCGGTCGTGATTCGGAATCACTACTACGCCTGATTGCTGTAACAAATCTAGAGATTGATAACCGCTTCCTACATATGCACACTTATTAAAAACCCGATCATCTGGCGACGGCAGAATATCCAACTTTAGTTTGACCTTACCACCCACCAACAGGTTGACTAACCTCATCGGCTGTCATATTATGCGCCCGCAAAATGATGGCATCGAATCATCAATCAAATAAACCAAATAAGCCAAGTTTATAAATCAATCGCTTCTTGCTGGGAATCTCGTTGCTTTTAAATAGACGCTCCTTACGGGCATTGTCTTAAAAAGGCATTTGCTTTTGCTTCACGGATATAAGGTAAACGGTATGCGTTGCTTTATATTTGAAGCTTGATGAATTAACAGCCTATCAAGTTAAAGCCGATAGGAATTTCCCTCAACCCAGGAGGATTTTTATGAAACGAGCGATACGCGCAGGAGGGTGGTTTTCCTGTGTACTATTCGCATTAGCCTTGACCGGCACGGTGTTCGCACAAACGTTGACCGGTCAGCTTTCGGGAGTAATTGCAGACCAGACAGGCGCAATTATTCCGAATGCAAAAGTGACATTGACCAATCAACTATCAGGTGACGTGCGACGTACCGTCAGTAACGCGGATGGCTTATTTGCATTTGCCTCGGTTCCGACCGGTGAATACACGGTGACCATCGAAGCCGACGGGTTCGCAAAATGGACACGCACGGGCATTCGCGTGAGCGCGGGCGACCGTCGCAGCGTTTCAGATATTGTCCTTGGGGCCACAGCTATTGCTGGTTCCGTAGACGTTAGTGCAACGCCTGAAAACCTGGCTCCAGTTGATAATGGAGCCAAAGAACTGACCCTGACAAACAAACAGATTCAAAACTTGTCGCTGGTCGGACGCAATGCCGGGGAGCTAATCAAAGCGCTTCCGGGCTTCACGCCAATCACGGGGCTGGACAACAAACCCGGTTACAGCGGCGAAGCTATCGGCATCAACGGCAACGGCGATGGCGGTAAGCAAAGCCCGATTGGCAACTTCTCGGCCAACGGAACGCGCGCCGAAGCGCTCGACATCGTCGCAGACGGTGCTCACATTTCTGACCCCGGTTGCAACTGCGCTACGCCGATCAATCCGAACCCGGATATGATCGAAGAGTTCAAGGTTTCGACCTCAAACTTCGGTGCGGATGTTTCCAAAGGCCCGGTGGTCATCAACTTCATCAGTAAAGCTGGCGGTAAAGAATTTCACGGCGCGGCTTACAGCTATTTCCGTAGCTACAAATTAAATTCAAATGACTGGTCATTTAACAAGGCTAGCCTCACTCGCCCGGAAAACTTCTATGCGTTTCCTGGCGGAAACATCGGCGGCCCGGTTGTACTGCCCTGGACAGATTTCAACAAAAATCGCGACAAACTCTTCTTCTTCGTCGGGTTTGAATACATGAAGCAACGCCTGGACACAGGCATTATCCGTTCGCGTGTGCCAACGGCGGCCATGCGTACCGGTGATTTCAGTGACGCGACTTATCTGTCAAAACTGGTTTCCAGTCAGATTAACGCCGTTCCCGCAGCTACCACAGATAACGGCTTAGCCGGTCTGATCACAGGCGGGAAAATTGCTTCCAGTGCGATTGATCCAACAGGCAAAATCCTCATGGGTCTGCTTCCCTTGCCTAACGCTGATCCCAGCGCTAATAACGGATACAACTACCTTCAGGCTTTGACCCTGGATCAAAACATGAAGCAAACGCTGACGCGTATTGATTACAATATTAGCGAAAGCACGAAGTTTTATGCGCGCTATAACCTGCAAACCGAAGTGCAACCTTTCCCAATTGGGTTATGGTGGCGCAATGGGAGTCAGGTGCCCTACCCGACTCCGGTGGTGGCCCCGAACCGTTCGGATTCTGTCAGTGCCAGCTTGACGAAAGTTTTTACGCCGACACTGACGAATGAAGTCGTGTTTGGGTATAGCTTCATTGACTTCCCCAATCAGTTTGAGGATTCCACCAAGGTTTCTAAGAAAGCGCTGGGCATTCCGTTCCAAGGGCTATTGAAAAACGGACTCGACCTCATTCCTGCGGTCAGCCTGGCATGGGGCGAAGGCGCACAAATGATTAACCCCGGCGGCTTCGATCCGATTCTGTTTGCAACCAAGCACTTGGCCAACTTTTCAGATAACCTGACCAAAGTACAAGGCACCCACACCTTGAAATTTGGCGGCTACTACGAACACGTGGTGAACAACCAGCCCGGTAACGACTGGTCAAATGGTTTCGCAGTGTTCTCAACCTGGCACGGCAACACCAGCGGGAATGCGATGGCTGACCTGCTGCTCGGACGGCTGGGCGATTATCAGGAATCCACCAAGAACACGCTGCGCAACATTGGGTTCAATACCTTCGAGTTTTACGGTTCAGATAACTGGAAAGTAAATCGTCGTCTGACGTTGGACTTAGGCGCACGCTTCTATCACCTTGGCAAATGGTACGACCGTCAAGGAAACGGATTTGCCGTTTTTGATTCGACAAAATTCAATGCCGCCGCCGCCGCGCAAGGCAAATTGCCGGGAGTCTTATGGAACAAGATTGACAGCAGTGTTCCGCTTTCCGGTGCGCCAACCAAACCGCTTTTTGCGGCTCCACGTTTAGGTTTCGCCTATGACCTCTTCGGCAATGGCAAGACGGTGCTACGTGGTGGCTACGGACGTTCGTATTTCCACGATGCTCAGCTCACCAGTGGGTTGGACATTGCGGCAGGCGTTCGTCGCGTGGGCAGCACAGGCTCGACCACATTCAGTGCAATCAATGCGAAGTATGCTAATGAAGCCGCCGCACGCGCTGCTGCTGATTTGATTACCAGCTTTGAAGTCCTGGATCGCAATGACGATAAACAACCGTACGTGGATAGCTACAGCTTTACGATTCAACAACGGTTGCCAGCATCATTGAATCTGGAAGTTGCGTATGTCGGCAATCGTAGCCGGGATCAGTTATTCACACGCAATGCGAATCTGGTTCCGCTGGGCACCGCAGGATGCCGCACCGCCGCTCTGGCAGGCGGAAACTGCGATGCGTTCAGACCCTATCAGGGATTTGGAACGGTCAATGTGGTGAATCACATTGCCTACCAAAACTACAATTCGATGCAAGCGGTCTTAAGCCGCCAGATTGGCAAGATCAACTTCCTGGGTTCCTACACCTTCTCGAAAGCATTAGGCATTCGCAACGGTAGCAATCAGGGAGCACAGGCAGATGCACTTGATTTACGTGGCCACACCTACGGCATTCTGGGATATGACCGTACGCATGTTTTCAATATCGCGTACACCGTCGAATTGCCCAAGTTTGCGCAGGAGTTGATGAAAACAGACAGCAAGGTCGCGCGTGGAATTTTGGATGGCTGGTTATTATCAGGCATCACACAGTTCGCCAGCGGCTATCCCATCCAAGCCAGCAACGTCAACTTCCGTTTAAGCGGAGCGTTACAGCAAACCTGTGAATATGCCTCCAGGAATCCGGCCACAGCTTCGTTGTGTACGGGTAAACCGGCGACTGAATTGGTCACCATCTACAACCCCGGCAACGTAGGTTCAGTGCTTGGCACAACGGATACATCCGCTCAGCCAATCCTGACCTGCGATCCACGCAAGGGATTAAGCGAGAACCAATATGCAAATCTGAACTGCTTTGCGCCCCCGGCACAAGGACAATCGGGTGTGTATATTTTCCCGTATCTGAAGGGGCCGGCGTACAATAACCACGACCTTACCCTGGCGAAGACATTTTCGATCTCTGAGTCCAAGAAGCTGCAATTCAGAGCTTCAGCGAACAACGTCTTGAATCACCCGCTCAAGTCGTTGCAAGACGAAAATCTGAACTTACAGTTTGAGACGCAGAACGCAAATTCTGCCAGTCCGAAATTTGTTCCAACAGCAGCAACGCAAACAAACTTTGCGCGCTGGACAAACAACAAATTCGGGCGTCGCATCATCAACTTGGGTGTAAGGTTTACCTTCTAATCCCAAAGTAATTTCCTCGCATCAAAAAAGGGCGCTGCTTGTCAGCGCCCTCTTTTTTCGTCACTATAGGAACGATTCAAAAAGCAAAAATTCGTGAGGAAGTAGTATTCATGGAGAAGCGAAAGATTCAGACGATGGTTGCACTGTGTGGCTGGTGGTTGATCGCCGGATTTACGATCTGGGCACAACCAGCTAAACAAGCAACGAACAATCCCGACCGAATTTTTGCGCGCGCCGTTCAGCTTCATCAGGCAGGCGATTTGGAAAATGCTATCAAGGAATATCAGGCTTTTCTGGCCGAACGCCCGGAGCGCACCGATGCCCGCTCCAATCTGGGCGCGGTGTTGGCGCGGCTGGGGCGATTTCAGGAGGCTATCGAGCAATACAATCGCGCCTTGTTGTTGGATGGTCGCAATCCCGGCATCCGGTTCAATCTGGCAGTCGCGTACTACAAATCGGCGCGTATCGTCTTAGCTTCGCAGGAACTTGAAAAAGTTGTTGCCATTCAACCGGAAAATCCGAATGCCACGTTGCTGCTCGCTGATTGTTATTTGCAGATGGGCGAGTACCCAAAAATCATTGCACTGCTGACACCACTCGAAGCCAAATATCCGCAGGATAAAGCGTTGGCCTACCTGCTCGGCACGGCGTTGCTGCGCGACAAACAAGCCGAAAAAGGCCAGCAGCAAATCGAGAAAATTATGCGGGGCGGGGATTCTGCCGAAGCGCATATGCTGCTTGGCACGACACATTTGCTGTCAGCCGATTACGCCAATGCAGTAAAAGAACTGGCAGAGGCGGCAAAATTAAATCCCAAATTGCCCACCGTGCATGCGTTCTACGGGCGAGCACTCACGATGACGGGCAACACGGATCAAGCTAAAGAAGAATTCCGACTGGAATTGGAAAACAATCCGAATGATTTCGACGCCAATCTGCAAATGGGAATCATTCTCAAGCAGGATCAAAACCCGGATGAAGCGCTGAAATATTTTCGGCGGGCATTGTTGGTGCGTCCGGCAGAACCGAATGCACGCTTTTACATTGAAAGCATCCGCGTCGGTCAGGGCAAGATCGCAGAGGCATTGCCGGAGCTTGAGCAATTGGTCAAGGATGCACCTGATTTTGTCGAGGCACACGTGATGCTGGCAACCGTGTATTATCGCCTGAGACGCAAGGCGGACGGAGATCGAGAGCAAGCCATTGTGAACAAGCTCAACGCCGAACGTCAGGCGAAGCAACCCGGGGCGCAGGAGAAGCCAGAGTGATTTTTGTTGGACGAAAACAACTAAATTTATCTTTGATCCAACCCTTGTTGCTGGGGCTTGGCCTGCTGCTCTGCTTCGTCATGTTTGTTCCAGCACAACCCACCAAGCGACGCACAACACCGCCTGCAACAACTGCGTCTTTCGAGCAATTGACACAACGCGCCGAAGCGGCACGGCAAGCAGACAATCTGGCGGAGGCCATCAACCTATTTCAGCAAGCTGTCCGACAGAAGCCGAATTGGATACAGGGCTGGTGGTCGCTGGGGACGATTTATTATCAGCAGGATCGTTACGGCGAAGGCCGCGAGGCGTTCAAGCGATTGGTGGCATTGGAACCCAGAGGCGGCGTGGGATGGGCCTTCCTGGGACTGTGCGAATATCAACTCAAGGATTATCAAAACGCGTTGTTGCACTTGCAACGTGGGCGCGATCTGGGGCTGGGCGGCAATCAGGAAATCGCGAATGTGACGCGTTATCATGCAGCGATCCTGATGAATCGCTTTGAGCAATTTGAATTGTCGTATGCCGTGTTGCAGGAATTAGCCAAATTCCAAAATGAAAGCCCTTCCATCTTTGAAGCTTTTGGCCTGATGATGCTGCGATTGCCTTACCTGCCTGGAGAAGCGCCTGCGGACAAACGCGAAGTCGTGATGAAAACTGGTCGCGCGGCGTATTTTATGGCAGCGGACAAGCGAGCGATTGCAGCCCAGGAATTCAGCGAATTGCTGGCCGTCTTCCCGCAAATGCCCGGCGTGCATTACGCCTACGGTCTGTTTTTCCTGCGCGATTCGCCCGATGAAGCAGTGCGCGAATTCAAAAATGAATTGCAGATTTCGCCAAATCACGTTTTTGCTCGGCTGCAAATTGCGTTCGAGTTTCTCAAGCGAAGTGAACCCGCCGCCGGATTAAGTTACGCAGAAGAAGCCGTAAAATTAGCGCCTGATCTCTTTGCCGCGCACAATGCTCTGGGGCGAATCCTGCTTGAAACCGGGCAGACTGAACGCGCGATCAAAGAATTGGAAATCGGCGTCAAACAAGCCCCGGATAGCCCTGAAATGTTCTTTGCGCTGGCACGAGCCTATTCAAAGGCCGGACGCAAAGCGGATGCGGATCGTGCGCGGGCAGAGTTCATGCGTTTGGATAAAATCCGCCGCTCGAAAAAGGAAAGCTTTATCGGCGATTCAACCGAAGAAAAAAAGCCGTAATGAATCACACTTCTCGTGTCACGAAATTAACGCTTCTGATGCTGGCATTCGGTACTATAGCGTTTTTCTGGAATCCGCTGAAACTGCTGAGCCAATCGGCAGGGAAATCCTTTGCTCCGGCCACCGAATGGCGGGCAACGCATGCACGAGCGGGAGATCAATACGTCGGGAATCGGGCCTGCGCAGAGTGCCACACACAAACGGAAACGCAACCCTCAACCCCAATGGGCAAAGCGTTAGAACTGGGCGAAGAATGCAGGATTCTCAAAGCGAATCCGAAGCTGACATTCAAAAGCGGTGTGTATTCCTACTCCATCTCTCGGCAGGGTTCGCAAAGTATTTATTCCGTCACCGATGGCAAAGCAACGATGTCGGTGCCGATTCTGTATGCGTTCGGGCAAGGCAAAGCGGGACAAACGTATGTGCTAGTACACAACGGCAAATACTATGAAAGCCGCGTCAGTTTCTATGATGAAATCGCCGGGCTGGATTACACGCTGGGCGCACCCCGGCAGCCTGCGAATTCTTTAGAAGAAGCTTTCGGACGAATCATGGATTCGCTGGATACAAAGGATTGCTTTAGCTGCCACGCGACAGCCGCCGTTAGCGAACGAACGCTTCAAGTGGAAAAAATGACGCCGGGCATTACGTGCGAAGGCTGTCACGGCGCAGGCGAAAAACACGTGACGCGGATGAAATCCAAAATGCCCGCCGCGCAATCTGCGAACAAAGCAATTTTGAATCCGGGACATTTCGACAACGAAGGAATGACGCAATTCTGCGGTTCGTGTCATCGCACGTGGGAGCAGGTGCAGATGATGAAAAATGCGCGCGGCGTGGTGAACGTGCGTTTTCAGCCGTATCGAATTTTCAGCAGCAAGTGTTATGACTTTGATGACAAACGCATCAGTTGTACGGCGTGTCATAATCCACACGAAGCATCAACACAGGAAGCCGCGTTCTACGATACAAAATGTGCGGCCTGTCATCGGACTGCGCCCGCGACCAATGCCGGACGGACGGCTCCCTTGTGCAAAAATGGAAAGACAAACAATTGCGTTTCGTGTCATATGCCACAATATGAAATTCCCGGCGCGCATCACAAATTTACTGACCATCGCATTCGCATCGTCAAAGCAGGCGAGGCCTATATTGATTGATGTTTTGGAGAAATTTTATGTTTAGACTCCGCTTCGGATTAGCTCATTTCCTGGTCTGCGCACTCCTCTGTCCAGTTCTCGCACAAACACCCCAGCCACCGCAACAAAAGCCGCCCCTGCAAGGCGAAGTGCTGCGCATCGGAGCAGAAGAAGTGCTGCTCGATATTGTGGTGCGCGACAAGAAGGGGCGCGGCATACGCGATCTGAAAGCGGGTGACATTGAAATTTACGAAGACGGCGTCAAACAGGAAATCACTTCGTTTCGGTTGGTGAATCGAGAGGCTGTGGTTGAAGCCGGAAGTAATTCCACCACGCCAGCCAATGCGCCGAAGACGAATGTGCCTTCAACCGCCGACCCAACGCGACAAATCAACCTGGTATCGTTTGTGTTTGAGCGGCTCAGCCCGGATGGTCGTCGCAATGCGCGGATGGCAGCGATGGAGTTTCTAAAAGAAGAATACGGGCCAAACGTGATGGTTGCTATCTTCGCCCTTGATCAGCGACTGAGCGCAATTCAATCCTTCACCAGCGACCGGGATCGCATTAAAACAGCGGTTGATCGTGTCATCGGAATGGCTCCTTCGTCTTTTGCCAGCGAATCACAAAAGATTCGACAGGAATTGGAAAACTTCACCAAAGCAGATGCCACGGCAGCGCAGTCTGCGGCGTCGGTCGGCCAGGGCGGGGCCAGCACGGTCAACGGTGGAGCGTTTGCGGATGCAAAGGCGGCAGAAGTCACGCTCAACATTCTGCGATTGGCGGATGATTCAGCGCGACAACAGCAAGGGCAGGCTTCCATCTTTTCGTTGCTTTCGCTAATTGAAGGACAAAAGAAATTGCTGGGACGTAAAACGGTCGTGTATTTCTCAGAAGGCTTGCAGGTTCCGCCGAATTTAAAGGACGCATTTCAGACCACAATCAGCTCCGCCAATCGCGCGAATGTCAGTTTTTATGCGATGGACGCGCGCGGCTTACAAACCCAAAGCGATTTTGATTCAGCTAAAGAATCGCTGAATTCCGCCGTCGCCGCAACGCAACGTCAACAACGCACGCGTGGCGGCGAAGCCGTGACCGTCGAACAGGTCAAAGCATTCGATAATGCCGAAAGTGCGATCACGAAAAACACGCAAAACAATCTGGCATCGCTGGCAGAAAGTACGGGCGGCGCTTTTGTTGCCAACACGAATGATTTTCGGACGCCGATGAAACGCGTGCTGGCGGAATTAAATTCGTACTACGAAGCGTCCTACAGCCCGACAGGAAAAGAATTCGACGGCAAGTTCCGCACAATCACAGTCAAGGCTTTACGCCCGGACATTGTGCTGCAAACACGCAGCGGCTATTTCGCAGTGCCGACAATGGAAGGTGTGGCGCAATTGCTGCCGTACGAATTGCCCATGTTAGCCGCGCTCAGTGCCAAACCATTGCCGCGTGATTTCGACATTCGGCAGCAGATTCTGCATTTCGCAGATCGGCCTAATGGCACGCAGGAAATGCTGGTGTTGGAAGTGCCGTTGGCAAATCTGACTTTCAAGGTGGACGAGACAACCAAGCTGTACAGCACCCATTGTTCGCTGTTGGCCTTATTGAAAAACAGCGAAGGACGTGTCGTGCATAAATTCAGCGAAGACTTCCCGCTGGATGGGCCAACCACGCGACTGGAAGCGCTAAAAAAAGGCAATCTCGTTTTTACGCGTGCCTTTGATGTTCCGCCCGGTCGCTACACGCTGGAAACAGTTGCGCACGACCGCGAAACCAATAAAAAAGCCGTGCGACGCTCAATCCTGTTGGTGCCGAATCGAGGTGAGAACCTGAAGATGAGCAGCGTTTCCATCATCAAGCGAATTGATCCGATAGATCAATCCAGTGCCAGCGATGACAATCCATTTCGCTTTCAAACCGGCAAAATCATTCCGAATCTGGGAGAGCCAATTAAGCCCGTAGCGGGCAGCGAGCTAGGAATTTACACGGTCATTTACCCATTGCGCGGAAGCACAGACAAGCCACAATTAATTCTGGAAGTATTGCTGGATGGGCAATCGGTCGCACGCGGCCAGCTTGAATTGCCTGCACCGGATGCACAAGGCAGGATTCCCTATATTGCGCGTGTTCCGTTGGAGAATTTCAAAACAGCGGGAAATTACGAAATCCGCGTGATTACCAAACAAGGCGCGCAAGCCGTCGAAGAACATGCCTTTTTCATCATTGGCAGCTAGCGAAAATGCACCTACAACACGTGATGCGTGACGTAGGAAATATGAATCGGCACGCCGCCATTCACTTTTACTTTGAGAAGGATTTGGAAATAGGTCGGCAAACGAGGTGACTCACCCGCAGGTGCAATATTCAGGTGAGCAATCAGGTCTTTGATGTATTCCGGCTGTGTCACATATTCTGCCGCAGCCTGGGTGCCGAACGTATTGATCCCCGCCAGAATCATCATGCGGTTCTTTCCGCTCAGCCCTTGCAATACACTGACAGTCGCATAGTCTTCCGAAACCTGACTCGGCGAATTGCCATATTGCGTGGCGCGATACACTTCCTGCTCGCCCGATTGCAGCCGTGTATTCACAATCGCATTGACGGCTTTTCCATTTTCATCGGGAACCCATTTAAAAATCAGCTCCTGTTTTTGTGGCAGGTCGAGCAAAAACAGATTTTCGGCAGGTGACCCCAGCACAACGATATTTTCCATCTTGGCATCATCCCAGGTCAGCAAGAGGCTGCGCTTGATCCGAAAGGGGTGATGCATTTTGGCAAAGAAATCTCCGAGGAAATAAACGCCCATCACCTCGCCAATCCCGGTGTAATGATCAATCACAGGCGTTTGGCCCGGGCCAAGGTTCAGGCTGGGAGCAGAAGTGGGAACATCGTGATGACCTTCCAACACATCCAGCGAGTTAAAGAGTCGCATCTCATCGTAGTTGCCGTGAAAAACGCTATTGCTGAAAATGACCAGCACAGGCTCTGGTGCCCGCAACAACTCTTCCCATAAAGGAAGTGCGACCTGTTTTACGGAAGCAGACGCCAGCGACTCTGCCGTTTCAGTCAAGCGATGCGTTCCGTTGGTATCTTCTGCGCGCGACGGCTTGGCATAAGAAAAGACAGGCGTGTATTGCCCTTTTGGCAAATCAATATGCACCTCGTCGTACTTGCCTTCGGTGGCGTAATACTCTTGCAGCTTTGTGCGTAGCCGCCCCGCCTGCACGCGGACAGCCGAGTCAATGCGGGGATCGTAATCGCTGCGACGCCCAAAGACTTCGGTGGCGATGACGTATTCTTTGAGTTGAGTTTCAGGATGGTTGATCGCGCTTAAGCCCACAAAACGAAGAAATGCTTTCAGGCTCTCTGCTCCGTGCAAGGCATGGGATTGCAAAACCTTATCAAGCTGACGCAGCTTTTCTTCCTTTAGCACGCTCATTAAAAAATTGCGGGAGTTACCGTTACATGTAACGACGTAACGCTGGTAACGTGCAAGCCTCTAACCATTGATTTTCCCAGCATTAATTCAAGTAACTGTATTATACGTGTCGTAACGCCTAAAGCAATCTGAAGCATCGTACCTTCCCTACTCGTTAGTTATTCACACTATCCAAACGATCTTCAGGCAAGATAAGACGACACATACCGACCTGAAGACAAATACGTTACTTTGCTGGGAATTCTATTCTGACAACGAGGTCAGAATCCGTATCAACAATCCATATTAACCCCCAGGTTTATCGGCAAAGCGATACGTGTATCGCGTAGGGCTTTATCGTTAAGCTTTTATTCCTGATGCCCATAGGTGGGGCAATTCACGGGAGGAAATTTATGAGAACCGTTCAGAGATTCTCCCTCATCGCATTGTGCCTTTTGCTTTCCGCTTTGACGAGCCAGGCCTTCGGGCAGGCCGTGTACGGCAGCGTTTTCGGAACAGTAACCGACCCGAGCGGAGCAGCTTTGCCCAAAGCTAAAGTCACAATTACGGATTTGGGAAAGAATCTCACCTTTACCACTGAAACCAATACAGACGGCAATTTCAATCAGACTCGTCTGGTAGCGGGACTTTATCGGATCAAAGTGGAAGCCCCGAACTTCAAAGCTGCGGTCCAAGAGGTCACAGTCAACATTGACGTCGCGACCGCTGCAAACTTTCAGCTACAGGCAGGCGCAGTGACAGAAGAAGTCACCATCACGGCTGAAGCACCGCTGCTGAAAACAGATCGCGCCGACGTGGCAACAACCTTTGAATCGCGCCAGGTCACAGATTTGCCAATCCTGGATCGCAACTTTACCAAACTGATTTTATTGACCCCCGGCACGCAGCAATTGCAATGGCAACACGCAGCGAGCGAAAACCCCCAAGGCTCCACCCAGACAATGGTCAATGGGCAGAGCTTTAGCGGCACTGGCTTCCAATTAGACGGCACCGAAAATCGTGATCCGATTCTTGGCATCATCGTCATCAACCCCAATTTTGAAGCCATTGGCGAAACCAAGGTCACCTCCCAAAATTATGACGCCGAATTTGGCCAAGCCATTGCGGGCGTCGCTTCCGTCTCCACCAAATCAGGAACAAATGACATTCACGGTGCAGTGTTTCTTTTCCGCCAGAATGATTTGTTTCAGGCCCGGAATCCGTTTTCCCAGGCGCGCAAAGATTCGCTCACGGGGAAATTCATTCCTGACACACTGAAAAATCAATTCGGTGGTGCCATCGGCGGCGCACTCATCAAAGATCGGCTGTTTTATTTTGGCGACTATGAAGGACTGCGCAGCAAAACCGGCGGCACGCGGTTGCTGTCTGTGCCCACGGCTGCCGCGCGCACAGGCGATCTGAGCGCCTATGGCGTGAACATCTACGATCCGGTAACATCGGTCTTCAATTCCTCTGGGGCATTGACGGCGCGTACGCAATTCACGAGCAATAAAATTCCGACAGCTCGTTTGTCGGCACAAGCTCTCAATGTGTTGAAGCTCATCCCGCTGCCGAATGCTCCCGGTCGCTTGAATGGCACAACAGATAACTACGTCGCGTCCGGCATTGAAGGGTTTGACAAAGACAGCTTCGATGTCCGCATGGATTATCGCACCTCTGAAAAACTCAGCATGTTTGGGCGCTACAGCTTTGCGGATTTCGTTCGCATTGGCCCAACGGCTTTCGGTGCGGGCGGCGGTTCCGAATTGGTTTCGCTCGGTGGTTCCTCCAAAGTGCGCAATCAAAGCATCGCTTACGGCTTTGACTACACCTGGAGCGCGACACTTGTCACGGACTTCCGGTTTGGATTTTTCCGTTACAAAGTCAACGTATTGCCCTTTGATTACGGCAAAAATACTGCCACGGATGCGGGCATTCGCGGGCTGAATAATGACGCGTTCAGTTCCGGCCTGTTTGCTGGTTTCATCAACGGCAACGGCGGTACGGGCGGCACGAACTTCGGTTCCGGCCTTGGCGTCAATCGTTGCAACTGTCCCTTGGATCAGGACGAAAATCAATTCCAGTTCGTGACGAACACGACGAAATTTGTCGGCAACCACACCTTCAAGTTTGGGATTGATATTCGCCGCGCTTTCAACCTGCGCGTGCCGAGCGACACACATCGTTCGGGTGAGTTGTCCTTCAACAACGAACGGACTTCATTTGGCAGCGGAACCGGCCTCGGTCTTGCCACATTCCTTCTGGGCGATGTCACAAGCTTTGGTCGTTACATCAGCTCCAGCACGGATGCGCGTGAACGCCAATGGCGGCATTTCTATTACGGTCAGGATTCGTGGCGCGCCACTTCCAAGCTGACCATCAATTACGGATTACGGGCAGATGTCATCAATCCGCAATCCATTAACAAAGCCGGAAACGCGGGCTTCCTGAGCCTGGAAACCGGTCAGATCAGCACCGTCGGTGTGGGCAGCACCAAGCTGAATGGCAATGTTGATAATTCCATCAACATCGCTCCGCGTCTGGCACTTTCCTACAAAGCGTCAGATAAACTCGTGATTCGTGCAGGCTACGGTCGCAGCTACGACATCGGCGTGTTCGGATCAGTCTTCGGACATTCGGTCACGCAAAACCTGCCCGTGCTTGCAGTACAACGCGTGGACAACGGTGCTTTTAATCGTGCCTTTAATCTGGCCGATGGCGCGCCCGCGTTTACGCAATTTTTCGGACTGAACAAAGCGCCGAAAGACCCGACCGCCGTGGCGAATACTTCGCTGCCTTCCAGCGGTCAATTCTTCCTCCCCAATGGCGTCTTTGCCCGCGTATTACCGAGCAAAATGCGGCTGCCAAGCGTGGATGCGTACAACGTGACGGTGCAGTATCAATTGACCAGCAAGATGTCCATTGAAGCCGCGTTTGTCGGCAACAAAGGAACACACGTGTTCGCAGGTGACGGCCCGGCGATTGATGCCAATCAGGTGCCGATCACGGGCTACACACCGGGTCGCAACAGCACATTAGCCAAACCGTACTTCCAGAAATTTGGCTGGACGCAGGGCATTGATTACTTCTGCAACTGTGCCGACAACCGCTACAACTCGCTGCAAGTCAAACTCGACAAGCGATTCTCAGATGGCTACTCGATTCTGATGCATTACACCTATCAGGATCAGGCAGCCGATGACGGTGGATACTTCTTCTACGACGCGAATCTGAATCGTGGCCCGTCGGGCTGGCAACGCGATCACGGCTTTGTCTTCTCGCAGGTCTACGAGTTGCCGTTCGGCAAAGGGAAGAAGTTCGGCAGCAACTGGTCAAAAGGTGCTGAACTGGCGCTGGGTGGATGGCAATTCAATTCCAACACGACGATTCAAAGTGGCCAACCGTTCGACAATTGCTTTGACACGAACGGCATTTCCGACACCGGAACCTGCCGCCCGAATATGAGCAATGCGCCTAAGACTGGTGCGACACGACAAGCCGATGGTTCCTATAAATTCTATAGCGACCTGAGCGGCTTCAGCCGTCCGGCAGTCGGAACGTTTGGAAATCAGAAGCGCAACGCGCTACGCGGGCCGGGTTACTGGCGCACGGATGCGTCGCTCTTCAAGAAGTTCAACTTCACGGAAACCGTGTTTGCGGAATTCCGCATCGAAGCCGTGAACTTCTTCAATCACGTCAACCTGGGCAATCCCGATGGGTTTATCGGCAGCTTCAACGCAGCTGGGGCGCTGATTCCAAGCGGTGGCGCAGGGACGATCAACTCGACGGCGTACTTCGGGTCTGATCCGCAACGTAACCTGCAATTCGCATTGAGAATCAAATTCTAGTGCGAGTTGGCGAATAGTGAGGATAAGCTCGGCGGATCTTGTCCTCCTGACGGGGAGGCTGAACAAACTCAGCCTCCTCTTTTCTTATGCTATAGTCGCTTTATGAAATCGCTTCTGCTTACCCTGCTCACGTTTCTGACAGTACAAGCTCAACCCAATATTGATGCGGCGTTGAGCGAAGCGCGCACTCTGCTCAATCAAGGCAAAACGCAAGAAGCAATCGCTAAACTGGAGCCGCTGCAAACCAGCACCGACGCACGAATCAAACAACAGCTTGGCGTCGCTTATTACCGCACAAATAATTCGATCAAAGCGATTGAGTATTTGACGGCCAGCCTGACGGGGCTGGCGAAAGAATCAGCGGAGCGAAAAGAAGCAGTGCAACTGCTCGGCACAGCACATTACGTGCTTGGCCATATGACAGAGGCCGTTCCCTTCCTCGAACAAACGCTGGCCTGGGCACCGAATAGCAATGAAATGTTGTACGCGCTCGGTATGGCCTGCATTCAAACGCGGCAGGATGATAAAGGCCGTAGCGCTTTTGCCCGGATGTTTCGTGTGGCAGAAAACTCGCCTGCCGCGCATTTGTTCACCGCTCAAATGATGGTGCGCGTCGAACTCAACGAACAGGCCGAAGCCGAACTCAAACAGGCGCTCACGAAAAATCCGAAGCTACCACAGGCTAACTTTTTGTTAGGCGTCATCGAAATTCAGAAATCGAGATTTGAGGAAGCGATTGCGCTGTTGGAAAAAGAAGTTGAAATCAATCCAGGCAATGCGATGGCGTTTTATCGGCTGGGCGATGCGTTCACGCGGCAATTGAAATGGGACGACGCAATTCCGGCGCTGCAAAAATCGGTGTGGCTGAATCCGTTTTACAGCGGCCCGTACATTCTGCTCGGCAAGTCGTACCTGAAAAAACGTGATCTGGCCAATGCCGAAGGGATGCTTAAACGCGCGATTCAGATGGACCCGAACAACAAATCCGCGCATTACATGCTCGGCCAGCTTTATCAGCAAACCGCGCGCGCCGAAGAGGCCAAGCGCGAATTTGCAATTGCCGAAAAGCTGCAAGGCAGCAATGACCAGCCGGAAAAATAAGCGTTGCGGCAAAATCACAATGATCACGCAGAGAAGAACTCAAATTCCCCAAACACCTATGAAAGTTCTGCTGCAAGCCGCCGTCGTTCTGCTTTTCCAGTCAATTGCGCTGGCACAAATTCCAACCTTCACCGACATCGCGGCACAAGCAGGATTGACACAACCAATCATCTACGGCGGCATCGAAAGCAAGAAGTTCATCATTGAAACCAACGGCTGTGGCGTAGCTTTTTATGATTATGACAACGACGGTTGGATGGATATTCTGACGCTGAGCGGATCAAGGCTGGAAGGCGCGCCCAAAGAAGCGACAAATCGTTTATATCGCAACAATCGCAACGGCACGTTTACGGATGTCACAGCGAAAGCCGGGTTGACGCGCACAGGTTGGGCTTCTGCCATCTGTATCGGCGATTATGACAATGACGGCTGGGACGATTTGTTCATCACATATTGGGGCGCAAACGTGTTGTATAAAAACAACGGCAACGGCACCTTCACCGATGTGACGAAGAAATCAAAGCTTGATTTTACAGGCGTTCGCTGGGGTTCAGGTTGTACGTTCCTGGATTATGACCGCGATGGCAAATTGGATTTGTTCGTGTCGAATTATCTGACCTTCGATTTGCAAACGGCGGCGGAACCGGGCAAGAGCGCGAACTGCGTATGGAAAGGCATTCCCGTGAACTGCGGCCCCAAAGGAATGCCGTTCGCACGCAACTGGCTTTATCGCAACAACGGCGATGGCACATTCGCTGATGTTTCCAGCAACTCTGGCATCAGCAAAGTATCTGAGCGTTATCCGATGAGTGCGGTCGCGGCTGATTTCAATAAAGACGGGTGGCAGGATATTTACGTCGCGTGTGATTCGACGGCGAGCATTTTGTATCGCAACAATGGCAATGGCACGTTCACTGACATTGCACTCGAAAGCGGCACCGCCTACAACGAAGACGGGCAGCCACAAGCCGGGATGGGATTAGGCATTGGCGATTACAACAACGACGGGAAGCTGGATATTTTCAAGACGCACTTTGCTGAAGATACCCCCGTGCTCTATCGCAATTTGGGCAAATGGTTCTTTGAAGACGCAACATTTGCCGCTGGCTTTGGGACGGCGACGAAATATGTTTGCTGGGGTGCGGGAATGCCGGACTTGGATAACGATGGCTGGGTGGACATTGCCTTTGTCACGGGTAACGTTTATCCCGAAGTCGAAAAATACTTCAAAGACTATCCGCATCGCAGTCCGCGAATGTTTTTTCGCAATCTCGGCAACGGACGCTTTGCCAATGTCTCAAATGAAAGTGGCGCAGGCGTTCTTGCTCCACACAGCAGTCGCGGATGTGCCTTTGGTGATTTCGACAACGATGGTGATTCGGACTGGCTGGTGATGAATATGAATGAGCCGCCATCGCTGCTGCGCAATGATTATACGGGCAAAAACAATTGGCTCAAGGTTAAGTTGGTCGGAGTAAAATCCAACCGCAGCGGACTTGGCGCGCGTGTTCTGTTGACGACCGACAATCAGACACAGGCACAAACTGTCTTAAGTCAAAGCAGTTATTATTCACACGATGATTCACGCCTGCATTTTGGGTTGGGCGAAAAGATAAAAGCGGATCGCTTGACTGTTTATTGGCCGAGTGGGCAGGTAGATGTGCTGAAAGATGTGCAGGGCAATCAGTTGGTGGTAATTAAAGAGGAGACAGGCAGTGTTGCTCCATCCAAACTGCCAATAAAATAGCGCTAGGTGATATTGGATTTCTCTTTAATAAATGCCTCGAACGCCTTACGGTCTTCTGGCGGCAACGCCATGATTTTCACACCGATAATGTACTTCCCGGTTTCTTTATTGCGCACAAACCGTATTGGCATGGCTTTTATTTGCACGCCTTTTTCTGGCAAGGCCAGTTCCAGTTCAAGCGTCTTGTAAATGGAAGAATCCGGGTTCAGCAAAATGTGGATGCCATCCACTTGAATAGAATTTACTTCAAAAGAAAGCCCGTTGCGGCTGAGGTTCACGGTGCGAGCAGGCACACTACGCGTCTTACCAGTAACGATACCTTTTTGCTGGCAGACAATGGTAAATCGCATCGGCAAAGAGATCGCCAGACGACGCGCACCACGCCGATTCGCAAAGGCGACACGGACAAAATTAGATAACCGCTGGCTGATATTTTGATTGTTCATAGTTTGTTCGCTTAGTTATTTCTTGTCTGGGAAGTAAGCCCCGGCAGATGCTGTCGCCGGGTGTCCGGCTTTGTCTTCGGCGCGGATCAGGTTCGTTTGATCGGCATAAAAACTTAGCTTCCCTGTTTTCCCATACGTCACCGGAACAGCAGTCACAGCAAACTCCTGTCCATTCATGTTGGTCTGCACCACAAAGCGATAGCCATTCACAACCCCATCGGCCAATTGGTTGGAAACGCCACCAAGTTTGACCAATTCGTCGAGCTGGGCATAGCGTTGTTTGGCTTTGAAGTAAACCAACTCGGCCCCCAGAATCTCCTGCAACCATTCGTTCGCTTCAGCTTCTGAAACACGCATGCGTTCATAGAAAAAATAGCTACGGCCTAGTTTTTTCAATTCTTTTTGCGTGTCACGATCACCAATGATCCATTGCCCATCCACCTTCATTAACGCAACTTCCTGCGATTGTGTTTCATTTGGGAGCTTAATGAAAACAGTCGCTTTCTCGCCGCTGATTTGTTCGCCGCGAATATCCACGGTATCAGGCAACGACGTGGCCATCCGTTCAAAGTCCGGCTCTAACTCACGCAATTCATCTGCTGATAAACCTTCAAGTGCGAGGCGATAGATCGAAAGATTGAATCCTTCGGCATATCGTTTGGCATGCAACAACTCATAGAATTTTTTTACTACAAAAGATGGCGAACCAGCTTTGTGATCCTGCGCAAGTCCATTTGCAGTCAGCAAACACAACACAAAAGCGAGCAATGCAGCCTTTACGTTCATCATGCAGTTCTTTCAAGAGGGGCAGAATACGGCAGGGTTGCGAAAGATGGCGAGATAATCGCTATTCCGTGGCTTGCGTATCCTAAAGGAATCAGCAGGCAAAGTAAAGAATTGGTTTTTCTCGCACAAAGCAGTTTTATTACAGCTACGATAAACTCGCGAGGATCACTTCTGCGGCGCGGAGCGAAGCCTTTGCCTCGCCCAGCTTTTCTTTGACCTCAGCTAAATTCTCTTGCGCCTGCGCTAATCGCGCGGGATCGTTGACAAACTCCAGGACATGCTGCGCCAGATTCGCGCCCGTCAATTGATCTTGCAGCAATTCCGGCGCAATTTCGCGGCCAGCGATCAGGTTGGGCATTCCAACAAAGGGCACTTTAATAAATGGTGTAAAGAGCTTCCAATTCAGTTCTGATGCCCGATAACAAACAATCAAGGGCGTGCCAATGATCGCCGTTTCGAGCGTCGCGGTGCCGCTTGCAACGACAGCCAGATCCGCCGCAGCCACTGCATTGTATGTATCGTTTTCAACCAACGTCAGACTAGGTAACGATCCAATGATTGCCTGCGCCTGCTCGCGTGGAATCGTTGGGGCAAGCGCAATCACGAGTTGTAATTCAGGATGGGATTGATTCAATTCTTTTGTCGCTTCAATCATCGGGGGCAAAATATACGTCACTTCTTTGCGCCGACTCCCCGGCAACAAAGCGACGATAGGACGTGCGGCATCAAGGCCGTACTGCTGACAAAATTCGACGCGGCTTTTTGTTACGCGCACACTATCCAGTAATGGGTGTCCGACATAATCCACTTGTACGCCATGTTGCTCATAAAATGCTTTTTCAAAGGGCAGTATCACAAGCATCCGCTCAACATCACGTTTAATTTGCCGCACGCGATAGCTACGCCACGCCCAGACTTGCGGGCTAATGTAATAGAACACGCGATGTCCATCGCGCTTGAGCTTTTTGGCCAAACGCAGATTAAACTCAGGCCAATCCACCAGAATCACAGCATCTGGCTTTTGCGCTTGCGCGGCTTCACGCAATTGCCGAAACACGCGCAAAAACTTCGGCAAAGCACCAGCCACTTCAAGCGCGCCCATAATCGCCAACTCGCGCACATCCACCAAGGTATTCACCCCCGCTGCGCGCATGTCATCTCCGCCAGATCCAAAGAATTCAAATTGAGCCGCAGGACGCAAAGATTTCAGAGCAGCAACCAAATGCGCCGCATGTTTATCGCCTGAGGCCTCACCAGCCACGATCATCAATTTAATCGGAGATTGGAGATTGGAGAGCGGAGATTGCATCAATAAATTTCTGGTTCACCCTCTGGCCGTGTGCGCCAGCGACGGTGAATCCAAAGCCACTGATCGGGATGCCGTCGAATTACGCTTTCCAGCGCTTTTGTATAGCGCGCGGTGTTTGCCACAACATCTTCTTTTTGATTGCCCGTGTTTATTGTTTCGATGGGTGGCTCAAAGCACAAACGGTGAATCTTTTTTTCGTCGTCCCACAAAATATAACCGGGTAACACAATTGCGCCCGTACGCAAGGCCAGCGTCGCCACGCCTGCTGTCGTGCAAGCTGGAAGACCAAAGAAATCAACGAAGACGCCCTCTTCGCGAGAGCTATTCAGATCAGCGAGAATGCCCACCACACCACCCGCTTTCAAAGTTTTCAGCACTTCGCGCAAAGAGCCTTTTTTATCAATGCTGCGATTGCCAAAGCGCGAGCGATTGGTTTCGGCCAAGCGCTCAACCATCGGATTGTCCACGCGCCGAGCCAGAAATGACATTGAATAACCGTAAATCGAATGTGCGTAAACAGACAATTCCCAGGCACCAATATGCCCTGTCAGTAAAATGATGCCGCGCCTTTGCGCCACGGCTTGCTGATAATTTTCCAGGCCTTCGTAAGCGACTACGGACTCAATATTCTCGCGGTTGAGCTTTGGGAATTGTGCGACCTCGCCGAGCGCACGTCCAAGATTGCGAAACGTTCCGCGTTCAATCTGCGCGCGTGCTTTATCGTCAAGGTGCGGAAATGCCATTTGCAGATTCATCTGCGCGTGACGACGCAAATGCGGCAGCACGAATCGCGCCAGGACACCAAGGCCCTTTCCGGCTGCCAGTGCCAGCGAACGCGGCAAAACACGAAAGCCATTGAAAATCCCCCAGGCCACAGCATATTCAAGGTAAGTGCGCACTGCACCGCGTTTTTTGAAGCGAGTGGACGGGGCAATTGATGATTGCATTTCCTTGTTGATAATTTCGTTTTGCAAGGACGGCAAGCTATCACGCGATTTAATCCACTGTCAATTTTCATCCCCGGCTTGACAGCCCTTATTGCGACCTGTAGTATTACCCGTCTTGTGAGGCAGGCACGTACTGTCAATGGTAGACGGTCTCCCTTACACGGAGAAGGTTGGGGGTTCGAGTCCCTCCGTGCCTACCAAGCTTGTTGATTTCAAATTTGAGTTATCAGATTTGATTCTTTGAAAATGCGGAGTCGTAGTTCAGTTGG
>JAFDVL010000046.1:0-110520 GCA_018268995.1 Acidobacteriota bacterium | reverse complement strand
GTCGCGGGTTCGAGTCCCGTCGGCTCCGCCATTCATCATAAAACGTTACTCATAAGTCTTCTTTTCATAAGCCGCTCGCTTCAATGTCGGGCGGCTTTTCTCTTTTAGCAACTATCGCTTCACCTAGTTTTTCAGAGAAAATGCTTCGCAATTTATAAACTTGCAGAGCCGCGAGATTCTCGCCTTCAGAGCCTTTAATCTCCGGCAATCTATGGTAAGCTGTGGCACCAAAAGATATGCTCCGAATTGAAGATGCGCTCGACATTATCCTGGCCCACACTCCCACGGCGACGAACAATAAAGAAGAGGTTCCGCTGGCAGATGCGCTTGGGCGGGTGCTGCGACAGGACATCATTTCCGACCTCGACTTGCCGCCTTTTGATCGTGCCCGGATGGATGGATATGCCGTGCGCTCTGTAGATGTCGCCACTGCCCGACCAGATCAGCCTGCACAGCTCAAAGAAATTGGTGAAGCCGTTGCAGGACAAGCCTTCAGCGGTTTTGTAGGCGTGGGTGAAGCGGTACGAATTATGACAGGTGCGCCCGTCCCGGCAGGAGCCGATTCTGTCCAGAAAATCGAAGTCATCAGCGTCAACAATGGCGTGGTTGAGCTTTACGAACCGACCCGGCCAAACCAAAACATTACGCCGCGCGGCATCGAAGCCAAAGCCGGAAATTTAATGCTGCAAGCAGGCGCGGTAATTTCGCCCGCAGCTGCCGCTGTGCTGGCAAGTTTTGGCTATGCGATGGTCGAAGTCAGTGTTCGACCTCGACTTGTATTGCTATCAACAGGAAGCGAATTAGTTGAGGTCTGGGAAAAACCATCCGCTGCACAGATTCGCAACTCCAACACATTTTCGCTTGCCGGATATGCACAAGCGGCTGGGGCCGAAGTGCTGAGTGCGGGCGTCGTTCGCGATGATTTCAACGAAACAAAACTTGCCATTGCCGAAGCGGCGGCGATTGCAGATGTCGTGATGCTGTCAGGTGGCGTTTCGATGGGCGATTATGATTTAGTGAAGCCTGCACTCAAGGAATTAGGCGCAGAAATTCTGGTCGAAAAAGTTGCCATGCATCCTGGCAAGCCCACGGTGTTTGCGAAACTGGGCGAAACATTAATTTTCGGATTACCCGGCAATCCCGTTTCCGTCGCCGTGTCATTTCACATTTTTGCTCGTCCAGCGTTGCTGAAAATGCAAGGCGTAACCGAGCTTCATTTGCCACGTGTTTTTGCGCACACTGCCACCGCAGTCAAAGGCGCGCCGCCCCGTCGCAGTCATCAGCCTGCGCGATTAGTAATTCGCAATGGCAGGGCAGAAGTTGAACCACTCAAATGGGCAGGATCATCTGATGTCGTCGCATTTATGCAAGCAGACACATTGATCGTGGTGCCCGAAGATCGCAAAGGCTATGAAGCAGGCGAATTGGTCGAAGCAGTTTTGTTGAAGTAGTGTTGAGTGTTGAGTTTTGCGATGGAATCGCTGCATAGCTTCATCATTGATTCTCGAAACTCGAAACTCACCCCCAGAAACTTATGCCCAAACAACTCTCTCATGTTGACGCTGAAGGCCGCATCACGATGGTGGATGTGAGCGCGAAGGTGATTACCACGCGTACGGCTGAAGCCAGTGGTTTTGTGGCAATGTCTCCTGCAACAATTACCGCGATTCGGGAACGCCGCACGCCCAAAGGCGATCCACTTGAAACTGCCCGACTGGCCGGAATTATGGGTGCCAAACGCACGGCTGAGTTGATTCCGCTCTGTCACTCACTGGCCTTGGCGCATGCGGATGTACAAATTGAAATGACGGATGAAGGAGCAAAAATTCTGGCGACAGCGACGACCGCCGCACAAACCGGCGTTGAGATGGAGGCCATGACAGCGGTTTCGATTGCGGCATTAACGCTTTATGACATGTGCAAAGCGATTGATCGTGAAATAACGATTGGCGAAATTCGGTTGGAACGAAAAATCGGTGGAAAATCTGGCGAATGGAAACGTAACGGCTGATCCCCTGCCACACGGCACTGTGCCCCCAAATGATCGAAGATAAAGCAGCACTAAAAAAACTCGAAGACGCGCTCAGCGAAAACTACGGCTGGGCGATGCACCTTGGTACGCGGGAAAAAATCACGGCGGCGGTCTTAAAAAAATCCTCCCGCCTCAAAGTTGCTGCCGATCAATATTGCCTGCTTGCAGCGTCCAGCAGCAGCGAGCTTCTCTCGCTGGTCGAAGAAATTGCCGTCAGCGAAACCTTCTTTTTCCGCGAACCCCAGCAATATGATTTTTTGCGCTCGACCGTGCTGCCAGAGCTTTTCGAGAATTTTGCCAAACGGGAAACGATTTCGCGCGATGATCGCATTCGGATGTGGAGCGCAGCCTGCTCAACAGGCGAAGAGGCATATTCGCTTGCCATTGCCTGCAATCAGGTCAATCCCAAATGCAATTCATCCAACGTTGAAGTGTTTGCGACAGATGTGCGGAATCGCGCGTTGCTTGAAGCCAGTCGCGCCAAATATCAATTACCTGCCTTGCGTAGGTGCGATGCGGAAACCCGCGAAACGTATTTTGAGAATTTTTATAACCCGCCTGAAGCGCCGCTTGACAGCCGCTACACGGTTGTTGCCAATGCTCGCCGTTTGGTGATTTTTCGCCGCGCGAATTTGATGGATGGAATGTTTTGGAAAGGCGTGAACAACCGCTTTGAGCTGATTCTGTGCGCAAATGTGCCGATGTATTTGCATCCGGTCGCGCTCCGGCAAATCATTGAACGCCTGAGCCGTTCCCTTCGCCCCGGCGGCTATCTAATGGTCGCTCCCGCCGAGACTTCGCTGATCGAACATCCTCGCTTGAAACTAATCAAAGAAGGCGAAGGCTTTTTTCAGAAACAGTAAAATCCGTTCCGAGTCTGAGGTTTTGAGTTTCGAGTGAAGTTATTGACTAAACTCAAGACTCGTCCCCCCAAACTACTTCCTTGTCTGCAACGCAATTTCCAGCGCGCGGGCAGCGATGTCGCGAGTACGTGTGCTCCACCCCATTTCTTCGCGGTTTTGTTCATAATCACGAAGCACGCGTTCTTTCAGTTTTTCAATAAACGCTTCGGCATTGGGGGCTTCTTTGATCGCATCGTCAACTTCACGAAACGCATTGTTGATGGTGATGAGCCAATTCGAGGCAGTGTATTCTGGGGTTCCGGGGTCGTGAGTAAATTTCGCAGTGGGCATTAACCAAACTCCTGAAAGTAAATTTAGCCACAGATTCACACAAATTCTCACAGATTGATAAATGACATAGAGCGTCTAAACCGAAAACCAGAGGAGATAATCTGTGTGAGTCGGTGTCAATCTGTGGCCAATAACGTTTTCGCAATTGCAGCGTAAGTTTCTACTGCTGATTTCAAATCTTCTTTCCGAATAAATTCATGTGGCGTGTGGGCATCGTGAATTGAGCCGGGGCCAAACAGCAGCGGAGTGCCCCAATTCGTCAGGCACGGAATATCCGTTCCAAACCGCATCACGCCTTTTGGGATTTCTTCGCCAAGCGTGTGACATTGCACAGGCACAATCGAAAAGCCGCGCTTGACCTGAGCCCGATTGCCAATGCGTTCGCAAATCAGTTGGTACAATTCGTCCGGTTGCGTCACTGTGCGGAACATTAATTCGGACGTAGCGAAATCCGGGACGACGTTCGCCTTGTGCCCGCCGGAAATCGTGCCAATGTTGTATGTCGTCGCCCCTAAAACCGGATCAGTAGGCCATTCTGCGCTACGAATTTCGTTCAGCAGATCAATCAGCTTTTCAATTGCTGATTCGCCGAATTCAGGATATGCCGCGTGAGCGGTTCGACCTTTCGTTTCGATCACGACGCGCAATGCGCCTTTGGTTGCAATCGCCTGACGGCTTTCGGTCGGCTCGCCGTTGATCAAAAACTTGTTTTGATTCGGCAATTCGTTTGCCTTGAGCGCACCATCGCTGCCGTCTTCTTCGCCGACGACATACAGCATTCCAAAGTTATTCAAGCCTTCTGCTCGTAACTTTTTCGCGGCAAAAACCTGGGCGGCAATCACACCTTTGGCATCACACGCGCCACGTCCGTAGATGTTATTTTCATCTTCGCTCGGCGCAATGTACGGCGGCACGGTGTCAATATGGGAAGAGAATGTTACGCGCGGTTCGCCAACCTTAGCGACGATGTTGAAGCAGTCATCGCGCACGGTTTGCGTTTCTACGGCAAAACCTTCATGCGTCAAATAATCGCGCAACCAGCGGCAGCCCGCGCCTTCGCTCCAGGTGGTTGAATCAACTCCGATGAATTCGCGTGTGAATTGAAAAATGTCCATAATTTGATTGGATACAGCGGAAGCAGGATTATAGAGGCCAAGGCGTGAAAGGACAAATTTCGCAATTGCTTTTCAGGAATTTACCGCTACTTCTGAACTGGCGGCACATAAAGGCGCAAATCCTCGCTCGTCAAAAGTTTCGTGGCAAAGATAATTTGTCCGGTGTGTTGCTGAAAATGGCCAACGACTTGATAAATCGCCTCAAGGATCGAAACCGTGCGATCTTGCGGCGTGATGCGTTGTACCAACTGTTCCGGCGTGACGGCTTCAATGACAGCCAGATTGTGAGCAACTGTTTTTTCAAGGTGTTGCAGCAGCGCCGTCTTATCCACATTGCCCCGCGCGGCAAATTCGGCGTCGCGCACGCGGATGTCTTTTTCACCGCCAAATCCCGCGCCAATCCATTGCTGCATGTTGCCACACAGGTGCAGCACTAAATTGCCAATCGCATTTTCGTTGTCGCTGCTGCGATGCCAGATTTGCTCTTCGCTGAGCTTCGATAAGCAAAGCCCAATGTGATCGCGCATTTGCTTCAACTTGTTGACAGAGTGCGTAACGAAAAGTGTGGTCAATTCTGCATCGGTGTTCATAACTACCTCAAAAAATCTTCCAATTGCACAGAAGCTTCGGTTTTGTCGTCGCGGTATTTGATGATGATCGGCGTGTACACCGATAAGCCCCATTCTTTTCCGTGGCCAACGTTGATCGCGCGCGAACCTGCAACGACAACCGCGCCCGCCGGGATTTCAAGCGGTTTGTCTTCGGTGCGCCGATAGATTTCGCCCCGCACGGCATCGTACACAGGCGTGCCACCCGTCAGGATAACGCCCGAAGCCAGAATCACTTTTTCGCGGACAATCGTGCCTTCATAAACACCACAATTTCCGCCCACTAAAACCTCATCTTCGATGATGACAGGCAATGCTCCAACGGGTTCAAGGACACCACCGATTTGCGCCGCAGCCGAGACGTGACAGCGTTTCCCAACTTGCGCACAACTGCCAATCAAGGCGTGGGAATCCACCATCGTGCCATCATCCACAAACGCGCCGACATTGATGTATGCAGGCGGCATGATCGTCACGCCTTTGCCCAAATATGCGCCATCGCGCACCGACGAACCACCGGGTACAACGCGTACGCCGTCGGTTAATCTAATGGCTTTGAGCGGATACGTCTCTTTATCAAAGAAACGAACATTATCGTTAATGGAACAATCCACGATTCCGCCCAGACGAAAGCCGAGCAGGATGCCGCGCTTGACCCATTGATGCACAATCCAGTTGCCGGATTCGTCGCGACTGGCAGCACGTACCTCGCCTCGATTTAAGGCAGTCTTGAATTCCGTGAAGGCAGCAAGCGCAGCGGGTTTGTGATCGGATAAAAGTTGGTCTACAGGAAGAGAAAAGAATTGGTCAATTTGTGAGTTAAGTTCTGTGGTCATCTTTTTATGAGCCATGGAGAACACGAAGAACACGGAGAAAATTCAGACAGAGCAAACTACAGGATCAAAACCTATCTTGCCAATCCTGTAAACTCTGTCTCATAAACATTCTCTGTGCTCTCCGTGTTCTCCGTGGTTATTTTCTGTTACGCAGCTTGTGCTGTCACTTGAAAGGGCGCAAGCACTTCCTGCAATTTGGCACGGCTGGCATCGCTGATCGGAACCATCGGCAGGCGCAACGTTTCGCCAATCAGTCCTGCCGAAGCCATCGCCGCTTTCACGGGAGCCGGATTGCTCTCAATAAACATCGTCTTGAAGACAGGCGTCAGTTCTCGCTGGAGTTTTCGCGCCTTGTCCCAATCACCTGCCAAACAAGCGTGTGAAAGATCGCTGACAACTTTGGGCAGCAGATTTGAGGCAACAGAAATTACGCCCACGCCGCCAAGCGCAATCGTCGGCAGGGCAACGCTATCATCGCCCGCAAACACAAGGAAAGATTCATCCGTTGCCGCGATGACCTCGCCGATTTGCGAGATGTTGCCGGAAGCTTCTTTCGTGCCAATGATGTTGGGCAATTGCGCGATCCGCACAGTCGTTGGCGTTTCCATATTCACAACGCAACGTCCGGGAATATTGTACAAGATGATCGGCAATTCGGTGTTTTCGGCAATCGCGCGAAAATGCTGATACATGCCTTCCTGCGTCGGTTTGTTGTAATACGGCACCACGGACAAAATCGCGTCTGCACCGAGGTCGGTGAAGCGATGAATGTGTTCGATGATTTCGCGCGTATTGTAGCCGCCAGCTCCTGCAACAATCGGCACACGACCATTCGCAGCCTGCACGCAGATTTCGACCACGCGCGCCTGTTCGTCTTCGCTCATCGTCACGCTTTCACCCGTCGTGCCACACGCGACGATGAAATCCACACCGCCAGTAATTTGAAATTCGACCAGGCGTTTCAGCCCGATTTCGTCAATAGATTCGTCGTTGTTAAAGGGCGTGACAATGGCAGTTCCACACCCACGCAATTGATTTATATTCGACATAATTGCTCCTCACGGTAGAAGGCTGAGCAACCGCAATCAGCGCAAAAGACGCAAGAAATAAATGATTTTGTGCGTCCTGAGCCTTT
Source organism: Acidobacteriota bacterium (assembly GCA_018268995.1). Taxonomy (GTDB): domain Bacteria; phylum Acidobacteriota; class Blastocatellia; order RBC074; family RBC074; genus JAFDVL01. The sequence continues at coordinate 103,601 of JAFDVL010000046.1, read as the reverse complement.
TGTAGTTCTCGCCTTAAGAATCTTTTTCTGCAAATAACAACTCAGGAAATTCAAAGCAGCCTTTGCGATTGATAATCATTTCTGCCGCCACCACAGCCCCGACAGCAAACCCTTGCCGCGAGCGTGCCGTGTGCGAAAAACTTAAAGAATCCGCCTCGGAATCGAAGCCAACCTCGTGCATTCCGGGCTGGTATCCCGCGCGAATGCTCAAGGATTTCGGCGTTCGGTCGCCATAGCTTTCCCGCATTTGCCGCTCAATCACGAATGCAGTGCCTGATGGGGCGTCCAGTTTGAATTTGTGGTGATGCTCAATAATAAACGGATCGTATTGGTCGAAACGCGCAAACAATTCCGCCGCGTAACGAACCACTTTGAAAAACAGGTTAACGCCAATCGAAAAATTTGCCGCCCAAACCAGTGCCCCATCATTTGCGGCAACCAGCGCTTTCACTTCATCCAGTTTATCGTACCATCCGGTTGCACCCACGACCGTTGGCACACCCAGCGCGAGCAGTTTGTGGATATTGGGCATAACAGCTTCAGGAACTGAAAAATCAATCGCGACATCCGCTCCCGCCAGGCTTTCCGTCGTTAAGCCTTCGCCGTTGGCGTTGTTGTCAACGTCGAACTTCGCAACGATTTTATGCCCGCGCGCAATCGCTGCCTGTTCCACCATTTTTCCCATTCTGCCGTAGCCGATAATTGCAATCTTCATAAATAAAAAGGGCCGACGAGTAGACGCTCGCCAGCCCTGATTTTATTACTAAAATTTCAGGATCGCCGTAGCGCTCCACCGCCGCAGCAGTGACAGTCACAGGGATTTAACCACTGCAACCAGCCAGCAAAACTGCGAAGCTTTATGCTGACTTCGGCGGCTCTTCCCTTTCTTTCTACGTCCTGGAACCTTCGCATTCTCAGCAGAAATACTCTTGAAAGCCGCGCCTCTACTCGAAATGTCAAAAATAACGCGAATTGGCATTGTGCCGAACGGGATGAAACGTGTCAAGACAGGCTGATTTCTGTTTTATCCGTGCTAATGCGGTTGAGAGGCAAAGTTACGCAAAGCGATTAATGCGGCAGATCGTGGTCAAAATACCCTCTGCGCGACAGCACAATAGGCTTCTTTCCATCCAGGTTCACCTTGACGCCAATCTTTCGCCACTTGCCTTTGCGCGTAGGATCCGTGGGCACATAAGCAAGGCTGTACTGTTGCCGTAAAAAAACGGCGAGCTGTGTCAAAGCGGCTTCTAACTGGTGCGGCGCGGCAATAAAAAAGGCTTCGCCGCCGGTCAGCCGCGCTAAATCCTGTAACGAATTTTGCGTTTGAAACCAGCAAAGGCGCGCGCAATTGGAGCCGCTATAATGCTCACTGCCGATCAAATAAAGCTGGCATTCAGCTTCTTTCATCAATTTCGATAACGCGCTATATCCCAGGCGGGATTTCGTATCAACGCCATCTGAAAGCACCAACAATACGCGCCTGGCTTGCCGAGCGTCTGCCAGCTTTTCCAGTCCACTGGCAATTGCATCGTACAATCCAGTTTCGCCCTCGGCCCGAAGCGTGGCAACTGGAGCAATCAGGTTCTCACCCTGCGTCCAATCCGCTAATAATTCTGGCTTCTCGCGGAACGTCATCAGGAAAAACTCGTCCTGCGGATGGCTGTTTTCGATAAATGCCCTAAGCGCCGCGCGCGCCTGATTCAGATGCCGTTGCATACTTGAGGAGCAATCAAGGATGACGCCGATGCTGGCAGGAGCGTCACGCACAGCAAACAACTCTATCGTTTGGCAAATGCCATCTTCATACACTTCAAAATGCTCTTTGGCTAACCCTGTCATCGGGTTCCGCTGGCGATCTAAGACGCTGATGTCCAGGTTGACCAAACTTGTTGTGAAACGAATTGCAGAATCGTCTATTTTTTTCTGTGTTTGTACGGATGCCAGTGGCGAAGCATCGGCTCTTGATTGGGCGAAAGCCAGGGGCAGACTCACAAGGAAAAAACCGACCATGCGAATCCAGACCAGGGCAATTTGATTTCGAGTCATTTGATGCGTCCTTTATCGCTTTATAGTCAATTCGTATGCCTGAAAAATAGGCTATTTTGGCGAGAATAGGCGCAAGCAATGGGACATTTTGCGACAGCAGTGAGGAAAAATGTAACAACTGCGTAAGGCGATGATAAAGGAGAAACCAAGTCGTCAGCCAGGCAGGGCAAAACTATTTTTTCTGTCTCAACTACATTATGCTGCGAATCTCACAAGCTTATAGTTATCTAAAAAAATCAGGAGAAATATGGAAATGCCCGAACGATTGCCTTCTTTCGATGAATTGCCGATTAAGCCTGAAAATCCGCCACGTTCTGCCTGGGGATTATTTGGGGATGATGATCAAATCGGAACTCTCAACCTGCTGACGCCGGAACGCGTCGCAGCCGCAGCGAAGTTAGTGCGACATGGTCAGGTGTTTGCGCTGAATTGGGAATTGGAACAGCCAAATCCGCCGCTTTTTTACCGCGAAACGATTCGCCACACGGTCAAGCGGCGACGCAAAAATGTGTTCGACGATATTTACGACAACTTCAATACGCAATCTTCAACCCAATGGGATGGGCTGAGACATTACGGACATCAGCACTATGGTTTTTATAACGGCGTCACCGAAGACCAAATCACGAATCAGGAAGGATCGCCCAACGGCATTGAGCATTGGGCGCGACGCGGTATTGCCGGACGCAGTGTCCTGATTGATTACCCACGCTTTGCAGCGCATCACGGCATTGCTTTTGAAGCAGGCAAACAATCGCCGATCACCGCAGAACAAATGCAGGCGGCGGCTGATTGGCAGGGCGTTCAATTTCAGGTGGGTGACATCTTGTTGCTGCGCACGGGCTGGATTCAGCGGTATCTCTCGCTCAGCGCCGAAGAACGATTTCGCCTCGCGCATCACGGCCCGTTGGAAATTGGCGGCTTGGAGCCGTGCGAAGATTCGTTGCGCTTTCTGTGGGACAACCATTTCGCAGCCATCGCTTCGGACTGCCCAGACTTTGAATGTTTCCCGCCCACAAACCTCGAAGAAGGAATGATGCACAACACGATCATTGGTTTGTGGGGAATGCCAATTGGCGAGATGTTTGTTTTAGATCCGCTGGCTGAAGCTTGCGCCGCAGATCAAAGCTATGAGTTTCTTTTTACCTCTGCACCACTGAACAAACGTGGCGGAGTAGCTTCGCCGCCGAACGCGCTGGCGATCAAATAACAGCTAAGCAGCAAGCGCATGCAGTACAAGCAGCAAGTGCATGGAGTACAAGCAGCAAGTGCATGGAGTACAAGCTTTAGCTTGGTTTTTCGCCAGACAACGAAAAACCAAGCTAAAGCTTGTACTCCATGCTTCCTTCAGATGCCTTATGGCATTACGGGTACATCATCGGGATGCAATGAAACCGCCGCCACTTTCGCTTTGCGCTGTGACATTGCAAAAATCAATGGCACAACTACCAGCACAGCAAAAGTAGAAGCGACTAAACCACCGATCACCGCGCGACCGAGCGGCGCGGTTTGTTCGCCGCCTTCTCCTAAAGCCAATGCCATCGGAATCATTCCGGCAATCATTGCCAGACTTGTCATCAAAATGGGGCGCAGCCGTGTGCGCGCACTTTCCAACGCAGCGGCAACAGCATCCTGATTTTGCTTGCGGTATTGCTCAGCAAACGTCACCAGCAAAATCGCATTGGCTGAAGACACACCGATGGCCATAATCCCGCCCATGAACGATTGTACGTTAAGCGTTGTGCCTGTGATCCACAGGGCAATCGCGACACCTGCCAACACGGCAGGAATAGAAGACAATGCGATTAAGGCCACACGCACAGATTGAAAATAGCCAGCCAGCAAAAGGAAGATCGCGACGATGGCGAGCAGCAATCCTGTCCCCAACCCCGTCAACGTATTTTGCATTGCAGGAACCTGCCCGCGAACATTCACACTGACACCGCGTGGCACTTCGCCTGCGCGTTTGATGGCTTCGTTCACAGCCGTCGCTACACTGCCCAAATCTGCGCCCGCAATATTGCCCGTAATCGTCAACATCCGCGCTTGATTGTAGCGATCATATTCGCCCGGCGATGTGCCATAACTGAGGCTTGCCACATCACCAATCAAAGGTGTTGAGCCTTTGCCCGAAGTGCTACTGCTGGCTGGCAGTGTTTGAATGTCCTCGATAGAGGCGATTCGCGCCTGCGGGATTTCAACTTGCACTTGATAAGCCACGCCGCTCGCGGGATCGCGCCAGTAATTTGGCTGCGTAAAGCGGCTGGAGGAGGTTGCGGCAACAAGGGAGCGTCCAACTTGATCTACCGTCAAGCCCAGTTGTCCGGCGCGTTCGCGGTCAATTTTGATGTCTACAGTCGGATAATCCAGCGGCTGTGCAAATTGCAAATCGCGCAGACTGGGAATCTTTTTCATCTCGGTCAGCACTTTTTCTGCAAACGCACGATTCGTCGCCAAATTCGGGCCGTTCAGTGCGACTTCAATCGGTGTTGGCGCGCCGAAGTTCATGACTTGCGTCACGATGTCGCCAGCTTCAAATGAGAAGGACGTGCCAGGGGCAACTGTCTGCAATTTGGTACGCAGGCGTTCTTTGAATTCCGTCAACTTGATGCCTGAACCGGAATTTAGTTTGACCAGCAAAATGGCTTCGTGCGGGCCGCTTGTCCATTGGTGAATCGTGTTCACGGGATAACTTGGCGGCTGTGTGCCAACGTAGCCAATCGTGATTTCAACTTGATTCTTCGCTTCTTCCCGAATCGTTTTCAGCACATTCAGCGCAATGACTTCCGTGCGTTCGACACGCGTTCCGGTTGGCGCACGTAAGCGCAAGGAAAAAGCCCCCGTGTCCACATTCGGGAAAATATCCGTGCCCAGGTTGCGACCAATAAAAACAAGGCCAATTACAGCCAGTAAAATGTAGCACGCCAGCACCAGCCAGCGCAGTTTCATCAGCCCAGCGAAACCACGGCCAAAGCGTTGCTGCACTTTCTCCAGTGGCTCTGCTTCGTGCTGATCTGAACGATGCTCTTTCAACCACCAAATAGACAGCACAGGCACAAGCGTGTTGGAAAGAAAATAGGACGCCAGCATGGCAAAGCCAACCGCCAAAGACAGCGGCACAAACAAAGCACGCGACACGCCAACCATCAAAAACGATGGAACAAACACAGCCAGAATTGCCAGCATCGCCAACAAACGCGGCGTGATCGTTTCGCGCGTTGCGGCCAGCACTGCTTGTGCCTTCGTTTCCCCTCGCATCAGATGCGTGTGAATGTTTTCAATCGCCACAGTAGATTCGTCAACCAAAATGCCAATCGCCAGTGCCAGTCCGCCCAGCGTCATAATGTTGACTGTTTGTCCTGCCAACCACAGGCCAACCAATGCCGCCAGCAACGCCACCGGAATCGTGATGATGACAATCAAAGCGCTGCGAACATCGCGCAAGAACAATAGCACCATCAGACCTGTCAGAATTGCGCCAAGCGCACCTTCAAGCGCCAGACCGCGCACGGAATTTTTCACATAAACAGATTGATCAAATTCAAACCCGACCTTGATGTCTTCAGGAATCAGTTTCTGAAAATTCGGAACCTCAGATTTGACGCGATTCACAACATCCAGGGTCGAAGCTTCGGCACGCTTGGTCACAGGAATATAAACCGTGCGGCGTTCGTTGATGAGGCCGTAACCAGTCAAGATGTCAGAGCCAAGTTCGACGCGGCCAATATCGCGCACGAAAACTGTTGGGCCATTGCCCGTGCGGATCGGCAAGGCGCTCAATTCGCTCGGGTTGGAAACAATCGAATTGATTGGCGCAAGTCGCTGCAAATCGCCGATGCGCACGTTGCCCGCAGGCAAAATCGTATTGCCGGACGCAACGGCTTTGACGACTTCTTCGGGGGACATTTGGTATTGCCGCAGCTTGTCAGGATCAGCACGAATGATCACGGTGCGTTGATTGCCTCCGAATGGCGGTGGTGCAGAAACACCCGGCAATGTCGAAAACACCGGACGCACGCGGAACAAAGCCAAGTCTGATATTTCGCCCAAATCGCGCGTTTCACTTGTGAAGGTCAAATAGCCAACAGGCACGCTGCCAGCGTCGTAGCGCACGACAAATGGCGCAACGGTTCCCGGCGGCATGAAGGCGCGCGAGCGTTCGACATACGAAACCACCTGCGCCAACGCCTGACTCATATCTGTGCCCGGATGAAAGAAAATCTTCACGAGTCCCGCGCCTTGAATGGATTTCGATTCCACGTGCTCTACGCCAGAAATATAGAGAAAGTGATACTCATAATAGTTCACCAAAAACCCTTCCATCTGCGCCGGGTCCATTCCCCCATATGGCTGCGCGACATAAATCACCGGCAGGTTTAGATTCGGAAACGTGTCCACAGCCATCCGCGTCAGCGCCAGCCAGGACATAAGCGCGATACCGAGAACAGCGACAACGATTGTGATTGGACGACGTAAGGCAGTATTGATAAGCCACATAGAGTAGTGAACAGTTAACAGATTATAGTTAACAGCCAGAGATGAGCGCTTTCAGTGGAATAGTAAAACAGCCTTAGTAGCTATGACCGTTGGCTATTCACTATTCACTGTCAACTATTAACTTCTTACCTTCTCAGCAGATTCAAAAATGGTTGCAGATCGCCATTCGCCTTTGCCTGTGCAAGCAACGCGCGCCAGACGCTTAGTTTAGCCAACGCGTTTTCGACTTCTGCTTGAGCAAACAGGCGTTGTGCTTCAGCGACCTCTGTGACCGTAGCCAGTTCGGCTTGATAACGCGCACGAATACGGAGTTCAGTTTCCTGCGCGGCTTTTAGTTGCAGCGGTGCATTGGTAGCCAACTTACGCGCAGCATCCAACATTACTTTGGCTCTCGCATCTTCGGCTTTCAACCGTTGCGAGGTTTGATCGTAACGAGCCTGTTCCGCGTTGTAGCTAAACGCTTCTGCCCGTTTCTTTGCCCGCAATGCAAAAATGTCAGTGGGCGAAAATGTCAGGGAAATCCCGGTCGCCCAATTTGCCGTGTCAGGATAAAAGCCCCGTGTATATTTGATTTGCGTATCGAGCAACGCCCCGGTTCCGCGCGCAAATAATGCGGTTTGCCAATTCAACTTTGGATAATAACTACGATCCAACACGTGCCGCCGGGCCAGGATCACATCCAAATTAGCTTGTTGCGCCAACAGAAAAGGATGACGCGTAACATCCGTATTTGTGACAGGCGGAGGATCAGGCGGCAGTTCCAGCAAGTTTCCAGCATCAACATCCAGAGTTGCTCCGGCTTGTCCAATCGCTTCGGCCAATGTAGCGCGGGCAAGCGCAGCGTTCTGTTGAGCCTGGATCAATTGATTGCGCGCGGCGATCAATTCAGCTTCGGTGCGTGAAGCATCTGCGCCGGGGCGCAACTGATTTTCGACCAGGACGTGAACCGCATTGGAAAAAATCTCCATGCGCTCAACGTTTGCCTGCACGGCTCGCACAGCCTGCTCACGGGCAATCACGGCAAGAAACGCATCTGCCGCAGTGGTCGCCACGTCTAATCGTGTCACGACGATTTGCGCTTGCGCCTGTGCGTTCACAGAACGCGCTAAATCAATATTGGCCTGGCGTTGTCCAAAATCCAGCGGTTCCCATGAAAGTAAAATCCCAGTCGCACTGCCGAAAGCACTGGCAAATGAGGCCGTACCGAGCACAGGGCCGGAAATTCCCGGAATCGTAGATTGCGGCAAAAGCAGTCCAAACACGTTGTTCCGGCTGGCCAGATTTTGTTGCCAAAGAAAATCCACTTTGGGTTGTAATGCGGTACGGGCCAGATCAATATTAGCTTCGGCAGAAGCAGCTTGGGATTGGGCCGCTCGAATCACTGGATAGTTCTGCAACGCGGTTTCGACGGCCATTTCCAGCTTTACGGGCGTTGCCTTTTGGGGCTCCTGCGCCCAGAGGCAGGTCACGGAAAACAGCCACAATAAACGGAGCAATGCGCGGGACGGGACATTCCCCTTCAAGGTTGGATTCTCCTTCACAAGAAAATTGGTTTCTCAGCCCCTGCGGTTGACAAAGGCTTTTTCCACGTCTTAGTATCGAATTTCGACTCGGATTTCGATACTATACCTTGAGTAATTATGGATGACAAGGATTTGTATGCAGGATTGATCCGACTCCACGTTCTTCATCACGCTTGTCAGGAACCCATTTTTGGCGGCGGTATCATTGAGGAGTTAGCGAGACATGGTTATCGTTTAAGCCCTGGCACTCTTTACCCACTCCTTTATGGGCTGGAAAAGAAAGGGTATTTACGCGCCTACGAAGAGAAAGATGGTCGGCAGTCACGTCGTGTTTATCGGGCCACACCCAAAGGCCGAAGGGCACTCGCCGCCGCCAAAATAAAAGTCCGCGAACTCTTTTCCGAATTATTAGAAGAAGAGGGACAGCACAGTTATTCATCGCACACGACCACCGCGAATACTGACCTGATACAAGAATCGGGGCTTCAACTAAAGGCGGTGACGTTGTCCCAGTTACGCCAAAATGCAAAGAAAGCAACAGAACCTAAAGCACAGGCATTATTTAATGTCGCTGCTGTTGTAGTCGAAGGACTAATTAAGGCCTTCAATGATTATGAAAAGCAAAAGGCCAGGTAATTCTGTCTGAGGTTCATTCAAAATGTATGCAAGCAAAAAATAAATTCTTGTCCCTCGTCTCTGTCACCCTGATCGCAAGTATGACGGCTTGCAATAAAACAACTCCTTCACCTTCCGCAGCAACCATCGCCGCCACAGCCCCAGCGGTTCCAAACATCGCCGTCACAAAAGTGGTCGCGCAGGAACTTTCACGCAACTTGCGACTACCAGGCGAATTGCAACCGTATCAGGATGTGCAGCTTTACCCGAAGGTACAAGGCTTCGTTGAGTGGATCGGAGTGGATCGCGGTTCAGAGGTCAAAGCTGGACAAATATTGGTACGGTTGACAGCCCCAGAGTTTGCAGCGCAACGCGGCGAGGCAGAGGCTAAAACGCAAGTCTCGACAGCACAAAAAATCGAAGCAGAATCACGGCTGGCAGGGTTGCGGGCACAGCGATTGGAAGCCGAGGCCAAATTAGCTGCGAGCACTGCGACGCACAAACGCCTCAAGTCTGCGGCAGCAACCCCTGGAGTCATTTCAGGAAATGAGCTGGAAAACGCTCAGCATTTAATGGAGGCCGATCAGGCACGCGTGCAGTTTTTCAAGGACAGTGAAAAATCACTCCAGGCACAAATCAATGCTTTAGCCGAAGGAGAGAAGGCTGTGCGCGCGGCTGTTCGCACGGTGCAGGTCAATCAAAGCTACTTACAAATCGCGGCCCCTTTTGCAGGTGTGATTACCGAACGCAATGCACATCCGGGCACGTTCGCTGGGCCTTCTGGTGGAACAGCCCAGCCCATCTTGCGACTACAACAAATCACGCGGTTGCGGCTCATTGTCAATGTCCCAGAAGCAGAATTGGCAGGCATCGCCAAAGGAACACGCGTCGAATTTTCTGTCCCGGCTTTTCCAGGTGAGACATTTGCTGGTGCGATTGCCCGGATAGGTAATTCACTTGATCCTAAAACCCGAACCATGCCGATTGAATTGGACGTTAGCAATACAGCTAAAAAATTAGCGCCAGGCATGTTCCCCCAAATTACCTGGCCCACTCAACGTCCACGCCCGTCCTTATTCGTTCCTCCATCAGCGATTGCCACAACAACCGAACGGGCGTTCGTAATCCGCATCCGGGACAACATTGCTGAATGGGTAGATGTGAAGCGCGGTGCATCAATCAATCAACAAGGAACGGATCTGGTAGAAATCTTTGGCGAACTGTCAGAAGGCGATCAAATTGCCCTTCGTGGAACAGATGAATTACGTGCAGGCACCCGCGTCCAAGCCAAACTTGCAGCGGCCAAATAATGCCAAAAGTCCTTTATTTCTGCTCTTTTTCGATACACAGCCAAGTGGCCTGCCTCCCAAGCATTTTTCTTGACAAGAATTGTCACCTACCGTAGTATCCCCAACGCGCGTTAGACGCTGTTTAATGCAGCGTAATTGCCCCTCTTTACTGGCGGCCTCAACCCCGAAACTCTTCTTTTACGCCTTGCCCCTTTGGCGTCGTTGGAGTCTTAAACGAAATGTCAGGGAAACTAGGCGAAATCCTAATCCGTCAGAATCTGCTTACGCACGACCAACTAAAGGAGGCGGTTGAATACCAGCGGCGAAATAATCTTGGGTTAAGTGTTAGTCTGGTTATGCTAGGGTTAGTTTCTGAACCACAAATTACCTCTGCGCTAAGCAAACAGTATGGTGTTCCTGCGATTGATTTTTCAACCATCGAAATTGATGAAGCGGTGACGCGACTGGTGCCACGCGAAGTCGCCACAAAATACTGCGTGGTTCCAATTGCGAGGCGTGGCGCAACGCTCACCTTGGCGATGGCTGACCCGGCAAACGTCTATGCAATGGACGATATTAAATTCGTCACCGGATTTAGCATCGAACCCGTTGTCGCTTCAGAAATTGGTGTCCGCCAAGCGATTGAACGGGGCTATGGCAGTGTACGCGGGTTGGATTTACATACGGGCAAAGAGGTAGCTCCGCCGTTGCCGGAAGCAGCGCTCAAGCGCCTTGCGCAAAAGAAAAAAGAAAAGCCTGAAGCGCCCAAACAAGAAGGTTTATCGTCCAACGATCTGGCTGCCGCTGCGAATTTAGTTTCAGAATTTGAATCTGAATTTGGCGATGCTGAAGAAGCGTTGGAGGTAATGGAAGAGCAGGCTGAAATTGATATTCGCTCGCTGGAAGGTTCAAGTCAGGAAGCTCCGGTTGTACGTTTAGTAAATGTGGTGCTGGTCGAATCGCTGCGGCGTGGCGCATCAGATATTCACATCGAGCCATATGAACGCGAATTTCGCGTCCGCTTCCGTATTGACGGCATTCTCTACAACATCATGAATCCCCCGTTGAAATTGCGTGATGCGTTGATTTCGCGCCTTAAGATCATGTCGAAGCTCGACATTTCAGAGAAACGCCTGCCGCAGGACGGGCGCATTAAAATCAAGCTCAGGTTTGAGGGCAAATCACGTGAATTGGACTTCCGCGTTTCTTCGCTGCCCACATTGTTCGGTGAAAAAGTGGTGCTGCGTTTGCTTGATAAAGAAAAGCTGATGTTGGATATGACCAAGCTTGGCTTTGAAGCTTCGAGCTTGGAAAAATTCAAGCGCAACATTGAGAAGCCTTATGGAATGTGCCTGGTAACAGGCCCAACCGGATCAGGCAAAACGAATACGCTGTATTCAGCGCTGCAATCGCTCAACACACCGGAAACAAATATCATGACCGCTGAAGACCCGGTCGAATTTAATTTGATGGGCATCAATCAGGTGCAAATCAAAGATCAAATTGGCCTGAACTTTGCGGCAGCGTTGCGTTCCTTCCTACGACAAGATCCAAATATTATTCTTGTCGGCGAAATCCGCGATTTTGAAACGGCGGAAATCGCAGTCAAAGCCGCTCTTACTGGCCACATGGTGTTATCTACGCTGCACACCAATGATGCCCCTTCCACGGTTTCACGCCTCATGAATATGGGTATTGAGCCGTTCCTCGTGGCGACTTCGGTCAATCTGATCCAAGCTCAACGCCTGATTCGCCGCATTTGCGCCAACTGCAAAATCGAAGCGCCAATCCCGCCGCAAGCATTGATGGAGTTTGGCTTCAGCGAAGAAGAATCGCAGACGATGAAATTGTACAAAGGCAAAGGATGCGAGAAATGCAACGGCACGGGCTACAAAGGCCGTGTCGGATTATATGAAGTAATGGAAATGACCGATGCGTTACGAGAGTTAATCCTGGTTGGAGCCTCCAACATCGAATTGCGCAAACAGGCGATTGAAGAAGGGATGATCACCTTGCGTGGCAGTGGCATGGAAAAAGTACGACAAGGCATTACGACCATCGAAGAAGTCGTACGCGAAACTGTTAAGTGAGTTGAGATGAAGCTTGCCACCCTGGATCGCAAAGAAGCTTCACATCCGCCCCCAAACAACCCGTTCATTATCTTTATCTGTTGCAACGACTGCGGCAAAAGTGAAATAGGGCTGAAGTGGTTATATGTCCAACGAAAATCTCACATTAACTGAATTATTAAAGCGCATGACCGAAATGCGTGGATCGGATTTGCACATTACTTTAAATTCACCGCCGCAAATTCGCGTGGATGGTGAAATGCACCCGCTGACCGAATTTGAACCGATGAATGCGGCGGATACAAAATCCCTGGCATATTCGGTCTTGACCGATGCGCAAAAACACCGTTTTGAAGAAGACCTGGAATTGGACTTTTCCTTTGGCGTCAAGGGGCTGTCGCGCTTTCGTGCCAACCTCTTCAATCAAAAGGGCGCGGTCGCCGCAGTCTTTCGTGCGATCCCCTATGAAATTCGCTCCTTTGATCAACTGGGCTTACCTACGGTCGTGTCGCAACTGTGCGATAAGCCGCGCGGCTTAATTCTGGTCACGGGGCCAACAGGTTCGGGTAAATCCACGACGCTGGCGGCGATGCTCGACAAAATCAACCGAGATCGTCACGAACATATTCTGACCATTGAAGACCCGATTGAATTCCTGCATCCACACAGAAGCTGCCTGGTAAATCAACGCGAGGTCAAAGCCGACACGCACGGTTTTGCTAATGCCTTGCGTTCAGCCTTGCGCCAAGACCCGGATATTGTGCTGATCGGAGAAATGCGCGATTTGGAAACCATTGAAGCCGCACTTCGTATTGCCGAAACCGGGCACATGACGTTCGGCACATTGCACACCAACTCAGCAGCTGCCACGATCAACCGTATCATTGACGTGTTTCCGGCTTACCAACAATCGCAAATTCGCGCGCAATTGAGTCTGGTTTTGGAAGGCGTAATTTGTCAGACGCTGTTGCCGAAAGCCAGCGGCAGTGGACGCGCGATGGCGATGGAAATTCTGATTCCGAATCCGGCCATTCGCAACCTGATTCGTGAAGATAAGGTTCACCAGATTTATTCGATGATGCAAACCGGACAGGAAAAATACGGAATGCAAACGCTCAATCAATCGCTGGCGACATTGTATTTCCAAAAGCACATCACACTGGAATTGGCCCTGCAACGTTCGGCCAATCCCGATGAATTGCAGGAACTCATCAATCGTGGCGCAGGCCTAATCAATAGAGACAATGCGCCCAATAGCCGACCACAGGCGGGAACGGCAATGCCACAACCGCCCAAACCTGCGACGCCTGCACCACCAACACCGGGAACAAGTCCTTTCGGAACCCCGGCTCCGGCACCAGGCACAGCCAATCCTTTTGGGGCACCACCGGCTTCTAGCTCAAGCCCATTTGCACCACCAGGACGGCGCTAAAAATTTGTTATTTGCAATCTGGCTGTTTGCTTATGGCCCTTAGCTAACAGCTCGGCAGATCACTTTACTGCAAAGGAACTACGAGAATGCCGACTTACGTTTATAAGGGCCGTAATCGGGCTAACGAAACGGTTAGCGGAGAGAAAACAGCGGAAAATCGCGAAGCATTGGAACGCATGCTCAAACGCGAGCAAATCTCGCTCACCAATGTTCGTGAAAAAGGACGCGAAATCGCGCTGCCCAAATTGGGCATGAAGAAAAGCGTGAATGCGAAGGAGTTGGCGGTTTTTACCAAACAATTTTCTGTAATGATTGATGCGGGATTACCGCTGGTGCAATGCCTGGACATTCTGGCAGCACAGCAACCAAACAAGTTTTTCGCTCAATCCATCAGCAGTGTGCAAGCTGATGTCGAGGCTGGAAGTACGTTGGCTGCGGCGATGGAAAAGCAACCAAAAGCGTTTGACCGACTCTATACCAACATGGTGGCAGCAGGCGAAACAGGCGGTATTCTCGATAACATTCTGCAACGGTTATCGGTGTACATCGAGAAAGCTGTGAAGTTGAAGTCGGACATCAAAGGCGCAATGACATATCCGATTATCGTCGTCGTGATCGCTGTCATCGTCATCTCGGTGATTATGATTTTTGTGATTCCGTCCTTCACTAAAATCTTCAAGGAGCTGTTAGGCGGAGATGAAGGGCTGCCGTTGCCGACACAGATTGTCGTCAATATCAGTCACTTTATGGTGGGGTATTGGTGGCTGATTGCTATTGTCGGAGGCGTCCTCACTTACGCCATCAAAATGTACTACGCAACGCCAAAAGGAAATTGGCAAATTGACAACCTGTTACTGAAGACCCCGATCATCGGATCAGTCATCAGAAAAGTGGCTGTCGCGCGCTTCGCCCGCACGCTTTCGACCTTGCTCTCCTCTGGCGTGTCTATTCTTGAAGCGCTCGATATTACGGCGCGGACATCAGGCAATGTCATCATCCAGGATGCCATTCTCAAGGTGCGCTCCGGCATTGAGCGCGGACAAACGCTGGTCGAACCGCTCAACGCCACCGGGATTTTCCCGAACATGGTGGGACAAATGATTGGTATCGGCGAACAAACAGGCGCGCTGGATACGATGCTCGGCAAAATCGCTGACTTTTATGAACAGGAAGTAGACGCGGCGGTAGCAGGAATGCTGTCGTTAATTGAGCCTGTCATGATCGGCTTTCTGGGCGTTACCATCGGCGGCATCGTCATTGCGATGTATCTGCCGCTGTTTAGCCTGATTGGCAAATTATCGAATGGCAAATAGTCCCCTGTTGTATGAGGTGGATGATGAGACAACCCAAACCTGAGGAAATCCAACCTGGCGCAGAAGATCGGCTAAAGAATCATTTGATCTGGCTGTTAATGGGGCGTCCGTGTGTAGTTCTGGCTTTGCTGATTACGGCATATGCGCTGCGCCATGTGATCAAGCCGGAAGCCGTTAACCGATTATTGGAAAGCGTCTCATGGATTACGGCGGCGACCTTTGGCGTAACACTGATCTATGCCTTGCTTGGGCTATTTTCCCGGCAGTATCGCGTTCAAGCCTATTTGCAAATGGTGGGCGATGTACTGTTGGTATCGTGGCTGGTGCATCTGACTGATGCGGTTCGCTCGCCATTCATTGCACTTTATTTGATCGTGATTTTTACGATCAGTTGTTTGACCTCGCGACGCGGGACATATGCTCTGACGCTTCTGATCAATGCCTGTTATTTGGGCTTGATTTATCGGGTTTATGAGCAGGCTCCCGATAAAGTGATGGTGCATCAAACGTCACTGGGATTTTATATTTTTGCGTTCTTCGCGGTTGCGTTTCTCAGCAGCCAGTTCAACGAGCAACTTTCGCGCACGGATGCCAATCTGGCGCTGGCAAATCGCAAGCTGAATGACATTCGGGCCTTCAGCGAACGCGTGATTGACAGCATCAGCAGTGGTCTGGTGACGATTGATTTGCAGCATCAAATTATTTCCTTTAATCGTGCGGCAGAAGAAATCACGGGCTTTGGTTCAGCGCAGGTTGTTGGCAAGCATCTGAACGCGTTGTTCCCAACGATTTCAGATCAACTGGAAGCGGGGAGGGACATCTTACTAGGTGGCCACGGATTGTCGCGATTGAACCTGGATTGTACGACAGCGGAAGGACGGCAAATCCAACTAGGTTTCAGTATCTCACCATTGACCACAGTGACAGGCGAAATCAATGGCTTCGTGCTTCCCTTTCAGGATTTGACCGATGTCATGCGGCTGGAAAGAGATATTCGGCGACAGGATCGGTTAGCCGCGCTAGGTCGCGTGGCAGCCGCAATTGCACACGAAATTCGTAATCCGCTGGCTTCGATGCGCGGCGCAGTACAAGTGCTGGGGAGCGATTCCAGACTGTCAGATGAAGACACGCAACTAATGAACATCGTATTGCGCGAATCGGATCGCATTGATCGCATCATCAGCGATTTTCTTATGTATGCGCGTCCGCGGCAGCCTGAAAAAGAATCTGTGGATTTAAATCATCTTTTGGAAGAAACGCTCACGTTATTGCGCTATAATTCCGAAATTGATAGTAGCAAATATCAGTTATTGGCTGAAGCCTGCCCTGACCCCGCGTTGGTATTTGCTGACCCCGGACAATTGCGGCAAGTGTTATGGAATCTTGCACGCAATGCCATCAAAGCAATGCCAGATGGCGGAACCTTTACGATCTCAATCAATCGAACAGCAGATGGTTCCAACATCCAAGTGAACTTCACCGACACTGGCATTGGCATGACAGAAGAACAAATCGAACGGATTTTTGAACCGTTCAGCTCATTCAGCGCGGGTGGCACCGGATTAGGAATGAGCGTCGTTTACCACATTATTAATGAACATCGCGGCAAGATTGATGTCAAAAGCGAAGTCGGCATAGGCACCACAATTACGCTCCTGCTAGCCGCTCATACCGAAACTCATACCGAAGAAAAAGCTGTCAGCGTCGCACTGGCTTGTCCAGCTTGAGCGCGGCTGACGTTATTGCAATTAAATCTCATTGGCAGAGTCACATTCATCGCCCGTTCATCCTTCGGTCTTCGCCAATGGAATTCGCAAAATTAATCATCGGTTCCCCTCGTGGAGTTGTAAAAGTTGTAGTATGGCAAAATTATTAGTAGCAGATGACGAGCGCAGCATGCGGGAGTTGCTTGAATTGGTTTTCAAACGCGAAGGCCATCAGGTAACAGCCGTTTCTAATGGGCGCGAAGCACTTGAGGCGATGCAGAAAACCAGCTTCGACTTGCTCATTACCGACGTCAAAATGCCTGATGTCGGCGGCATTGAACTGTTGCGTTCCGCCCGCGAACAAGCGCCTGAAATGATGGTCATTATGATGACCGCCTTTGCGACCATTAATAGTGCGCGTGAAGCATTCAAACTGGGCGCAGACGATTTCATTCAAAAACCATTTGACGTAGATGAGTTCAAACTGGTCGTTCGTAAGGCACTGGAAAAACTCGACCTGCGGCAGGAAAACGCGCTGCTCAAACGCGAGTTGCTCAAGCGCGGCAACCTGGGCGACATCATCGGGCGCAGTCCGCAAATGCAAGCGGTCTATCAAATGGTGGAAACCGTCGCAGCTAATTCCAGTACAGTTTTGATCGTTGGCGAATCAGGCACAGGAAAAGAATTGGTTGCACGCGCGATTCACAGTTTAAGCCCACGCCGCGACCGCGCATTTGTCTCAGTCAACTGCGGTGCTTTTACGGAAACACTGCTTGAATCTGAACTCTTTGGCTACGTCAAAGGCGCATTCACAGGCGCGCAATCCAACCGCAAAGGATTATTTGAAGCAGCCGAAGGTGGCACGATTTTCTTAGACGAAATCGGCGAAATGAGCCTCACGATGCAGGTCAAGCTCTTGCGTGTCTTGCAGGAACGTCGCATCCGGCGCGTTGGTGGAACGGAAGAAATTGCCATTGACACGCGCATCGTTGCCGCTACGCACCGGGATTTAGAAAAGATGGTTAAGGCAGGGGAATTCCGCGAAGATTTATTTTATCGCGTCTCTGTCATTCCGCTGGAATTGCCTCCGTTGCGTGACCGCAAAGCGGACATCCGTGATCTGACACAGCACTTTCTCGACAAATTTGCACGCCTTACAGGCCAAGCGGCAAAACTTTGCAGCGAAGAGGTTCTGCGCTACCTTGAAGAATACGATTGGCCGGGCAACGTACGTGAGTTGGAAAATACGATTGAACGCGCGGTAGCATTAGAGATGAGCGAGGAAATCCAATCGCAACGATTGCCCGAACGTATCCTGCGGTACTCGCCTAAGAAAGCGAACGGCGAATTGTATTTCCCTGACAATGGGGTTGATCTGGAAAAATACCTGAGCGAATTGGAAAAGAGTTATTTACTTGAAGCCTTACGTCGTACCAACGGCAATCAAACCAAAGCGGCAACCTTATTGCATATGACCGTACGCAGTTTGCGACATTGTCTGGATAAATACGAAATTCGTCATTTAACCGGACAGCTCCGCGAAGTTGCGGCACAGCACAGAGGGTAAAAAGAATTGTCATGAAAGATCATCAGATTGGCATAAAATTTCATCTTTTTCGCTCTTTGATTTTGCTAGGCGTTCCGACTTGAAATGAAAGAGCCATCTGTATGTACATTCAGTATCGGAAGAGGAATTCGGCGGGATTTTCATTGATCGAATTGATCATTGTTACTGCAATTATCGCAATTATCGCAGCGATTGCGGTGCCGAACCTGATCACCGCACGGCGGACGGCACAGGAATCTTCGGCGATTGCGATGGTCAAATCATTGGTCAAAGCAGAAGGAATGTACTTTTCCAGCTATGGCAATCAGTCCACCTACGGCACGTTAAATGAACTGGCCTCGCGCAATTGTATTGACCCACTTCTGGTAACTGAAGCACGCAACTATTATACGTTTCAGGTTAATCTGACAACGCCGATCACCTACAACATCCAAGCCACTCCCGGAGCAGATATGGCTACGCAGATGCGCCATTTTTACGGGGATGAAACAGGAATTATTCGCCAGGCACAAGGCACCGCCGCTACCGCTTCTTCGCCTCCGATCAATTAAGATCAATCCCATCGGAAAGATTTACGGAGGCTGTGTATAATGACGCTATGACCCATGCGCAATTACAGCAAGGCCTTCACCGCGCCGTGGATTTTTTGAGCGCCAGTCAGGAAAATGATGGCGGCTGGGGCTATGCGCGCGGCAAGCAAAGCTATGCTGAGCCAACTTGTTATACCCTGCTGGCATTAATGCAAGACAACACGTCGGATAAACAATCAGAGCGGCAAAAACGCGCTCTTGACTGGTTTGCCGCCCATACCAATCAAGTTGGAGCAATCACACGGATTCACCAAACTGACAAAGCTGTGGACTTGGATGCGGTTGATAATTGGGGAACAATGATTGCTCTTTTCACGCTCCAGAAACTGGGCATTGGCGCAGAATTACGCGAGCGATATTTGAAATACCTGCTAAGTTCACGCGGCAACTTTCTGGATCAAAAGGTCAGCCAGGAGCTAAAGCTCAAGGGCGATTTGCCTGCCTGGTCGTGGGCACGCGGGACAGCAAGCTGGGTGGAACCAACGGCGTATGCCCTGCTGGCATTTAAGGCTAGTGGGATGAAAGCTCACGAACGCGTACAGGCTGGGGAAAGTTTCTTGTTTGATCGCGCTTGCTACGATGGCGGCTGGAATTACGGCAATAAAGAAGTATTGAAAGTCGTGATTGAGCCGATGCCAACCAATACCTGTTTTGCCTTGCTGGCTTTACAGGATGCAGATCGCAACCACGAAACGATCAAGAAATCGGTTGCCTATCTGGAACACGAAGTCGCCGAACGACAATCATCATTGTTACTTGCGCTCAGCATTTTGTGTTTGGAAATTTATGGACGCCCGGTGGAAAAATTATTGTCAGGATTGTTATCTCGCCAACAGGAAAACGGCAGTTGGCGTGACAATATTCATTTGACGGCATTGGCTGCGTTAGCCCTGCAAACAGCAGTTCACGAGAAAAATGTTTTCAAAATTTGAGCTTTGATTTGATCTGCAATCTCAAATTTCAAATCTGAAATTTTCAGGCATGGCATTACAGAAAGAACAACTAAAATTCCTGCTTACGCGCCGCGACTTTATGAAGGCCGCAGCCATCACGGCATCCGGTGTTGCAGGTCTGGGCACAGCAGCTTGTTCCAAGCTAGGACAAACCGCGCGCGAGTTAAATCCGCTTGCCACAGCGGCGCGCGTCACGATTCTGCATGCCAGTTCGTACGAGAAAAATTTGAATGATTTGTTACGTCAGGGCTTGAAAAACTACAACTTCAACCTCAATGGCAAACGCGTTGTACTCAAGCCGAATCTGGTCGAATACCATTCGGCGCGTACCATCAATACAAATCCGATGATGGTCGCAGCCGCAATTGATGTGTTTCGCAGTCTTGGTGCCAAAGAAGTGCTGGTTGCCGATGGGCCGGGACATCAACGCGATACGGAAATGCTGCTTGAGCTTTCCGGGTTAGATGAAGTTGTTAAGCAAGAGAAGACGAAGTTTGTTGATTTGAATCTCGACAATATTCATCGCGTTCCAACGGCTACGCAATACACGACCTTGCAAGAACTGTGGTTGCCGGAAACGATTCTGAATGCGGATCTGGTCGTTTCGATGCCTAAGATGAAAACGCACCATTGGGCAGGCGTGACGTTATCGCTCAAAAATCTCTTCGGCGTGATCCCCAGCCTGCATTATGGCTGGCCCAAAAACGTGTTGCATTGGCACGGCATCAACGAATCTATTGCGGATATTGCCACGACCGTCAAACCCGGCTTTACCATCATTGACGGCATTGAAGGAATGGAAGGCAATGGCCCGTTACACGGCGAAACCGTTCATTCACAAGTCGTCGTGATGAGCGACAATTTGCCCGCTGCTGATGCTACAGCTACGCGCCTGATGGGACTTGATCCAACCCGGATCGTCCATTTGAATTATATGCGTCAGCTTGGCGAACCAATTATTGAGCGCCGCATTGCCCAGGTCGGCGAACGACTCAGCGAATATCGCCGCGAGTTTCGTGTCATTGACGAATTCAAACACCTCAAAGCCTAAGCCCACTGAAATTTGAGATTGAGTCCCTAAAATTTCAGCGAACACACCCAGCAAGTTAGCTTCAGCCCCTGATTACCAGCCCTGTTTATTCAGCTATGAAAGTTGTACCGATTGCGCTCAATACATTTCGTGAATCTGTTCGGGATCGGGTGCTTTATAACCTGATCTTATTTGTGCTTTTGCTGGTCGGCGCGTCCATTTTTCTGGGCGAGCTTTCGATGTCGCAGGAATCAAAAATCATCGTGGACATCGGACTATCGGCAATGCGCATTTTCGGCGTTTTGATCTCTATCTTTATCGGCATTGGATTGGTCTACAAAGAGATTGACAAGCGCACGATTTACAGCCTGCTGGCCAAACCGCTACATCGGCATGAGTTTATTCTGGGTAAGTATTTTGGCTTGTGTCTGACTTTATTCGTCAATTCAGTCGTGATGGCGCTAGGCATTTCCCTGGCGCTGCTTTTCGTCAAAGGCGGAGCGGATCCAATCCAAATTAAAATCTGGCCCACGGCATATTTGATCTTTTTGGAACTGATGGTGATGACCGCCATTAGCCTGTTGTTTTCGTCCTTTTCCTCGCCTGCTTTATCAGCCTTGTTGGCGTTCTTTCTGTTCATCATTGGAACGTTTAGTGCGGACTTGAAACTTTTCGCCGCAACAGTTGGATCGGGCGTGGTAAAGGTTATGTGTCAGGCGTTGTATTACGTGCTGCCCAATCTGGCAAACTTTAATTTCATTATGGCGACGGCGCATGGCAATACGCCATCGGTTGGAATGATGGGAGCGGCAACGATGTATGCAGCGCTATACATTTCGGCGTTATTGGCCGCAACGGTCATGATTTTTCAGCGACGGAATTTCAAATGAAAACCAGCTTGTGGATTGCAGTGATTATTCTTGGTTTGGGCACGAGTGTCGTGTTGCAGCGTTGGATTGACGAGCAACGCGGCATCGGCTCAGCTGTCGAAGAGGCGTTGTATGTTAACTCAGGCAAATCGCTCAAACGTGCAAGCCTGGGCTTTGACGGGTTGATCGCGGATTTGTACTGGCTGCGAACGATTCAATATTTCGGCGGCAAGTCGCAACAACTCAAGGGGAGTATCAACATCGGCAATGTCACCGAATGGAAGCTGACGCTGCTTGAACCGTTGATTACCATCACGACAGAAGTTGATCCAAACTATGTTTCGGCCTACCGATTCGGCGCGTTATTTCTCCCCGACATCAATCCCGAAAGCGCAATTCGACTGGCACAACGAGCCATCGCAGATAATCCTGACGATTGGCGCTTGCAACAAGATTTAGGCTTCATTTTCTGGAAGCTGCAACGATACAACGAAGCCAGCGAAGCCTATTTGCAGGGCAGTCGTTTGCCTGATGCGCCCAAGTGGATGGAGCAAATGTCTGCGATCATGCTTGCCAATGGTGGAGATCGTGAAACCGCCAAACAAATGTTCCTCCGCATTTATGAAACAACCGACGATCCAACCGTAAAGAAAACCAGTTTAGGCCGATTACAAAGCTATAAATCGGATGACGAAATCGCCTTTCTCAATCGCTTACTCGCCAACTATCGGGAACAAAAAGGCGGCTGTCCCTCTTCCCTGCCCGCTTTGATAAAAGCCGTGCCTCAGGTCACGCTTCTGCAATTCAAACAAGCAGGGCTAAACCTGAATGAAGAATTGATGCCGCTTGATCCACACGGTTTTGCTTATTCGTTCGATGCGGCAACCTGTACAGTTGCGCTCGCCACAGATTCAACCATTGTGCGTTGGAGAAGATAACTATGCTCGCTCTTGAAATTAACAATCTGACCAAAGATTACACCGTCGGCTTTTGGAAAAAGCGTCCGGTGCGGGCGCTGAATGATTTGAATTTACAAGTCGGGATGGGCGAATCGTTTGGCTTTCTTGGCCCGAATGGCGCGGGCAAAACCACGACGCTGAAAATCCTGATGCGACTGATCTATCCCACGACAGGCGAAGCCAAGATTTTGGGTTGTCCGCTGGATGATATGCAAATGCGCGCGCGCATCGGCTACCTGCCAGAGCAGCCGTATTTTTATGACTATCTGACCGCGCGCGAATTACTGAACTATTGCGCGAAAATCTTCGGACTGAATAAAGCTGAGGCGCTGAAACGGACGGACGATTTGCTCAAGCGCGTTGGCTTATTTGAAGCCGCAGACAAACAGCTTCGCAAATACTCCAAAGGCATGCTGCAACGCGCGGGGCTGGCGCAAGCGCTCATCAATGATCCTGAAGTCTTATTTCTGGATGAGCCGATGTCAGGCCTTGATCCGCTTGGACGACGTGAAGTGCGCGACTTGATTGCTGCCCTGCGTGATCAGGGCAAAACCGTATTTTTCTCTTCGCACGTTTTATCTGATGTCGAAGCCTTGTGTGACCGCGTCGCGATTATGAACAAGGGCTGCCTGATTGAATCCGGCAAACTCTCTGACATTCTGAAGAGTCGGACGAATGAGCTAGAGGCGGTCGTCACCGGCATAGATGAAGCCACATTGAATGAATTGCAGGTGTTTGCCACACAAATTGTGCCCGCGCCAGAAGGCGCACACGTTCGCGTGCAAAGCGACAAAGAAATCGAATACGTTCTCAGCATCGTTCATCGCGCAGGTGGGCGCTTAGTTTCGGTCAACCCTGTGCGCGAATCGCTGGAAGATTTATTCGTCCGCGAAATCAGCGAAAACGCGAAAGTTGCCAAACAGGCAGCCAGTTGATGCTCCTCCGTGCCAACCACACGAACCAATCTCCCCCGTTACATCGCCAAATGTAACGGGGGCTTTTACTATTACCAAACTTTTACATTGTGCTGACCAGAACTATGGCAGTATGACGTTGCATTTTTGCACGAGTATCTGCACTGTCAGTTGATCACGTTCGCAAAAATGAACACCACGAACTAATTCGGATTGAATGAACAATCACATCCAAATACAAAAACCTATTCATCAGAGAATTCCCTGCCAGAAATTCATCGTGCGCTCGTTGCACGGCAATCAACGAAAGGTAAAGAATGTCGAAAATTAGCGGCCCAGATTCCCCCCTCAAAGCGGTTACGTGGCGCGATTTGGTCAAGCCTTATATGTCGCCCGACAACAAGCGTAGTATCTGGCAAATCACCAATACCATCCTTCCTTTGATGGCGATGTATGTTTTGATGTATCAAAGCCTGACTTATTCGTACTGGCTGACACTGGCGCTGGCCCTTCCCACAGCAGGGTTGATGGTGCGCGTTTTTATCATCATGCACGATTGCGGGCATGGTTCGTTTTTCAAATCGCCGAAAGCGAATCATTGGGTGGGGACCATCACTGGCATTCTGGTTAATACTCCGTATTTTCAATGGACGCGCGAACACGCCATTCATCACGCCACGTCAGGCGATTTAGATCGTCGAGGCGTGGGCGATGTCGTAACCTTAACGGTCAAAGAATATCTGGCGCGGTCAAAATGGGGCCGCTTTACCTATCGGCTTTATCGGAATCCGCTCGTCACGTTTGGCATTGGCCCGCATTACATCTTTCTGTTTGATGTTCGTTTTGTGGGGAAAAACTCAGGCAAGCGCGAGCGTCAGGGGGTATACCTGACAAACATTGCCCTCTTCACGATTTGGGGCTTGGCAATTTGGGCCATCGGGCTTAAAGCCTTTTTGATGGTTTGGTTGCCTGTGCAGATCGTGGCTGGCGTGACTGGCGTCTGGATGTTCTATGTGCAGCATCAGTTTGAAGATACCTACTGGCAAAAGCACGAAACCTGGGACTATCCAACAGCAGCATTGATGGGAAGTTCGTTCTACAAATTGCCGCGCTTGCTGCACTGGTTTACCGGAAACATCGGCTTCCACCACATTCATCATCTGTGCCCGAAAATCCCGAATTACAAGCTGCAAGCCTGCCATGAAGAGAATCCATTTTTTCAGCAGGCACCGACCTTGCGTTTCTGGAAAAGCTTGAAATGTATCAACCTCAAGCTGTGGGATGAGGGGCAGCAAAAACTGATCGGTTTTGGAGAATTGAAAAGATTGCAGGCAGCGTTGCCATTGGCTCAACAGGCCGAATTAGGCAATGCGTCATAGTTCCTTTTGACTGTAGCGGTCGTGGCAAAGGCCCGATGGTGAAGGTAAGCGCAGATACTCAGTGTAGCGCGAGTTCTTTCACCGTCGGGCCTTTGTCTATTGCTCCAGAACTAGCACACGGGCGCAAACACAGGAATTGCGATTGCCACATTCCCCGCCGCAGTCTTGTGCAAGGTACGAATGCCATTCCAACGATTTGAGCCCGTTCGCGGCGTCATTAATAATCCGACACCTGCTCCCACGCGAAACGTCAATAACCCCATCTTTCCGGTCGGAATCAAATTTGCCAATCCATTCGGCACACGTGGGAAATTTGTTGTAAGCGTCGCACTCTTCAAACATCCACCGCTCAACAAAGAACTGAAACTCACCGTTTTTTCCTGCTCATTGGAAGCAAGTCCCGGCCCAATTTGTCCGGCGGCAGTTGTTTGGGCTGGAAATACATTGCTGAGATTTGCGCTTCCTGCGGTTAAATCACCTGATAAGGGAGCAACCACAATCCGCTGCCCCACGGCATCTGCGGGGCTTTGGATTTCCACGGCAAACTGAATCGGAGCAGCATCATACTGAGTACCATTTAGCCCCAACACGGCAAAACCACCAGAAACATTGGTCAGTGCCGTATCATAGCGCCAAAAAGCTTCCGCCCCATAATTTCCCTGATAGTCGCCTTCATCTACAAAAGCATTACCAATCAGGCCATTACTCGCTATAGGGCGGCCCTGGCTATCCACCGCAACAGCATAAGCAAAGCCTGTGTTTTCTGGGTCGTAGTCTGAGGCTTTGAATGAAAAGATGGCTCTGGGCGTCAGACACACAAAGAAATCAGCCTGACTACAACTGATACCGTCTACTAAAAACAGATGGACGTAGGTTGACTGTGCGGCAACATTGCTGATCGTTAATCGAGTGTCTTTTCGTTCGGCAAATTTTGAGACGTAGTAAGGAAAAACCAACAACGAACCAAGCTTTTGATCGGAAGTACCAACATTCGCCGCAGGCACCAATCCGGTAGCCGCACAATTCACAGACAGGCACGCCTGAACATTAGCACCAACTCCTGCAACCGTGCCAACCGAATTCACACAAATCTGCGTACCCGGTGCAACGTTGGCAGCAATCTGCGCCTGATAGCTAATCGTCACCGTTTGTCCGGCATTGAGTGTTCCATTCCACATCACACTGGAACCATTTGCGGCAACCGCACAGCCACCCGGATTGGTTGACGCGTTACAAGTACCCGCAAGAGCGGTTAGTTGCGGAGGAAGGAGCGCGGTAAAGTTGGCGGGAAGCGCGGTTTGATTAGGATTGGTAAGATTCGCCGTTACAGAAACCAGCCCGCCAGCGCCGTTGCAGACCAAAGGGTCAGCCAGAGCAACAGCCAGTTTCGGCTGTCCTAAGACAGATGTAGCATCGCTGCCGGAGTTATTGCCAAAATTAAAGTCGCCGGGCGTTGCAACGGTTGCCGTGTTTGCAATGCTATCCACACCCGTTGGAGTTCCCGCGCCAATGCCCACATTTAGTATCAGCGTAGGCAAACTTGTGCCGCCATCAATTCGTGTGTTGTTCGTGCAGGTAACAGAGGTGGTGCCAGTACAGTTCCAGCCCGTTCCGCTATACCCAGTCAGCGTCAAATTATTGGGTAAGTTATCAGTGACTGTGATTGGCCCGAAAGTTGGGCCTGCGGTGGCATCGTTGCTAACATTGATCGCGTAGCTCCCTGCTCCGCTAGGTGTAAAAATTGCGCCACCATCTGATTTAATCAGACTCAGGTCAGGTGGAGGAATCACAAAGAGATAGACCGCGCCTGCGGTTCCAGCGCTATTGTCCTGTTGATTGCTATTGATGCCTGTTGCATTACTCGCTTCAACATATGCGCCAACAACAACAGTATCATTGGCAATTGCGACCGCAGAACCAAAGCTATCGCCAATATCTGGATTTGAGGCTTTGAGATAAGCAAGCTGGCTCCAGGTGCTTGCGTTATTTACAAACACATAGGCAGCGCCCGAATTTTGCGCCGTGTCGTTGTATTGATTCCCATTGACGCCACTTGCATCACTGGCTTCCCCCTGTGCGCCAACCACAGCTTTATCATTGGAGAGTGACACTGACCAGCCAAATAAATCGGCAATATCTGTATTGAAAGATTTGAGATACGCCTGTTGGGTCCACACCACACCACCGCGAGCAAAGATATAGGCAGCGCCGGAAACACTGGCACTGTTATCACTCTGATTGCCATTAATTCCTGTGGCATCGCTGGATTCAAGCGGTGCACCAATCAGGATCGTATCGTTCGCAATTGCGATTGAGAATCCAAACAAATCACTAACGTCCGTATTTGAGGCCTTGAGATATGCCTGTTGATTCCAAGTCGAACCGATGCGAGTAAAAACATAGGCCGCCCCAGAACTTGGAGCGCTATTATTTCCCTGATTGCCATTGACGCCTGTCGCATTGCTGCTTTCAAAAGGAGCGCTAACGACCACTGTGTCGCCACTGATTGCAACCGCCCAGCCAAAACTATCTGCGGCTTCTGTATTTGAAGCTTTGAGATATGCCTGTTGATTCCAGGTTGAACCGCTACGAGTAAAGACGTATGCCGCACCTGCTACAGGAACGCTGTTGTCACTTTGATTTCCGTTCACCCCGGTTGCATTGCTCGCTTCCAGCCAGGCACCAACCACGGCAGTGTCATTTGAAACTGCGACTGACCAGCCAAACAAGTCAGCAATGTCAGGATTTGAGGATTTTATATATGCCTGCTGTGTCCAGGTCGAACCATTACGAGTAAAGACGTAGGCGGCACCGGAATCAGGAGTGCTGTTATCGCTTTGATTGCCATTCATGCCTGTGGCATTACTATCCTCCAGCGGCGCGCCAACGATAATCGTGTCACCAGAAATCGCCACCGAATATCCAAACTCATCTCCGGCCTCAGCATTTGATGCTTTCAAATAGGCCTGCTGAATCCAACTTCCCCCACTGCGCACAAAAACATATGCAGCTCCGGCTTTCGGAGCACTATTATCCAGCTGATTGCCATTGATGCCAGTGGCGTTGCTGGCTTCATATCGAGCACCAACAACTGCCGTATCCCCGGAAATTGCAACCGAGAAACCAAAAGCATCTCCCGCATTGGTATTAGAGGCTTTGATATAGGCTTGTTGTGCTATCGGATCAATCGTGATGGGATAACGGGCGGCGCGCTCATCCACAATAACCACCACGCCTTCTTTAGTTGACTCCAGCTGTGTGGCTAAATCCTTGCCATCTGCATCGTAGGCTTTCAGGCCATTATAAGTAATGATTGCTTGCCCTTCAGCATCTACAAAACATACGCCTTTCCCATTTGCGTCTATCTGCGGTTTTAATCTGCCACGTACACCGAGTTGCAGCGTCAATCGCGTTCCTGAGCCGACAGGGCGCTGCCGCAACGTCCAACCGTGTTCCAATCCGGCGTTTTCGTTAGCGTACCATTCCTGTAACGTGTCATCCCAATCATATGTCAGGCGTTCCACGTTGGTCGTTATAGCCGCCTTCCCTTGCACCAATCGTTCTTGCCCAGAAAAGCCATAGCTTTTTAATTCCAATCCCCATCGCCAGGATGCGCCTTCTGGTTTTACCTCAAAACCTTCTCCATCAAATTCGGCTGTCCAACGCTGAGCGGAATTAAGTGCCTGCCAACGATTATGAGCGGCAGGAACCATCGCGTGATGTAGCCGCTCCTGCTCAATTCTGATTTTTGTCCAGTCGGAATCTGTTGAGCTTTCAGCAAAGTATGTAGAGGCAGCTAGAGTCTTCTCAGATGACAATGAAGAGGAGTGTCCGGCACTTGCGTTTTTTGCTGATTGTGAAGAGAAAGAAGGGCCAAACAATGATCTCGTACTGCAAAAAAAACCAAGCAGCATGGCCCCCAAAATAAAGGCCAACCCCAATCTATCCCAAAATCGAGCTGACGGCGAGAGGGAGGAGAGCGGTGTGGCAGCACACACCGACGTTATAAGTTGCTGATTGGGTGAGATGATCATCATACAGCTTTGAGTATTCTTTCCCTCTGGGAATTTGCTTCACATTCATCTTCGACCTCGGGGTAAGGTGGAAAAATTCTTATCTGTGGAATTGATAGAAAGAATATGCCGCTGTTTTCGGAAAATTATCTTGAGCAGACGGGCACAGGAAAAGCAGGTGAGGCAAGGTGTGAGAGCGAACACCAAGGAAGAGGAGGCTAACTTGCTGGCTAAAAAGCGGTTGTTACCCTATTCCATTGGATGGAAATAAAAGAGGTTCCGAACTTTGACAAATAGAAAGCCGGAATGAGGCCGTATACGCACTGTTCCCGGGCAGGAGGGGTTATTGAGACCAGCTACCATTCAAAACAGCAGGGACCGCAGTCTGAACCAGACTGCTATGAGCAGGATGGTAATGGAAATCCTTGATGTTTTTTTCTATTAGTTCGAGCAGAAGGTCGTTAGCAATATTCTTTGAGATGGAATCTTCCACCCGGAAGATATTCGTAAATTGCTCATCATAGGTGGCCGCCCAGAGTGACACCGCATTTCTGACGCTGATCAATTGGGCTGTTACGCGAATATACTCTCCGGTATGCTGGAAATTGCCTTCCACGATTAATTCAACGCCTAACTCTTCGCCCACTAAAACATAATCAATATCAATATCCGTATACTTGCGGATGATGTTTGTAGGGCGAACAGTCAGCTTTTGGCAATTGCTGAGTTGGGTAATCAAGGCATCAGTTAATCCCAACCCTAAACCATTGTCAGGTTCCGTATTATGCAAGGAGCGAAACGGCAAGACAGCCAATACTCCTGTGGTCGAGGCCATATTTTTCTGATCAGCCACGCAAACTTCACGGACCGGGACAATAAAGCGATAGCCGCGACGCGGAACGGTCGCAATAAAGCTTTGCCCATTATGATTATCGCCCAAGGCTTTTCGCAGTAGGTAAATCGTGGAACTAATATTACCTTCTTCGATATAGCTGTCGTGCCAGACAGTGTGAATCAACTGCTCTCGCTCAACAATCTTCCCGTTGGACTGCAACAACAAAAGCAGCGTCTCAAAAATTTTTGGGGTAAGAGGAACTACTTCACCATCACGTAAAAGAAGTCGGGCTCCCACATCAAGTTGAAAGCTACCAAAGTAATAATAAATTCTACCCTCACTATTCATTGAGTATGTCTCTTTGTTTGAAAATAGGCAGAGAAGAAAAAGCAAATTAACCGACTGATGCTAGGCACATACGGAATCTTTACTAATTCTATGAATGAGCAGAAGAAATCGCTCAATACCTCTTGTTAATATTACTTAAAACCTAATTTGGCTATAAAACCATCTTCAAGAATTACTTAACTCTATCTGTTAATATTACTTAAAATCACATCCCTGACGGCTAGCTAAGTAAAACAACAAGACTGATTACCTAGACGCTTTCCTGAGTTAACTTATATGTAAAAACACGATCTCTTTCCATAATTCACGAATAAACGCTGAGCGGCTACTGTGAATTGAGCCAATAAACAACAGTAATCAATCTTCTTTTTACACCCTTTATCAACCAGCCGAGCAGCGTTTCGGCTTAGTAGCGCAGGAAGTTGTCAACAGGATAAAAACAGGGGAGCACGATACTCAGTTACTGGGGGAATTTACAACTATAACCATTTCCGAAACTTAGCAAATTATCTTCAAGCTAAATCCAGAAATCATGTAGGCAGTATTTACGGGGGATCTGAAAGCGGGCAGACTATAACATAGTCATAAAGCAGCTATCAATTATTTTATCCCAACTCTCACCCTGATTCACCAAAGACCCAAAACGATAAAAAACATTAAACTAAATATACACTCTTCATCGGTTAAGCCATTAACCGATTTAAAAGGTATGCTACTCACTATCCCGGCTATTAACTGTAAAAGATACAAGATAACGCTTAAAAGCTTAAAAGAAGTTTACGCTCTTTCCTTTAGCATCAATCAACAACCTAACATATAGACTATTATTACAACATATTTTTGATAATTTTCGAGATTTTTTTCAAATCATCAACAGGACTCTATCAGGAATAACTCTGCTATAGTGCCGCCCGTAGCAAATCACGTTTATTGGTTGCATATTCATTGCGCTGGCATCCGAGCTTCTCCGGCCGAAGTTCAGATACCTTCAAGCACTCCCCCCAACAGAGATCATCAGTCTCCTGAATCGGAGAGTTCTCCGTCTTAATTACCCCATAGTTTTTTAATATGGCCACGACTCAAGGCAAAATTAAGGAAGCTCACTCTACTAATACGTTACCTTTGGGGGTGCCATTCAACACTACTCTTGAGCAGTATGGTGAGGTCATCAACCGCCAGGCGATGTCCCGATTGGCGCTTTCGCATACAACTGCTGAACAGCGTTTGTACGAGACATTACTGACAGAGGTGATGGCGGCGCGAACGCGCGTATGCACATTCAGCTTGCGGCAATTGATGACGCTTACGCAATTATTAAATTACAGTGCAATTCGGCGAGGAATCAGGGGCCTTGTCAATAAACTAAGTATTGAGCAACACCGCATGGCTGGTATCGGGATTTCATCGCAGGTTGCGGTGTATCTCATCTTTACACCTGAAGAAATCTTTGCGCGTCGCGCTGCCGCGCAATTTAAGCCCGCCTCCGGGTTAGAGCCAGCTATCCCAGAAAGCAAGGATCTGGCGCTGGCGATTGAACGCCTTGCCAGCCGATACGACTTAAGCCGTCGAGAAGCGCAAGTGGCCTTATGCTGCACGCAGGGCCTGACAAATGCGCAAATCGGTGATCGGCTTTGTATCAGTGAGCAAACCGTAAAGTTTCATTTGCGGCATATTTTTGTCAAATATGGCGTCAAGCGTCGCGCAGAATTGATTTCTCGGCTGTTGGCAGCGGAGGGGTAGTCCCTCATCCAATTTCAGCTACGCTGCCTCGCGTTAGAGGCTTCCCTTTGTGGTCCGAATGCCTAAGCAAATCAAAGCCGGCATTAAGGTATTTTTGCGCCTAATTATCGCCCTTCCACCATGAGCAAAAAGAAAGACAAAAAAAAGAAAAAGCACACCGCCCTAATCCTCTGCCGTAACCGTCAACAATTTTGGACGACACAAGCACAGTTCTGGCAGTGGTTTCGTGAGGGCATTATTGTCAAGACACAGGATCATCCGCTAACGGGTGCGTTCGTGCGTGAACATGAAGAAGATTTAGTTAAGATCAAAAACACGGTGCTCAATCTTGCATGTCCCAATCATCTACGCGAGGCCTTATCGGCACGAAGGTTGGGAATATCAGCCAGATAAGTATTTCCTTTGGTAAAGCCATGAAGCTAACAGTTATTCGCCTATTGCTCGCTAATGTTTGTGCCCTAATATTTCTTTCAAGCTGGTCAGGGCTAGCGCCTCGCGCACAAGACGGGCAGGAAAAGAAAGAAGCTAAGTTTGTCCTGAGCCCGATTCAGGAGGATGACCGCTACCGCATTGGGCCAGGTGATTTACTGGAGGTACGCGTTTTTAATCGTCCAACCTTGTCCCGCGATTCTGTCCGCGTAGATGCCAGAGGCATGATCCGCATGCCGTTAATCGAAGAGGAAATTCTCTCGGCCTGTTTGACCGAAGGCGAGTTGGGTAAGGACATCGCACAGCGTTATCGCAAGTACCAGCGTAACCCGCAGGTAGATGTCTTTGTCAAAGAATACAACTCTCAACCCGTGGCCGTGATTGGAGCCGTAGATAAACCGGGCAAATTCCAATTGCAGCGTCGGGTTCGACTATTGGAATTGTTGTCATCCGCAGGCGGCCCCACAGACAAGGCCGGGAAGCGCGTGCAAGTCGCCCATGTCGGCAAACGGTATTCCTGTCAGCCTGCCACAACAGAAAATTCCGCGAGCCTGGTATCGGCGCAAACAGACGAAACGGACTATGACATTTTCAATTTAAATGAAACGTTACAAGGGGACGAAAAAGCGAATCCTTACGTCCAGCCGGGCGACATTATTAGTGTGCCGGAAGCTGAGCATGCATTCGTCGTCGGCAATGTTTTCAAGCCTGCGACAATCCCCTTGCGTGAACCGACAACCGTGACAGAAGCAATTGCAATGGCGGGCGGCACGTTGCCTGACACCAAAACGGATCGCATCCGCGTTATTCGCAAAGTCGCCGGAGCCAGCGACAAAATGGAACTCACCGTTAATCTGCAAGACATTGTACGAAAGAAAGCCTCCGATTTACTGCTACAGCCAGGCGATATCGTTGAGGTGTCTGTTTCTGGCGGCAAGCGTTTCATCCGCAACATTTATAATGCGATGGGACCTGCCATCAGCAACATGCCGATTTATGTCGTTCGATAGTGTTTTTGTTAGCCACCTCACCTGATCCATTCACCCTTACTGGAACCTAGGAGCAAGATGCTGGAATTAAAGAAACCTGTTGCCATCACACGTCCCTCGTCAACACCTTTTGAAAATCGCCCAGAACGAGAAGTCGAAAGTCGGGTTCCGTTACGAGATTACTGGGGTTCCATTCGCAAACACTGGTGGCTGGTAAGCGGCCTGACCGTTCTGGTCACAGCGATTGCAGCGATTTATCTGGTGCGCAAGCCTGATATTTATGAATCGCAGGCGCTGGTCATGGTGGATTTAGAAGAACTCAATCCGGTGCAAGGTGCCGCCTCGAAAAATCCGGTGATCGTCAACAGTACGGTGAATGATCCGGCCTACTTCAACACGCAACTTCGCATTCTGACGAGCCAGGGGTTATTGCGGCGCGTCGTCAAAACACTCGACCTTGAACATAATGCGACGTTCCCGCGCCCCAGTTCGATGCCAGAGCGGCAGAAATGGTGGGCAAATTTACAACGGATGTTTGGCACCGCCAGCCCGGTCAATACAAAGGTTGAAGCCAAAGATAACAATTTGGAAAAAACTCTTTCAAGTAATGAGGACGTGCCCACCAATTCCCAAGTCGAAGCGACCGAAGCCAAGCGGCTGGCACCTTTGGTAAAAGACATTACAGATGAATTACGGGTCGAACCGGTCGTCGAAAAACGATTGGGTTATTCCAGAGACAATACTCGCTTGATTGAAATTCAGTTCCAGCATCACGACCCTGAGATTGCCGCAAAAGTTGTGAATGGAATTGCCGACAGCTTTGTTCTATTGAATTTAGAGCGCCGGGCCGAAACCAATGTTACAACCGGCGACTTTTTGCAAAAGCGAATTGCCGAATTGCAGGCACAAATTCGGAATGGCGAAGAGCGGTTAATGAATTATGCCCGAAGCCATCAGATCCTTTCGCTAAATGCCGATCAGAACATGGTTGTGGAGCGATTGACGGGGCTGAACAAACAACTGCTCGAAGCGGAAAACAAGCGCAAAGTGGCAGAAGCGGCTTATCGCGCGGCCTTAGCGCCCGGAGCAGCAAGTGCGTTAGCAGAGGAAAACACCGCCCGCAAGATTGTTGATATTGAAACGAAATTGGCTGAATTGCGGCAACGCCGCGCGCAGTTGTTAGTGGAAAACACGGAAGAATGGCCGGAAGTTAAAGAAGTTAATCAGCAAATCGCCGCCCTGGAAGAGGAAGTTCGCAATGCTCGTGGTCGCTCAGCGACAGTGCTGGTGACAAACCACGAGACGCAATATCGTCAGGCGCTGACAGCAGAACAATCTTTACGCAAGGCCTTCGATCAGCAACGAAGCGACACACTCACGCAAAATGAAGCGGCGATTAATTACCGCATCATTCAACAGGAAATCGAGACCAATAAAAATCTGCTGGATGGGCTGCTGTCGCGATACAAAGAGAATGATGTTGTCTTGGCCGGAATGCGCAAGAACATTCACGTCATAGACTATGCAATTCCGGCGGATAAGGCCGTCGGCCCACGGCGCTGGCAAGGAATTATGCTGGTGCTTTGTTTCTCACTGGCGATGAGTATCGGGCTGGCATTCCTGCTGGAATATTTGAACGATACGATCAATTCCAGTGATGAAGCAGAAAAGATGTTGCAATTGCCTGCGCTGGTAACAATTCCGATTTCTACGGAACTAAAAAATCGCCAGTTCCAGCCGCACAAATTATTTACAACCGAATCCCATTCCGCGCTGGCGGAAAGCTATCGCCAATTGCGCACTTCTGTTTTGCTGTCTACGGCTGGCCAGCCACCGAAAACCCTGCTGGTAACATCAAGTATGCCCGGCGAAGGGAAAACCACTACGGCTGTCAACCTGGCTTTCTGCTTAGCTCAGATTGGCGCGAGAGTATTGATTATTGATGCCGATCTGCGCCGCCCGCGATTACATTCCGTTTTCGGAATCCCACACCAGCAAGGCTTGAGCACTTGTCTTGTGAAGGGTTTGAGCGAGACCCAAACCCTGGGACTGATCCGGCGCTACAGCGACTCACGGCTGCATTTGCTGACCGCAGGCCCGGTGCCTCCGAATCCAGCCGAGCTCTTAGGCTCAGAGCAAATGCGCAAGCTCATTACGATGCTGGAAAGGCACTACACTCATATCATTATTGATTCCCCGCCGTCGGCTTCATTTACAGATGCCACGTTATTGTCCTCGCTGGCAGACGGAATCCTGATGGTGGTTCAAAGTGGCAAGACCCAATATAAAGTGGTGCGTCATTCGATTAACCTGTTGACCGGAGCTGGCGCGCGAATCTTCGGGGTAGTGCTCAATCAAGCCAGCAATCGCCAGGACGATCATTACTATCAGGGCTACTATCAGCAACCGGTGGAACAAATAGACGAGAGCAAAATCTTCGAAGCGGAAATTGTCGAGGCAACGGAAGAGAGTATTGCTAAAGAGCTAGGTCTTGATGACTTTACGGCAAAAGTGGACAACGCGACAAACGCATTCGCTGACTCAACCAACGCTGATTCTGAGACCACTGAAGCGACTGAGGCGGAATCAATTCTGTCAGAAGAAAAGATAGATTTTAGTGGTGATCTGGATACAGACGAAGAACGTTTTCGCACGCTTTGTGCAGCCTTTGATCATCCCTCGCAAACCGTACGAGAGGATGCGATCCACGCCCTGTATCAGCTCGGCGAAAATCAAGTGACGGTTTTCACTCGCGCGATGCGTGAAGCACCTTTTGCCAGAAGCCGCAGGATCGGTGCCGCCATCGCGTCTTCCGGGCTTGCCGATGACGCGATCAATCACCTTACCAGCGGGAATGAAAAATATTACGACGCGCTTTCTTTACTTCTCATGATGATGAAGGCAGGCGAAGCAAAACCATTGCTGCGGGCAATCAAAACTCATACCAACAATGAGATTCGGATTGCCGCCATTTCGCTTCTCGCCTTGAGTCAGCAAAAAGAATATCTGACAGAATTACGGCATCTCGCGTTTCACGTCTCGCTGCCCTCAGAGGTACAGTCAGCGCTCCTGGCTGCCCTCCACTTACCGACGACAACGCCACTCAAGAAGTCCAGTGATGATCGGGCAAAAGAAACGGGTCGGTAAATTATTCTTTGCAGCATAGCCGGGAATAATCCAGACATGAAACTACAGGACGATTTAGGGCGACGGTACCTGCGCGCATCACTTGATTCGGTGCTGCGTGGCGGCACAAGCCTGGTGATTAGTGGATTAGTTCCGATGGTGCTGGCGCGTTTTTTGGGACCACACGATTTTGGCATTTATGCCATCATCACAGCCCTGACAGCCCTGATTGCAGGGCTTTTTCATATGGGGCAGAACTCAGCGCTGCACAAATTGCTGCCGGAATACTATGTCAGTGATCGAGCACGCGGCGGGGCCATTCTGGCGAATGTCGTAACCTTCACACTGGCGCTCATCACAGTTTTTTGTGTGAGCTTTGTGGCAGGCGCACACCTCATCGCAGTTAAAATCTACAACGATCCATCGCTGACTCAGTTTTTCCGCTTCTGCGCCCTCATGATTTTCATCACCACGCTGCTCAATCTGGCATCAAGCATTGCGGCTGGAATGCAGGATTATCAAGCCTACAACACGACGATGCTGATTCGCAGCGGGATGTTGATTGTGCTGGCCTTAATCGGGGTAGCGGTGTGGGGATTATGGGGAGCATTAGCAAGTCAATTAGTCGCTGGCGGTGTCGGATTGCTCTGGCTGACGCAACGCCTGGTTAAAGACGCCAAAGAGCGATTTCCGGGGCTGATTCGTCCCAACTTTTCACGTGAGATTGTGCGCCCGATTGCGGCGTTTATGCTGCCCGCGTTTGTCATCACCTTGCTGAATATGCCGTGTTATTGGTGGACGAATTCGTTGACAGCTCGCACACACGGCTTTGCGCAGGCCGGTCTCTTCAGTGCAGCGTATGGACTGGCGCAACTGATCTCACTTGCCCCCTATAATTTCTATACTCCGGCCATGACGTTTTTGACCGAAGCGAATGCGGCTGCCGATGTTGCCCTGTTCGATCAACTGGTCAGCCGGAGCCTGCGCACAATCTGGTTACTAACGTTGCCGCTGGCGCTCGGATGTGCGCTTTTCAGCCCACTGTTGATTAGCGTTCTTTATGGCGGGAAGTTTATGGCAGCGGCTCCCGCAGCTTTTGTGATGAGCGTAGCCGGGTTGTTCATGGCAAACGTTGGCCTCGTCAATGCAGTGATTGCCGCCAAAGGGCGCATCTGGCAAGGATGCGGTATCGCGTTCATCTGGGCAATCGTTTTTACAGCAACCGGATTTCTCGCCATTCCACGCTGGGGAGCCATCGGAGCGGCGGCAACGTTTGCGTTCTCGTATGTGCTCTATCTGTTGTTGTTGTGCCTCTACCTTCAATTCGTATTGCATATCAACCTGCAAGCCATGCGACGCCCTACGATCTTAACCGTAGGCAGTTGTCTGATCGCCATAGGATTGATTTATACCTGTGCCGGAATAACGCTGTATCTGGCGTCAACGTTGTTGCTGGCAGGAATCGTGATTGGTGGCATCTTCTGGGTTTGTGATGAAACTGAACGGCGCGTTTGCGAGACGGGTTTTGCCCGCGTCCGACAGGTGGTTTTGAGTTGGTAGCGCTTCGCAGGTAATCATTTATGGAACTGTTGGTGTTGCTCTTACAATTTGCTTTGCTGGGGATGATTTTTGCCATTCGGCGCAGTCAAAAGGTGTCGCCGCATCTGCCGACGTTACTGTTTTTCATGACGCTCATGTGGTTTACGATCCCCGTTCTCTTGACGGTGCTGCTGCAAGGACACCTGAAAATATACGCGTTTGTAAACTATAGTCAGTTTCTGTTTTTTGCCGTGATGGAAAGTGCCACGTTGTTATGCACACTGGCTTTTCTGCTCTTGCCGACCCCCTATTTCAAAGGGATCATCAACAGCCGTCTGACAGAAATCCATATCAATTCAAAAGGCGCATTGCTAGGGATACTCTTATCCATCGGGGTTTCGATTCTTACAGCCGTTTTGATGGCGATCTTTATTGGAACGTCATACTTTGATCTCAATGCGTTTTTCTTTTTGTCAGAAGGATCAGAGACATTCAATAATCTGGGCAGTTTCCATTTGCTTCAGACCTTCCTGAGTTGCTTTTGTTGTGCGTGTTTTATTCACGTCTGGCCGCGCGAACGACAAACGTTGTGGCTGCTGATTGCCTTACTCATCTGGACAATTTTCACCGTCATTTCACAGGCACCTTCGGGCGCACGAATCGCGATGTTGCAGCCGTTCTTTTTGCTGACGCTTTATTGTCAGGCTCAGCCCTGGTCAACGCGACAAAAGGTAACGTTAATTGGGCTTGGCGGAGTAGCAACCGTCGTTATCGGCAGCATTCTGGCAGTCGCGATTGGACAGGCACGATACGGCGACCGCTTAAATGTGGATGATATTCTTTCCAGTTCCTCAAAGGCAGCAGATGAAAATATTGTGAATGAAATGGCTGTCAACCTGATCACAAAATTCGACAGCTTTTCAAACAGCGCCATTCTGGTCGAACGGATGGGCGAAGGCCGCGCCGGAATTCAACCCTACATCGGCGCAGTGCTGGCACTGGTTCCGCGCGCGATTCTGCCGTCAAAGCCGATTCCAGGTAGTTTTGACGGAACGATTCGCGGCTATCCCACGCGTGTCGTAGCAGTCCAAATGGGAATGAGCGAAGAAGCGGGGAACGTCAACCTCAGTCCGGCTTCGATTACAGTCTGGCAATTTGGGTATCTGGGTTTGATCGTCATGGTCATCTGCAATGTACTGCATTTGTATCTGATCAATTCGCTCTTGCTCTCCCCTTCTCTGCTCTTTAAATCTCTGGCGTTTTTCCTGATCGGGCTACCTGCTCTACTGACGTTATATACATCGCCGGACATATTACTGATGAATCTGGAACGCATCTTTCTCGCATTCCTGTTTCTGTTTGTCCTACATCACGTGCTGGAGCGACGACTCGTGCGACAGCAAGCCTGGCAACAAGCGGGCACATACAATAATCGCAGCTACGGAGAGGCATAAATGAGGCAGAAGAAAGTCCAGCATCTGGGGCTGGTTTCCAACAGCATTTTCCTCATCCGGCGAGGCAACGAATATTTCGGGCCGCCATTTTATCTGCGTTTGCATGAAGGCTTGATGCGAATGTTCCCAGAGGTAACGTTTTATTGTTCGCTGGCAGAAGAAAATGACCCGTACTGGTCACGCGAATGCACGAAAAAATTTGACCTACCGCACCTCAACATTTGTCCCGTGCCGGTGAAAGGTGGCCGACCGCTGTTGGGTGGATTCGGCCAGATAGCAGTGTACTGGCGCACGCTGACGAACACGGATGTGGTTTGCATTGATTTGCCGGGTGAGATGGGATTTTTCGCTGCGCTCGTTTGTCGGCTCCGGCGAAAGAAATATCTGGTACGTGTCCTTGGTGACTGGAGCAAAGCCATCTCGCTGGATTATCAGAGGAGTTTCAGCAGCAAAGTAAAAGCCCGCGTGGCGGATTGGATGGCGCGCACAGTTGTGACGGGCGCAGAACTCGCGTTCTTTCAGGGGCAGGAACTCTTCAGCAAATATGCAGAGGCAACGAAAGACATTGCGAAAAGAGATATGGTGCACAGCACGCTTGCACCGGAGATGTTTTATCAACGTGAACCGCAATCCTTTCATTCCCCGTTGCGGCTCCTGACCGTGTCGCGGCTGGTTCCGTTGAAAGGTTTGGACATTTTGCTGCGAGCACTTCAGGTTCTGGCAGAACATCAGATTGAGGTTGAATGGTGGTGTGTGGGCGAAGGCCCTGCGCGA
Source organism: Acidobacteriota bacterium (assembly GCA_018268995.1). Taxonomy (GTDB): domain Bacteria; phylum Acidobacteriota; class Blastocatellia; order RBC074; family RBC074; genus JAFDVL01. The sequence continues at coordinate 63,603 of JAFDVL010000046.1, read as the reverse complement.
GCCTCACTAGAAGCGCTTGCCGCTGAATTGGGACAAACACAACGCGTTAAGTTTTTGGGCAATATTCCGAATGGCCCGAATTTGTATCGGCTCTATCAGGAGGCAGATATTTTTCTGCTCCCTTCGCGCACAGAAGGAATTTCGCAATCGCTGCTGGAAGCCCTGGCGCATTCCCTGCCCGCGATTGCCAGCGAAGTCGGTGGCATCCCTGGCGTCATAGCCAACAATGAGAATGGCCTGTTAGTCCCGCCGGACGATCATCTGGCGCTCGCGCAGGCCATTCTCACACTACTTGAGCAACCTGCGCTGGCAGCGCAATTACAGAAAGCCAGTTATGCCAGAGCACAATATTTTCGCGCTGATCGGCTACGTCAGGGCTTAAGGGAAATGATTGAAAATACCTTTGGCCAGATTAGCCTTCCAGCGCATTCATCACACGAACGAGGTAATTATTCTCTGTCAACTTCAACAACCACTTGAGCGGTGCAGCTAGCAGTCACACAGAATATCTGAGGCATTCTTGAGCTGAGTTTCCGCTGTTTGATGTGGCCTGCCGGCAGCGCGCCGCTGAATTAACAGCATCTCTCAAGGTAGGAGGATTTATGTTCCGAAAAAGTGTTTACATTACATTCGTAGCTCTGTGCCTGCATCTGGCGGCAGGGTTTGTTCTGGCTCAGGATTTTGAAAAATCGGCTCGGCTCGCTGCCAGCAGTCGAGTCAGCATCAAAAACGTCGCCGGGGACGTTCTGGTACAAGGATATGATGGAGATACGATTCTCGTCCGTGCCTACAAAGAAGGGCGCGACCGTGATCGTTTGACCATCGAAGATTTCAGCACTGACAGCGCGCTGGATATTCGCGTCAAATATCCACAGGACTGCAACTGCGAAGCGACCATTCGCTTTGAGGTGAATGTCCCCCGCGCGACCAGTTACGAGTATGACGCGTTTTCGACCGTCGCCGGGAATATCAAAATTGACGGCGCAATGGGCACCTTGCATGCCGACAACGTCAGCGGGCTAATCCTGATGCGGAACATCGCGGGCGTGATGTACGCATCATCCTTTAGCGGTGATGTCACGATTGAGCAGGCGTCAGAAACGCAGACCCGCTCCAACGGGCGCTGGCGGCGAGGGTGGCGGCGCTACCTGCCGTACGATCAACCCGTCGGCTCTGTGCTGGCTAAATCTATCAGCGGCAATGTCAAAGTTTCGCTCAATCAGCTGGATCGAACCAACCTGAATCGCATGGAATTCAGTTCAACGAGTGGAAACGTCGAGGTCAAGATGCCTGATACCCTGGGTGCAATGGTTGATATGTCCACAACTATTGGCAAACTGGAAACTGATTTTCCGCTGACGGTCGTCAAAAGCGAGTTTGGCCTCGGAGGCACCGCGCGTGGGCGTGTGGGCGATGGTTCGCGGGAACTGAAAATCACCTCAGTTGCAGGCAATGTAGCACTGCGAAAAAACTAACGAAAACGCACTGCGTTTTTTCCATTCACTCAGTTCATCATTATCAATCCCCGTACAGATAATGTTGCCTCACTTCTTTATCCTACGGTTTTCAACACTAGATGAGGCAACATGAAAAAGGACGAGATGGCGAGTTTAATACTCGCGCGGTTGCAACCCGAACGGGAAGCATTGAGAGCGGAGTTTCAGCAGCGCAGACCAGTGCCAACCCGATATACAGCAATTGATTACCTATTACCGGAAACAATCGCACAAGATATTTTTGCCGCATTTCCAGGTATCGAACAAATGCGGTTGCTGAATAGTTTCCGCGAACACAAGTACACCTCAAAAGCCCTTGATCAAATGAATCCCTTGATCGCGGCAATAACCTTTGCGTTCCAGACGCCTGAAGTTATCCGATTTATAGAGGAACTAACTGAAATACCTGACATGATCGGTGATCCGTATCTTTATGCGGGAGGCATTAGCACTATGTTGAGGGGGCATTTTTTGAATCCCCATCTGGACAATTCACACGACTCGGCCAGGAAGTATTACCGGGTGCTGAATCTGCTGTATTACGTGACCCCTGATTGGCAATCTGAAAACGGAGGGAATCTGGAACTGTGGGATGAGCGGGTTAAGCATCAAGTAGAAATTCCGAGCCTTTTTAATCGGCTCGTGATCATGGAAACAAATTCTGCTTCCTGGCATTCTGTAAATCGAGTGAAGGTTGCCGGTCAGCGGTGCTGCGTCTCCAACTACTACTTTTCTCCGCACCCCCCTGGAGGCAAAGAACATTTTCACATTACAAGTTTCAAAGCACGCCCTGAGCAACACCTGCGCCGGGCTGTCACACGAATAGATAGCGCCATGCGAGGTGTTATACGAAAAGCGATCAAGCAAGGCGTCGGACGGAGCGACTTATACAAACACAGCGTTTGATATAAGTAGGTAAGCAAAATAAAACAAGTATAGACAGGATTGACAAGATCAACAGGATGGATAAAAAGGCAGTATCTATGGAGCTTTGGTGTGCATCTTGTGCATCTTGTCAATCCTGTCTAAGCCTTATTTCTTTTGTTCAGGCACTTAACTGAAGAGATCAAAATGAATCGTTGGAGCCAGTTTTCCTGGGGAAGAACCTGTATAGAGTTAGCCTTAGGGACATCCATTGCCTTGCTACTGTATCTTGCAACAATGAATTTTATAGTAGGCAAGTCGTTCTTATTTTCAGTAGATACGAAAAGAATAATAGAGGTATATAAGTTTTGTTCTTCGATGAAAGCAACGCCTCATAAAGAGGCAAATTTTATTATTGGCTCAAGTGTTGCGGTAGAAGGAATAGATGCCGATTTATTAGATCAAACTCTTCATAATGGCACTAACACTTATAATTTAGGAGTAGTGGGGTTAAGTCCCGTTGAGGCATTAATACTTGGGCCGGCGTTGAAAGCGGGAAAGCCGCAATTTGTTGTGATCGGAATTGATGCCATGAGTGTTGGAGTTGGGCAGACAGAAAATACTGAGAAGGAAAGCATTGATTTTGAAAAGCTACAAGCTTACAGAGCGATGAACCCTATCGCACAAATGGATTCACCTGTAAAAAAAGAATTGCTTGAGAACATTCTATTGCCTAAGGAAAAAGCTATTCTTGAATCCCATTATTTAGGCTATTTGCTAGGCTGTAGGTCTCTCCCCATATTTTTTATGGAAGGTAAATTGCGCGAGTTGACGCGGAAAGGCTTGCGGACACAAGGAATCGTTACCAATTTCAAGTCCCCCTGGATGCTGAAAGTCAACTTAACGGGCGATTCAAAAGAACGAATCATCAATAGCGCTATTGGGGTAGCACAAGGATTAAGCTTTGATGGAGACAGCCGAAATATCAAAGCGCTGCGGGCGTTGACTCGTTTATTACAGGCCGAGAATATCGCTTTAATGTTGGTTGTATGGCCTCTTCATCCACGCATATTGAGCCACTTGCACGCTGAATTACTGGATAAAACTGATACAACGCTAAAGGCATTGGCGCAAGAAAGCGAAAGTAATTATTTAAACTACTCAAAGCTACTCTCTGACACTGATTTTGCAGATGCGTTACATCCCAATAGCGAAGGGCGAGCCAAGCTTTCGATTAAGCTGGCCGAAGACATCAAGTCTTTTTCTGCTCACTTAAGTACACCTTAGAACTATCCCTTGTCATCATATCGCCATGCTATTTCAGACTAAAGAATTTTTTATATTCTTTCTGATCGTCCTTGTGCTACTGACTGTATTCAGGCAGCGCAAGGCACAAGTGGCGATGTTACTCTTGGCAAGTTATGTATTTTACTCCTGGTGGAATATACTTTTACTCGCGCCGATTTTGTTTTCGACGATCTGGGATTTTTTCTCTGCCAAACAAATTTATAAAAGCAAAACCCTTGCTATTCGCAAGCGCTGGTTATTGGCAAGCCTGACCGTTGATTTAGGAATGCTTGCCTGGTTTAAGTACTACAATTTCTTCATTGAGCCTTTTAATACTTTCTTTGCGGCAATAGGAGTTAAGCATTCCCTCCCCATCTTGAATATTATCCTTCCTGTGGGGATTAGTTTTTATACCTTTGAAGCAATTAGCTATGCAGTTGATGTCTATAAAGGCAAGTGCAAGCCGTGTAATAATTTAATTGAATTTGCGCTCTATTTGGCGTACTTCCCGCACCTTGTGGCTGGCCCGATTTTACGCCCCTGGGATTTCCTTCCCCAGATCGCAGAAAGTAAAACGATTACCAGAGCAAGTTTTCAGCAAGGTATCCATTTATTTTTAGTGGGGCTTTTCAAGAAAGTATTGATTGCTGACAATCTGGCGTTATTTTCCGACAGTATCCTTAGCAAACCGCAAGGCCAACCCAGTTTGACCATATTCCTGGCGACGCTAGCTTTTGGGGTGAGAATTTATTGTGATTTTTCTGGGTATTCAGACATGGGGCGTGGAATCTCCAGGATTATGAATATCGAGCTTCCAGTCAATTTTGACAGACCATATTTAGCTCAGAATATCCAGGAATTCTGGCATAGGTGGCATATCAGCTTATCTACCTGGCTCAGGGATTATCTTTATATCCCTTTGGGCGGAAGTCGCTCTGGCAACACCTATGCGAATCTGATGATCACAATGGTGTTAGGCGGACTTTGGCATGGTGCTGCCTGGAATTTTGTCTTTTGGGGAGCGTATCAGGGCGGGCTGCTGATCGCTCATAAAGTAATATCAACGAGGCTGAATTTAAGCCCCGGCGTACAAGCATTCCTGGCCAAACCAAGCGGGAAAATACTTAGCTGGTTAATCACTCAATACTTTGTCTTTATGGGGTGGATATTCTTTTATGTCGCCAGTGTGCCCGACATACTTTATTGCGTTAAGAAGTATCTTTTCTTCGATTTCAATTTCTCGATTGGGGGCGCTGGTTTTGGACAAGTTCGCCCCTTCACCACTGTATTTTTGCTGATTCTTTTTGCTGTAGGCCAGTTCATCGCCGTTCAGATCGGTGGATATGACAGAGCACTGAATAATCTGACTCCGGCGAAAAGGGTAATGAGTTATGCGGCACTAACGATCTTTCTTTTTATTTTATGGCCGCTAACGGATACGCCATTTATTTACTTTCAGTTTTAGACTCTCCGAAAAGGTAGTCTGAACTGTGAATTGAACGCCCACGTAAAACGTGAGCGAGAAGGACAAAAATGGGACAAATGCGTTTAGGAATTGACGCTTCTAATATTCGTGATGGAGGAGGCTTAGGTCATATTAGTGAGATTCTCCGTGCGGCTCAGCCAGAGAAGCATGGAATCAGCAAGGTCATTGTTTGGGGCGGACAGGTCACACTGGGACGGATGCCTGGGCGTTCATGGCTTGAGTGCCGCCATGACCCGCTGCTGGATCAGAGTCTGCCAGTTCGTATCTATTGGCAGATGCGAAAGTTACCACTTCTGGCAGCCGAGTTTTGTGATTTGCTCCTCGCGCCTGGCGGTATCCACGCCGGCAGAAACAAACCATTCGTGGTCATTTCACAAAACATGTTGCCCTTTGAGTTTGCTGAATTGCGACGCTATGGTTTCTCCAGCCTTGCGCTCAAATATTTGTTAATACGTCTTGCCCAAATCAACAGCTTTCAGCATGCACAGGGCGCAATCTTTATGACGCAGTATTCGCGGTCGCTGGTCAAGAAAGCAGCAAAGTTAGAAGGTAATTACCCGATCATCCCTTACGGAATCAGCCAGGATTTCCGACAACTTCCGCGCGAGCAAAAACCTTTGCGAGACTATTCCGTTGCCGCTCCATTCAAGTTACTGTACGTCTCTAAATTAGAGCCATACAAACATCATAGACAGGTCATTGAGGCAATCGGGCAATTGCGAAGCGAGGGATTACCCGTAACGTTGGATTTAATTGGTTCCCCGGAAAAACCTGATCGGCTACGCGACCTACAAACTACGCTCAACCGTGTGGACGCGCAGGGCAATTTTATTCATTACCGTGGGCATCTCAGCTATCAGGAAGTGATTGCGGCATATCATCAGGCAGATGGGTTTGTCTTTGCATCTAGTTGCGAAACGTTGCCCAATATCCTGCTTGAAGCAATGGCCGCGGGGTTGCCCGTTGCCAGTTCAAGTTACGGCCCCATGCCAGAGGCGTTGGGCGACGCGGGTTTGTATTTTGATCCCCTCCAACCAGAAAGCATCGCCTGTGCGGTTCGGAGTCTCGTTACCGATCACGTTTGGCGCGCACAGGCCGCGCACCTGGGTTACGAGCGCGCGCAGGCGTATACGTGGGAACGATGCGCAGATGACACTTTTTCTTACTTGGCAGAAATTGCGTCTCGCACAGCAACCGCCAACGTGCATCAACCTTCTGAACTAACCAAACTGAACCGCCTCAGCGGCAACGCGGAATAATTCTCCAATAGGCAAACTATATGAAAATTCTCGTACTCGGTGCGTCGGGCATGCTCGGCCATAAAATGTTTCAGGTGCTGCGGGAACGCTATGAAAATACCTGTGGCACGATTCATGGTTCTGTCCATGACGGAGCGTTGGCCAATGTCAGCTTACTTCAAGACAAGCACATCATCGCGCATGTGGATGCAGAAAACTTTCCGGCGCTGGCTTCCCTGCTCAGACGACTGGAACCTGATGTCATCGTGAATTGCATCGGCGTCATCAAACAACGTTCAGAGGCGAAAGCCGCGCTGCCAAGCATTACAATCAATGCCCTGCTTCCGCATCAGCTGGCGGAAGTGTGCAACGAATGGGGCGGACAATTGATTCATTTCAGCACAGATTGTGTTTTCAGCGGTGAGCGTGGCAATTACACAGAGCAAGACGATGCAGACGCCAAAGACCTGTACGGTAAAACCAAATTCTTGGGCGAGGTTGCAACTGAGAATGCCATCACGCTCAGGACTTCGATTATTGGGCGCGAACTCTATCATCACAAATCCTTGCTGGACTGGTTTCTGAACCAGAATGGAAAAACGGTGCGCGGCTTCAAACGTGCGATTTACTCTGGCGTGACAACAAATCATCTAGCAGAAGTCATTGCCAATTTAATCGAAAATCATCCGAAGCTTTCCGGTTTGTATCAGGTCACCGGACAGGCAATTTCAAAATACGATTTACTCTGCCTGCTGCGCGATGCGTGGGGGCTTCAAGTCGAAATCATCCCTGACGAAAACTTTGTGTGTGATCGCAGTATGTTGGGCCACAAATTCCAACAGGCTACGGGCTATGTTGCTCCCGCCTGGCCGGAACTTGTCGCACAGCTCGCATCAGACACGACCCCTTATCAAGAATGGAGAACCGAAAATGCAGTTATTAACAGGCAAACGAGTGCTGATCACGGGCGGAACCGGATCATTGGGCAAGGTTTTGGTTCGGCGGCTGCTTAGCGGCGAAATGGGCGATCCGGCCAAGATCATCGTCTTCTCACGCGATGAGGCCAAGCAACATTTTATGCGGCTGGAATATCGGCGCAGTGCGGCGGCCACGGACGAAGTCATCTACAACAACTTTCAGCGCAAGCTGGAATTTCGCATTGGCGACGTTCGCGATTTTCACAGCGTTGCCGAAGCTGTCCGCGATGCCGATGTGGTCATCAATGCTGCCGCGCTGAAACAGGTTCCGACCTGCGAATACTTCCCGTTTGAGGCTGTTCGCACGAATATCGAAGGGCCGGAAAACATTGTGCGGGCAATTCGCCAATACAATCTGCCGGTTGAGACCGTCGTCGGCATTTCCACTGACAAAGCCTGCAAGCCAATCAATGCGATGGGAATGACCAAGGCGTTGCAGGAACGCGTCTTTGTGCAGGCAAATCTAGCCTGCCCTGACACTCGATTTATTTGTGTGCGCTACGGCAACGTGCTGGCCTCTCGCGGTTCCGTGATTCCGCTCTTTCACGAACAGATTCGATCCGGCGGCCCGATCACGATCACGACGCCGGATATGACGCGCTTTTTAATTAGCCTGGATGAAGCCGTGGATATTGTTTTTGCAGCAATGAAAGACGCAGCACCCGGAGAAACCTGGATCCCCAAAACCACTTCTGCACTTGTCACCAACATTGCCCTGGCACTGATTGATGGCAAGCCGATTGAAGTCAAGTTTACGGGGATCCGGCCCGGTGAAAAAATCCACGAAATTCTGGTCAGCGAGGAAGAAGCGTATCGCACGGTTGAGCACAACCGTTATTTTGCGATCAAGCCGATGCTGCCGGAAATCTGTGAAGACGGGAATGGCAGTGGCTGCCTCACCAGCGAATACAGTTCTGCCGACAATGTCATGTCATTAAGCGAAACTGCCGCGTTGTTACAGGCACGCAATTTAATGATCGAAAATTACGAACCCGAAATGGCGGAGATGTTGCGATGAAAATTATGACCGTCCTCGGCACCAGGCCGGAAATTATTCGCCTGAGCCTGATGATCAAACTGCTGGATCAGCACGCCGATCACGTTCTGGTGCATACCGGACAAAATTACGATGACCGCTTAAATGGCCTGTTTTTTCGGGAATTGAGCTTGCGCGATCCAGACGTTTGCTTAGGCATCAAAAGCACAGGGTTCGGCGATCAGGTCGGACAAATTCTGGCGCGGATTGAACCGCTGTTGCTGGAGCATCGGCCAGACCGTTTGTTGATTCTGGGCGACACAAACAGCGGATTGACAGCACTGGTCGCACGACGATTGGGCATTCCGGTATATCACATGGAAGCAGGCAACCGTTGCTATGACGACCGCGTGCCGGAAGAAGTAAATCGGCGGGTCATTGATCATTCCAGCACGATCCTGATGCCGTACACTAATCGTAGCCGCGAAAACCTCCTGCGCGAAGGCATTGCTGGCGAGCGAATCTTTGTCACCGGAAATCCAATCAAAGAAGTGCTGGATCATTACGCCGATCAGGTGAACGCCAGCACCGCATTGCAAAACCTGAATCTGGAAGAACGCAAATTCTTTCTGGTGACGATGCACCGCGCAGAAAATGTGGATTTGCCAGACCGTCTGGCGAACCTGCTCAAGGGGTTGGTCGGCTTGCACAAGAAATACAACTACCCCGTGATCTGTTCGCTGCATCCGCGCACCCGCTCGAAGCTGGAACAGCATCGGTTTATTTACGACGACAGCGGTCTGCATTTCGTCGAACCGTTCGGCTTTTTTGATTTTGTGAAGCTGGAACAATCCGCTTTCTGCCTGATTACCGACAGCGGAACGGTGCAGGAAGAAGGCTGCATTTTCCGCACACCGACCGTCACGATCCGCGATGTCACAGAACGACCGGAAACGATTGAATGCGGCTCCAACATTCTGGCCGGAGCCGACCCGGAGAGCATTTTAAAATTGACGAATCTGGTTACCACACAACAGCAAGGATGGGAACCGCCGCCTGAATATATGGCCAATCACGTGGCCGTAACAGCCTGCCGCATTGTGCTCGGCTATCGGATGCCTGATCTGGCCGAGCAAGGCTGGCAAGCCAACAAGCCAGTGATTGCGCAGGCTGCGAAGTAACATTGAATGAAAAGCAGGAAAAGCAGGAAAAGCATGGAGTACAAGCTTTAGCTTGGCTTTATTGCTGTCAGGAGAAAAACCAAGCTAAAGCTTGTATTCCATGCTTTTTTCTTCAGCACTACTTTTAGAGGAAACAATGTGCGCATTTTGATTATCGGGGTTTATTACCTGCCCAGTTCTGAGGCCAGCGCCAAGCTGATTCATGATTTGGGCAAGGAATTTCAGCGTCAAAATCACGACGTGACGGTTTTGACGCCATCTGAATCTATTTCGCAGAATGTAGAAGTAACACAGGAAGATGGATTGCAAGTTGTGCGCGTCAGGACAGGGCAAATCAAAGGAGCTTCACGCATCCCCAGAGCCTGGCGTGAAATTCGGTTATCAGCAACACTCTGGCAAAAAGGCAAAAAGTTCTTTCAGGAACATCCACATGATTTGGTCATTTTCTATTCGCCTTCGATCTTCTTTGGGCCGTTGGTCAGCAAATTAAAAGCCTTGTGGCATTGCCCGGCATACCTGATCTTGCGCGATATTTTCCCGCAATGGGTTGTGGACATGGGGATGCTGAAAAAAGGCTTGGTTTGGGCGTATTTTCGGTGGATGGAGTTGCGTCAATACGCCGCCGCAAACATCATCGGCGTCCAGTCTCCGGCCAATCTCAGATACTTTGCCGAACAATTACCAGAGAAGAATTACAACCTCGAAGTGCTTTACAACTGGACTACGGATGAGCCGCCTGCAATGCCCAGCCGGAATTATCGTGAACAACTGGGACTACAGGACAAAGTCGTCTTTTTCTATGGCGGGAATATTGGCGTGGCGCAGGATATGGACAACATCCTTCGCCTGGCCGAACGGCTCCGCGATCAACCTCATCTTTACTTTCTGCTGGTCGGTGCAGGCACAGAGGTCGAGCGATTGCAGCAGCTCATTCAGGGGAAAAAGCTGACGAATATTCGCCTTCTGCCGCCTGTGGGACAGGAAGAATATCTGGCGATGCTGGCGGAATTCGATGTGGGGTTAATCTCATTGGATCGGCGCATGAAAACACAAAATTATCCGGGCAAGATTCTGGGATATATGTCTGCGTCCAAGCCGATTCTGGGCAGCATCAATCCGGGCAATGATCTGAGCGAGATGCTGGAAGAAAACGTCGCGGGATTGTGCAGTATGAATGGCGATGATCAAACGCTGTATGAAAACGCCCTGAAGATGGCGAATGATCCGCTCTATCGTCGCCGAGTGGGAGAGAACGCGCGCCAATTGCTGGATCGCTATTTTTCTGTCGCGGTCAGTGCCAACCAAATCCTGCGCCATTTCCAACCCGCACGCGCCAAACGATACGAGAAAGTCACATCAAGTATTGGCTAAAAACGAATTCAGGTAACAACACAGTGGCCACCGAACTCAATCACCCTTTGCCTCAGTATCTGGAAATCGAGACGCCGATTGAGCGTCAGACAACTATCCCCAAGACCGCGCGCCTGCTGAATCGCTTTATTTTTTGCGCTTTGCTGGGGCTGTTGGTTTTGGTGGCGGTGCCGTACGGAACCGTTGAACCGTGGTCGGAAGCGTTCTTCGAGTGTTCTATCTTTGCCCTCACAGTTCTCTGGATTATTGAAGGCTTTATTCTCGGTTCCTGGCAAATTTCAGAACGAGCCTTGATGCTCCCCCTCCTGGCATTGGTGGGCTTTGCCTTGCTCCAGGCCGTGCCGTTTGGTCGCGTGCCAGAAACGTTGGATATTCAGGCATCATTTTGGCCAGCAATCAGTGCTGATCCATACAACACAATCCGGTTTGCCTTAAAACTGTCAGCTCTGATATTGGCAGGCCAGTTGTTTCTTTCGCATGTCAAAAGTCAAAAACGCTTGCGCCTGCTGGTGATGACAATTATCAGCGTTGCTATCGGAAGCGCATTGTTTGGCCTGTTGCGACAAACGGTGCAACGCGACATCGCTGGTTTTTTATTACCCTATCTGCCGCTGAATGCCGGGTACGGGCAATTCATCAATAGCAATCACTTTGCGTTCCTGATGGAATTGACGCTCGGACTTCCGCTGAGCCTCATCATGGCTCGTCGCTTTGGGCGGGAGCGATGGTTATTGTTGTTAGGGCTGGCCACACCACTTTTACTGGCCCTTGTTTTATCCAATTCACGAGGCGGATTGCTAGGCTTATCTGGTGAAGTGCTCTTAATTATGCTGTTCTCAAATTACATTCGCCGCCGAGCACCCGGCGATGAGGTATGGCAAACAGGGATCGGCGCTCGCATTGGTCGGATTGCCCAGTCCTCGCTCTTTCGCCTAAGCATTGGAGCGATCTTCTTATTAGTTTTATTGATAGGAATCACATGGGTTGGCGGCGACCCGTTAATCAATAAACTGGAAGCCGTGTCGGGAGAAGTGAGTGAAGTAGGCGATGCCACGCGCGAGGGCACACGACGCATTGAAATCTGGCGCGCAACACGAGAATTGATCGTGGACAACCCGATTGTCGGAGTTGGATTCGGCGGCTATTGGGTAGCGATTCCACGGTATCACAATGCCTCTGGCAAACTGATTCCGCAGGAAGCGCATAACGATTATCTCGAAATCCTGGCCAGTGGCGGCATCGTGGGAGCGGGGATTGCCTTGTGGTTTCTGGTCGTGTTTGTGCGCCGATTAAAACAACACCTGCAAACCATCACCAGTGAACGCCAGCGGGCGGTGTGCGTGGGCGCAGTAGCGGGAGTCTTTGCCGTCGCAATTCATAGTCTGGTTGATTTTGGTTTGCACATCACGATCAACGCGTTGATTCTGACTGCATTGATCGCCATCACAGTCAGCCAAGCAACCGATTCTGTGGGGGAGGACAAAAAACTACTCTTTCGGTTAACCCCTAAAGTTTGAAGAATCTTGGTCACAGCGGTATTACGATTCTGCTGCGACGTGCTCTGTGGAAATATCAATTCCGGTCAGCCTTAGGTGGTCTGGCTTAATATATCAAGGAGGTCTGTATGACGAGAAGTTCTGTGATGAAGAGGGTGGCCTGGGTCATGGTCATCTCCTTATCCCAAGTGTTTGTCTTGGCAAACCGGGCAGGGACAACGAACACCAAAAATGATGTTGAAACGGCTGCGGCCAGCGCAGATATCCCATTAGGAAGATTGGTAGCCGATGGCCCGGTTACGATTAATGGCGTCAAAGCGCGCACTGGAGATACAGTTTTTCCGGGCGCACAAATTCAAACCGTAGCGGGCATTGGCGTCACCATTCAGATTGGAAAAATCGGCCAGATTGACATCGCGCCGGACTCCAACCTAGTGCTGAACTATAATCGGGAAAGCATTCATAGCAACATCAGTGCAGGCTGTGCCGTCTTGGCAACCAGCGACGGAGTGCAGGGACTGCTGACGATGCCAGGTGGAATTACCAAGAAAAATGACCCGTTGAAAAGCGGTGCGTTAAGCGCTTGTAGCGACGGCGATGCCACTGCGGCGGCGGGTGCCAAGAGCGTGAAGGTAGGTCAGGTATCAGCCGGAGCGATCACCCTTGGCAGTGGCAGTGTCAGTTTTGCTGAATTTGGCTCAATGATGTTGGGATCAACTGCAATGCTGACAGGACTCAATACAATTTCCAGCCCGTCTGCTGTCGCGGCGGCCAACGGAAATTGCTGCTGCTGCTGTTGCTGTTGCTGCTGCAATCCAAGCAAAAGTACACCTTGCCCCTAGTGATCGTTCCAATGAACGATTGACTCTTCGACAATCACCTGACGCGTAGGCAAGCGAGCGTACCTGAATGGCGTTTACCGATGGCCTACGCGCTTGTTACGATTCTACCCACTACAGTCCTACTTAATTAAATGCTGTCCTGATGGAGGACGGCATTTTTTTTGGAAACGCGTTATGAGTTTCCGGCGCATAGGGAACGATGGCTAATCCAATTACCGCTTCCCAACTTTCACGAACAAGCCAATCATCACAATACCTTTTGGCCCTGCTTGTGCTGGTGGCTTGTTTGGTGGGGATTTGGACTTCCAGCCGAATCGGCACGGCGCGCATGTTGGCGATGTATGGAGTCGCCACCAACCGCCTGCCCGCGATGAATGAGGCCGTGCGGATCACCCCGTATGATTCGGAAGTAAGATTTGCGCGCGCACGGGCACTACTGAATGCCGGGCAGGTGACCGCAGCGCTTCCTGAGTTGGAACACGCTGCCGCCTTGCAGCCGCGCAATTATGGAATATGGGCGGAGTTGAGCGGAATTTATGACTTGGCCAATCAACCTGACAAGGCAATTACAGCAATCAACCAAGCCATCCGACTTGCACCTTCCTATGCTCACCCCCATTGGCAGTTGGGTAATTTGTTGCTGAGGAAAGGGCAACGCCAGGAGGCTTTTAGAGAATTCCGCCTGGCTGCAAACGCAGATTCAAGCCTGGTTCCCAATGCCGTAGATTTGGCCTGGGGCGCATTTAATGGGAAGGCAGCAGAAATTGAGCAGGCACTCCAACCTGATAACGATCTGGCGCGCCTCGAACTTGCTAAAGTCTTTGCGACCCGCGGTGCGGCAGATGACGCAATGCGTGTCTTTCGACAGGTGCAGAATAGCGCAGCAGCAACCGGAGCCGAGCGCGAAAAACTCCAGGCCGAACTCTTCAAATCCAAACGGTATTACGAAGCCTGGGAGGTGTGGGCCAAAGGCCAGGATGGAGGCGCTACGCTGAAAAGCAAAGGGACGGGTGCCATCACGGATGGAGGATTTGAAAAACAGATCAGCCTGACAGAGGTTGGTTTTGGATGGCGAATTAACCCAGAAAAACCAACGGTTGTGGTGACTCTGGATACGCAAAATCCTTTTGCCGATGCAACGAGCTTGCAGATTCACTGGGAGGGGAAATCCTCCACATCGGTATACACAATTTGGCAAATCGTTTTGGTTGAGCCAAACAAACGCTACCAATTAAACTTTGCGGCACGCACCAAAGATTTAGTGAGCGGAGGACTCCCGGAAATTGCGGTGCTAAACGATTTTGAGGGCCAGGTGCTCGCGTCAGCAACGCTCCCCCAGGGAACTTCCTCCTGGCAAAAACATTCGCTTGAATTCACTTCCCCAGCAACCAAGCAGGTTGTTTATCTGATAGTCCGCCGGAAAAGTTGCACTGTCTTATCCTGTCCTGCGTTCGGAAGCGCTTGGTTCGATGCGTTCTCAATGAAAGCAAACAACTGATCCTGGCACACACTGCCCGCTCTGCGATGAGTGGGGATCAGTTACTCCCTAAAAGAACTCCCCTAGAAACAGAGGTAAACCGTGAAAGCAATCATCTTAGCCGGGGGAATCGGCAGTCGTCTCGCCCCATACACGACCATCTTGCCTAAACCATTGATGCCCGTGGGAGAAATGCCGATCCTTGAACTATTGATTCGTAGTTTGAAGAAGCATGACATTAACCAGATTACTTTGTCTGTGGGTTATCTTTCTTCTCTGATCATGGCGTATCTCGGAGATGGGGAAAAGCTGAATATTCCGATAGAGTATTCGCACGAATCAGAGCCGCTGGGGACTGCCGCCCCGCTGGCTTTGGTAGATGGGATTGACAGCACTTTTATGGCGATGAATGGTGATCTGTTAACCGATTTGGACTTTCGCAAAATCGTTGCGCATCACCGCGCGAATCAGGCAGATGCAACCATCGGAATTTATAAACGAGAAGTAAAAATAGATTTCGGCGTTATCAAAGCCGACCCGAATGGACGATTGACGGATTACATTGAAAAGCCCTCATTTCATTATCTGGTCAGCATGGGCGTATATGTGCTGGAACCATCCGTACTTGATTTTATTCCTCGCCAGACACGCTTTGATTTTCCAGATTTGATGAAAGCGTTGATGGCCGCGAACAAACGCGTTTGCGGATATATCCATTCGGGTTATTGGCTGGATATAGGCCGCCCGGATGATTACCTGCGTGCTCAAAATGAATTGCCCTTGCTTGCCTCCTATTATCAGGAAGCCAAAGCCGCTGCATAGTGCGATGGAGTAACAAGCAAACGCCGCCTCTCCCCAACTTCACGGCCTCAAATCTTCGACATTCATTTATGTTCGAGAATCGCAACCGACGGGTTTTGATTACTGGCATCACCGGATGTGTTGGGCAACATCTGGCCAGCCATTTGGTATCGAACAAATTCGAGATTTATGGATTCCAACGCCAGGCTCCAGCTGATGGGCAGATTGTTGATAAGAATCACATTTTTCAGGGCGATCTTTTAGATGGACAGGCCTTATGCGACGCATTGCAGGAAGCACGCCCGACTCAGGTTTATCACCTGGCCGGCGCAATAGACAGAGACGTTCACGAGGGGCTGGTTAATTACGAAACAAATGTCATCGGCACAATTCGATTACTGAATGCCATAAAGACTGTCGGGATAACGCCACGAATTTTGATTGTCAGTTCCAGTGCGGTCTATGGTGGAGCGATCAAACAGCCGATCAACGAAACTGCGGAGTTTTTGCCCTTAACGCATTACGCCGTCAGCAAAGTAACGCAGGAAATGGTGGCGCTTCAGTATCACATCACTTACAAGTTGCCGATCATTCGCGTGCGCAACTTCAACGTCAGCGGGCCGGGCCTCTCGCCGTCTTTATTGTGCTCCGATCTGGCACGGCAAATCGCGATGGCAGAACAAACCGGAGCACCGACGATTCGCGTCGGTAACACACAACCACAACGCGATTATACGGATGTGCGAGACATCGTTCGCGCCTATGAATTGCTGATGCAGGCGGGCAACCCCGGTGAGGTGTACAACGTCTGCTCCATGAACGCGCATTCGGTGAAAGAGTGTGTGGAAATACTCGTTGCAAAAGCCAGAATTCCGCTTGCGGTCGAAATTGACCAATCAAGATACAGAGCCGCTGAGATCGAAATCCAGGTTGGCGATTCGTCCAAAATTCAGAATCTGGTGAGTTGGAAACCCAATATCTCTTTTGCACAAAGTTTGGAAGATTTACTCAATTATTGGCGGGGCAAATTACAAGGTGAGGTAGGATAGGCGTCCCGCCTGTCCACACTCAGTAACAAGAAAACATGGGACAGGCAAGATGCCTATCCTACCTTTTCTGAGGAGAGAATGAATGGCCTGGAAAGACAAAGCAGTTCTGGTGACAGGAGCAGGTGGATTTATTGGCAGCCATCTGACTGAGGCGCTAGCCAGTCAGGGAGCAAAGGTGCGCGCCTTCGTTCGATATAATTCGCGCGCCGATGCAGGGCTATTGAAATTCCTGAATCGTGATTACGCCAAAAATGTCGAAGTCGTCATGGGAGACTTGCGTGACTCTTCTGCCGTTCTGGAGGCAATGAAAGACTGCGAGGTCATCTTTCATTTAGGCGCGCTGATTGCGATTCCGTATTCTTACGTGCATCCGCGTGAAGTGGTGGAGACCAACGTTATCGGAACATTGAACGTGTTGGAAGCAGCAAAGATTACAAAGCCGAGCCGGATTATTCACACGTCAACCAGCGAGGTGTACGGCACAGCCAGATTCATTCCGATAAACGAAGAACATCCGCTGCAAGGACAATCCCCTTATTCCGCCAGCAAGATCGGCGCAGATAAAATCGTGGAAAGCTATCACCGCTCTTATGGCTTACCGACGGTGACGGTGCGTCCCTTCAATACCTACGGCCCGCGACAATCGGCCAGAGCCGTGATTCCAACGATTATCACGCAGGCATTAACGAAGGATACGATTAAGCTGGGCGAATTATCCTCGACACGTGATTTCACTTTTGTCGAAGACACGGCGCGCGGATTTCTTTGCGCAGCAGAAGCAAGCAACATTGAAGGACGCGAGATCAATCTGGGCAACAAACAGGAAATCAGCGTTGGCGATCTGGCAAAATCCATTCTCAAAATGATTGGGCGCGAGGTGGAAGTCGTTTGTGAGAATGATCGTCTCAGACCTGCCAAAAGCGAAGTCTTTCGGCTTTACGCCGATAACACGTTAGCCGGGCAGCTCATGGATTGGCGGCCTTTGACATCTCTGGATGAAGGCTTAGCCAAAACCATCGCCTGGATCAAAGATAATCTGGATCTATATCGCGTCGGAGCGTATCAACTTTAAGGTAAAGCATGTGTGGAATTTGTGGGGTCTACTCGCCCGATTTTGCAGACCGAGTTGAGACCGTTGCCAGAATGAATCAGGCGCTCTTGCATCGGGGGCCTGATGATGCAGGACAATTCGATGGCCAGATGGCCTCAATTGCAATGCGTCGCCTTTGCATCATTGATCTGGCAACCGGACATCAGCCGATTTCCAATGAAGACAACTCGCTGCAAATCGTCTTCAATGGCGAAATTTATAACTACCGCGAACTGCGAGAAAAGTTGGCTTCAACGGGGCGACACAGTTTCAAAACTACGTCTGATACTGAAGTCATCCTCCACTTGTATGAAGAATATGGATTTGACACCCCCAAGCACTTGCAGGGAATGTTTGCCTTTTGTATCTACGATACGAAAAGCCATTCCCTGTTTTTTGCACGAGATCGGTTTGGAGAAAAGCCATTTTTCTATACAGTCATTGATGGACAGACGCTGGCATTCAGCAGCGAGGTGACAAGCCTGCTGGAATGTAAACAAGTCGAAAGAAAACTCGACCTGAAAGCATTGTCGTATTTTCTGCACGTTGGCTATTGCCCTTCTCCACTGACCCTGTTTGCAGGAATTAAGGAATTACCCGCCGGACATTGGCTGCACTGGAAACAGGGCGAATTGAAAACGGGCGCGTACTATCGCCCAACGTACCAAACGAATCCCAGGTTCCAGCGTGAGGAAGAAGCGGTTGAAGCCGTGCGCATGACGTTGCAGAAAGTCGTCAAGCGCCAGATGGTCAGTGATGTTCCGCTCGGTGCATTTCTTTCTGGCGGGATTGATTCCAGCGCCGTCGTCGCAGCGATGCAGCGTCAGTCAGGCCAAAAGATCAAAACGTTCACGGTCAAATTTGAGCATGCCGCTTTTGACGAAAGCCAGATTGCCCGCGAAGTGGCTGAGCACTTGGGCACCGATCATCACGAATTCGTTGTCACGAATGATGGATTTCGGGAAGAAGATTTATGGCGCATCATTCGCCACGTTGGGCAACCATTTTTAGACTCTTCTGCCATTCCGACATTCATTCTCAGCAGCCAGGTTAAGGATCACGTCACCGTCAGCTTATCCGGCGATGGCGGCGATGAAATGTTCGCGGGCTATCGCGTATTTCAGGCTTGTTTGGGAATAGACCAGATTGCTCGTTATGTCCCGCGTGCGGTGCTCGCTACCGCAGGCAGCGCGCTCAGAAAAGTGGCCAACTCGCCAGGGGCAGATCAGGTGCAAATGATCGGGAAGCTCATGCGCGCAACCCGCGCGGCGGCACTTCCGAAACAGGATCGCTCCTGGAAGATGGGGCCGCTGTTTGAGGAAACCGTGCTGCACAATTTGGCCTCGCCCTGGCTTCGACAGCAATGGCACAACGATCAAAGCAATGCGGTGCAGGAATTGTTAGGCAATCAGGAAGGCATGACGCGATTGCGACAGGTGATGGATTGCTGGCTGCGTTATTTCTTGCCTTCCGACATGCTGGTCAAAGTGGATCGGATGAGCATGGCCGCGTCGTTGGAAGTAAGAGCGCCGATGCTGGATGTTGAGATGGCGGAACTTTCAATGAGCTTGCCAGACAATCTGTTGATTCGAGAAGGAACCACCAAATATATCCTGCGAAAAGCGATTCGCCCGTGGTTGCCCGATAGCGTATTCACTCATCCGAAGTGGGGATTTACGATTCCTTTACACCTTTTCCAAAACAAACGCTATCGCGAACTATGTGGTGAATTACTGCTCAATACGAAGAATGAAATCGTGAAATCATTATTTTCAAAACCCGCGTTGGAAAGAGTGATCCAACGCGGACTTGATCGTAATTCTGCTGGCGACCTATTGGCATTTCACGCCAGTACACAGATTTGGGCACTACTGAATTTGGCGGGCTGGATGGAACTCTTCAAAGTCAGATTGTAGGCAATAGATGTAGGACAAACATCCTGTTTGTCCCGCTGCAAAAAGGCGCTGCAAACAAGATGTTTGCAGTACACGAAAAATGAATCAGAACGTTTTAGTTACAGGAGCAACGGGGTTTGTTGGTCGAGCTGTGTGCCAACATCTAAAAAACTCCGGGTTTGAAGTCCGCAAGGCGCTACGAAAGCTTCCCGAAGCCGAAATGCCAGAAAGTGCTCAAGTCGTGGGCGACATCAATGGCAATACTGACTGGTCGCAGGCATTAGCAGGCGTTGATTCCATCGTCCATTTAGCCGCTCGTGTTCATGTGATGAACGATGCAGCCGCAGACCCACTGAGCGAGTTTAGAAAAATAAACGTTGATGGAACCGTCAATCTGGCGCAGCAGGCAGCCAAAGCCAATATCCGCAGGTTTGTTTTTATCAGCTCAATTAAAGTGAACGGGGAGAAAACGGAAGGTAAAAACTTCACCGAAAATGATGTCCCTGCGCCACAAGACCCTTATGGAATCAGCAAGCTTGAGGCAGAACAGGCGCTGCAAGAAATTGCCCGGCAAACAGGCTTGGAAATCGTTATTTTACGCCCACCCTTGATGTATGGGCCGAGAGTAAAGGCGAACTTCTACTCGTTAATGAACACTATCTATCGCGGCTGGCCATTGCCGCTAGGAAGTATTCAGAATCAGCGATCTTTACTTTATGTTGATACCTTTGCTGACGCGATCAAAGCTTGCCTGCTACATCCAAATGCCAACGGAAAAACTTATCTTGTTAGCGATAATGAAAGTGTTTCTACTTCAGACTTAGTAACGCGACTAGGCTATTTTTTACAACGGTCGCCACGCTTACTTAATGTACCTGTTTCGTGGATGAAGTTAGGTGCCAAGTGCTTGGGGAAAGGTGCTGTAGTTGACCGACTTACTTCGTCCTTAGTTGTAGACAGCAGCAAAATCCGGCGCGAATTAAACTGGTCTTCTCCTTATAGCTTTGATCTGGGAATTCAAAAGACGACCGAATGGTTCTTAACCAGTAAGTCGCAATAAACTTCCTTGCCCTAACATGAACAAGATTGAAATCGGCGTCTACATTGTCATCGCGATTGCTTTAATTGGCAGCGCCGTCTTAACCAACTTAGTTCGAAGGCTGGCAATTATTGACATCCCGAATGAGAGAAGTTCGCATTCTCAGCCCACGCCGCGTGGCGGCGGAATCGGGTTAGTAGTTATGACCATGATTGGCCTGCTTTGCAGCCAGATTCTTTGGTCACTAACCACGTGGCGAGGACTGATGATGTATCTTGGCGCAGCGCTGCTAATTGCAGCGATCAGCTGGCTGGACGATCTGAAATCACTCTCGACCAAAATACGATTCATCGCGCATTTTGTGGCGGCAGGCCTGGTTGTTGCCGAATGGGGATATTGGGACAAACTCGATTTACCTTTGATTGGCAGCATTGCACTTGGACAAGTTGGTTTATTGATGACGTTGTTTTGGATTGTAGGCTTAACGAATGCCTATAATTTTATGGATGGCATTGATGGAATTGCAGGCGGACAAGCCTTTGTGGCAGGCATTGGCTGGGCAGCCGTCGGCTGGATCATCAATGATAAATTCATCTTCGCTATCGGTGGGCTGTTAGCTGCCAGCAGCTTGGGGTTTCTCTTTTACAACTGGTCTCCGGCCAAAATATTTATGGGCGATGTCGGAAGTGCATTTTTAGGGTTTACGTTTGCGGTAATTCCCGTCATGGCAATGCGCTCCGCACACAATTATCAAAACATCATGCTCTGGGTGGGGATACTTCTCATCTGGCCATTTATAGTAGATACAGGGTTCACTTTACTTAGACGATTAAGTAAAGGAGAGAATATCTTTCGGCCACATCGTTCGCACTTTTATCAACGAATGGTAATTGCGGGTTACAGTCACCAGTTAGTCAGCTTGTTGTACATTGGCTTGGCTATACTTGGAAGTGTACTGTCGCTTTTACTAACAAGACGAAGTTAGGTTCCAAACTAAATCCCTCTAATTTTCACGCTCCCCATAACGTCGTGTCCTGCAACCGTTACGATGTGCCATATTGTGACGATAACACCAATCTTTTCGCTTCTCTGCAATTAGCCCTATGCAATCAAAATTCATTAAATATCGAACCGTTATAATCGTTGCCTCACAAATTGGGTTATTGATCCTGGCCTATTTTGTCAGCTTCCTGTTGCGCTTTGATTTTCAGCTACGGGGCCTGGGCTACCGTCAAATCATCCTGCAAACGATTCCGGTCTTGCTACTTATCAAGCTGTCGGTGTTTTACCACTACCGATTGTTCAGCGGTTGGTGGAAGTATACGGGGATGAATGACCTCTTTGATATTATCAAGGCGGCATTTATCAGCTCTCCCTTGCTGTTGATGGCCGTGTATATCCTGTTCGGAATTGAAGGGTATCCGCGCTCAACCTTCCTGATTGATATGCTGCTGACCATCGTTTTTATTGGTGGCGCGCGGTTTCTGGTGAGAGCGTATTCCGAGCAAGCCCGGTCATCAGCAATTGGGGTTAATACGCTGGTCGTTGGCGCAGGCAGGGCCGGGATTCTGATTGTGCGCGAATTAAAGAGCAATGCCTCTTTGCGTTATAACCCGGTTGGCTTTGTTGATGACAATCCCAGCAAAAAAGGAGTTCGCATTCAGGGCGTCAGCGTGCTTGGGACGACAGGTGATCTGCCAACATTGATCGAAAATTACAATGTCGCACGTATTTTGATCGCGATGCCTTCAGCCCGGGCAGAAGACGTTCGGCACATTATTGATAAATGCCGCGAATCCAAAGTGGAGTTTCAAATTCTGCCGCCGATGTCACAGCTCATCAATGGGTCGGTTTCGGTTAATCAGGTGCGTACTGTCAAAATTGAGGATTTACTTTCGCGCGACCCCGTCCGACTGGACTTGCATGAAATCGGTGTAAAACTAAGAGGAAAAACGATCATGGTGACGGGGGCGGGCGGTTCAATTGGCTCAGAAATCGTTCGGCAAGTCGCCAAATTCAAACCAGCCAAATTGATTTTATTTGAACGGGCAGAAAGTGATCTGCATCGAATGGATGTCGAACTGGCGGCCAACTTCCCACAGCTCAATTATCTGCCAGTGATTGGCGATATTCTTGATACTTTTCGGCTGCGAGAAGTCCTTAACGAACATCATCCACAAGTCATCTTTCACGCCGCCGCATACAAACACGTGCCGATGATGGAAAAGAATTGCTTTCAGGCAATCAGCAATAACGTGCTTGGAACGTACAATCTGGCCATGATGGCAGATCAATTCAAAGTCGAAGATTTTGTGATGATCTCTTCGGATAAAGCGGTGCGGCCAACCAACATTATGGGCGTCACGAAACGCGTGGCAGAACTGATTATCCTGGGGCTGCAAAATCATTCAACTAAATTCGTTTCCGTGCGATTTGGCAATGTGCTGGGCAGCAATGGCAGTGTGATCCCTCTGTTCAAAGAACAAATTGAAAAACGCAAACCCGTGACAGTCACGCATCCCGAAGCGGTTCGTTACTTCATGACCATTCCTGAAGCCGTGCAATTAGTGCTGCAAGCCTCAACGATGGGAAGGGGCGGAGAAATTTTTGTGCTCGACATGGGTCAATCAGTCAAGATTGTGGATTTGGCCAGAAACCTGATTCGCCTGTCAGGGCTGGAGCCTGACACTGATATTCCGATTGTCTTTACTGGATTGCGTCCAGGCGAAAAGCTCTATGAAGAATTAAAGCTGGATGGCGAGGGGATCAAACCAACTCCGCATCATAAGATTCACGTCCTTGATGGCGGGCGCGTTAGTTTCAGGCAAGTGCAGCTTTGGGTGGATGATTTGACTGAACTGGTCAAGCGAAAAAATACTGCCGGATTAGTAGCCAAATTACAGGAGATTGTGCCGGAATATACGCCCAGCAAAGAAATTCTGGCAAAAGCAGAGGAATCAAGCCCCTTTCAAATTGCTGCGATTCGCCTCCGGTAAGCTACTTTTCTCAAAGGATGCAAAAACACAAGGTGAGGCAAAGAGTATGGAAGTCACTCGCTGTATCTCGTCTTTTCTGCCTCACTTTACATAGTTTCGCCTACTCACCTGCGAAGCTCGACTCTACCTACCCCGATGGGGCGTCCCACCATTGACTAGATCGAGTCGAAATCTGCATAGAATGGATCTCGAATGAATGATGAAAGCTACATTGTTAATTGGAAGAAAGCGGTTCCCACGCCAAAAGGAACCAGAGGCAGACGTTTTTTACGCGCTGTGACGCTAACGGCATTAGCAACGATTGAGAAACGAAAGCAAAATAAATTCCTCAGAGCGCTCTATTGTCACTATGTTTTTGACGATCAAAAAGAGCGGTTCGAGGAAATCATCACCGGACTAAAAAAAATCGGGACATTCGTCAACACCGAGACCTGTCTGGAAATGCTGTCGGGGAAAAAAGAAATAGATGGACAATACCTCCATCTTTCATTTGACGACGGATTCCGCAACATCTTCACCAACGCGGTTCCCATCCTGAAGCGCTACAACGTTCCTGCTATCTTTTTTGTCCCAAGCCAGGTGATTGAGGCAAACTGGCAAACAACCAGAGATTATTGCAAGTTGGTAGACATGACAGGCGTGACGGAAATGGTTCGTTGGGACGAGCTAAAAGAGATGGCGAACTCAGGTTTTGAGATCGGGTCACACACCCGAACACATGCTCGATTTTCTACGATTTCTAAAGACCCCGCCTTACTCGAAAACGAAATCGCAGGTTCCAAACATGACATTGAAAGTCGAATCGGGAGCGAGTGTAAATATATTTCCTGGCCCTTTGGCGAAAGAAGCGATGCCAACGCGTTATCGTTGGCGATGACAAAAAAAGCGGGGTATTCAGCCTGCTTTGGCGCTTACAGAGGAAAAATAAATCCGCAGACATCCAACCGATTTAGTATTCCAAGACACCACTTTGAGGTTCAATCGCCGTTGGCTCATATCAATGGATTTGCTCGCGGCATTTGGGAGGGTAAAGATGAAAATTATCATCCTGACCTCTAGTCGTAATGGATTGGCCTCCCGCTGTTTGCCGATCCTATGTGCAAATCCCAAAATAAACGTCGTCAGAGTGATTCTGGCGGGCGAGGGATCGCCGAATAAAAAACGTGCGTTGCAACGCAAACTGAAGAAGACCTGGCGCATTGGCCTGTTGGGAGCACTCAATGGGATCAGGCTACGCGATTGGTATGACGATAAAGAGGCTGGCGACCTTTCCGAGATATGCCGCTCGTTGAAAGTTGATCTCGTAGAAACTGAATTCGTTAATTGTGAGCAAACCAGAGTTCTTTTTCGAGAAGTAAAGCCCGATCTGGGCTTATCACTAGGCAATGGGTACATTGGCAAAAGCGTTTACTCCATTCCCTGTTTTGGCATGATCAATATTCACACCGAAGTGCTGCCCCGCTTCCAGGGAGCACAGAGCGTCATTTGGCCTTTGTATGAAGGAGTGAAAGAGACGGGGTTTACCCTTCATCAAATTGATGCCCACATTGATACGGGTAATATTCTGTTGCAGCAACGATACCCGATTAAGTTTTACCCAACCCTGCAAGCAACTGTTGAGCAAAATCTCAAAACCGCCTGGCAACAGATTCCTGCCGCATTTTCGTATGTCTGCGAGAATTATGAAGAACTCAGCCAAAAAGCGATAAATCAGGAACGAAGTCGCTCATACACAACTCCGACGTTCTGGCAGTTTCTACGCATGGTTAGAAATCACAGAAAGATGTATCAATCCACCCACACGGCGTAAGATAACCATGCATAAAGCGATTTACCTCATCGCGGACTTGCCTCAGACAAAGTCATGCACTTCAGTAAATCGCCATATCGCGTCATAGAAATCTATCAATTTCGGCGCAAATACACATTGCCGGAAACTGAAGAGAGTTTCAGCGCACGTGAGCCGTCGCCCAAACGACCACGAGCTGACCGGCCAGGGCCAAATTCGCGCTTCTCGACCGTAATCGGAAAATCTGTTTCCAGATGCCCACTCATCGTAGACATTTCTACTTCAGCGCCTAAACTGCCTGGCAATTTCACTTCGACATTCCCGCTGACAGAACCAAATTCCAAACGATTTGCAGTGGAACCTTCCAGTCGCAGTAAATCCACTTTGACACTGCCGCTGGTAGATTTGGCGGAAACCGCGCCAGATGACTCGCCAACCGTTACATCACCACTGACAGATGTCGCCGTGATCGTGCCAGAAACCTCTTGCACATGGACATCCCCGCTGACAGATTTGGCGCGCAATGTCCCCACCGCTTCACTGACATCAACATTGCCACTGACAGAAGAAAAGGCGTCATAGTCAAGGCTGATCATTCGCGGCACTTTCACTTCAAAGCGCACGCTGGCGTTGCAGTTGCAGCGCTCAGGGTAACGAACTTTCACATCAACGCGGCTCCCGTCACTATTATCTTCAATGCTGATTTGATCACGGTCGCGGCCTTCCTTAATCCCTGTCACAACGACAGCCTCGCCGTCATACCCTTTGACAATCACATCACCGGAAATATTTTTCACGCTGACGCGACTGCCTTGCGCCAGGCGATACGATTTTTGGAAATCCTGGGCCACCGCAAAGGTGGAAACAAGGCTCAGTCCGACGACTACAAACGCTACACGCAAATGATTTCGATTCATGGCTACGGTTCTCCCTATTTGAAAATTGCAGGCGGCGAGCCTGCCAGTTGGCTGACAGAACATCCACGGGGAGATGAGAAATTCTGTTGGCTCACTGGCCGGGCCGCGCATCAAGTGCTTTTTGTTTTGTCACGTGGGGTAGGTGCAGCAAGAACTCTAAAGGTTTCAGGGAAGCTTATTTTTTCTAATGAAATTTTATCCCCGCGAATTCTTCCCCATTTCAAAGCTCGAATTGAGGGAATTTTCGCAGGCGAACTCAAACAAGTGCTTTCTTTTGTGCGTTCCTAACACGGCATATTGATTGCCTTGGTTGAAGGCAGGAGAACTTGTAGAAGTTTCAGAAGGAATGTCTTTATTCGTGAGGCCCCTATGAACAGTAAGAAAAAAATCCTTGTGGTTGATGATGACCCGATGATTCGCTGGACGCTGTCGGAAGCGCTACAGCAATGGGGCTACGAATTAACTGAGGCAGACTCAACGACAAAGGCACTTGAAATCGTCCAACAGGATTTTCCAGATATTATGCTTTTAGACATCAATCTGCCTGATGGATCGGGGCTGGAACTTTTGCGCAATATCAAACAAGCACATCCACAAACCTTCGTAATTATGATGACAGGCGAAGTAATCGTCGAAAATACTA
The DNA here is from genome assembly GCA_018268995.1 of Acidobacteriota bacterium. Lineage (GTDB taxonomy): Bacteria > Acidobacteriota > Blastocatellia > RBC074 > RBC074 > JAFDVL01. Next base: position 36,693 of record JAFDVL010000046.1, on the reverse strand, counting down.
TTTCAGCCTTGCGTGGCGGGGCTGATGACTTTATTGGAAAACCGGTCAGCCTGGAAGAGTTGCAGTTCGCGCTGAAACAGGCAGAACAAAACAAACGGCGCAATACCCTGACACAACAGCTACCGCGATTGTTGATTGTGACGGACTCGCAACTACAGGCAGATCACCTGATGGTGGCGCTGGGAGTTAACGACATAGATGTCACAATCGCAACCATACCGGAAGAGCTTCAGCGCGCCAGCGAAGAAGAACACGACATTGTGCTGGTGGATGTCGAGGCATCTGAATTGCGCGGAATTCTGGCAACGCTCAGGGCAAGTCCTGTTTTGGCAGAAATTCCGATTTTAGTTGAGATCAGCCGACTCGCACTGGAACCGAGTCTGGCCGGGGTGATGCCGCAATATCGCGCCATGCCCTGTAGCCCAACCGAATTAGTTTCGCTGACACGTCGGCGCATTGCCTCGATGTCAACTAAAAATGCAGATTACGATTTTGCGGGAATGCGCCCCATGCTTTGAGATAGCACCGCGCTTTACAGAATTTCGGCAAGAAGCTTGAGTAATTTATCCGCCGTGTACGGTTTTGGCAGGAACAATCGCACGCCTAAATCGGTGGCTTCCACGGCTTTGCCATTATCAGCCAGACCGCTGCTGGCAATAATTTTGACGTTTGGATTGAATTTTTGCAGCGCGCGGATGGTCGCGGGGCCGTCTAAATAAGGCATCATCATATCCGTCAGCACAACTTTGATCTTGTCACCGTGTTGCGCATATAAAGCTAGCGCTTCTGTGCCATCTGACGCCGTAAGAACCGTATAGTTGAATGCTTCCAGCGTGGCCTTTGTTACTTCGCGAATCGCCAGCTCATCATCAACCACCAGAATCAGCTCCCCTTTTCCAGGCGGCAAATCTGGATTCACAATATGCACCTTTTCAATTAGTCCCGCTTCCAATGCAGGCAGATGAATTCTGAATTGAGTGCCTTTCCCCATCTCGCTGTAGACATTGATGAAACCACCATGTCCTTTGACAATTCCCTGCACAGTTGAAAGGCCCAGGCCTGTCCCCTTGCCCTTCTCTTTCGTCGTAAAAAACGGGTCGAATATCCGCCCCAAAAAAGCAGGCGGAATCCCTGTCCCATTGTCACTAATCGTTAGTCCGACGTAGCGCCCTGGCTTGGCATCAGGAATCATCTGCGCATAGGTTTCATCCAGCACCTTGTTGCTGGCTTCGATATACAACCTTCCTCCATCCAGCATTGCATCGCGGGCATTTATGCAAAGGTTCATCAACACCTGATGCAATTGTGTTGCATCCCCCATAATCGGCCAGAGGTCTTCGCTGATTTGAAAGCTGATTTCGATGGATTTCGGCAGTGTCTCACGCAGGATTTTGATGACTTCTTTAATCAGATGGCGTGGTTGAATGGCCAGTCGTTCACCTTCGACACCACGCGCAAAAGACAAAATCTGCTTTACCATTTCAGCACCGCGTTCAGCATTGACGCGCAGCAATTGCAGCATTTTCTGGCTTTGATCATCAGTAAATTTAAGCTGGAGCATTTGCACCGCCATCAGCATCGGGGCGAGCAGATTGTTAAGATCGTGCGCAATCCCGCCAGCCAGGGTGCCAATGCTTTCCATGCGCTGCGCCCGCAAAAACTGGGCCTCGAGCCGTTTCTTTTCCGTCACATCGCGCAGGATTACTGTAAAAAACCGCTGCCCATCCAATTCGACCTGCGAGATGGAGGCTTCCATCGGAAACTCTTCGCCAGTGGAGCGAATGCCATAAATTGCGCCCAATCGTCCCATCGTCCGCTTTGTGACATGCGTTTGGCCAAACTCTTCGACATGCCGACGATGTCCACCACGAAATCGTTCAGGAATCAGCCGATCCAGTGACTGTCCCATCACTTCAAAGGCAGAGTAACCAAAGACCTTTTCGGCGGCAGCATTAAAGAGGATGATGTTTTGCTGTTCATCCACGGTGATGATGCCATCCATCGCTGAGCTGATAATGCTGGCCAAGCGATGCTCGCTTTCCTGTAAGGCCTGCTGGGCACGGCGATGCGCAGTAATGTCTTCAACAATGATGATTCGTGCATCGTGACCTTCAAAGCGCAAATCCTTGACGGTTAATTCCACTTCGATGATGTCGCCATTTTTCTTGCGATGATGCCAGATGCCTGCATTTTCGACCTGCGGTTTGGAATGGGTGAGAAACTCTAACAGCTTATCAATGTCTTCTGCCGGTCGGATGTCTTTAATGCTGAGGGCGAGGAATTCTTTCCGACTATACCCATAATGCGCAACGGCAGCGTTATTCACCGCCAGAAACGCAAGCGTATCCAGCGAGAAAATAAGCATCGGCAACGGGTTTTCCTCAAATAGAACCCGATAATCCGGTCCCGTAATTTGTGCCTTGTCACGCGTACTCATTTGAATGCCGCAAAGCCGAAGTGGGAAAGTAAATCCGTTTAGAAATCAGGTCATACCGTAAGCAAGTATTATCCATACTTCTTTAGAGTTTACCAGACTAGCCGACTTACCTTTACGCGTGAATTTTCTGCCAGTATTTCTGATGTATCTGCTTCGACCAACCCCAAAAACGGCCCTGTTTGACATTGGCGTCGCTCTGCTCCCATAAGGTCTTTTGCAGGTAGATCGAATCTTTCCCGCCTTCGTCAATCACCAACATCAGTTCATGGTTGTATCGGGCAACAGGTTCGTGCCCTTCGATTTCGGCGGCAATGTTGGCCGCAGCCACCATCCCTTGTAAGACAGCCATGTGCCCCATCTTCGGGCCGAGAAAATTGACACAATCGCCTGCGGCATAAAGACGATGCGCGCCGGTAGCCCGCATGTGACGATCAACACGGATATATCCGTTTGGATCAGTAATGCCGGTGTATTGCGCTTCACCGGGGCCGGAAAACGGAGGAACGAGCATCCCCAGATCGTAATCTATTGTTTTCCCTTCGCGATCTACGATCTGTTTGTCGGTGATTTGACTGATGAAGAAATCCGGCACAAATTCAACGTCGTGATCGCGCAGGGCATTTTGTAAGGCTGGAGCGATGTCGTCTCCGCCTAACTGCCCGCCCAATTCCTCTGGCGCGACAATGCTGATTTTTACGTTTTCACGTTCGCCACGCTCTTTCAGCATTCGATCCAACGCAAATGCCGTTTCAAATACGGGCACTGCCAAATGAGAGTTCGGGCAATAGCCAATGACGGCATGCCCGGCATGAAAATGCTTCAGGGCTTCGCGGAATTTCAATGCGGCGTTCACCGTCAGCAAGTGATGCGCGTGCTCATAAAATCCACGCACTTCTTCCGTTGCCAGACGACGCCCAAGCGCGAACAGCAGGAAATCATACGGAATCTTTCCCTGTACTTCGCCGTGCGGCACCACGACGCATTTATTGTCAGGATCAGGGTAAGCAACTTCGGCCTCAATGAACTTAACGCGACGATCCAGCATGGCTTCGCGCAAATCATAGGTGATGTCACCGACCTCGACCTGCCCAAATGCCAGCTTTACCAGCGATGGGTAAAAGATAAATTCCCGCTGCCGTGAAATCATCGTGATCTGATGTTCGTGCCCTAAGCGTTTCGCCAACGATTCCGCTGCTACCACACCCGCGAAGCCCCCGCCTAAAACAAGTACATTGGCCATATTGCCTCCTTACAAGGTAGGATAGGCGTCCCGCCTGTCCGCAAGTTATTTCATCTTCAAAAAGGAGGAAAAGCGATCCTGGCTATGCTGGAATTTCTCGGCTCCGAACGATTTCGACCGAGCATTTCGCATGTGCAGCGACTGCCTGGGAAACAGATCCGAGCAGGAAGCGTTTGAAGCCGCGATAGCCGTGCGAGCCAAGTACAATCAAATCCGCTCCCCATTGTTCTGCTTCATCAATGATCAAACTCTGCGCCTGCCCAACGTGCATGTCGGTCAGAATCTCAAAGACCAAGCCCTGACTTTCGCGCAACGTTTTGACGGCCTTATCAATAGCAGCCTTGGCCTTTTCCGATTGCGACTTTTCCAATTCGGCATAGTAGCTATCGGGCAATGCCCAGGTTTCCGTCGTCGGAACGAACGGTAGCTCAACGGCAGCAAAAACCTTCACCACAGTCCCGGTTGGCCAGGGTCTGCTGGCAACAGATTTAACGGCAGCATCGCTGCATTCCGAACCATCAACTGCTAATAGGATTTTCATATTCCCTCCTTACGGATGTTGTGTACTTTCACCCACCTTCCCTTCTCACTCTATAATTACTGCAAGCATTATGCCGAGTGAGAAGACAGTGGCAAGAAGTAGTAACGTGATTCGTGTTGTCAGATTTGCGAAAAACTTCTATCCCAAAGTGGAAGATTCCGCACCTGGAGAACAGGCACAAAATTTGCCGCAATTATAAAGGGGAATTTATGAATGCAACAACTGAAACACAGCTCATCAAGTGTAATAATTGCGGCGCGACCAATCGCATTTCGCCGTCCGCACAGGGCAAACAGCCCGTATGCGGGCGCTGCAAGATGCTGTTAATGGAAACCACGCAACCCGTGATTGTCACGGACGCAAATTTCGGAAGCCTCGTCGAGCAATCGCCATTACCTGTTTTGCTTGATTTGTGGGCACCCTGGTGTGGCCCTTGTCGCATGATGTCACCGATCATAGATCAGCTGGCGACAGAACTCGCGGGCAAAGCTCGCGTGGCAAAACTCAACACCGATGAGAATCCGATGACCGGGCAGCGCTTCGGCATTCAGGGAATTCCGACGCTCCTCATCCTGAGGCAAGGTAAAGAAGTAGGACGACTGGTGGGCGCACACCCCAAAGCCGCAATCCTGCAAAAGCTGCGTGAAGTGTTATGAAAGCCTGCGTCCTGAACAACATTTCTCCCATTGAGCAAAATCCGCTCGTGTTGATGGAAGTTCCTAAACCTGAGCCACAAGGCAATCAAGTTTTGGTGCGCGTTCATGCCTGTGGCATCTGCCGCACCGATTTACATGTCATCGAAGGCGAGTTGCCGCAAAAAAGATCGCCGTTGATTCCCGGTCATCAAATCGTCGGACGCATCGAACAAGTCGGCCCCGACGTCACACAGGTCAACGTTGGAGATCGCGTCGGCATTCCGTGGTTGCATCAAACTTGTGGCACCTGCGAATTCTGCCGGGAAGGCAAAGAAAATCTTTGCGAAAACGCTTTATTTACAGGCTGGAATGTTAATGGTGGTTATGCGGAATACACACTGGCTCCGGCTGATTTTGTGTATCCAATTCCGGCTGTGTTCAGTGACACAGCCGCCGCGCCATTGTTATGCGCGGGCATCATCGGATTTCGTTCTTTACGACTTGCAGGGTTGACAGGCAAAGCACCCGGCAAACGATTGGGACTCTATGGATTTGGCAATGCCGCCCACGTAGCAATTCAGGTCGCACGGCATTGGGGCGTGGAGGTCTATGCCTTCACACGTGATGAGCGACATCAACAATTAGCGATGGAGTTGGGAGCTGTGTGGGCTGGCGGTGCAATGCAGGAACCGCCTGCAAAACTTGATAGTGCCATTATTTTTGCGCCTGCGGGTGAACTGGTAATTGCAGCGCTGAAAACGCTGAAAAAAGGCGGCTCGCTCGCGCTCGGCGGCATCCATATGAGCCAGATTCCGCCGCTGGATTATCAGTTGCTTTATCACGAACGAGTTGTTCGATCAGTGGCGAACAACACACGTCAGGATGGCATAGATTTTTTGCGCACGGCGGCGGAGATTCCAATTCAAACGCGCGTGCAAATTTATCCGCTGAGCGAAACGAACGTGGCACTCAATGCGCTGAAACACGATGCGATTCGCGGTGCGGCAGTGATCACAATCAATTGAGTGATGAAAGGCCAATCGCAACAATTGAAGCAGCCGTATTCCTGGCTTAACTATCTTGAATTGCCAGTCCTGACAGCTATTTTTATTATCGTTGCCATTAATCTGCCCTATAAATCGTTTGGGTTAATTACCACGATTACCGTCGTGCTGCTCGGCGTCATTCGTGCCTACATCAAATGGCGTTATCAGGTGACTGTCCCCTGGCTGATTTTGCTGTTTACCTTTTTGTCTATCGAAATAGATGCATTCGGGAATTTGCTGAATTTGTATCAAACGATGAAAGAACCCGTTCCCTATGATGTATTCGCGCATTTCACAATCCCGATGCTCAGCGCTCCGGTGATTATCTGGCTCTTTGCCACCGGGATTGAAAAATTCGAGTATTCCCTGCCCCTGGGTGTAATTGCGTTCTTTTCTGTGACGATCAATTTTTTCCTGTCTGGCTTTTACGAGGTCGTCGAACTTTGGGATGAATTGTTCTTCCACGGTAAGCGAATCTGGACGTTGCACGATACGTCCAACGATCTGCAATGGGGATTACTTGGCAGTATTGTGGGGGCGATTGCGACCTATCTGATCCTCCGACAACGAAGAGAAAATTCTATTCACTGAAATTGGTTAATTTCCACACTTGCCAACGGCGCTGGTTAATTCCACGTATTTCCATCAACAATTTGACGCAGGACATTACTGGGCATAGCACTTGCTATCAAGTTTTACGTCGGTCCGTAAAAATTTAGAAAAGAATATGCGAACAGTAAGGCTAATCAAATCACAAGCAAAGTTAGACCTAGCCACCGTGCCTAAACAGACGTTGGGACGACCAAAAACCACAACCTTGCAGGCCCGTGAATCTGTGTCTGGCTGGGTAAAGGATTATCAGCAACAAAAGTCTGGGAATGCGCGGGAACAATTTGCGCGCTTATTTGATTTAGCCACGTAACGGAAAGGGGCGTCACACATGAAACAACCTATCATCAAACCTCAACCTCTCCACTGGTGGCTCGTAGTCGCAGCAATCTTGTTTGGGATCGCGTTGTTCTTTTATCTGCGCGTTTACGTGTACTAACCCCAATCGCTCAGCAAGTAGTTCCTTTTGTGAACCACTTGCTGAGCGTGGTTTGCTTCTGGGTTCTGACTTCCTACGAAACTCCTGTTTGGGCAAAGTGCCTGCCATTCATACAAAGTGGAATATTCCACAATAGTTGTGAGTTTTTCCGCAGCAGGTTCTGATTTGCGCATCTTTCAGCTATCCTAACAAAGAAAATAGCGTTCCATTCTTATGGCAAACAAATTGCACCTTCTGCGCAGAGGCTAATGCTATGGCAAAAGAAAAAATCCTTGTCGTTGATGATGAACCCATGATTCGCTGGACGTTAACCGAAGCGTTACGTGGATGGGGATATGAACCGATTGAAGCAGGCACTGTCGCCGGAGCACTTTTCTCGTTTGAAACAGAGCGCCCCGCTGCGGTCTTGCTGGATATTAACCTGCCTGATGGTTCCGGTCTGGACGTGTTGACCGAAATCAAGCGCAAGCACCCACAAGCCGTTGTCATTATGATTACGGCCAATGTGATGGTCGAGGATACGATCACGGCATTGCGCGGTGGCGCATATGATTTTATCGGCAAGCCCGCCAACCTTAACGAACTCCAAGTGACGATTCGCAACGGTCTGGAAGCCGGGCGGCTGCGTAAAGAAGTCAGTCGCATGCGTCGCGAGCAAACGCATCAATTCAACTTCGAGCAAATCATTGGGCAATCCTCTGCCATGCAAAAAATGATCGCCCTCGCGCGCAAAGTGGCGGAGAGCGAAGCATCTTCCGTTTTGCTGCAAGGCGAAAGCGGAACGGGTAAAGACCTGGTCGCCAAAGCGATTCATTACTGTTCGCGCCGCGCTGAAGGCCCCTTCGTGGCAATCAACTGTGCAGCAATTCCCGGCACGCTGATCGAAAGCGAATTGTTCGGCTATGAAAAGGGCGCATTCACGGATGCCAAAGGCCGCAAAGAAGGATTGTTTGAGCAAGCCGAGGGCGGCACGATTTTCCTGGATGAAATCGGCGAACTGGAACTCGGCTTACAGGCCAAGCTGCTGCGAGTGTTAGAGGAAGGCGCGTTTCGTCGCGTCGGCGGCCTGAAAGATATTCCGCTGGATGTGCGCATCATTGCCGCGTCCAACCGTGATTTAAAATCCGAAAGCGAAGCGGGACGGTTCCGACTTGATTTGTACTATCGCCTCTCGGTGATCCAAATTGATATTCCGCCGCTGCGCGAACGCGGTGACGATGTTCTGGTGCTGGCGGATTACTACATTCAGCAATTCAACAAATCCTTGCGCAAACAAATTCGTGGTCTGTCAGCAGAGGTTGCGCATATCTTTCGTCAATACGGCTGGCCGGGCAACGTCCGTGAATTGCGCAACGTGATTGAGCGCGTGATGATTCTGGAAGACAGCGATGTAATCACGGCGATGTGGTTGCCGCGCGGCGTGGAGGGCGATGGTCATAGCCATGTGCCGCCACCCGTTGAAAGAGTGGAAGAACACGAGGTCGTTGCCGTGCCTGTTATCAGCACACCGATACCTGTGGCAGAGCCAGCCCCCGCACCTTATCCCTTCATGCTGCCACCGCACGGCGTAGACCTGGAATCGGTCGAAATGTCATTAGTCGAACAGGCGCTGCAACGTAGTGGTGGGAATCAAACACGCGCGGCAGAATTGCTGCACATCTCGCGCGATCAACTGCGCTATCGGCTGAAGAAATTAGAAGGTGCAGCGGCAGAAGCAAAGTAACCATTCCTACGAAGCTCTGAGAGCGCAAACATCCTTGCCTGCATTCCCAGAGCTTCGCGTCATTCACTACTTCATTGCAATCACACCATCATCACTCAAGGTCACACGGCATTTGCTCTTGAGCGCGAGGTTCGCCAGATGCGGGCCGGTGACGGCGTTGTGGCCGACTTCGACCGGTGCATTGGGCTCTTTGCGCGAGCGAATGCAATCCAGGAAATTCGCGACGTGCGGATCGGTGGGAATGCCGCCTTTGAACTCGTGGGCGAGCGCGGGTGGAATATTGGGACGCTTCCAGACTTCGGGATAAACACGATAGCCGTCGTCGTCCAACACCATCGTCGCTTTCTTGCCCTGGATCGTGATCTTCCACGCATCTTCGTACGAATTCGCGTAGCACAATGTCCAGGTCGCCATGAACTTCGGGTATTCAAACACAGCGCTGAACGTGTCGGGCACATCGCCGTGGGTGTGAATGGTATTCATGCCCTGGCAAACGGCGGATTTCGGTGGCTTGCCGTCGTTGCAGAACCATTGAATCACGTCCATCAAATGCGTGCCCTGATCGGTCATGTGGCCACCGTTGTAATCAAAGAAGCTGCGCCACGAGAAAAAGCGCGCGGGTTCGGGTTGGGCATAGTGTTTTTTCGCCGGGCCTTGAAAACGTTCCCAATCCAGATTGCCTCGGAATTTCCATTTACTCGGATCAACCGGGCGATTCCAATACCACTGCGCACGAGCAATGGCAATTTCGCCAAGCACACCATCTTCAATCAGCTTCTTCGCCCCGCGCACCATTTCAGAACTTCGGCGTTGCATCCCAACCTGCACAACCTGTTTTGTGCCGCGCACAGCCTTGACGATCTGTTTGCCCTGCTCAATCGTAAGCGCGAAGGGCTTTTCGGTGTACACATCTTTGCCCGCCGCAACGGAATCAATTACAACCTGCATGTGCCAGTGGTCAGGTGTGGCATTGTGAATCGCCACGACATCTTTCATATTCAAAACGTCGCGGTAATCCACCGTAACTTTTGCCCCTTCGCGCGAGAGCTTCGCGGCCTGTGCCTGATTCGGCTCATACACCTCGGCAATGGCAATGTATTCGACTTTGCCCGCGCCAATTTTATTGAAGTTTTCCATTACGTTGCGCCCGCGTCCGCCCGCGCCGACAATAGCCATTTGAATGCGATCATTTGCGCCTAACACGCGTGAATACGATGCAGCCGTCAGCGCGCCTGCTGCGCCTGCTTGTTTGATGAACGTCCTGCGAGAGTTTTGTTCTGCCATAAGAAGTGACCTCCGAAAATAGGTAAAAAGGAAATGCGTTGCGGAACCCAATGCTACTCCTCTGGGCAGTTGATCGCAAACAAAATACGCAGCAAAATGCAGTTGGTTTGCCTAATCAAACTGGAGCCTATGTAGCGCTCCGTGGTTTGTAATCAAGGTCGGAGTTATCGCTAACATCAGATGAAGCGACCGGCATTGTGGCTGTTGGAGAAATGTGGACGAGCGCGCCTGAGGTGCGCCAGTGTGAAGGAAACACGAGAGCAAACTCATTCTGAATGAAAAAATTTTCGTCTTTATTCCAAAACAAAGTTTGTATCAGGTTGTTGTATGCAACCTCGCTGGCGTTTTTTATCTTTGCAGCAAGCTGTCAGCAAGCAGGGCCGACCACATTGGTTCCGGCCACGCCTACGCCGCAGCCATCAGTGACTGTGGTGTCACCACCAGTGATACGAACAAGCGAAGTGGCGATTGATTTTGCAGAACCGCTGCAAATGGAGAGGCAACAGGACATCAGTTTTGCCAAACAGGGGTTGGCAATCACCGCAGGTCACACCAGCGCACAATTCATTTCCAAACCGCTGGCGGTCACGCTCGAAAAGCCGGCTCCATTTCTGGCGCTTTCAGCCAAGTGGGCATCGGTGATTACCAAAGATGCCAAGCTTACCATCAGCCTGCGCGCGTCCACCGATCAGCAGCAATGGAGCGAGTGGCAGCGCTCCAGTCTGGATGGAGATCCGCGCACACAGGCAGGTTTATTTTTCTTTCCGCCTGACAGCAAATTCGTTCAGTACCAAATTGAAGCGGAATGTGATGCAACGCAACATTCACCGCTGATTCAATCCCTCAAACTTCGCTTCATTAGCCCTGGCGCAACGCTGCCATCCGCCCTGAGCCAATTAAACTCAGATACCTTTTTGCATCGCGCACAATGGGATTGCCCGGACACAAAATTCCCGGTCAAACAGCAAAAAGCCCGTGTGCAGCATTTGATTGTGCATCACACAGCAACGGCAAATGACGTGCAGGATTGGCCTGCGGTCGTGCGAACAATCTGGAATTTCCATGCATTCACAAACGGCTGGCGTGATTTAGGCTATCACTATTTGATTGATCCGAACGGCGTGGTTTACCAAGGGCATGTGGGCGGTGATCAGGCGGCGGGAATGCACTTCAGTTGTGCCAACACCGGCACGATGGGCATTGCGATGCTGGGGAACTTTACCTCGCAAGCTCCCACAGAAAAAGCACTGAAGAGCCTGAAAGACTTGCTGGCGCAAAAGGCCCGTGAATTAAGGTTAGACCCAACCGCAGTCAGCTATCATCCCAGCACAGGATTAAACTTGCCTGAGATTGCCGGACATCGGGATGCGAATGCTTCCAAAGTGGCGCGCGTTTGTGCGGGCACACATTGCCCCGGCGACGCCCTTTATGCCTTGTTGCCAGCGATCAGGGCCGAAGTGAAAGCTCAACTCTCCCGACCGGATTCGCTTGTGCGGAGTTTTCATTGATAGTGCGGCTCAGGAAGTTCAGGAACGGATTTGAAGTCGAGGTTCGTTCGCCACAATTTATTTTGCCGCATCAACTCTCCGGCTTGTCGCGCATCTACCGGAACAGAGAAGAAATAGCCCTGTCCATAGCTGCAACCAAATGCCTGCAATTGCCGCCAATGGGCGTTCGTTTCGACACCTTCCGCGACCGTATCCATCTGCAAGCTTTTCGCCAACGCGATGACTGCGCGCACGACTTCGGCGTTTTCACGATTCGCGCCCATTTGGCTCACAAAAGAACGATCTATCTTCAGCGTGTCGAGAGGAAAATGCGGCAGATAGCTGAGCGAGGAATATCCCGTTCCAAAATCATCTACGCTCAGCTCAATCCCTAAAGCTCGAATCTGTTTCATCAGGCTGATGCCTTTATCCACATTTTCCATCACCGTGCTTTCAGTGATTTCCAATTTCAGCGAACGCGGATTAATGTTGATGTTCTTCAATAGATTTTCGATTTGCTCGATCAAATCGGCCTGTAGAAATTGCTTGGCCGAAAGGTTAATGCACATTTGCAAAGAAGGATGTTCAGGATACATCTTCTGCCAACTTCGCAATTGCTGGCACGCCTCACGTAACACCCATGCTCCAAGGCCGACAATCAATCCAGTTTCTTCAGCAACCGGAATAAATTCACTAGGAGCAATCAGGCCACGCTCAGGATGATTCCAGCGAACCAAGGCTTCAAATCCTTGCAATCCCCCTGTTTCCAACTTGACGATTGGCTGATAGTTCAGAACAAACTCCTGTTGCGCAATTGCTCGCCGTAAATCTGTTTCCAGCCGCAGGCGATGCACAGCGGCTGAATGCATGTCGTGATCAAAGACCTGAAAAAAGCCGGTGCCTTGCGCCTTCGCGCGATACATCGCCGTGTCGGCATCGCGCAACATTTCCTCCGCGTGCTCATACCCCTGCCCGCCCTGCGCAATGCCGATGCTGACGCTGGTAAAAACCTGTTGCCCGTTCAAAATAAAGGGGCGTGCGATCTCGCGTTGAATCCGTTGTGCGACAAAGTGAGCTTCGTCAAGGCTGAGCAAATCTTCCAGCAAAACAGTAAATTCATCCCCGCCCAACCGCGCCACGGTGTCGCCCAGGCGCAAACAGCTTTGTAACCGCTTCGCAGCCTCGGTCAAAAGCTGATCTCCGGCTAAATGCCCCAAACTGTCATTGACAATTTTGAATCTGTCCAGGTCCAGAAAAAGCACGGCAAACAACCGTTCCGGGTTGCGCTTCGTCCGATCCATGACGTGCTTGAGGTGGGTCATAAACAAAACGCGATTTGGCAATCCGGTCATCGCGTCATGCAACGCATCGTGCTGCAATCGCGCCTCGGCACGCTTACGATCCGTAATATTCTGGAGTTGAAAAATCAGGCGATCCGACTTGGTATTAATGTCACGGGCAATTGAAACGCCCAGATGGACCCAAATCGTATCGTGTTCCTTGTTGATATATTGCGTCTCAAAGTGAAACGAAGACGTCTGCTTAGTTAAGAGTTGCTGGATTAGCGTTTGTAACTTGTCGCTTTCTGAAGGATGCGCCAACGCCTGGTAATTCATCGCTAACAACTCGCTCTGCGAATAACCGGTAATCTGACAGAGGGCGCTATTTACCTGCACAATATGACCAGCAGGTTCAACCAGTGCCATGCCGACTGCGGTGTGATCAAAGGCACTGCGAAAACGCCCTTCACTTTCTTCCAGTTCGGCAACGTGTTGTCGGGCTTGCGCAATTTGCAGGTTCTGGGCTTCAACTTTCTCGTAGTACGTGCGATAGGTCAGATACACGATGGCTGCAATCGGCACCAGCCCAAAAAAGGCATAGAAGCCTGTTGTCCCAACCAGTTTCGCAACGCCGCCCGCAGCCGAGGCCGCTACTAAATACGTGAGTGAAGTATAAACAAAATGCTGTTTCCACGTTTCCCAGAATTTAGAGCCAAAGCGGAGGCCTAATCCAATGGCAATTAAACTGGAGTTGGCGGTGTATTGCATTACAGCCATTGCCATGACAACAAGCACATATCGTGATGACAGCGGTGCCAATAAAATTGGACTAATCGTGCCAAAGCAAAGCGCCAGAATTTGCACGGTCAACCACCACGAACAAGCCATGACCCCTGCATTGTAGAAGTGAAATATCTTAGTCTTATTATTTTTCAACGAAGAGGAAAAGGCTTCAAACGTCGCCAGAAGGACGGCTGCCTCTCCGCCAAAAAGCAGGAGTGAAAGGAAAATAAAAGCATCCGATATTGAGACCCAGGCATTGACCCGCGGAATTTTCACATTCAAATGCGAACCGATGCCGATGGTAAAGACCGCGATCAACGCAAAATGAATATCAAGACGCTGGAAGTCGAGTTTGAGAGCGGAAGAGGCTAGAACACCAATGCCAATGGCTATGACTAACCACAAATAGAATTGAAAAGGCGAGGTTTTGTTTGTGCCATCCATATGAGGAATGAAAAAGCGTTAATTGTGATGAGGTCAATCTTCGTGCTTATTCAATAGATGTCAGATTCTATTCGTTTATTGAAGGATGGGCGTTGCTGGCACCTCATTCCATTTCGCGCAAAAGCTGCCTAAGACAAAAGCAAAAATAAGTGACTCTGCAAGAGGTCTGCATTCTAGCCCGTCTCTCTTCATCTTCTCAATAAAAAACTTCTTCTGCCCTCCCATGTTTTGATAACTACCGTTCTATTCACAGTCTTGTGCGCTCGCACCAATCGTTATCCCCGCCTTTATTGCCGCGGATAATAGGGACTGGATGCCGTGAGCAAGCTAACCCCACGCGTCGGAACATCGTCCTTCCCTGCCAGCACGTCGCTATCCACCGGAGAAATTCCTGCGGCAAAAGAGAGGGGGTTAAGTACGGCGTTCGCCCAGAGTGACTGCCCTTGTGAGGAAAAAACGAAACGCCCATAGGCACGGCGGGTCGAAGCATTAATGCCTTCTGAATAGAACCTTCGTACGGGGTCTCGCGCAAAATTCGCTAACCCGCGTTCCATCGCAAACGACTGACGCCCTGCGGTTGTAAACGAAGTCGCCAACACTGTGCTGTCAGACATGATGATTCCCTGCGGCCACGGAGTGCCGTCTGACATGATGATGCCGCTATTGAAAAGTGCCCGCTCCAAAATGTTGCCGCTGCTGTCTTTGAAAACCAGCGAGAGGTCTGGGGCTAAGCCCGTCAGCGTTCGATCTGGAAGTAAAAGCGAATCGCCGCTTTTCAGCAGGTTAGCATCCGGGCGACTATTCTGTGCCAATCGTACTGCGCCGTGCGCGTTGACGAGACCAGCCCCTTGAGAAAATAAGCTATCCGCCAAACTCCTCCACGGTCTCGCGCTTCCCTCCAGTTTTTGAGCAGTGAAAATAAGCAATGCTTTTACCTGACCAGGAGTCAGGGTAGGGTTCGCCTGAAGCATCAATGCCGCAATTCCTGAAACCACTGGTGCGGCAAATGAGGTTCCCGACAACTGGCAGTACATTTTTTTCACGCCGCTGGCTGAAGTAGGCGGCATAACATTTTGAGGCAGTACCTTATCCAGCAACAATGCCGTGTTATTCGCCGCCGTTGTAATGATTTGCGTTCCCGGAGCAACGACATCAGGTTTCACAAGACCATCCACAAGTGTAGGGCCGCGAGAACTGTATTGCGCCACAATCAAATCAGATCGGCGCAGCGGAGCCGGACTTTTAGCAACATTCGGCGGCGTCGAAGCATCGCGCCACGTCAGCAATGTCTCCTGGGGGTCTTTCGTGGCACCAACTGTAATCACACTGGGGTCATTACCCGGGCTCACAATGCTGCCGTAAACCGTCTGATACACCGGTTTGCCATTCGCATCATAGCTGATGATGACATCATTGTGCCCATAATTCCCGGCGGAACATACCACCACAATTCCAGCTTTGACCGCGCGTGCAGCAGCTAGACACAAGGGATCGGTACGATAACTCTGAACAACTGGCGCACCGAGGCTGATGTTGATGATGCGAATATTGTATTTGGCCTGGAGGGCAATGGCATAATCAATCGCCTTAATCACAGAGCTAATCGTTCCGCTCCCATCTTTTCTGATAACTCGAAGGGCAACAATGCTGGCATTCGGGGCGAGTCCATCGAAATCGCCATAATTTCCCGGATACCATTCCAACCGATCCGCACCTGTCTGCTTTGAAGCCCAGCCATTTCCAGCGATCACGCCCGCCACACCCGTACCGTGACCATAATCGTCATAGGCACGGGTAGCTCCCAAATCGTCGCTGAAATCTTTGAAATGAACCAGGCGCGAGTTCCCACTGGTCGCCACAAATTCTTTGTTCGCCGCATTCATCCCTACGCCAGAGTCAATCACAGCAACGCCAATTCCTGAGCCGTCTAAAGCGGAATAGGTCGTACCATATACACTCTGCGCCTTTTTTCTAGCGACATCAGCACCGGTCACAATTTTAGCGGCATCCAAATTAGCGCTCACATTGCGATCAGGCGTAATCTGGCGCACTCGCTCATCCCGCGCCAGTTCCTCAATCTTTCCCAGTGAAATTTCCGCCAACACAGAATCCCTATTGCCAAACTGATGCCTGACGATCCCGCCCAATTTAGTAATCAGGGCGTGATGTCTTACACCAAAGGCCGAACTGAATTGGATGATCACATTCTGTCTGGCGTGTTTGTTTGCTTGCGAGGCAATTTGCGTGGCAAGGTCAATCGGCACTTTGTCTGCCCACAATTGAGGAGCCGATGAGATAGCCGATGATGGCGGGGGAAAGAACGCTTGCCCAGGGGATAGAGGAAATGGCAAGTGATGTGACGAGACGGGTAAGGTTATTGAGAGGCAAACCAGTGCAACAACCAACAATCTAACATTGCAGGAGCTTCCGCAGATTCCAAACATTATTCCCTTTCATTTGCTGTAGAGCACATTCACCCTTCCTTCTCCCATGCCTTCCCTTGTGCTTGCGTTAATGACTAGGTGCGACAGGTTTACTGAAAAAAACCAGGTAGGTTTATGCCACAGCGAATGCTATCGGCTCACAAAGAGATGTGGGGGATAACACAACTCACCTTCAGGACAACCCTGCCCGCACTGATTTGTAAAAACCAGAACCCAGTAAGACGAAACACCGTGACCCGTTTCCTGAAAGTCTGTGAGACGGTAAAAACACAGTTGCCTTGCGGCAACCGGATACTTCTTAAACTGTGTTAATACAGATCAGCTATTACTCCAGCGATAAACATTTGTCAACACACCAACAACCCCTTCAAAGACAAAACGCCCAAAGGACAAGCCAAGTTAAACGCTGATTGTTCAGGCTGGAAGTGAGTTTTTTGATAATTGTCCTGGCAGACTAAAACTTGGATAAAAAGATTTATTTTGCAGTTTGTAACGTTTTTCTCTGGTTGATCGTGATGCTCAGTGAAAGCCAAAATGAGAGGAGAAAGTTCTTATGCAGGTCAACACAGCAATTATTGGTGGCGGGTTAGCAGGTCTAACTGCCGCCGCGTTTTTAGCACGCGCCGGGCAACAGGTTGTCGTTCTGGAAAAAGCACAGTCAATCGGGGGACGCGCGCGAACCGAAAACAAACACGGAGTCGCGTTCAATCTTGGTCCCCATGCGCTTTATCGCAACGCCCATGCAGTGCCGATCTTGCGCGAATTAAGAGTGGCATTTAGTGGCGGAGTTGCGGGTTCCGCAGGAGCCTATGTCATAGACCACGGCAAGAAACACACTTTGCCGGGCGGCATCGTCTCGCTGCTGACCACCAGTTTTCTACCATTATCAGCAAAAGTTGAAGCAGCAAAGTTGCTAGCCAATTTGGGCAAGCTTAATTCGACAGCCCATAATCATCTCACCGTACGCCAATGGCTTGACCAGGCGATTCAACATCCCAAGGTTCGCGAACTGGTGCAAACCTTGTTTCGCGTGACGACCTATGCACACGACCCTGAACAACAAAGCGCGGGCGCGGCCATCCAACAATTACAGACAGGGCTGGCTGATGGCGTTTATTATCTGGATGGTGGTTGGCAAACGCTGGTCAATGGTTTGCAGCTGGCAGCAGAAAAAGCAGGGGCGAAAATACAGTCGGGGGCAAATGTGTCATTCATAGAAAAACAGGGGCGCGAATTCCTTATTCAATCAGGCAATCACGAACTCATCACAGCGTCATCCGTCATCATTGCGGCCAGCCCGGCGGACGCCTCCGCGATGGTAAAAGGCGGCGCAGAAACGATTTTGGCGGAATGGGCCAAAGCTGCCATTCCAGTCCGTGCAGCTTGTCTGGATTTAGCCCTCACACATTTACCACAACCACACGCACGTTTTGCCCTTGGCACCGACCAGCCATATTACTTTTCGGTTCACTCTGCCACGGCGAAATTAGCGCCTGAGGGAAAGGCGATGATTCACGTCGCCAAGTATTTAAGCGCCATTTCAGATGACGACGCACGCGCGACAGAAAAGGGACTGGAAGGCGTCATGGATATAATGCAACCGGGCTGGCGCGAACTTGTAATTGCCCGCCGATTCCTGCCGAAAATGACGGTTTCGCATGCGCTTGTCACAGCCGCGCAAGGCGGATTAACCGGGCGTCCCGGTCCATCCGTACCAGACATAGACGGGTTGTATGTAACAGGCGATTGGGTCGGCAGCGAAGGACAATTAGCTGATGCAAGTTTTGCCAGCGCGAAACGAGCCGCAGAAATGATCGTGCAGCGATCTACACAAAAGGCAACGGCTGCCTGATTTTGAATTATGACAAGTGCGACAACATTTCAGATGTCAGATGTCTTTCAGGCCCATGAACGTTTTCTGTGGGGCGTGTGCTATCGGATGACAGGCAATGCGGCGGATGCAGATGATTTGGTGCAGGAAACATTTGTACGCGCGATAAAAACCCCTCCCGCGCGCACAGATGAACCGTGGCGTCCGTGGCTGGTGCGCGTGGCCATAAATCTCAGCCGGGATTTGCTGCGCCGACGCAGACGACAATCATACGAAGGCGTCTGGTTACCGTCGCCAATTGAAACAGAATCTGATGACCCGCCTGCTCACGATCCGCCTGATGAATTTGGCAATCCGGCTGCCCGATATGATCTGATCGAAAGTGTGTCGTATGCGTTCCTGCTCGCGCTGGAAGCGCTAACGCCGTCGCAACGCGCCGTGTTGTTATTGCGTGATGTCTTTGATTACTCCGTCTTTGAAACGGCTGAAGCGTTGGGGATGAGCGAGGCCAACGTCAAAACCACGTTGCACCGCGCACGTAAGGCGATTCTTGAATATGACCATTCGCGCCATCCAATAACACAATTGTTCCAGTCACAGGCACAGCAAACCGTAGAAAAATTCCTCGCCTATTTGTTCAATCACGATGTTGCTGGAGCAGCAACCTTGCTCGCAGATAACGTTCGGCATGTGAGCGACAGTGGAGGTGAGTTTTATGCAGCGCGGGTTCCGGTTGTGGGACGCGAAAAAGTCTTACTTTTCAATTCACGTATTTTGCAAATTGCGGCGACCAATTCGTACAAGGTGCGATCTGAATGGCACAGCTTCAATGGCGCGCCGGCAATCGTTTTTGAAGTGCCGGAAATTCCTGCTGGCTTTGCGCCTCGCACGGTGATGCTTTTTCAGGTAAATGCCGCCGGGCAAATTGAACAAATTCATTCCATCCTGGCATCACGAAAATTGACGGCAGTGCGTTCGATTGCCAAGTAAGTTGGTTTCGTGGTTCAATTCCCGTTCGGTACGGTACGAGGAGCGGTGGCGACNNAAGTCGCCACCGCTCCTCGTACCGCACCATAATCCTAAGGAGCAATTGATACATGAAAACCCTCGTTTTACTTCGTCACGGTGAAAGTGATTGGAATCGTGAAAATCGTTTTACCGGCTGGACGGATGTCGACCTCAGTGAAAAAGGCGTGCAGGAAGGCATTGCAGCCGGACAGCAAATGAAAAAAGATGGCTACACGTTTGATGTCGTCTTCACCTCAGTCCTCAAACGCGCCATCAAAACAATGAATCTGGCGCTGGAGCAAATGGATTTGTTGTGGGTCCCGGTGCAAAAAAGCTGGCGGTTGAACGAACGGCACTACGGCGCGCTGCAAGGCCTCAACAAAGCGGAAACCGCCGAACAGCACGGGATGGAACAAACCAACATCTGGCGACGCAGCTATGACATTCCGCCACCGCCGCTCACGCCGGAAGACGAACGCTATCCCGGCCACGATCCACGCTACGCTTCCCTTTCCGCTGAAGAACTCCCACTGACAGAATGCCTCAAAGACACGGTCGAACGATTCCTGCCTTACTGGCACGAAACGATTGCGCCCGTCGTCAAATCAGGGCAGCGCGTACTTATTGCAGCCCACGGCAACAGCCTGCGCGCGTTGGTCAAATATCTGGACAATGTTTCGGATGACGAGATTGTTGGGCTGAATATTCCGACGGGAATTCCGCTGGTGTATGAGCTTGACGACGATCTGAAACCGATTCGTCATTTTTATCTGGGCGATCCTGAAGCGATCAAGAAAGCGACCGAAGCAGTCGCCGGACAATTGCAGAAAAAATCGTAACGCGGGCAAGACGTTTACCGTTAGAGCAATTTACCTTACAGGTATTCGGGCAAAGCATCTACCTTCATTGACACAGAAACATTAGAGCACCTACTTCCCTTTACAAGCACTACGTCTGCCAAGGTATACTTTGCCCAGTCCCCAATATCTTTGAATGGAGTTAGGAATGTCAGATTTGGAATTAGAAAGTCCATCAACTCACCTGCCGCCTGAAGAAGTAGAAACAGTAACGATCCGATTTGCCGGTGATTCAGGCGATGGAATGCAAGTCACCGGGTCACAATTCACTGCTACATCAGCAATCATTGGCAACGACATCTCGACGCTACCCGATTTCCCTGCGGAAATTCGTGCGCCAGCGGGCAGCCTGCCCGGCGTTTCCGGCTATCAGCTCAATTTCAGCAGCCGCGATATTCGCACACCCGGCGATGAGCCAAATGTCTTAGTCGCCATGAATCCGGCGGCACTCAAAACCAACATTAAAGACCTGGAACCCGGCGGCATTCTGGTCGTCAACACCGATGAATTCGTCGCGGGCAATTTGAAAAAAGCGGGATACGCGACGAATCCGCTGGAAGATGGTTCGCTCGCAGGCTATCGCCTTTTCAAGGTGGCGATCACCTCCAACACGCTGAAAGCATTGGAAGGCTCTGGGCTGCCGCACAAGCAAGTCGAGCGCTGCAAGAACTTCTATTCGCTCGGTTTGATGTATTGGCTCTATGACCGCCCGATGGAGCAGACCATCAAGTGGATTGATGAGAAGTTTGCCGTGCGATCTAAAGAAATCGCAGAAGCCAATAAAGTCGCGCTCAAAGCGGGCTTCAATTTCGCCGATACCACAGAGCTTTTCACCTCGCACTACCATGTTGCCAAAGCCAAAATTAAACCCGGCAAATACCGCAACATTATGGGCAACGAAGCCACCGCGCTCGGATTCATCGCCGCGTCGCATGTGGCTGGTCGTCCGTTGTTTTACGGCAGCTATCCGATCACTCCGGCTTCAGACATTTTGCACGAGTTATCGAAGCACAAGAATTTCGGCGTGCGCACGTTTCAGGCCGAAGACGAAATCGCAGCGGTCGGTGCGGCCATCGGCGCTTCGTACGCGGGTCAAATTGGCATCACGGGTACGAGTGGCCCTGGTGTTGCGCTCAAATCCGAGTTTATCAATCTGGCTGTGATGACCGAATTGCCTCTCGTCATCATTAACGTACAACGCGGCGGGCCTTCAACCGGATTGCCAACGAAAACGGAACAGGCCGATCTGTTGCAATGTATGTACGGACGTAACGGTGAATCACCCGTAGCCATTGTTGCGCCTGCCACGCCTGGCGATTGCTTCAACATGGCCATCGAAGCCGTGCGGATTGCAACGAAATATATGGTTCCGACGTTCTTCCTCTCAGATGGCTATTTGGCGAACGGTTCAGAGCCGTGGGAGATTCCGGCGATTGCCGACCTGCCCAAGATTTCCATTAACTTCCGCACTGAAACGGAAGGCTTCTTCCCATACTCACGCGATGAAGAAACGCTTTCGCGTCCGTGGGCAATCCCCGGCACACCGGGCTTAGAGCATCGCATCGGCGGCATTGAGAAACAGCACATCACTGGCAACGTGAATTACGATCCTGACAATCACGATTTCATGTGTCGTTTGCGTGCGGAAAAAGTTGAACGCATTGCCAATGATATTCCGCCGCTCGAAGTCTTCGGCCAAGCAACGGGCAAAGTTTTAGTGCTCGGTTGGGGCGGCACGCACGGCGCGATCACGACCGCCGTCGAACAAATGCAGGAGCAAGGCCACGCCGTATCGAGCGCGCATCTGCGTTACTTGAATCCGTTCCCCAAGAACCTGGGCGAAGTGCTGAAAGGCTTTGAGACAGTCATCATCCCTGAATTGAATTTGGGGCAACTGTCCGTGATGGTGCGCGCCAAATATCTGGTAGACGCCGTCAGCTTCACGCAGGTCAAAGGCAAACCGTTCAAGGTTTCCACGCTGGTGAATAAGATCAAGGAATATCTGTAGAATTATGGACAATGCTGACTGGGACATTCGTCGTGAGGGCCATAGATGGACGCGCGAAGAATTTGAGCGTCGCATTTATCAAGCTCCTGAGAAAATCGAATTCGTTGGCGGTATTTTCGATGGCGAGAGACAACGGATAACAGTGCTGGCTATGCTGCTGGAAAATCTTGGCATAGACAAAGCAGTGCAACTTGGAAATCCAGCCGATTGGAAAGCTGCCATAGACGATTTGCTTCAGTCAAAACAAGGTAACAACAAATGAGTGAAAACGGACATACAACAAACGGCGCGGTCAAATTAACGCGCAAGGATTTTACTTCTGATCAGGAAGTACGATGGTGCCCTGGTTGCGGGGATTATTCGATTCTCGCGCAGGTGCAACGTTTGATGCCGGAACTTGGCATTCCCAAAGAAAAGATTGTGTTTATTTCGGGCATCGGCTGTTCCAGTCGCTTTCCGTATTACATGAACACGTATGGCTTTCACACGATTCACGGTCGCGCCCCGGCAATAGCGTCGGGCGTAAAAATTGCGAACCCGGATTTGCAGGTGTGGGTTGTGACGGGCGATGGCGACGCGCTTTCGATTGGCGGTAACCATTTTATGCACGCGCTCCGGCGCAATTTCGATTTGAAGATCCTGCTTTTCAACAACCGGATTTACGGCTTGACCAAGGGGCAATATTCGCCCACGTCCGAGTTCGGCAAGATCAACAAATCGGCCCCGATGGGCGTGATTGATCAGCCGATCAATCCGTTGTATCTGGCGTTTGCTTCGCGCGCGACGTTTGTGGCACGTTCGATTGACATTGACCCGAAGCATCTCTCGGCAACGCTCGAACGAGCCGCAGCTCACAAAGGCTCGGCGTTTGTTGAAATCTATCAGAACTGCAACATTTTCAACGACGGGGCCTTCAAAGGTTTTTCCGAACGCGAAGTCCGCGAAGACCGCGTGATTCAAATCGAACACGGTAAGCCGCTGATTTTCGGCAAAGACAAAAACAAAGGCATTCGTCTGAATGGCCTTAAACCTGAAGTCGTCACAATCGGCGAAAACGGCATTACCGAAAGTGATTTGCTGATGCATGATGAGTATTCGACTGATCCGTTGCTAGGCTTTATTTTAGGGCGGATGGAGTTTCCTGAGTTTCCGGTGCCGATGGGTGTTTTCCGTTCGATTGAACGTCCGTCGTATGAAAATCTGCTGACAGAGCAAGTGGATCGTGCTGTTGCCAATAAAGGCGCGGGCGATCTGGAAAAGCTGCTGCACAGCGGCGAAACCTGGGTCATCGGTGACGATGGCGAGCAAACGAACGGTCATCATTGATCGTTATCATTCCGACCTTGCGCGCGGCAGTCGTCAAGGCTGCCGCGAGTTCACCTGAAAACCGAAGATTGTGCATCACGACAACATTTCCCATTTTTCCTTTTCCATTTTTCATTTTTCATTGTCTGTGCGGAAGACAACCATCGAAGTTGTTTACGCAAGAAATGACAAATGATGGATGACAAATAACCAATGGGAAATGCCGTGTCGTCTGGTTGTACAAGCTCTTATTCAACCCAACACAATGAGCGACACGGTAAAGCGTAGTGGACATTTGGTCGTAGTAATCGGTGCGGGGCCAGCGGGCATTTATGGCGCACGCAAATTAGCCGAAGCCGGACATGAAGTCCTGCTGCTCAATCGCGACATTAAACCCGGCGGACTGGCAGAATACGGTATCTATTTCAATAAATACCGAATGAAAGAAGGCATCCGCGCCCAGTTCCGCAAAATCCTGAGTGATCCCCACATCCAATATCTTGGTAATGTTCGCATTGGTAATGTTCGCATCGGACATTTGGCTGAAGTAACGCTTGACGAACTTCGCGCGACGCTGAATCCATCGGCCATCGTGGTAGCCGCAGGCGCGCAAGGCACAAAGTTTTTGGGCATCCCTGGCGAACAACTTCCCGGCGTCTATCACGCGAAGGATTTAGTCTATCACTACAACGAACTGCCACCGTTCAGTCAGCAACATTTTCAGATCGGGCAACGCGTCGCCATCGTCGGCATTGGCAATGTGATGGTAGACATCGCGCATTGGCTCACGCACGAAAAGAAAGTGGCAGAAGTCATCGCCGTTGCGCGTCGCGGCCCGGCGCAACGTGCCTACACCGATCAGGAAATCAAATCCATCGCAGCCAATATTGACACCGCAGATTTGCGCGCAGAGATCGAACGTGTCCGCGCGCGATTGGGGACAGATAGTGAAAATGTGGAGGCGATCTATCAGCTTCTCACCAAGCACATCCACGAAGTCAGCAAAGACGGCGACAGCCCCACGCAAGTCAAGTTCAGATTCCTCTCTTCGCCCGTCGAAATTTTGCACGATGCTGATGGACATCCACGGGCGCTACGAGTAGAAAACACGGAACTCGTGCCGAAAGGTGAGGATTTTTCGGCGCGCGGCCTTGGCACCTTCACAGAGATTGAAGCCGATACCATCATTTTTGCCGTCGGCGACAGCGTTGATTTCAGCCTGGGATTACCGTGCGGCAAAGGCGGGTATGCGACGAATCCAAATCCTGATGCAGAACATCCGGGAACCGAGGCCTATGAGGTCTTTGATCCTGAATCAGATCACGTGATACCGGGAACATTCGTCATCGGATGGTCACGTCAAGCATCCGATGGTCTGGTGGGTAAAGCCCGTCAGGACGGAGAGCGCGGCGTTGCGGTCGTCAATCATTATTTGGAAACTGTCGCACCGCAGACCGATGAAGCGACAGGAGCCAGGATCGTAAAGCTGATCGAAGCATTGCAAACTCGCGGCGTGCGTCCGGTCACATATGCCGAAGTGCAGCGATTGGAAGCGATTGAAAAAGAAATCGCCGCACAACGCGGCCTTGAATATTTCCGCTTCGCCACGAACGAAGCGATGTTCACGCACCTGGCATAGAAATCGTGGCGATGGTAAAGGCGAGCGACAACAAGGTGGCGTTGAAGATGGCAAGTTACGCAATCAGTTCTCATCATAAATTTCAGCGAAGCGGCTGCCATCGCCACAAAAATCCGAGTACGCCAGAGCAGGGCTGAAGAATATCTGCACGAATCCTTTGCGTCTGTGGTTCCACTGCGGTACAACTATCGGCATCCCGATTTCCTGCAATGCTTACTGTGCTGTTTGTCTACTGTCACTCCAATTCTGTTAAGGGAGATAGCTGAATGCAGATTACTGTACTCAGAGAAACTCAACCGGGAGAATCCCGCGTTGCACTTATACCTGAATCCGTCAAAAAGCTAATTGGCCTGAAAGCTGCTATCGCCGTCGAAAGCGGCGCGGGCAATGACGCAGGCGCAAGCGATGCCGATTACGAAGCCGCAGGTGCAAGCGTTTCCTCAGATCGCGCGGCGTTGCTGGCCGCCGCCGACGTGCTGGTCGCCATCAATCGTCCGCCAACTGACGACATTGCCCGCCTGAAAAAAGGCGCTGTGGTCATTGGCTTCCTGCGTCCGTTGGATGAACCGGAAACATTGCGCCCCATGCTGGAACATGGCCTGACTGCATTTTCTGTCGAGCTGATTCCGCGCACGACGCGCGCTCAGGCGATGGATGCGCTGTCTTCGATGGCAACGATTGTCGGGTACAAAGCGGTGTTGCTTGCGGCAGATCGTGTGCCGCGCATGTTCCCAATGCTGACGACTGCCGCTGGCACAGTGCCGCCCGCCAAAGTCTTGGTCCTCGGCGCAGGCGTCGCAGGATTACAGGCAATTGCCACCGCACGACGCTTAGGCGCAGTCGTTGAAGGCTTTGACGTGCGCGCCGCAGCGGGCGAAGCCGTTCGTTCCCTCGGTGCAAAATTTCTGGAAATTGACATGGGCGGGCAATCCGGCGAAGGCGCGGGCGGCTATGCGAAAGAAGTCACCGAAGAAGTGATGGAACGCAGCCGCGAGCTCATCGCCAAGCAAGCAAAACAGACCGATTGCATCATCACGTCTGCAGCAGTGCCCGGCAGGCGAGCGCCGATTTTGATTACAGAAGAAGCGGTTCACAATATGAAGCGTGGCTCCGTCATCGTTGACCTGTCAGGGACTACGGGCGGCAACTGTGCCCTAAGCCAGCCCGGCACAACGATTGACGTAAACGGTGTGACAATCATGTGTCCGTTGAATCTTGCGGCGACGGTTCCCGTTCACGCCAGCCAATTGTATTCCCGCAATCTGACTGCGTTTTTAAGTCCGATGATCAAAGAAGGCGAATTAAGCTTAGACTTCGACGACGACATCGTCGGGCCGAGTTGTGCCATACATCAGGGCGAAGCGAAGCATCCACGATTGCAGGCAGCATTGGCGGCGAAGTCGTAGCTATGGCACAGTAATTCTGCGTGCTAAACTCAAACGCAGAGAGAGGTAAATTATGAGCGTCACGACTTACGAAGCTACAGTAGAAAACGGGCAAATCAAATTACTTCATGCGCCTCGCTTGCCAGAAAAAACGAGGGTGTACGTGATCGTTCCAGATGTACAGATACCGCCCCCCATAAAGATTGGTAGCCCGCATCTGGTACATCCAGAACAGTTCAGTCATTTTGTTAAAGAGGTCATAGAGGAATCAGACGATGCCGGAATACGATAGCGCCCTTTTTTCACCACCAGCGCCTGTCGCAAAGGCAATGTTACGAAATCCAGACACGGGCGTAACGCTAGCAGATATTCCAATGTTGATTGACTCTGGCGCAGATGTAACGCTCTTACCAATGCCTTCAGTCAACATCCTCGGCATCATACCGGATGTGAACCAAACATTTGAACTAACAGGCTTTGATGGCAACCGGAGTGCAGCACAAGCAGTACGCGCGGATTTGATCTTCCAACGCAAAACTTTCAAAGGCAATTTTCTACTTATCAATCAAGAAGTGGGTTATATCGGACGTGATATTTTGAACCACCTCTCGTTAACCCTTGATGGCCCAAGGTTGGTTTGGGAAATGAGGTAACTAACTGTCGTAAAAGTTGTATTAATTTACGCTCGTTCTTTTCGGCTCCTCAATCATCTGCACCATATCGAACAGGAGGCTCTCTCTGTGAGTGTTGATATACTAATTTCATCTTTATACGTCTTCGTCTTAGCCGCGTTTTTAGGCTATCAAATTATTTCGCGCGTTCCTCCTTTATTGCACACTCCATTGATGGCGGCGACGAATGCGATTTCGGGCATTTCATTGGTCGGATCGCTTGTCACTGCCGGAGCCGAGCACAGCACGCTCAGCACGATTCTGGGCGTGATTGCGGTCATCGCAGCGACAATCAATGTGGTCGGCGGATTTACCATCACGGAACGCATGCTCAAGATGTTTCAGGACAAATTGCCGAGTGATTCCAAAGACAAGAAGGAGGAGAAAAACTCCTAATGGAATCCAAATATTTTATTGAAGTTGCCTACATCATCGCTTCGACCCTGTTCATCTTTGGCCTCAAAGGCTTGAGCCATCCCAAATCGGCACGCAACGGCATGAACCTGGCCGCAATGGGCATGCTGGTCGCGGTCGTCGGCACGTTGTTACATCATGAAATCGTCAGCTACGTCTGGATCATCGTCGGGCTGCTGGTTGGCTCGTTGATCGGTTCGGTCATGGCATTGAAAGTTTCGATGAATGCCTTGCCGCAAAGGCAGGCCATTTCTTTGGCCTTTGGCGCGTTGGCAGCAACACTGGTCGGCGTCGCGGAATATATGCGCGGCGGAGCAGAACTTGGCAGCTTCAAAATGACCGCGCTCGGCTTTGAAGTTTTGTTCGGCAGCATAACCATCGCGGGCAGCCTGATTGCTTTTGCGAAATTACAAGAATTGATTCGCGGGACTCCGCTGACCTTCAAAGGCCAGAACATCTTCAATATTGCGCTGTTTACCTTCACGATAGGAATTTTTATTTCGCTGATCTTTTCGCCGGGAAACGAAATCATGTTTTATGTGATGATCGGGCTGGCGTTTCTGTTCGGCCTGTTGCTGGTGCTGCCGATTGGTGCGGCAGATATGCCTGTGGTGATGTCACTGATGAACTCGTACGCGGGCCTGGCTTCGGCGGCAACGGGCTTTGCACTCAAGAACAATGTGCTGATTATCGCAGGCACCCTGGATGGATTTTCAGGCTTTATCCTTTCGATCCTAATGTGCAAAGCGATGAACCGCTCAATGACAAATGTGTTGTTTGGTGCCTTTGGCGGCGCGGCGGAAGAGCAACAGGCTATCGAAGGAGTGCAGCGTGAGGTCACGGTTGACGACGTTGCCGTCCAGCTTGCCTATGCGCGTCAGGTTGTAATCGTGCCCGGCTATGGGCTGGCAACCGCGCAAGCCCAACACACCGTCCGCGAATTGGCCGAAACATTGGAACATCGCGGGGTTATCGTCAAATACGCGATTCATCCGGTCGCCGGACGCATGCCCGGTCATATGAACGTGCTGCTGGCCGAAGCCAATGTGCCCTATTCATCGCTCTATGAACTTGAGCAAATCAACCCCGAAATGGGCGCAACGGACGTGTCCGTGGTGATTGGCGCGAACGACGTTGTGAATCCTGATGCCCGCGATAATCCGAAAAGCCCGATTGCAGGCATGCCGATCATCGAAGTGGACAAATCAAAACAGGTGATTGTGCTCAAGCGCGGCAAAGGCCGAGGATTTTCAGGCATTGAGAATCCATTGTTCTTCAAACCAAACACAGGAATGCTGTACGGCGATGCAAAAGCTTCGCTCTCAAAATTAGTGCAGGCCGTGCAACAAGCATAGCAAAAGATTGAGAAGATCAAACAGGGGGCTTTTCAGCGAATTGCCGAAAAGCCCTTTTGTTTTTATCGGCTTCGCAAATGATCGAAAAGGAAAACTTTTACGTCTAACCTCTCACCCTGCGTTGTGGACAATACTTTCCGAAGCCGCAATTACCGCAAGTGGGCTGCTTGTGCCGTCGGCATTCGCGGCAAAGTCGCTACCTCCAAAGATAGCTTGTTTCATTTAGTCGCTGCTGAGTATACATAGCTTAACAGAAACGGGGCGGCCATCGAGTTTGGAGTCGTGCCCCCCAGCCAGCGCGCACGATCTCGAAGCGATGCTGTCGTCCTATTCTTGTACCTTAAGTTCGCCGCGCAAGTCATTGACACGATCAACTTGTTTGCGCAAGCAGCCAGCGCATATCCACCCGCGCATTGGATTCCGCGTTGCGAGGGAGCTTGGGGGAAATCACCAATGCTTCAGCGTGGTCTTCAAACCAGATCAGGAATGATGATTGTTCAGCGCCGGGCAGGCGTTGCTGTTCGAGCCACATATAGTAAGCGCCCATATCAGCGTCAATGAGCGAGCCGGGCGCGTCCAGTTCGACAGTCCGCTCATCTCCGGCAAGCATTTCATTCATCGGGCGTAACCGCTGACGCGGCGCAAACCGAGCCAGCATCGTCAACGGCTGGGCGCGACGCCAAAGCTCGCGCGTAGCCCATTGCACAAAACTTGTGCTGAAAATCTGCGTGCCTGAACCAGAAGTTAAAAGGCTCGTAGCAAAGTGGCTGAGAATGGCGTCATTGCGGCCTGTCGCAGCAAATCCAATTTCTTCTGGCTGCAATCCGTGCAGCAACGAGAGCAGCTCTTTGGGGCCAGCAATCCCGCTTTGAATCGCGCTACTGGTTTTACGCAACAACGCCAGACGATGCTGCTCAAGTCCGCGATATGAAATGCTGCTGAGAAATGGATGCGACACCGTCTCCGCCTCGCCGCCATCAATATACCAGTGATCGAACGACGAAGGATGCGCGGCGGCTCTGTCCGTGACGTAAGCGAGCAATGTCTTCAGCCCGTTCGCCGGGTTGACATTCGTGAAGCGCGAGCCATGCGGTCGAAACTTGCGAAAGAGCGGATAAGTGTTCCGTTCGACGCCCTTGCCAATCACGGCAATGCCGAGTCGGTGCGTCGTGGGCGGCTGATTCGGAATGGCAGTCACAACCGCTTTTAGATATGTCGCTGACGCTTCGTGAAAAGCATCAATCTGGTCGGTCGTCCAGAGGTGATGGGAGAGTTGTTCAGAGAACTCCACCGGAGAAGCCGCCCACTTGGCGTCCAGCAAGCGCGCAGGAAGTTTTAGTTGCTCAAAGCCAGTAAAAAACCGACGACGATCCGCCTCAGCCAGAGATTTGAGAAACGTAAGCTGCCGATCAATGTCACGGCGCTCGGCAGGAAAGCGCCAGTCGTACGTCTGAATCTGCTGCAACAACAGCGGGGCGAATGCCGCTGGCAGTTTGCGCAGCAATTCAAGGTGGCTGGTCGCCACGCGCCTGGCTTCAGGCGGGTAATCCTTGAAATGGTTATCCTGAATAGGAACTGGCATGGAGCTACAGAAGTTCGTTCAGCGGTTTGCCACGGGCCATCCTGGCATCGAAGCCAAGCATAGCGCCGAGCGTAGGGACGACATCCAGTGGCGCAATCGGACGATCTACCACACGATTTTGGTGAATGCCCGGCCCCAGCGCCAACATCCAGGTCGTGCGCGAAAGCGCGTCCCCTGTGCGGTGATGCTGGAACCCATTGCCACCGATGCTGCCATCCGAATCACGGCCAAAATCCGGCAGGATGAATAAGGCTGTTTTGCCGGCATATTCCGGCTCGCTTTGAATCGTTCGCCAAATCTCGCGGCAAAGGCGATCCGTGCGTTGAATGCCTTCGATATACAGGGAAAAGCAGCCTGCATGGGCAACATCCATATCGTGCAGCGTGATCCAAAGCAGGCGCGGCGCATAGCGGCGCATGAGCCGCTTCGCTACGAAGAACGACAACTCGTCTGCACTCGAAAGCGTGAGCGCCTGCGTGACAAAATCTTTTGCTGAAAGGTTGAGCAACTCCGTGAATTCGTCCAGCGAAAATCTGCCGCCCTCGACTTGCGGGCTGAAAAGTGGCGTCTCGTAATTGTCCTGCAACAGACGTGCATAATCGCCGGTCGTATTGGAAGCCAGTGCTTGCTTGAGAAAGCGTTTCGGTAGCACTACCTGCGCGCCATAGCCAGGGCCGAAAGCGCGGTGATCGCTGCTGCCAATGCGATTGAAACCATTGCTCGGAGCAACGACCCAGGTATCGTGCAAAGGACGCTTCAAATCCTTGCGGAAGTATTCAAACACAGTCGGGGATTGCGGCGGAACGGCGGCAAAATTATCAAAAGTTTCATAGACGCCAGTGGTCAGGCTGGCCGTGGCGACGTAGTGCCCCAGAATGCCGCGATTCTCGACATGCGTAAAGAATGTTCCTTGGGGAAGCAGTTCTCTGAGAAGATAAGGAACGTTTTGCTGCCCGTGCGGCGTAAGTATTTCCTCATCGCGGCAGCCTCCGCCGAAGGTCACCACGATGGCTCGTTGCGCGCGGCTTTTCGGGGCGGACGCGAACTGCGGAGCGGAAACACTCAAGAAAGGCTGATAGCAGGCAGCGCCAGTGAGTGACCGTAAGAATTCCCGGCGGCTCCGTGAAACCGCTGCGCTGATTTCGCCTGCGTTTACCGTCCAGGGATCTGCCATAAGATATGCTTACCAATAGACATTCAAACCGAACTGAGTCTGCCTTTTATCCGAATCAGCACCTGTCGGCGATCTCAAATTCATCCCCTCGCCCAATCAGGAGGGCTTTCTTTAATGTTTTGTTGTTAGGTCGGTTTTGACCTGTTAAGAATATATTACCGGGAGCGTAATGTCATGCGTCCAGTCCGCGGGGGCATATGCGCTCCCACGGATGTTGCAAGGTCAGCGGAAAGGTTTAGTGCTGAGGGCTAAGTTCTGTTGATAAGTTGAGATAAGCTCATTGAAGGCAACTACTAGAAGTCAGTAATGCCCAAGGGGCGAAAATGCTAGAATTCCTCTGGGCGTGTCCCGCCGTCAATGTCGGACAATGTCATCGGTTCCTTTCCGCTGTGCTTTGGATCACGCGCAGCGGCGCTTGTTGTCGGCTTCGACGAGCGCAACTTTCAAGCCAGCCTGGGCCAGCACATACGCCGCCACCGGGGCCGCTGCCAACGACACACACAT
The DNA here is from genome assembly GCA_018268995.1 of Acidobacteriota bacterium. GTDB lineage: Bacteria > Acidobacteriota > Blastocatellia > RBC074 > RBC074 > JAFDVL01. Next base: position 4,568 of record JAFDVL010000046.1, on the reverse strand, counting down.
TAAAGACTTTCTTTTGTGTCATTGCTTTCACTTTCATTTCGTAGGCAATTTTGTACCCGGCGGAACGTTGTTCGGCCCCGCGCCACGATACTGTTTCCAGTATTGTTCGTGATAGATATTGACGGCGGGTTGGGGCACGTTTTCATTAACCAGCATCGGCATTACACTCGTCCACCACCGATCATATTCTTCTTCCAGCATTTTGACGATGTCAGGATGTTGTGCTGCAACATCCTTCTGTTCGCTAAAATCATTTTGTAAATCATAAAGCACCCAGCGTTTCACATTTTCTTTGCTGTCGTTCACCAAATGCCAGCGAGTATTGCGGACGCTGACCTGCGTGTATTTGTAATCATTTGGATTTGCGCCTTTCGGCCAGCGACCGATGTGGCGCACGATCATGCGATCTGGCCCTTCGGCAGCAGGATTTTGCAACAAGGGAACGAGGCTGCGGCCTTCAACTTGGGCTTTGACTTTGGAGGGAAGTTTCGCGCCAGCCAGTTCTGACAATGTAGGGAAAACATCTACGTGCTGCGTGAGTGAAGGAACATTGGCTGGTGTCCATTTACCCGGCCAACGCCAAAAACTCATCGCGCGCGTACCACCGAGATACGGCGTATTCTTACTCCCACGCATCCCGGCATTCCACACATGCACGCCCACCGTACCACCATTGTCATTCATGAAAATCACCAGTGTGTTGCGCTCCAGATTTTGCGCCTTGAGCTGCGCCAATAGATTGCCCACGTTTTCATCGATGTTATGGATCATGCCGAAAAACTTTGCCGTGTCTCTGCCTGTTTTATCATTGGGCAACTTGCTCGCATAAAGCTGGGCGTACTTTTCTGGCACATCCAACGGAGCATGTGGTGCGTTTGGCGTGATGTAAGCAAAGAACGGTTTTTTGCCTTTCACCGCAGTCATCCATTGCATTGCCTGTCCGAAAAAAACATCGGTGCAATAGCCCTGCGTCTTTTCAAATTTGTTGTTGTGCAGGATCACCGGGTCGAAATTGGAATTGCCCGGCGCATCGCCGCATGTGCCTGGATAGGTTTGCCCGATGCCGCCGCAACCGTGAATAAACATTTCATCAAAGCCACGCCGATTGGGGCGATAGGGAATTTCATCGCCGAGATGCCATTTGCCAAAGATGCCTGTCGTGTAGCCTGCGGATTTCAGCACTTGCGCAATGGTTACGGTTCGCAAGTTCATGCGTTCGCGTTCGAGAATCGTGTGTGTGACGCCATTCTTGAAATCATGTCGCCCTGATAGTAAGGCGGAGCGTGTGGGCGCGCAGGTTGGACTCACGTGAAAATCCGTGAAGCGCATGGATTCATCATGCAGGCGGTCCAAATTGGGAGTTTGCAAAATCGGATTCCCGTGTCGGCCTACATCACCGTAGCCCTGATCATCAGTCAGAATCAAAATGATATTGGGCTGATGCTGTTGCGCGAGAGCAACGCCGGACATTCCGGCGAACATGAGCCAGACGGCAAGCCAGAGAATCCAGGAAAAATTTTTATCGTTTGTCTTCATACGCTCCTCATATCTGTCTTTGGTTTTCTCAACCTCATTCCCCTGATTTCTTACCGCGTGGGTAACGCAAAGGTCTTAACACTCGCGCTGGGCTTCGACTTTAAGCCTGTTGTATTCACGGCGATGACGCAGCAGGGAAAGCTTGTGGACCTTGGATTTCTTCCCAGGCATCAGGCGTGACAATGACTACCTGAGATTCCCGATAGAAATGGAAATTAGGAAAAGGAAAGAAGCCAGTGCGCGTTAGGAAACTTTCTAGGAAACAAAAGAAAAGCCCATCTGTCAAGATGGGCTAACCTGTTGATTTAATTGATGAGCCGAGCAGGACTCGAACCTGCGACCCACTGGTTAAAAGCCAGTTGCTCTACCGACTGAGCTATCGGCCCACTTGAAGGAAGCCGAGATACTAGCAATCAAACTTCACTTCGTCAACCCTACCTATCCAATGATTTTCTTACAGCAAGTTGAAGCTGAATTCCATAGACATCCTGACGCTCACAGGCTGACCATTTTTCATTGCGGGCGTAAATCTTATCTTTTGCGCAGCCTTAATCGCTTCGTCGTTTAAGCCGTCCGGTAAACCACGGATCACACGAATTGCGGTAACTTTTCCGTCAGCGGTGAAAACTGCGCTGACAAGCACGGTTCCCTGAACACGATTTTGGCGTGCGGCTTCAGTATATTTGGCCTTTTCTTTGTAAACGATGGTCGGTTTCATGCTGGCCGTGGCCTGGAAAATCCCACCGCTCCCACCATCTCCGGGGCCGCCACCAATCGCCATATCGCCGCCTCCTTTATTGCCGCCACGTCCTGGGCCTTGTCCACCGCCTTCGCCAGGGCCAAGTCCCGTTCCTTTGCCAGTTCCTAAAGAGGGAGGAGCGTCTGCACCGTCAGGAAGACCGATTCGCCCCGCCATTGCTTTCGATAAAGCATCATCTCCTTGCGTTGTTGTAGGAACAACAAGCGATGGATTTTTAATGGTTGGGGTACGCAATGTCGGTGGCATGACTTGCGGTAGCTGCGTCATTTGTGGCGGTACGCCCTTGCTCACCGGAGCGTTGGTATTCTGTCCACCACCACCTTGCGCCTGCTGGGGCTTAGGCTTGCTGCCACCTGTGAAACCATCTCCTTTGCCCTTCGGAATTTCCTTTTGGACTTTTTCGACGGGCTTTGGCTTAGGCTCTTCTGTTGCCAGAGTTGGTTCCAGCAAACGATATTCAGGCCCTTTTGCTAAGACAACTCCACATTGCGAAGGGAAAAAGGCGCAGAACCAACTAGGAATCATGGCAAGAAATAACAAGAAACCAATAAAGGTTCCCCAAGTAGCCAGCTCCATTCCGACCATAGATACAACAATTTTTCTAGTGAGTTGATTAATCAGCCGACTCAGCAAAAAGCCACGCACGACGTAACAACCTACAAGAAATAATGACAATGCCAGGCCTGCGAATTTGAAGATCGTTGGTACTTGTAATCCCAGGGGCGCGAGGGCCCAAAAGCTAAAATAAACAGTGGCGTAGCCGACTAGCGCCATTTCTGAACCAACCAGCAACATATTGCGCCGTCGCAAATTGCTTCCATCACCGCGCATCAACTCAACGAAAAATTGCTTCGGATTGCGCCGGAAATCCTGCCATGCCAAACCAATTTCACGAAGGATTCGTGAAAGCAACGATTCATCAGGAATTAAAACCTGAAAATCTTGTGTGGCACCAGCCGCTACCGCTCCGCCACCAAACCGGATGTCTTTGATATTTTGGAAAGAGGCGAATAACCGGGAAACGAGACTCTTTGGCTCTGGCATTGCCAGGTTTAACCCAAAATCAGGGGCTGGGGTAAGTTTGGCAGTTCCGTTTGTGGCTGCGGTTGCGGCGCTAACGGTAGCCGCTGAGGCCACTGCGCGTGGAGTTTCTTCAACCGGGGCTTCAATTTCAGGTTCCGGTCCAGGCGCACTATATTCGAAATCGCGCGGCGCGATGTATTGTGCGGCAGCTTGCGTTTCAGGAATAGAAACGACAGTCTCTTTGATTACACTCGGTGGCACTGAAATTGTTGCCACTTCAGGCACTGATTCCGTAATTACAGGCGCAGTCACCGGTTGGGAGCGCCGAGCAAATTCTTCGCCCGTCAGCAGAGTGTTATTATCCTGCGGGCAATATTTAAAACCGTCTGGATAGCTAGATTGACAAGTCGGACAAATTTTCATGTCTCACCTCTTTATTTTTTCTAAATCTTAGACTTGCAAATACCCAAAAGCAAGAACTCATCCCTTTTTCAAAACAGCTCTTAGGTGTTCGTTTTGCACGTTTGGTTGCCATTCCCAAAGCAAACACTTCCTTGAAAATACAACCAATAAACGCCGCCCGCGTTATTTTTGTGACACGGCCTGTGCTTTTTTGTACTGCTCCAGTTTCCGGTAGAGCGTTTTGCGCCCGATATTTAGCAAGCGTGCGGTTTTCGCTTTATCGCCATCCGTAAAAAGCAGGGTTTGTTCAATCATCATCTGCTCAACCGCTTCCATCGGAGTTGGAATCGCGATTTCTATATGACTCGCACTAGCCAAATCCGAAACCTGCGCGCGGATCGCTTCCGGCAAATCCTGTTCTGTAATCATTCGACCTGCCGCGACGATGACGGCTCGTTCTATGCAATTTTCCAATTCGCGAACGTTGCCCGGCCAGGAGTAATTCTTCAGCATTTGAATCGTGCGATCTGTAATGCCCATCACGCGTTTGCCGCTGCGTTGCTGATAATGCTCAATGAAATGTGCAACCAGCGAATAAATATCTTCCGCTCGTTCCTGCAAAGACGGCAGATAGATAGGATAGACGTTCAAGCGATAGAACAGGTCGCGGCGAAAACGCCCGGCTTCAATTTCGGATTCCAGGTCTTTGTTGGTCGCGGCAATGACGCGCACATCGGTTTTGATGACTTCATTTCCGCCAACACGCGTGAATTCGCCATCTTGTAAAACGCGAAGTAAGCTCACCTGCGCCGCTAAGCTCATCTCGCCGATTTCGTCCAAAAACAGC
>JAFDVL010000045.1 GCA_018268995.1 Acidobacteriota bacterium | reverse complement strand
GTATCAGATTCAAACCAAGTTTCGTGACGAACCGCGTCCGAAATCCGGCCTCTTGCGCGTGCGCCAATTCACGATGAAGGATGCCTATACATTCGACATTGATTTCGCCGGACTAGACAAAGCATTTGAGGATCAGCGACAAGCATATTGCCGCGTGTATTCACGCTGCGGCTTACAATACGTGATCGTGGATGCCGACACAGGCGCGATGGGTGGCTCCGCGTCAAACGAGTTCATGGTGTACACGAACGCGGGCGAAGATTTGGTCGCAAGTTGCCCGAAATGTGGCTATGCGGCCAACACGGAAAAAGCACAATCCCGCATTCCCGCGATTGCTGATGAAAACGCCGATGCCGCGATTGAGAAATTCCCTACCCCGAATGTGCGAACCATTGACGATTTAATCACGTTCCCCGGCGGAGCCGCTGCCGACCATCAGATCAAAACGCTAATTCACGTCGCCGTCATTGAAGACAAACAAGGCCGTCGCAACGAAATCATCCTCGCATTGTTGCGGGGAGATCATCCGCTCAACGAAGCGAAATTCGCTTCTGCCGTGGGCGCAATCTGCCGTGCCGAAAATGCCGAACTGCACGAAGTCCGCCCGGCGCACCCGGAAGAAATCGTTGACGCAATGGGCGCGCACGCAGGCAGCCTCGGCGCAGTTGGTGTCACCAAATTAAAAATCCTCGCGGATAATGCATTGCAAGGCCGGGCGAATATGACGACCGGAGCCAACGAAGACGATCATCACCTACGCGGAGTCAACATCGCACGCGACATCAAAGTTACACAATGGGCGGATTTGCGAACCGTGGCGGAAGGCGAAGGCTGTCCGAAATGTGATGGCGTGCTGCGATTAGGCAAAGCCCTTGAGGTTGGGCATATTTTCAAGCTTGGCACCAAGTACAGCAATTCGATGGGGGCGACAGTGCTGAATGCAGACGGCAAACCCGTTCCGATTGTGATGGGCAGCTATGGCATTGGCGTCGAACGCATTCTGGCGGCAGCGATTGAGCTTTATAACGATGACGCGGGCATCATTTTCCCCATCACCATCGCGCCATTTCAAATCATCGTGTCACCACTTAACGTCCGAGATGAAGAAATCAAAACGGCAGGAGAAAAGCTCTACCAGGAACTCACGGCTGCCGGATTAGATGTGTTATTTGATGACCGTGACGAACGCGCAGGCGTCAAGCTGAATGATGCTGACTTGATCGGCATCCCTTTCCAAATCCGCATTGGGTCGAAGAAGTTGAAGGAAGGCAAGGTTGAATTTTACGACCGCGCGAGCCGCCAATCCTCTGATATTGATTTAAGCGAAGCTACTGACACCGCAGCGCAAAAAATCAATGAGGCCCTACAGAAACTGAACGCGGCCAATTCATAATCGAATTGAGACGAAAACAGGGGGCAGGAAAAAGTAAACATTTTGCACTTTTTCCTGCCCTTTTTCTGTCAGCACATCTCCCTTTGTCCGCTGTTGCCCGCGATTTTATTCGTATCGTAAGGCGATCATCGGATCAACCTTCGTAGCTCTTCGCGCCGGAATCCAACAGGCAAATAAAAATCAGCTATCCCCAGGCATCAAACGATGCTGATGGAAAACTGTCTCAAGACGGTCGGCGACTGCGCTATTCGTAACGGAGTGCAATTACCGGATCGACTTTTGTTGCTCGATAAGCTGGAATAAAAGACGCCATCAACGTAATGAGTGTTAACAAGATGGCAACCAGAAAATAGGTCAACGGATCAGAAGCGCTCACCTCAAATAGTAAACTCTGCATCATCCTTGTTAGTGCCAGCGCTCCAGCAAGCCCCAACACAAGACCGATAAGTACCAGTCGTAATCCCTGATTCAGGATCATGCGCAAAATATCGAACGCCTGCGCTCCCAACGCCATCCGTACACCAATTTCGTTCGTGCGTTGTGTGACTGCGTAAGAAATGACGCCGTAGAGCCCGATGATCGTCAAAGCCAGCGCGAGTCCGGCAAACAAAGACAAGATCAGCAGGTTGAAACGCGGAAAGGCAACTGTAGCAGAGCGATATTGTTCCAGCGTATTGATCTTTGTGACTGGCAATTGTGGATCAAGTTTGCGGACTTCGGCAGTCATGGCCTGGCTGAGAGATTCGGCATTGACGTTTGTTTTTACCAGCAAGGTCATATCCATCGTGGAAAATTGCGCCTGTGGCACATACATTTCTGGACGTGCCTGATCGTCCAACCCACGATGACGGAGATTGCCCACTACCCCAACGATTTCTTTCTCTTCATCGCCGCCCCAACCAAGCAATAATTTTTTGCCCAATGGGTTTTCCCCACGAAAATATTGTCGCGCGAATGCTTCATTGATCATTACCATCGGTGGAGCTTTTTCATCATCGCGATCCGTGAAATCACGACCATTGAGCGTTGGCAGATTGATTGTCTGAAAGTAATTCAATCCGATGAAACGCAATCGTGCTTCATGCTCCTCTCCTTTGGGAAAGGGGCGACCGACAATATTGAAATTTGTCCCATTGTCATTGGAAGTTAACGGGATGGATTGCGCAATGCTGGCCTGTGTGACGCCCGGCAATCGTTTCACGTTTGTGAGTAAGGCATCATAAAAGGCTTTTGATTGGGCAGGCTCTTTGTATCGCTCAGGTGCCAACACGACTTTCGCCGTTAACACATTTCGGTAATCAAACCCCGGATCAACGCGCTGCAATAACCAGAAGCTTTTCAGCAAAAGGCCCGCGCCGATCAGTAAAACCAGGGTGATGGCAATTTCTCCCACGACCAAAGCCTGACGCAATCCGCCACGCGCGACTGTGGTTGAACGTCCGCCCTCTTTCATCGCCAGAGACAAATCATTGCGCGCTGCACCAATGGCTGGAAATAATCCACACAAAATCCCTGTCAGCATTGCGGCACCAAGCGTGAATAACAACACGCGCCAGTCGGGACTCAGCCCCGTGATACGAGGGATTTCAGCAGGCATCGCGGCAATCAGCCAATCTACGCCCCAGAGGGACATCAATAATCCGAGCACGCCGCCGCACAAGCCAAGCAAAACACTTTCCAGTAGCAGCTGCTGCATAATCTGCCAGCGGCTAGCGCCCAACACCGAACGAATCGCCATTTCGCGCTGTCGCACTGTGGCACGGGCGAGAAGCAGGCTGGCAACATTGGCACACGCAATCAATAAAACTGAGCCAACAATGCCAAGCAGCAGAAACAACAAAGGCCGAGCTTTGCCAACCAGCAATTCGCGCACCTGAATCACAGTCGTTTGATACTGCTTATTGCTCGCCGGATATTTTTCCGCGAGTCCTCGACTGATGCTCGTCATTTCGGCCTGTGCCTGTTGGACTGAGACATTTTCTTTCAAGCGACCAATTGCCGCGATGTACGCTCGATACCCACGACTGCCATTCATGGTTCCCGGTTTTTTGGCATCACCGCCGTAGGCAACGGTCATCCAGAAATCTACTGGTTCTTTTTGCAGCGGAAAAATCCCTGCGGACATGACGCCGACAACCGAAAATGCTTGGTTATCAAGTGTCACCATGCGCCCCAGAATTTTGCGATCCGATTCAAACCGACGTTGCCAACAATCGTAGCTGAGAATGACGGGGTTCAGTCCTTCTGCCGCGCCTGGCAGATCTTCTTCCGGTTTAAAGCCACGCCCCATCCTTAGATTTGTGCCCAGGACTTTGAAAATATCAGCAGAAGCAATCGCCACATTCACACGCGCTGGCTCGCCTTCGCCCGTCAGCGTCGCCTCATCTGCTTGCACGATTGCCATGCTGTGAAATGACTGACTCTGCGCCTGCCAATCCTGAAAGTTTAAGTACGAAGCCGCATTTCCCAGTCGTTCCTCTTCCCCCGCTTTTTTCTCGCGTAAGACTACGAGTTGTTGCTCGTTTGGAAGTGGCAATCGGCGAAAGAGCGCCGCATTCATCACGCTGAAAATCGCGGTATTCGCTCCGATTCCCAGCCCCAATGTAAGCACGGCAATAAGGGTAATGAGAGGGCGTTTCATCAACATCCGAAAACTATAGCGAACGCCTTGCACCAACTGTGTCATGGGTATTCTCCTGAAGCTTGGCGGACTGAAAGCATTTGGCTCTGCCGCTGTTTATTTGGTTCGTTCTCTTTTGAGCAGTCACTGGTATGGCATCTTCTGTGATGCCTCGGCAGAGGTAAAGTTCAATTGCTATGCCAAGGCCCAAACAAGCCTTAATACAGGGTTTCGTAACGCCCTTGTGACAATTGGAAGCCCCTCGCAATATTTATTGGGAGGGGCTTGTTCGCTTTTGGGATTTGTTGGTTTCGGAACTGGGCAGTAGTCAATTCAATAACAACAAGATGATTTTCGTGAGTGGCTGGCGGTGTTGACAAAAAATATTGCAGGCACAAACAAGCTGTTTGTGCTACATCCCGGCAAAAGATGTACAACAAACATCTTGTTTGTTACTCCGAACGAGATACTATATGGTGACTTGTCAGTGCTGCTAGAATTTGTAGCTGTAACGAAAACTCAAACCACGCCCCGGAGCATCCATCCCCCAACTGATGCCGCGATAGTTCTTGTCGTTGATGTTCTCAAGGTCGAGGATTAGATCATGACGTTCGCCCAGTCGCAGGCCACCCCGAACTCCAAAGGTGATAAATCCAGGAATGTAGGAATAAAGCGGTGCGCTGTTGGCGCTCCCCAAAACGCGATTTTGGACTTGAGCAAGCGTCTCGCCCGTTGGACGCAAAATATCGTCTGCGGTGCCAAAACGTCCATCTGTGCCCGCGCCAATCAGACCACGAGCATACGCGCCGCGAGTAAAAAAACTGGCAATGTTTGCGCGCGAACGTCTTGCGCCAGTGCGACGATCATCCAGATCAAGCGTGGATAAGCGGTCTTGTTTGCGAGCAGCATACAGATAAGGCTCAACCCAAAAACGTTCGCTCGTGGCTTGGTATCGAATGCGCAGATTACCTTGTGGTGCAGGTGTGCCACCTTCAATGGTGGGCGGCAATCCGGTTTGTTTGTCGGCGGCGTGAAGATAAGTAAAATTTTGCGCGAAGCTTAAATTGCTGGTCAGTCGAACCCCAAATTGCTGCTCAATCCCGTAAATCCGCGAATCGCCAAGATTCGAGCGGATCAGGACAGGATTCGTTGAAGCAGCAACAAAGACTACGCCACTAGCCAATTGTGAGGTAACCCGTTGATCACCCAGTTGGAGCCCCACGGCCCCTTGCGGCAGGATCAGCGACTGCAAAACGATGTTGTCGTAAATGTCATTGACGAAGCCATTCACATCCCAATTCACCCGGCTGTGATGGAAATGAATCCCGCCTTCATAACTCCAGCTTGTTTCCGGTTTTAGTTGCGCAATGACAGTCCCGGAGGAAATCGCATTGCGATCTCCGGTTGAGCCAATGAAAGCTCCGCTTCCCCCCAGATCAATGGCGTTTGCCTCAAACCCATTACCGGTAAGTCCAACTGTCCCCAGATCAGTGATATGAGGCGTGCGAAATCCACGACTCACCTGTGCGGAGAGAGTAAGACCGGGAACAATCGTCACAACTGTCCCGATGCGTGGAGTCACCGCGTTGGCTGTCAATGAATCATTAGGCCAAAGCGGAGCACCATTCATCAGCGGGCTATTTGCACTGCGCGAATTGTACGAAGCGCGGCCATAGCGAAGCGCCCCAATCAATCGCAAACGGTTCGGAATCACATTCCAGACATCCTGAGCATAAATACCCAAGCTGTCATACGTCGCCCGATCCGGCACACGCGGACGTGCAAGCGAAATCGCATTATTGACTGGGTTCAGGGCGAAGGATTGAGCGCGAACTAAATCGTGGTAAAACTCTCCGCCTACCGTCAAATTGTTGTGAACGCCCCATTGCCGATTCGCTTGCACCTGAAAGCCAGTTGCTGACGTACGTTCATACTGATGGGTGATTGTACCGGTCGGATTCCCATTGCCACCCTGATTCACGCGTTCTTCACGTTGCACGTTGTAAGAGTAAGAAACAGCAAGTGTATCAAACGGCCCGGCTTCAAATCGTTCATATCGGCCATAGAAAAAATCCAGCTTGAAGTTGCGCAAATCAGCAATGAGGTTGCCATCACCACCCAGCGTTTGGTCAAAGCGCTTTCCGCCATCAATCTGTGCGCGGTTGTAATGTAAGGAAAGTTGATCGTGCGGCGTAAACTTGTAGTTCATTTTGTACAAGCCACCGTACTGCGTGAATGCCGTATCCGTCGAACGATCCCCTAAAACATCAGACCGTAAGCCAAGAAACCGATTGACCGCAGCGTGTGATTCAAAGCCGCCGCCGCTTCGCAAGGTGTTGCTGCGATGCGCTGCGAGGTTTACCAGCACAGCCAAATCTTTATTCCCAAAGGTCGCGAGCGTATTGCCCCCAAAACTATGATCCGCGCTGTTGTAATGCGTGCTGATGCGACCGTGAGCTTCAAATTTATCTGCTGTGTAAAGCGGTGTCTGTGAGATTAACTGTACGGCACCACCAATCGAATCACTACCAAATTGCGCGCTGTTCGGGCCGCGTAAAACTTCAACCGCACGCAGGTTACTGGCATCATTGAGATTGAAGAACGTATTGACTCCACCGCGCGCAGCAGCATTTGAGAAACGAATCCCATCTACATAATTGACGACTTTTGCGCCCGTCACACCACGAACAAAGATCGCGCCCATCGTGGCGCTGGTACGCTGTAGCTGTAATCCGGGTTCTTCCTGCGCGACTTGTGCCAGCACCGCTTTGGCTCGTTCATCCAATTCACGATCACTGATCACATTAACCTGTTGTGTGGATTTTCCAACCTCCTGAACAACGCCCAGGTCTGCGCTAATTGTAATTTCTTCCGACAGCGAGGGCGGACTCATCACCAGCTCAAGATCATTGCTGCCAGAACTGGTAACTGTCACAACTTTACGCTGTGGAGCAAAGCCAAGCCTGGTTGCGGCTAGCTCATACGTTCCGGCAGAGATGGTAAGGCTGAAAACCCCTTGGGAATCCGTGACCGCAGTTGCAAGGATAGATTGGCGCGCATTCATGAGGCTCAGCGTAACGTTGGGCAGCACCGCACCCGTGGAGTCCTTGACCACACCTCTCACGGCAATTTCGGATTGCGCAAGAATTCCCATTGTCCCTGGGAAAAGTATGAAGAGTAGCGAGGTAAATAAATATTTGAATTGGCTCATCAGATCATTTTGCTGTCTAAGAATTGAATTGTATTCGTCAGTCGGCAACCAACGAATCTCAGGATAGCGAAATGATCGAACTACTACCAAGCATCGTAGTTCAGTTGCGAGCCATCATTTGAGCTGCGAAATTACAAACTCTGTAATTTCATGTACATTGGACAAGATGGCTGGATAGGAAAGCAACAAAAGTGCCAACAGTGCGACGCCAAAAACCGGGCACCAGTATAAGAATGAAAAGAGCGCGTTTTGGGCATCGCAGGTTGTGTTCAGGCGACGGTCGAAAGCCAGCAGAGCCTGAACCCGAAACGCAACCCCAGGTTCATCTTGTCCGATTAACGCGGCCCCAACAGGAAGCGTGATTCGCTCCCCCGCAGGAATAAGTCTGGCGATTTTGATCAGGGCACTCGCCAATTCGACAGCCATATTCTGAGTTTGATGCGCAGCATATTCATCGGCTGCTGCCTCAGTGGCTTCAATCCAGGCACGATCCAACGACCGACCACTTGGCAGAATGGACAAGACATCGCAACACATTCTCACCGCCACTCGCTTCAGATTATCTTTGGCGATGAGATGCCCTTTTTCATGTGCAATCGTGGCAGCAAGTTCGGCAGGAGAGAGAGTTTGCAAAAGCCGCTCCGACACAAATAGTTTCGGACGCCAAGAACCAATGATTGCGAGAATGGGCAGCTGATGTGGAAAGCGAAAGGCTGGAATCGTGAGGTCAGGAATCTCAATTGGGGTAGCAGACTGAAGCCAGTTTCGCACCAGGCGCTTCGTTGCCGACCGAGCATTCAGACCGCGCCAGGCGGCAAGGCATAAAGCAATTGCGGAAGTCACTGACAGTATCCCCAGCTGGTAACTTACAGGTTCGACCTTATTTCGAGGCTCATTGAGAAGATAGGCAGGTAAAACCATCATCAAAGCCAATAAAAGTGAAATTGTTGCTGGAGCAACGCGCAGGGTGAAAAGCAATCTGGCCCGCAGCGCCGGAGGCCAATTGGTTGTACGTCGGGCGAGTTTATGCCAAATCAACGCAGCTAATGATGAGGTGATTGTATTCAAGGTTAGAACGGCAGCCAGCAGGATACAAAATCCAAGCATTTCAAACATTGCTTTTCTCTCCCTCCTGCAAGGCTTCGCGCTTTTCTTTGACCAGGCGATCTAACTCATCTAATAACGCGTGATCGTGCTCAGTCACAGTATCTACAATACAGGCGAGAATTGGCTTGACCCCTGCCGCCCCTCGCCCCAGCAACATATCCAAAACATCCCGTGCAATCCCCTGCTCAAAATCACGGACAGAGATGCTGGGAGAATACAGAAAAGCACGCCCATCCTTGACCCGTGCCAGCATTCCTTTTTTGTGCAACCGATCAAGCGTCGTCATCAAAGTGGTATAGGCCCAGCTTGAGTCTAACGCCAGGTAAATATCCCGGACACTGGATTGTCCTCGTTGCCAAATCAATTTCATGACTTTTTGCTCAAGCGGGCCTAATTGCACGCTCGAATTTTCAGGTGTCGTGGGGAGAGTTGACTTAAAGAATGCTTTCAACATAGCGCCAAGTATTGTGACAAACAACAGAAGTGTCAATCATATCTGTAGTGCATTCACTGTGGATAACCACAATTACAAGGCGCGTATTTCCTCGCATTCGACTGTTGTGCATCCCGTATTTTTTTCGGCTTCAATCAATAGAATTGCACCTGATGACGAACGAGGGGCGGACGGTTTCATTGCGAACTTCACCAAGTCAATGAGGGCAAACAAGCTTGGGCGCACAGAAGGAAGGTAAATGGAGCCTCTGGATCGTTCGTCATCGCCAATTGACTATCATGTTTATCACCCGATTAGGTGACTACCGAAACAGTGAGGTTTGATATGCGTCATAGATACTTTTTTGCCTTTCCGATTGCGTTATTTCTGGTTTTATTCCTACTCATTTATTTCGCCTCTCAACGCTACGAAATGCTCCTGATACAGCGATAAATGCACCACGTCCTCAGCCCACTTTCCGCCAATTCTGCATCCTCACCCCACAAAGATTTGACAGTCGAATCTGCTTTTCCCTATAGTGCTTCCAGCTTTTATATACGCGGTAATCGCATTGCAGTTATGAAGCAAGAAATTGATTATTCGCTTCTACCGCCTTGTTGCAATTCGGGTTGTACGACTTGTGTGTTGGATTACCCAGAGCTTTATCTGGGAAACGTGGATGAAAACATGGCGGCATTGTTAGAAGCAGTAGAAAAGGCCGAACAGCAAGCGGCAGAAATAGAGGACTTTGAATGGACGAACAACGCAAAAATGAGTTAGCAGATATTATCGGTTCACTGGAATCAAGGCATAAACATTACGCGCAGGTTTCCGAACGTCATAACAACGAAGAAATGGCCCGCTCTTTCACGAGCGCCTTCAATGATTTTGAGTATGCCATCCAGGTTCTTCGTGCCATCCGCGATAATCGTGGATTTGATATGGAAGATGAAGATGAATAAATAGCCTGCCACGAATTCTCATGCGTTCCCACGAATAATTCCCCGCCTTAATTCGCAATTTGTCGCTCTAAACTAATTATTATTCGTGGGAATTCGTGCTTTTCGTGACGGTTTTTTACTTGCGCTATCCCAAAATCGCGCGGTCCGGCTTTCCCTTTTGCTGAATTACTAAGCAACGTCAAAACGAAAATTTCACCGTAACCCAATCCGGGTTGAATCATAATCACAGGAGAATCCTTATGGCAGCTCCCGCAACTACCGTCAGCCATGAAACGCATAAACCGTATGTCGCCGCCTCAACAATCCTGCCGGAATTTACACTGCGAGCAGTGATTTTGGGCATCTTTTTTGGCCTCATCTTCGGGGCATCTACGGTTTATCTTGGCCTCAAAGTTGGTTTGACCGTCAGTGCCTCAATTCCAATTGCGGTACTTTCTATCACCGTGCTGCGCCTACTTGGACGGGCCTCAATCCTGGAAAATAACATCGTGCAAACGACTGGTTCGGCAGCCGAATCCATTGCGGCTGGCATCGTGTTTACGATTCCGGCTTTGTTGATTCTGGGGCTAGACCTTGACCTGATTCAAACCTCGATTGTCGGTGCCGCAGGCGGCTTGCTCGGTGTCTTGTTAATGATTCCATTGCGACGTTCCCTGATCGTCAAAGAACATGGGAATCTTCCTTACCCCGAAGGCACTGCCTGCGCGGAAGTGCTGGTGGCGGGCGAACGTGGCGGCAGCGATGCCAAAACCGTCTTTATGGGATTTGGTGTTGCCTTTGGGTACAAATTTCTGATGACAGCCTTGCAAATGTGGAAGGAAGTTCCAGCCAAGGTTCTGACCTGGTATCAAGGCGCTCGCATCGCCGCTGAAATCTCGCCTGAGTTGTTAGGCGTTGGATACATCATCGGGCCTCGTATTGCTTCTTATATGTTAGGCGGTGGCATTATTTCAGCCTTGATTTTAGTGCCGATGGTGAAATTTTTTGGCGCAGGGTTGACGACCAATATCTTCCCCGCTCCGGCAGGAGAGTTGATCGCAAACATGAGCGCCAGTGTGGTGTTTGATCGTTATGTTCGATATATCGCAGCGGGCGCGGTGGCGATGGGGGGCATTATCAGTTTAGCTCGTTCCTTGCCCACGATTATTGAAGCTTTCAGCTCTGGGCTAAAGGACTTTCGCGGTGGCAATGCCTCTGTTGGCACGGCCTCGCGCACAGAACGTGATATGCCAATTAGCGTGACGGTCGGCGGAATTACCTTGTTACTCATCGCGCTGATTTTGATGCCGAAGATTGAAGTTGATTTCATCTCGGCAATTTTGATCCTTGTCTTTGGCTTTTTCTTTGTGACCGTTTCCTCGCGTATTTGCGGGACGATTGGTTCCAGCTCAAACCCTATTTCGGGTATGACGATTGCGACTCTGTTGTTCACATCTCTGCTCTTTTTGCTGCTGGGGCGTGTCGGGCCGGAACAGCGCGTCATCGCGTTAACTGTCGGCGCAATCGTTTGTGTCGCGGCAGCAAATGCAGGCAATACCTCACAGGATTTAAAAACAGGATATTTGGTTGGTGGAACGCCAAAATGGCAACAGGTCGCATTGCTAATAGGCGCGTTGACATCATCGTTGGTCATTGGATGGACGCTTAATTGGTTGAATACTGAAGCAATCAACTTATTGCCCGTCAACTATCCCAGCTATTCGGCTCCGGCAAACGCTGTTGGCGGATCATGGGCAAATAAGCCAGCTGTGCAGGATGGCAAGCAATACAATGTCTTGAACCTGACAGTAGAAACCGATGCAGGGGATGGACAAACAAAAATTCCGGCGGGCAAATATCTGGTTGGCACAGATGGCAAACTACATTACCTGGTGAATCCCGGCGTCGGTGGCGTGAAACAAGGCGTTCGACCAGTCGAAGCAGCGGCTGCGAATCAGACTTTCACCGTTGGCGGCAATGTCAAAGCTGCCGGGCAAATGCGCGGGATGGATGACAACTTGTATGACCGCGTCATCGTGAATCAGAACAACAAAGAAAATACCTATTTAATTGACGCCACAGGCAAACCCAAATTTGAAGTGGTCGAAGTAACCAACAAACTGGATGCCCCCAAAGCGGCGTTAATGGGCGTTCTCGTGGATGGCGTATTGACGCAAAAACTGCCCTGGTCACTGATCTTGATCGGCGCAATGATTTCTATCGTGCTGGAAATTGTTGGCGTTTCAGCGCTGCCGGTCGCCGTCGGAATTTATTTGCCCATTTCAACTTCAGCCACGATTTTCTGTGGCGGGCTGGTTCGATCTCTGGTGAATCGTTTGCGGAGGAAGGAGGGCGAAGAAAGCCTGGTTGAAGAGGAAACCGGCAGAGGCGTTCTGCTCAGTTCCGGCTTTATCGCAGGTGGAGCAATCGGCGGATTGGTTGCATCCTTCGGTCGCGCCTTTGCTGGGGGTGAAGAACATCTGGGCATCGGACGCAACTGGTTTACCAATACCAGCGATTGGTCAAACGTCATTGCGCTGGTAATTTTTGGAGGGCTGGTGGGCTTCCTGATTTCTGTCGCTCGACAAAGATCAAGCGCACAAAACAACTAAAGGGAGTTTGAATGTCAGAAGAGAATTGTATTTTTTGCAAAATCGCCGAGGGCGCAATTCCGGCCAATAAGATTTATGAGGACGAGCTTGCCATCGCCTTTCACGACATTACGCCCCAATCGCCAACGCACGTGTTAATTATCCCGCGCGAACATCTGGAATCATTGAATGATGCGGGCAAAGGCGACGTCGCATTGCTGGGACACCTGCTCTGGCTCGCGCCCAAAATCGCCAATCAGCTAGGCATGGCAGAAGATGGGTTTCGCACGTGCATCAACACCGGAGCCGATGGAGGGCAAAGCGTCTTTCACCTGCACGTACACGTGATGGGCGGAC
Source organism: Acidobacteriota bacterium (assembly GCA_018268995.1). GTDB lineage: Bacteria > Acidobacteriota > Blastocatellia > RBC074 > RBC074 > JAFDVL01. The sequence goes on along the minus strand of JAFDVL010000045.1, from coordinate 55,974 downwards.
GCCCCATGACCTGGCCTCCGGGCTAAGTCAAATCAAAAAGCAAAAGGGACTGAGTTGCGATGTTTCTTTTCCTATAGTTTTAGAAGGGGCGGGCTGCGGCTCTGCCAATTTTCCCAAAGAATCGTCCGATTTTCTTCCCCTTCCCTTTTTCATTCGGAGCAAAGTACGCGACTTCGGGTTTTCCTAAGTCATCATCGGCACGTTTCTCGCGTAAATAACGCTGCAATAGAAATTTCACGATGTTTGGATTATGAGCGGCAGCCAGAAAGGCGTCGCGTAAATCATTGGGGGTCGCAAATCTAAACTTTCGTGTCGTGAAGTATAGGCGTAACGCACCGAAAAATTGTTCATCCCCCAATTCCTTTCGTAAGGCATAAAAAAGCATTGCACCTTTCGATTGCACAATCGCTGAAAACTGAAGCAAGCTGTGAAATTCCTTAGTCGGCTTGGCCACTTCGACATCTATTCCGCCGAGCGAGCGGTACACTTGGTAGGGCGAACGAAGGTTCTGATTAACGGCCTTCTCTCCGGCTTCCTTCCCATAAGCAGATTCGTAATAGTACGTCGCGGCATAATGCGCTAACGATTCGTCCAGGAATGGCGTGCGTTGCGAATCGCTGCCCACCGCGCTTCCCCACCATTGAAATGCAACGCATTGAGCAAGCGTAAATTCCAGTGCATTCTTCACAACATCCGCCTGTTCGCGCACCAGGCCCGGTAAACGTGCGGCTTCCGGCGAATCAAAATCCACACAATAGGCCTGAGCAATCGCGATCAGTCCAGGAAATTCAATACCACCAAACCCGGCAGGCAAGGGCAATTCAATCACGCACAGCTCGGCATAGGGATAGGAACCAAAAGCCTGATTATAGGCAGCAACCGCCCGGCTGGAAATTTCAGTCATCTGTTGCCCGATCTTTGCATCACCTGCCAGATAATAAGTTTTGATTTTGGTGGTTCCGACGATTCTCTCAATAGATTTGAAATGCTGGCCCAGGGCAAGAGCAAACCCGCGCAACTTTTCCCCTCGGAAAATATGAGTCGCGCGAGTTTCGTCTAATTCTGTGTGCGTTTTCTTTTCCAGCAAAGGGCTGGATGCAACAACTGTCACGTTATTCTCAATCTGGACTTTGACTTCGTAATCCGCAACTTCGCTGATGACTAACCCACCTACCCCAATTGCCAATCCCTGATCGGTACGCATGGCTTCAGGGGTCGCCAGAATTGGATAAAAATACCCAAGCAACATGACTTGTTCACAAGCAAAAAAGATGTCTCGCGAATCCCTGGACTGCTTCTGATCGCTAATTGCATCTGAGGCTTCTTCCAGGAAATGAGCCAATAATGTCGTTTCTTCGCGCTGGATACGTGGGACATGCGCAGCAAATTCCACCTTCAATTCAAGCGTCTGTCCGGGTTGTAGCTTGAATGGAAGCTTCACTTGCAGGATCGAGTTGCGAGCTTTCAAAGCGAAACGTACTCCCTGACCTTTGGCAAGCAATCGTTTTTCATTGGCTGTCAGGCTGACACCGTGAACCGTCAGCCAGGGAAATTCTTCTTCCTCCTGACCGATGTTTGGATATAAGTGGAAATTGATCTGATCCAAATCACGGCGGGTTGAATTTGTAAATCGGACGATCTCTTGTCCCACAAAACTTTGTTCCTGATTATTAACCTCTAACTCGATGCGATAGCTCTGATTTGAAAATGAGGGGTAATCTGAACGACTCTCATCGGTTTGTGCAACGGTCACAAAAGTGCTCAGGACAAGAATCAGCAGTGCAAGTAAATAAGATTGTTTTTTTGCTGAAATTTTCACATTACGATTTTACCTTATGCACTCCCCACAAGTCATATTGCGTCACAAAACAAAACAGCGCCGTAGCTTATTTGAGGCCACGACGCTGCTTGATTCGACTTGAACTATTTAAGACTTAAGAGGTCTGACTGAGTTTCACCGCCTTGTAACCACCTTTGGCTTTATCTTTCAGCCACCATAGACCGAAGACGATAAAGGGAACAATCGCCAAGGTTGCCGTCCAACGGAACGATGCTGCATCGCCGCCGAGTCCATCGCGGACTTTCCCCATATAGAAAATCACGAGGCCTAGAGCAAATTGCCCGGCAAAGCCCATCAATCCCATCGTAAAAGCACCACCTTGTGGAAACCGCTCTGAAGTAATCCCCAACATCGTCGGCCACATAAAACAAACGCCCACATAAAAAACAGTGGCAGCCACATAGGCCCCCATTGAACTGGAAACATTTGACAGGAGGAACAATCCGATAGCGGCGATGGTTACCGAAGCCCACATCATTCCAATGGGAGAAATTTTGTGTGCAATCGGGCCGGCAAAATAGCGCAACACAAACATTAAGGCTGATCCATAGACCAGAATCAGAATACCGCTCATGTTTGCCAGACCGCCCAGCACAGAGGCGACCATCTGCCCCGGTGCAAGTTCAACGGAAGCAGTAATCATCATGCAACCAAGCAATAGTAAAAAGGCAGGGTTCAGCGCAGTTTTGATCATCTCGTCAGTGGAGATGCCTGCGGCTGCTCGCTCTGTCAGCGGGAACTTCTGTCCGAAAATCAAAATGCCATAAATGATGGTGGGAACGATAATCACCGCCATTTGCATTTTCCAACTCACGCCCATTTGTGACATTCCGTACCCCAACAAACCACCAATGATTAAGCCTCCTGGCCACCACGCATGCAGCACATTCAATTTATGAGTTTTCTCTTCAGGATAAAGTGTCGCGATTAAAGGATTGATGACCGCTTCAACCAAACCATTACCAAAGCCAGCTAACAACATGGTGACGGACATCAGAGTATAGCTAGGCGCAAGAATGAATCCGATGACACCGATTAAATGAAGGGCAAAGGCCAGATACAAAAGATTTCTCATACCCAGTGCATCAAGCATTGGGGAGGTAACAAGAATTGATGCGGCAAAACCAAAAAATGCCATCGTGGAAAGCCAGCCGTAATCTGCACTGGCGGTTGCCGCAGGAAAGAAGCTGGCAAGTGCTGGATCGGTCTTAACTAAATCTTCAACGTTGCCGCGTAAGGCAAAGATCATGGCCGTGACAACGAGCGAGAGACAACTGGCGATAAAAAGCCGTTGCTTATTCATGTGTAGTTTTCCTCCAGGTAAATAGGAACTTAGTTGTTTGCTTTGATGTCGAGTTGGCGAAGTGCCCGCCAGTGGAACTTGTAAAACGAACGCGAGGATTATGCCGTAAGAGTAGCGATTGTGCTAGGGCAGGAAGGCGAATCTCAAATCCTGTAGCTGAAATTTGAGACTCGCCTCAAAATATTCATCCGTGATATTCGGGATAGTCTCTTTCGATGACTTCTCCGGGACGCGCTGGCTCAGAAAGCATTAGCAAGGCGTCTCGCAGAACCTTGAGCTGTAAATCTTTCATTCCAGGTTTTCCCAGAGAATTACCGATTTTGAAATCTTTCGGATACAGGGCTCTGGGCGGGCGCATCAACCGAGACGCTTCCGGGCCAACCGTTATTAAGACTGTGGGAACTCCTAACAACTCTATTTCACGCTGAACCGCGACGACCGTGCGGTGACATACGGTCGGTCAGCCACCCGTCAACACGACGGCATCCGCCCGTGACCGCTTGCTAATCTCTTCAGCAATAGCAGGTGCCGTTTCCTCATACATCTGCTTGAGCTGCATGGTGTATCCCATATAGCCGATATGTTCTTTGGCTATTCCACCAATAAAGCCCTGCTCTTTTAATTCGCGGAGTCTCTCTAACGGAAAAACAACATTGAGGTCTTGATCGGCGTCGGTGTGATCATAGTGATGATGGGTGACCATCAGGTCAGATGTTTCGGCATCACCAGAAATAATGCGGAAGGAAAGATCGCCCAATTCATCGGCAATGTTGTAGGCAGTTTGATCTTTTCGATGAACCCCACCAGCGGTCACGATTGCAATCGTGGATTTCGATAATTCGCGGTCAAACGGTGTGAACGGAACACACTTGCGCGACATAACAGCCATATAAAATTCCTATCAAATAAAAGTGCCGTTAGCCTTAAACCACTACAAGAATCACTATCGGCTATGGCTAACGGCAATTACATTACAGTTTTCGCAGCACGTCGAAGATTTCTTCGTTATCCGGCTGTTTTGAAATGTCGTGAATATCTTTGTAGGCGACCTTGCCTTCCTTATCAACCACAAAAAGCGCACGTTCGGTAATACCATCCGCATCACGATAGGCACCGTAAGCTTTGGCAACATCACCTTTGGGATTGAAATCAGCGAGGAGATCGTAAGAGATGCCGCCTAAGCTCTTGGCCCAAGCGACGTGGGAAGGAATCGAGTCAACGGAAATACCCAAAACTTGGGTATCAGCTTCTTCAAAGCGTGATAAATCCGCTTCGTAAGAAGGCATTTGCACAGTTCAAACAGGCGTCCAATCCAGCGGATAGAACGCAATAAAAACGTTCTTGCCCCTGAGGTCTGAGAGCTTCACTGTATTGCCCTTATGGCTTTTCAGCTCAAAGTCAGGTGCCATATCGCCAACATTCAGGCTCATTTTTATCCTCCAAAATAATAATAACAGCTGCGTCTGTCTTTTATCGGCCAGCAGCCTCAAAGTCGGATCAAAAGCTGTCAATGTTTACTTATTAAGCAACAGAAAATGCTGCACGAGGATTATAAGCGCGGGGTCTCACCTTGACAATTGTCAGGGTAAATTACTGAGAGGAAATAAAAAAAGAAAATCAGGCCAGCATTCCGTAGGCTAAAAGAAACAACACACCCACCCAACTCACGGCAACACAAAATGAGATTAAGCCAGCAAGGCGAAATCCTGGATGAGAATGATGAGTGGGTGTAATTTTTTTCTGCACTGCTTGCCGCAGTTGTTGCAAGCTTCCATAAACCCACCAAATCCATCCTCCAACATTGGCAGCAGATAAAACCCCTGCCAAAACCTTGTACTCATCTGCATCGCTGTACACCACCAAAACGCCCATCGAGGCAGCGGCAAAGCAGTTCCAGAGAGGAACCAGGCAAACAAGTGCTGCAATCTGCCGAGCAATCGAGGTTGTATTTTTGGTTTCCAGATCACCAGAATTCATCGGTGTAACTCCCGAAAATTAGGGCGAATTGTCTTTGATTTCACACCTGAAAACGGCGCGAAAGGGATCGGTGACAGAGAGTATCGCGCAAGAAATTTTCCGAGTCCAGCAAATTAATGGTTCTCGTCTCGATAATTTTTCATGCGCGGGTGAAAAAGTTCTAAACTTCCGGGAACATTACCCTAAAAACAGCGTGTAGTGAGCGGAAAGATCGTTTATACTGCGGTTATCGCCCCTACTTCTACAATCTCTGCGAGCCGCCCCAATCGCCACCAGGTAAGACATCGGCAAGCATTACCCATCGTGGCCGCTCCCTTACCGGCACAATTTAAGGGATTCAATGAACGATCTTTCCGCAGCAAATGCAAACGCCCAAGGCGACTTGCGACGAATTGATAAGAACGCACTACACCCTGACGCAATGACCACACTCACACTTGGCGCTGATCTGGATCACGCCGTTCACAATCAGGCACTCGACACGACGATCACTAGCGGTCTGCCTGCCCGTGAGAATGATGCATTGGTCTATGACAGTTCGATTCCTGTGGATCGCATGGACGATCACATGTTGATTGCCGGCACGCGTGAGGGAGACGAATCAGCGTTTCAGGAATTGGTAAATCGGTATCGGAATCCGATTACGAATTTTGTTTACCGGATGCTGAATGATTATGACCGGGCAGTGGATTTAGCGCAGGAAACCTTTGTGCGGGTTTACATGAATGCAGATCGGTATCAGGCAAATTACAGCTTTTCGACATATATTTATCGCATCGCCTCCAATCTGGCGATCAGTGAATTACGTCAGCGAAAACGCCGTCGCCTGATTCCCATCCCTTCTTTCTTCGATAAAGAGGGCGATGAGGTCGAGATTGAATTACCAGATGAACGGACAATTCATCCCGACGATACGATGATTCACGATGAGCGGCGCAAAGCAATTGCCAAGGCAATTGCAACGTTGCCGGAAAAATATCGCACAGCTGTCGTTCTGCGCGATGTTGAAGGCCGCAGTTATGAGGAAATTAGTGATGTCCTTGGTTTGTCAGACGGGACGGTTAAATCCCGTATCAACCGAGCACGAAATTTACTCAAAGAAAAACTGCGTGAGTTTCTATAAAAACTGCTTGTTTCTCCAAATGATGGTAGGAGCTTGAATTTATGATCGGTCACAACCCCAAGGCCTCACAAAACCAGTCGGATGATTTTCGCGATATTGTTGCACTCATGCAGGAATTGCCGCGTGTTTCAGCTCCGACAGACTTTAACGCCAGCCTGAAAGCACGGATTGCCGTTGCGAAGGCAGAGGCCAATGAATTTGCGAATGTAACGGCACTGATCAAGGAATTGCCCCACGTGGCGGCACCATCCGATTTTGATTTCAAGTTGCGCGCGCGCATCGCCCAAGCTAAAGCAGAACAGCAAAAAGCGTCCGCAGGCTGGTTTGCGGAACTATTTGGTCGCTCTTTCACGTGGGCACAAGCAGGAGCGGCAATGGCCGTGGTAGCGCTTGCTGTCTCAGTGGTGTCCTTTGGGGTATTACGATCAGGGGAATCCGTCAAACCAAGTGATAATGCGATTGCGACTACGATTGAGGCAAGAAACAACGCAGCACCTGCTGCTGTTGATCGCACCACTCCCGCTGTGGTTGAAGAGAAAAAGCGGGAAACAGCTCAAATAATTGCAGCGAACAACTCAACGACAAATCCGCCCAGAACAAGAGTAGTTAAGACATTGCATTCATCACCTTCTGGATCGGAGAAGGCGGATCAAGTGATTGCCGCTTCCCAACTAGAAAACTCAGGCACGATAGCCACCAGAACCGTTATTATCAAGCATCGTAGCGGCGAAGCACGGATGGTTAATCTGTCTGAATATAATTTGGGATTACAAACAGCAAGCATTCGCACCGTATCGGCAAGCGCAGCGAACAAAGCAGACGCGACATTTGCGGCTAACATTTATTAAGTTATTAAGTTGCAGGATTCAATAAAGTCCAGGTGCAAGCGTTAGTATTTTTCGAAAACATGCAGCGGACCTTACAATTTTCAAAGCTATCGTTATTTCTTTTTTTCACTTGTGCGGTGTCGCTGATAGTCTTTTCTCAATCTCCCACATCTACAATCCGCAATCGTCCTCCGGCACAAGCTCCGTCCGGGCTTGTCTACGTCTCTCAAAAAATTGATCTGCGCCAACAGCTCAGCGCAGACGAGACTGTTTTTTCTCTTGACGGAGAGCCGATCCCGCAATTGCAAACAACAAGTGTAACCTTAGGATTATTGCTTGATCAGGAAGGCTACATTGTCACACGGCTGGCCAATATCCCAGCTCCCAACAATCCCCTGCCCTTGACGATTTATCCAGCAGGAACGCGGGGTGGGCAATTTCAAGCAATTTTCATTGGGATGGACTCTGTTACAGGATTCTGTCTCTTAAAAATCGAAAACCTTCCTGCCCATTTCACCAACATTGTTACAGCGCCACCGCCGCCGCCACCAGGCGTACAAAGACCCATACAACTTTGGGGATTCAACCCTAAGCAGCGTGGGAGCGGAACGCCCGGAGTTTTGCTAATAAAACCTCGATTATTCACTTCAACTGGCATGATCAAGAAAGCGGTTGATGATTTTCGATATAGTCCTAGCAATCCACTTTTTTACCTGACTTCACCAACCACGCTGACACCTGTTCAGGACTGTAGTGTAGCAGTGGAAAAGGATGGCTCAATCACGGGGCTGGTTGCATACGATACAAGTGGCGAGGAGACACATTTCGTTTTCCCATTGTCGCGGCTTCAGCAACTTGCGGCGATGATCATCGCGCACAAACGTATCGTTGTTCCGCATGCCTGGCTTGGTGCAACAAGCAAAGGCTACGATCCGCATGCGTTGGTTCCAAATAAACTGACTGCAACTGAGCGCGGGGTCTTAATTGCCGCCGTTTTTCCTGATAGTCCTGCTGAAACGGCAGGAATGCGTCCCAACGATATGCTTTTGAGCATCAGTGGGCGCCCATTAACAACCGGCGCAGATTTATCCAGCACATTGCGCTTACTCCCAGCCGATAGCGAAGTGACATTGAGAGTTCGGCGTGGTAACGAGTTCAAAATCTTACCTGCCCGTTTGGCACCAGCCCCCGCGCTGGATGCCAAGCAACAAATCAACTGGATGATGGGCCAGATGGAAGACTATGAGCGTCGGGCAAAGCAACTGCCGACAGATGATCCCAATCGCGCCAAAAATGAATCGAAGGCTGCTGCCTTCCGCACGATCTTAGGCGGAATTTGGAATGCGGCACCGCCAGAGGTCTGGTTACGGCTAATGTACGGTGTTGAGGGGACCGCCGTGACACCACAACTTGCAAAATATCTTTCCGCCCCAGGTGGAGTGCTGATCTCCACGTTGAATGCTTCTGGCAAACTTGCTCAGGCGGGAGGTAAGGTAGGCGACGTAATTGTTAAAATTGGGGAACAAACAATTGCGGACGCGGCTTCGCTAATGCAAGCGTTGAGCAGTGAGAAGGGTGATCAGATTGAAATTGTCCTTGTCCGACAAGGACAGGCGATTAACCTGACCATTGCGAAATAATTGCCGGATAAAGAAAAAGAGCAGGAACAAGCCTGCTCTTTGATCTCTAAAATTAAGCGTCTTCAGCCTAAAAACCCAGCCAAGTTGTCACGCCCGTTGCAACTAATCCAACTCCCACGTGAATCGCAAAAATCACCAGATATACAGCAATTGAGAGGCGTAATCCCAATTTTGCGGTGGGCAAATGCGCCCAGCGGTAAAAACATAATGCCGCAAACAAGCCGATACAAATCTTGAACAATAAGAAGACTGATGGCCCGCCATCCAAAAAATATTGCATGATGCTATTGGCTTCTGTGGCACGTCCCGTTTCTGTCCAAAACAGAGTCAGTCCGGCATCAAAGAAATTGAGCGTGAATAAAAGAATGGCTTGATGCATCGTGGTATCCTCAGTAAATACACTTCTCATGGGGTTGTTCAGTCCTTCTTACTTTCGGTATATTGCTTTTAAAGATCGAAAGCCCCGCTTGTTCCCAAAATTCTCGAAAAAAGTTGCAGAGTTGTTGTTCAGTTGCGCTCTGACGGATCGAACTGTTAAGCTTCCGCGTTATTCAGACTGGAAAATAGAATCTGTTGAGCGAGCGAAACCATGTCAGCTAAAATCAGCGTCATCGTTTATATTTTGATTTGCCTTGAAGTGGGCGTCTTACTGGCTTATTTGCCCTGGTCGCCGTTTTGGTATGAAAACTTTTTTCTGTCGTTTTTGGTGAATAAGCTTCACGCAAGCTGGCTCGTCCCAGTTTTACAAAGTGGATATGTAAAAGGGGCAATCTCAGCATTAGGAATTGTCAACATTCTGGCTGGCTTACGGGACATTTTTAAATTCAGGGAAAGTGTTCACCAATTGAGCGATTTAGACAACACGCCTTCAAATGCCGCGAAATTTGAATAATCCAGCTTTTCGACCGCTCCTCTACCTTATAACCAACCGCCAACAACTGCACTCATCGCCAGCTCTCGCGTGGCAAGCGCAAATCGAACTGATCGCGCAGGCCGTGCAGGCTGGTTGTCAGCTCGTTCAAATTCGGGAAAAGGACTTATCAGCCAGAAAGCTCATCGAATTTGTTACCGCAGCGATAGCCATTGCACGCCCATCTGGTGCCAGAGTATTGGTCAATGATCGCATTGATGTCGCCTTGGCTTCGGGGGCAGACGGAGTTCACCTGCGCACGAATTCCCTGCCTGTCTCTGAGGTTCGTCGAATTGTCCCGAACGAATTTCTCGTCGGAGTTTCTACGCACACACTCGACGAAGCAACAAAAGCAGAAACGGAAGGGGCAGATTTTATTGTCTCAGGCCCCGTCTTCTACATACCGTCAAAAGCTGGATATGGCGCACCAATGGGATTGGAACGGTTTGCTGAAATTTGCCAGAAATTAACGATTCCCGTCCTGGCATTAGGCGGCATCAACTTGAATAATTTTGCCGCCTGTCTTACCGCCGGAGCCGCCGGAATTGCCGCCATCAGCCTGTTCAATAATCCCCAAACGCTAGGCACAAACATCAAGATAATGTTATCATCCTGATCCGGGCTACAAGATCAAGTATTATGCATACTGTCTTAACCATTGCTGGCCTTGATCCATCGGGTGGGGCAGGAGTACTGGCCGATATAAAAACAATTGCAGCCTTTGGGTGTTTTGGTGCCGCAGCCATTACGTCTTTGACTTCGCAAAATACGCTTGGAGTATATGCAGCGTATCACCAATCGCCAGAAATCCTGCGCCAGCAAATTGTGCCCGTGCTGAAAGATTATGAAGTTGCAGCGGTCAAAATCGGGATGCTCCCGACGAAAGAACTCATTGACCTGGTTGCCGCAATTATTGAGGAGTTTTCGTTGAAAAATATCGTACTCGACCCAGTGCTCAGATCGTCAAGTGGGTTTCTTTTACTTGAAGACGATGCCAATCAGGCACTGTGCGAGAGGTTATTACCAATAACTGATTTGGTAACTCCCAATTTAGCCGAGGTTGAAATGTTATTAGGAGTCAGACCGAATTCAGCCGATGAAATGAGCGTAGCAGCACAACAATTGAGTCAGCAGCTTTCGACATCGGTGTTGGTCAAAGGCGGTCATCTCGCCGATGAAGCAACGGACGTGTTATTTGACGGACAACAAACCCATTTTTACTCCGCTCAAAGAATTGTATCGCGACATACACACGGCACAGGTTGCACATTGTCTTCTGCCATCGCTGCACAGTTGGCGCGCGGCATGAAGTTACCCGAAGCCATTTCTCAAGCCAAAATCTATGTTACGGAAGCTATTAAAAACGCGCCGGGGATTGGTCATGGCGCAGGGCCAATGAATCATTTTTATCGTTATGCCCCAAACTAATTTTTCTATTGATCCAGAGCTTACCGAAGCCGAATTGCTGGTGAGGCGCTCCGATGAGAACCTGGCACAATTTGATGTGCAACGCATCGCAGATGCACTGGTGCGCGAATCGAAACTTGCGCCAGATGTTGCCCAGCAAATCAGCCTGGATGTCAAAGCTCAAATTCAGCGCCTGAATATTCAAGCCTTAACTGCCCCGCTCATTCGCGGTCTGGTGGATGCCAAGTTGTTGGAACGTGGCTTAATCTCGGCGCATCGTTGGCATTCCAGATTGGGCGTTCCGATGTTTGATGCCGATCAAATCATCCAAGGTTCGGCCCCAGACCTGAAAGCCGCCCTTGGCCCTGAAGGCACAAGTTTCGCATTGGCCGAAGCAATCAAACGAGAATACGCAATGCGGGCCGTGTTTTCCGAACGAGTTGCCAATGCGCATTTATGCGGCGATCTGCATATTGAGAATCTTGGCCAAATTGACCGACTCACAAGGATGATCGGATCAATTGATTTCATCAAACGGCACGGAATCCGTTTGCCGGGAGGTTTTTCTGGTTCACGTCCAGCACGACGGCCAGAAGTATTGGCATCGCACCTGGTCAAATATACAGCATCGCTGCATGGCTATTTTAGTGAGGCAATTGCCTGGGATTCGGTGAACTTTGCATTTGCTCCCTTATTGGCAGGGCTTTCTCACGAAGAAAAAAAACAAGTTGCGCAGGCTTTATTATTCGATCTGTCAACGCCCGCCGTCGCGCGCGGAGGGCAGCCGCTGCGTTGTGATTTGCATCTTGATTGGGATGCTCCCAACTACCTACGCGATAAGCCGGCGATTGGTGCAGGTGGCGAGCAATTGCAAGAGACCTATGGAGAATTTGGAGAAGTCGCGCGTGATTTTCTGAACGCATTGTTTGAAGTTTATTTGGAAGGTGATGGGCAAGGTTTGCCGCTGGTTGGGCCTCGCCCAATTCTTCATGTCACCAGCCGCTTTGTTGACAACCCAGGCTATCGCAGCTTTTTGGATCTCGCCAGCCGCGTGGCTATCGAACGCGGAGGCGTAACCTTTGCCTTTGATCGTTCCCCTGAAATAGACGAAGCCTTAACGACATTCACCAATCGGTATGGCATGGACCCGATTGTCCTGTCACGCGCTAAAGAAAGCTGGCAATGGCGCGCATCTGTATTTTCCTCTGTCGCCCTCAACCTGCCACGAATTGGGTACAAGGCGGAGACCGACCGGATCAAAATATTCGAGCTTCTTACGGAATTATTAGAATTAGCCGCGCAGGCCTCGCTTGAAAAGCGCGTCTTCCTGGAAAAACTGCTGGCGCGCGGCGAAGCAGGTGTGCTGGCCATGTTGGCGATGCGCCCTGACAATGAGCCATTTTTGCGCCTGAACTGGACAGCACATTCGATATGTCCAATTGGACTATCTGAGTTGGCCCAAACCATTGTCGGCGCAGCATTGGGTGAATCTACCGAGGCACAAGAATTTGCCTCGCATGTGATTGCCCATCTGAAGGCGGAAGCAGAGCGACTTTCAGCCAAACACAAGGCGCGATTTATACTCTCTCAATCACACGATTTGACTGCTCCGCATCGCCTGGCCAAACTCGATCACGAACAATTTGGCTTGGCGATGAATGGAGACGTCGCAGAAATTCATTACACGAACGCGGCCAAACTCTCTACATTGAGCAGAGTCGGAACCTTAGAAAAGTTGCGCATCGAGGGTCTCCTGGAACAAGGCGCAATCATCGGCTCTGCATCAGCAATCTGGAGAATGGAAGAAATGCTCAAGCCAGAGCAGGTTGCGGTTTTAATATCAAGAGCTTTTTATCAAACCAACCATTCAGCCTTAACCTTCGCACCTGATTTCACGCTCTGCCTGACGTGTCATGCGCTGACGCGAGGCATCGAAACGGCATGCCCAGAGTGCAATGGAACAAAGATGGATGTGCTGGCGCTCACGACGACAAGCTACAGTCGTCTCTCAACGTGGCCCCCTTGGAAAGTGGCGGAGTTCAAGTTGCGAAAACGCGAACAACTACCGTAGACTATCGCCTTACTCAAATCTTCAAAACCGATCTAATCACACGCACAACTCCCTTTTTTGTGACGCTGTGAATACTGTCAACAATGATTCACGAGGAGCATTTGAAATGAAACGCATCCACTATTTTATGACTGCCCTGTCCACGATGATGCTGATTTTTTTAAGCACGACGTCCATTCAGGCGCAACAAAATCCAGCCAGCCCACGCGGTGCAGCCGAGGTCACAGTTGCTGGCAAGAAAATTTCCATTGATTACGGTCGCCCTTCTGTCAAAGGCAGAAAGATCATGGGCGGCCTGGTTCCCTACGATCAGGTTTGGCGCACCGGAGCCAATAAAGCCACGCATTTAACGACTGAGGCTGATTTGATGATCGGAAAACTGCTGGTGCCCAAAGGAACCTACACCTTGTTTACCCTCCCGTCCGAAAGTGGATGGAAGTTGATTATCAACAAACACACGGGACAATGGGGTATTCCTTATAAATACGAAAGTGAAGAACTTGGTCGCGTGGATATGAAAGTTGCCAAGACCAGTGCAGCTGTTGAGCAATTCACCATTTCACTGACAGGTGCCCAAAATGGCGGCACACTGAGCCTTGAATGGGAAATGACCAAGGCGTCAGTTGATTTTAAAGTCAAATAAATCAGCCCATCAGAGCCACTGACCGATGCACAGTCAAGTATGTTGTCAGTGGCTCTTCCTATTCTGCCCGTAGACCCCTTTGATAATCCTGCCTGCCGCGTTAAGATACCGAGCTTAATTTGCAAGCTAGTCATTTACAGAAAGGTAATAATGCATGAGTGCGATTGAACAAGTTCACGCGCGCGAAATTCTTGATTCGCGTGGTAACCCTACAGTAGAAGCTGAAGTATTTCTTGAATCTGGAGCCTGGGGACGCGCCGCAGTCCCATCAGGAGCTTCGACAGGTGAAAATGAAGCCGTCGAATTGCGGGACGGCGACAAGGTTCGTTATCTGGGAAAAGGCGTTAAGTTGGCGGTCGAGCACGTCAATAAGCAATTAGATCAAGCGCTGGTCGGAATGGAAGTTTATGAACAGGCAGCTATTGATCAGGCAATGATCGAACTGGACGATACACCAAACAAATCCAAAATCGGTGCCAATGCGATGCTTGCTGTCTCAATGGCAACTGCACGTGCCGCCGCGACCGAGTTGGAAACTCCGCTGTATCGTTATCTCGGCGGCGTCAATGCTCGAACATTGCCCGTCCCAATGATGAATATCATTAACGGCGGTGCCCACGCAGATAACAATGTGGATTTTCAGGAATTCATGATCGTTCCAGCAGGTGCTCCGACATTTTCTGAAGCCCTCCGTTGGGGGGCAGAAGTATTCCACACCCTCAAAGGCGTGCTGAAAAAGCGTGGCTATCAGACGGCTGTCGGCGACGAAGGTGGTTTTGCGCCGAGTTTGAAATCGAATGAGGAAGCGATTGAGGTCATCCTTGAGGCAATCAGTGGAGCGGGCTACACGCCAGGCGAGCAAATTGCAATTGCGCTTGACCCTGCATCGTCCGAATTCCATAAAGAGGGTCAGTATATCTTCAAAAAATCTGACCAACGGGTTCTCTCATCAGAAGAAATGGTGCAGTACTGGGTCAACTGGTGTAAGCAGTATCCGATTATTTCCATTGAAGATGGCTTAGCCGAAAATGATTGGGCTGGTTGGGCGGCAATTACCGCAGAGTTAGGCGATACAGTGCAATTAGTCGGCGATGACTTGTTTGTCACCAACGTCCGCTATCTGGAACGCGGGATTGAGGAAATCGTAGCGAATTCGATTCTGATCAAAGTTAATCAAATCGGAACGCTCACCGAAACGCTGGATGCCATTGAGTTGGCGAAAACCAATAATTACACAGCGATTGCCTCGCATCGTTCGGGTGAAACCGAAGACCCATTCATTGCCGATTTAGCCGTCGCAACAAATTGCGGGCAGATCAAAACAGGGTCGCTCTCGCGGACAGATCGTATTGCAAAATATAATCAGTTGTTGCGAATTGAAGAAGAGCTCGGAGCGGCAGCACGTTATCCGGGATTTGCAGCCTTTTATCAATTGGAACTGAAAGAACTGAACTTTCCGGTCAAAGTAAACCGCGCACGGCGGTAATCGGTGTGGGGAAGCAGGGTGATAAGCCGCTGCTTCCCTGCCTTACTAACAGCGTCCGATTCACCTCTCTTCCTACTTCTCGCTCCCCAACATACCTTAAGAGCGATCTATGCCTCGGATCATAATTTTTGCCATCTCCTTACTCTTTTTTAGTACCTTTTCTTTTCCTTCAGAAACCAAAAACGTAATTAGCCAAGTTCCTCAGGTAAGACACCAGGACTTAAACATTGACCTGTCTACACAAGTATCTTTGACGCAGGAACAAGATCAATCCATCAGCTTAATTACACAAGAAATCCCTGTTCCATTAGAAAACCCATCGCCATTTCTAGCGGTCGCTATTCGGATTGAAGGAATCTCAGAGCAAGCAACTATCAGCTATCGCACAAGTGAAAACACAGGCTGGAGTGAATGGATTGAAACCATCATTGATCGGGATGTGGCACCAAGCGGAAGTGGAGTTGATAGTTCTCTGCTCATACTAAGCAAAGCAACGAAACATATACAGTTCAAGGTATCTAAGCAAAGTACAAATAATTATGCAGAGGTTAATGTTAATGCTTTCAAGATAAGTTTTATCAGTCCTGGAGATACACTACCCTCACAGCAGGATCAGTATAGACCTGTCCCGAATCTAAATAGAGTTTCGCCGGAAAGTAGTAAAGCCAAGTATCCCAAACCCGTTGTTATGACACGAACAGAATGGGGATGCCCAGATGGACAAGGAAACCCCAGAGGCACGCCAGGTTATACAGCCGTCACGCATTTAATTGTGCATCACACTGCCAATGCAAACACTGCAACTGACTGGGCAGCCGTAGTGCGCTCAATCTGGAACTTCCACATCTTCACCAATGGCTGGAGCGACATTGGGTACAATTATTTAATTGACCCAAACGGCGTTGTCTACGAGGGGCGCGCTGGTGGAGATAATGTGACCGGCGCACATTTCAGCTGTCAAAATAGCGGCACAATGGGCGTCGCGCTACTGGGTACGTTCACGTCCGTGAAGCCCACGGATGCAGCACTTGCGAGCTTAAAAGAACTCCTGAGCTGGAAAGCAGATCAACGCGAGATTGATCCGCTGTTGGCGTCTTATCACGCCGGAATGCAACAATCTCTCCTGAATATTTCTGGCCATCGAGATGGCAATGGCCTGGCACGAAGCTGTACGACTACTGAATGCCCCGGAGAGATGTTTTATCCGATGCTTCCCGGAATTCGCACAGAAGTAAGTAGCGTAGTAAATCCAGTAAATGACTTTTCTCTTACGACAACTACGCCAAACCAGGTTGTTGCCAAAGGGAGTAGCATAAGTTTTCCGATCACGAGCAATATCCTTTCAGGAAATTCTCAGGCAATCAATTTGAGTGTACGCAATCTCCCCAATGGAATAACTGCGGTCTTCCCTTCAACCAGTATCCAAGCGGGTAACTCCACACAACTCTCACTTACAATTCCTGACACGATTGCATCGGGAATTTATGCGATAAATGTACTTGCTAATGGGTCAACCAAACGTTCGTTAGATTTAATGTTGACGGTGACGGGTAAGGCGGAATCGGTTTCGGCAGCCTCTTATACCAAAGCAGCTACGGTAGCCATTGAAAGTATCGTTTCTGCATTTGGTATTAACTTAACCACAAGCACAAAGGCGGCTGAGACTTCTCCTTTACCTACGACCTTGGCGGATGTTTCAGTCAAGGTGAAAGATTCCTTGAATCATGAACTTCTCGCGCCTTTGTTCTATGTTTCTCCGACGCAAATCAACTACCTGGTTCCGGCAGGACTCTCGCCTGGACTTGCAACGATCACAATTCTGAATAAGAACGAGATTACAGGAATGGGAACGATCACGCTGGCTCGAATCGCACCAGGGCTTTTTTCTGCGAATGCCAGTGGACAAGGCGTGGCCGCCGCTCAATTACAACGCCGCTCAAGCAATGGGACAGATAGTTTTGAATCGGTTGCGTATTTTGACGACACACAGAAACTATATTTCCCTCGGCCACTCGACTTGAGCAATCCAAAAGACGAATACTTCCTCCTGCTTTATGGCACGGGGATTCGCTTGCGCGATCCTGCGGCTGCCGTAACCGCACAGATCGGAAACACAATAGTAGAGGTCTTGTATGCCGGAGAGCAAAAAGAGTTTTTCGGATTGGATCAAGTCAACCTTCACCTCACACCAAACCTCATCGGGCAGGGACAAGTAGAACTAAACCTCAAGATCGAGGGCCGCAGCACAAACAGCGTTGTGATCACATTCAAGTAAGGCGAAAAGGCAGAGTGCAGAAGCCCGCACGCAGTAAGGGCGGCCTACTAGAGCATGTGATGACGCCCTGACTGCGTGCGGGCTTTTGCATTAGTCAGTCTGGAAAAACTCGTTGATCTTTCATATTGCATCGGTATAATCCAATAGCTCTTGCTGAATAACCTTCATCAAGCCCCTATTGACCTCACAATATGCAATTAATTCTGGTTTGCCTTACCCGGTTGCTGGGATTGTTTTATAAGCTTCGCCCAGTTTTATCCAGCCTCCTATTCACTGTATTGCTAAGCCTGTCCGTATGGACAGAGGCTTCGTTCGCGCAGGCAAAGCGATTCACGATCCAGATTGCTTCCTGTCCCACGCAACAAGAAGCGGAAGGCATCGCAGTCCAATTGCTTCAACGTGGAGTGCAAGCCGAAGTGTCCATGATAGAAACCCCAGGACATGGAGAAATCTTTCGCGTCAGAGCGGGAAAGTTTGTTTCACCAAGCGCTGCACGGGAAGCAGGCGAGCAATGGAAAGCCGCCAACTGGATTCAATCTTACTGGGTAGCCAGAGATGAACTTTTCACTTCATCCCAGATTTCGCTCGCAACCGATGCCGCAAATAGCAAAACCCGAAGACGAGTAGTATCGCCAGAAAAATTGCTGCCCGAAATGGGATTGGGAGAATTAATACAAGCCCTCTCGGATAAATGGACAGTGCGCGTACCTGAAAATTTGAAGCTATTTTCGGCAGCAGTAGTGTTTCCCCAAACAGGAGTCATCCGCCCGGCAGTGGTTTTGATGGATGAAGCGCGTCTGCGGACACTCTCCTCGCCAACGCTCAAACGTCGAGACATTTTGCACCCGCTGGATTTACGATTTGAGCCGGGGGTCAAGAATAGTCCAGCCGACAATAGCCTGAGATTCACCGAGTCAGAGCGGCTCCTGGCTTCATTGCGCTCAATCAGTGGCTACAGAGATCTGTCCTTTGATGAACGAGGCATTTTAGTCCTTGGCGAGAGGATCGAAGGCGGATCGGATTTAGCGCGATTGCTGCTGCGTGCCGCAGTCGAAAGTCGCGAGGCCATCGAGATTGAAAGTCTGGAAGGCAGTGACCTGGTCGTTTTCGGTGCTTTTATGAACGCACGCTTTACCAACGCAGAGAAAAAACCAATGAGGGTGAATAAGATTCAACTCGACTTTCACGATTTTGATCAGTTGCGTGGAGACCCACGATTAATCGAATCCTTCGATCCGGGCTTTGTTTTCTTACACGAATTGGCCCACGGCGTATGGGATTTGCCGGATGATGAAAAAGGTGGTCTGGGTGAATGCGAAACTTTCATCAATCAAATTCGCCGTCAACTGGGCTTGCCTGAACGATTGAGCTATTTCTACAAAATCCGTCGGCAATTTGGTGGCGTTGAATTCGGAGAGATGATGTTTGTCCAACCCTCCAATGGGGTGCGCCGCCGACAGGCGCTCAAATTGCAATGGGATAATCGCGCAGTCAACAACGCGATCAAACCTCCAAACGCTGCTCCTGTTTCGGGAACATCCGGGATCCAACCTCAATAGGTTGAATCGGGCCTCCAGTTAACGCAGGACAGTGTAGCCGCACAAATCAATATCCAAGACTCAGCTGTAGTGAAACTTCGACCTTCCCCTTTACACTCCGTGGGTAGTGGGCATACATTTTGCGCCTTCACTTCTTTCCAAGACTGTTAAGAGGATTTGATGAACCCGAATCAACCTGATGTAGAACGAGCACAAGGAATCCTGCGCGAGTTGTTGCGAGATGGCGACATCAGCGTAGAGCAGATGGCCAAAGTCTTTGAAGTTTCCCCCTCGACGATCCGCCGTGATTTACGATTGCTGGAACAAGCGGGGCTTTTACGACGCAGGCATGGCGGGGCAATTCTGGTCGAGCATTCACTCTACGAACCATTTCGGCACGTGTCTTCCTTCGGTGAGCAGGAACAACAATGTGTCGGTGAAAAACGCCGGATCGGCTTAGCCGCGGCTGAAATTATTGCCAATGGGGAAATCGTGAGCATCGGCGCAGGGACAACGACAACACAAGTGGCTCGCAGCATTCGCCATCGCAAAAACATCACAGTCGTAACCAACGCGGTCAATATTGCAATGGAATTAAGCCATCGCCGCGACCTGAAGATTTTTATGTCTGGCGGCTTTCTTAGTGCTGATTGGTTTGCGCTGGTCGGAGCGGCAGCAATTCAAAGTGTCAGTGAATTATTTGTTGATAAAATCTTTTTGGGCGGAGATGGAATCCACCCTGAACACGGGTTCACCACAAATTATCCTGATCAGGCAGCTATCCACCGCCAGATGCTCAAACAAGCCCGTTATAAGGTTGCCGTGGTTGACCATCGAAAACTAGGCATGACCGGCACAACCTTAATTTGTCCCTTGAATGAAATTGATCTCTTGATCACGGACAAGGGAGCAAGCAAGAAAGCCTTAGCCCCATTTCTCGCTCAAGGCTTGAAAATCCACAAAGCTTAATCGCGATCATCCCGTTAGCCTTTTAAATCACTCACAATCTGTTGCAATTCTTCGACTGCCATCTGATCCAATTGACGCGTGGGCGGACGAACCGTTGTATGCTTGATCACCCCAGCCGCCTTGAGGTTGTGCTTCATGGCAGAGACGCCGAGTCCCGGTTGCAGTTCAAATCGTATCAGGGGCAAATGCCGATTAAATTCGGCTCTCGCTTCATGGCGATTCCCGACTTCAAATAAATTCCACACCCGCACAAACATCGGAATCAGATCGCTGCCCGGCATTGTGCCGCGTGCGCCGCGTTGCAATTCTTCCAGAAAGAAATGCCCGTTCAAACCACCAAAAATCGTGAGCGAATCGCCGCACGTCTGTTTGACTTCAGTGACCTTCAACGCTGTCGGAGGTGCTTCAACTTTGGTGAGCTTGACGTTCGCACATTCTTTCGCCATCCGTGCCATTTGCGCGGCACCGATGTTCACGCCCGTCAATAAAGGCGCATCCTGAATCATGATTGGAATCGAAACCGCATCCGAAATCGCTTTGTAATACCCAAACAAATCTTCAGCGGAAGGCTTCAAAAAATATGGCGGCAAAATCATCAAGCCATCTGCGCCAGCTTCTTCTGCGGCTTTGGAAATTTGCACGGCGACGTGTGTACCCGTGTGCCCGGTCGAGACAAATACCGGAACGCGCCCGCGTACCTCCTTGATAATCAATGGCATCAGCCGCGCTTTTTCCGATTCGCTAAGCGCATAGCCTTCGCTGGCATTGCCGAAAATCGCAATGCCATGCACACCGCAATCAATAAGATAGTTGATAAGTGCAAGCTGACTTAATTCATCAACTTCGTAATGCTCATCAAAGGTTGTGAGGGCGATGGGGAAAATCCCTTCATAATTACTCATTCCAACCAGGCTCCTAATTAATTGATAATAAATGGGCGAAGTTTTTCTTCGTCAATTTCAATGCCAAGGCCGTCACTGTCAGGAATGCCAACGACACCAGCAGCGACGGGCAATGAGGTTTTCAATAAAGTTTCTGCGACTTGCCAAACTTTAGGATTGCACTCGACATACATCAGATTCGGAATCGAAGCAGCAACGTGAAGTGCAGCGGCGATCTGGACACCAAGGCCAATGCTGACATGAAAAGCCACAGGCACATTGTACAATTCGGCAAGGGCACACAGTTTCATCCCTTCTGTGATGCCGCTCCGCCCAATGTCAGGCTGCAAAATCTCAACTGCACCAGCCTCAAAAAACGGCTTCATTTCCCACCGCGTGCGCCAGCATTCGCCTATTGCTACGGGCGTATCAATACTTGCGGCAAGACGTGCGTGCCCCTTTACATCTTCGGGTTTGAGCGGGGCTTCCAACCAGGTTGCCTTGCGAGCATCCAGCTCGCGGCCAAATTGCACGGCTTCCGCTTGTTCCATTCGCCACAAAACATCCAGCATCAATTTTGCATTCCCTCCCAACCGCTCGCGCAACCCATCGTGCAATTGCAACAATTCGATGGCCTCGCCATCCATAAAAAGCTTGAAAGCATTGTAGCCGCGCTGTTGATATTCTGCCGCCCGTGCAATGCGTGCTTCATCATTTGCGCCAGATAGGCCGGAAATATACGCAGGCAAGTTATCGGCAAATGGCCCGCCTAACAGATCGCAAACACGAGCTCGCAACGCTTTGCCCCTGATGTCCCAGAGCGCAGTATCAATGCCTGCCATCGCATCCAGCAAAAACGATCCGATGTGACCGCGCACGCGCATTGCATTGTACATTCGAGACCACAACCGTTCGTGCGCCATCGCGTCCTCGCCCAATAAAATCGGGGCGAGAATCGTTTTGACAATCGTGCAGACAACTTCCGGCGCAACCGGAGATTGTGCTTCGCCCCAGCCTATCAGGCCCGCATCGGTTTCGATTTTGATCAGTGCAGTCTCGATCTTTGTTGAATAGAGCGTCTGATACGTCGCGGCGAAACGATAATCCGAAGTCCCCGCCTGCAATGGCGCAGGTGAACCAGCCGTGCCGCGCGCTTCGGTCAAGTCGCGTGGAATTTTAATCGCAAAAGCTGACACTTTTGTAATCTTCATTGTACGTGCAATCGCTCCATTGAAATCGCGTCGCCATTCACTAACCACCGCATGCATAAATATGCCAGCGGATGGAGCACGCCCATTAACACTAATAACGGCGTATACGAAAATTTATCAATCACGATTCCGGCCATACTGGTGAACAACGCGCCGCCAATCCCACCACCTGTGGCTACGATGCCGTGAACGGTAGCGACAACATTGCGCGGGAAAATGTCTACGGTCAGCGTGACCAGATTTGTTTTCCACGACGAATGCGCTCCCAGGACAACACTGATTAGCACCAGCGCCAACGTGGTCGGCGGCTTTATCAGCAACAATAATCCAAACGGCATCATCATTGCCGATGCCAGCATGACCCATTTACGCGAGACAACTGTACCGAATTTGCGTGCGATTAATCTGCCCGAATACCAACCACCTGCAATCGAACCGACATCCGAAATCAGGTACGGAATCCACACCACATAACTCATGCGCTGTTCGCTCAAGCCTTGCTGTTCCGTCAAATATTTGGGCAGCCAAAATAAATAAAACCACCACACCGGATCAGAAATAATCCGCGCCAGCAACAATCCCCACGTTTGTGGGTAGCGGAAGAAAGAAAACCAGGAGTGAGTGGCAACCGCACGCGGAGCCAGAGTGGCAGTTTCGCCTTCATCCAACAAGGCGCGCTCTTCGTCCGAAATTCGTGGATGATCTTTTGGTAATTGATAAAACCAAAACCACACGATAGCCCACACCAATCCCAAAGCACCTGTAAACAAAAACGCTGAACGCCAGCCCCAGGCATCCGCCAGCCAAATCACAACAGGCGGCGTAATGACTGCGCCGGTCACGGTTCCCGCCTGCACTAAGCCATTCAACGTTCCACGATCTTTGGGCGGAAACCATTCAGCAGCGACTTTTTGGGCGGCTACGAAATTTGCGGATTCCGCCGTACCTAGTAAAAAGCGTACTGCGCTGAATCCCAAGACTGAAGTTGTCGCCGCATGCAACATTGCCGCAAATGACCACCACGCGGCGGCGATGCCATAAATCAACTTCGTGCCGTAGCGGTCAATCAGAATGCCCGCCACGATGTACATTGCAGTGTACGGAATCAAAAACGCCTGGGAAATCCAACCATATTCCGTATTCGTCAAATGCAGTTCTTTCGTCAAGCGCGGAGCTAAAACGGATAGCGTTTGACGATCCATGTAATTGATTACCGTACTCAAAAAAACAAGTCCGGCAATCCACCATCGCAAATTGGGAATGGGCTTTTTCATTAACTATAAATAAACGTCACGGTCGCATCGCAATCACCGCTTGCCATGACACGCACCCAATGCGCACTGAAACCGACGGGAAATTCGTGATGCACGTAACCATTCGCAGGAACAGAAACCGATTGATATGTTTCCCAGCTTCCATCGCCCAGAAAATCAACTTCGATTTTGAATGTGACAGGCTTGCTTGAGGATTGTTTGAGATGGACTACTTTGTGATCAAAGCCTGTCATTAAAAACGGATCAGAAACTTCATTCGCTTTGACGTTTTGTTTATGCCAAACGCTACCCCAACCGGCGGGTTTGCCCATTTTCCACAAATCATCCACTTGCCCGAACCACAAGCCCGTTTGCGGCTGGCCTAAGCTGCGGTCGGTTTGATCGCCCCCCATCACAAACAGGCCGCGCCAGTAACAAAAATCCGGCACGATGCGCAAATGATTGCTGATCGGGCGAATTGGCAAAATACGTCCGCCATAAATCTGCGCGGGCAGTTCGTAAAAGATTCCGTGCAAATCCATCAGAAAGCGTTCGGTTTGCGCGTCGCGGATGCGCATCCATTCGGTGTTGTAAGCGTGATCGAAGGTCTGCGCGCCTTTTGGCAACCGCCACGTTGTCCACTTCCCTGCCGCAAAGACTTTCAGAATCGCCGACGCCTTATCCCAGCCTGTCGCAAAAATTGGATTGCCGATGCCGCCGCCAGACAGGCTCTTGCCTGCGACTTCGACGAAAGGTTTTTTCTCGATGATCGTCCAAGTCTTGCCGTCCCATTCGGCGAGACGTCCGGCTTCCTGTTCGCCGAGATAATCTGCTTCGTAATACGAATTGTTCGCCACGACGACGCGCCCCTGCGCGGTGTAGCCACACTTGAAATGCACAGCGCCTTTTTTGAAAGTAATGTTGAGTTCTTTGACGAGGTCGAATAATTGGCGCGCTTCGAGCGTTTTCACATCCACTTCAAAAAATTCACCTTCCATCGCCAACATATAGACTTTGTTGTTGGGATCGGTCAGGTGATCCATCGTCGAAGTTAATCGGTAACTCTTGAGCGCCTCGATGGTGCGTACGTTGCCTTGCCGATCAATCACGTGCGGGCCGAGAAAAGCCAGGTTGGTCGGCGTGTGGATGTAACGATTGGTGTACGTGCCGACGACGCTCGCGGGATGTTTGTGCATCCGCATGTTTTCATCTACCCAAAACAAGCCCGTGCCTGCGCCGCGTTTGTGCGCGACATAAGACACGAACCACAGCCGATCAGCCCACGGCAACAGCGCGCCGATGCCCGCTTCGGTGGGCGAATCATATTCGGCTATCGTCGTGATGTTCGGGAACGCATTGCCGACCTGAACCGGCGGCGGTTCGGGTTTGTCCTGCGCATAAACCAACGTAGTCAGCGCACAAAGCGCGAGAAGGGTACACCAGTGTTTCATCATCATTTCCTTTTCAATTCAGCCAGATGTTGTTCGATAGCTTGCGCGGGCCATTGCCGCGTCTTTTGTAACTTCGCATCCGCCGCCAGATTGCGCGCCTCGTCCGGGTCGCGCTGGCGGTCGTAAAGCTCAACGAAAGATGGCGCGGACTTGCCCACTTGCACCGCTTCGTCCCACGTATAAATCAGTTTCCATTGCGCACTGATCACGGCGAGAAAAGGTTTTGTGCCGCCGTAACCTTCCAGCCCTTCATACACAAACACGTCGCGGCGTGTCTTGCGTGCGAACGGAAGCGGCTTGCCTTGTGTACCCGCCGGAATCGGCGCATCAGCCAGTGCCAGCAATGTCGGCGCGATGTCTATGTTAAGTGCCAGATGCGACGAACGTCCCGCGCGCAGCTTCGGCCCCGCAACCATCAGCGGGATTTGTGACGACGGTTTGTAAGCCAGCACCTTGCTCGTCAACCCGTGTTCGCTGAGCATCCAGCCGTTATCGCCGAGAAAAATCACGAAGGTGTTTTCCCAGAGCTTCTCGTCATCAATCGCAGCCCACAAGGGCGCGAGCGAATCGTCCAGATCGCTGATCGCCGCGAAATATTCCTGTGTATGTTTGCGAATACGTTCTGGTTTGTCATAACCGTATTGCAACGCTTGTGTGCGATTGCGCGCCGTGAGCAATTGCGGCGGCTTGTCATTCGTGGTTGCAAGTTTATTCCACGTGCGCGGCAACAACATTTTCAGCGGGTTATACAAAGCGAGGCTTTTTTCTGTGGAAGGCCATTTTAGGTTTTGATCCATGTGCGGCAATTGCGTGCAATGCCAGAGGAAGAAAGGTTTGTTGCGTTGCCGTTCGCGCAGATAACGTGCCGATTCGTGCGCCGTGAACAGGTCAATGAGTTCAGCAGGTTTGACGGTTTCGCCGTTGCGATTGACTGCGCGGTTATGCCACGCGCCGTTGGCATAAAATGTCACCGCCCAATCAAATCCGGCTTCCTGCGGCGAAGTTTTCAAATGCCACTTGCCCGACACCGCCGTTTGATAGCCGCGTTGCCGCAGTTGATATGCAACCGAACGTTGCGGTTCGTTCAGCGCGCCATCAAGATACGGCACGCCGTTGCGGCTGCCATATTGTCCGGTCAGTATTGCGGCGCGGCTGGGGCTGCACAAAGCAAAAACAGCATGCGCATCGGTGAACACGAGCGAACGTTTGACCAAACGATCCAGCCCCGGCGTTATCGTCGCGCCACGATTGAGCGCGCCAATGACATCGGCGCGTTGATCGTCGGTCGTGATGACAATGAAGTTGGGTTGTGCGTTCGCGCTGACAATGCAAGTCAGCACATAACAAAGCCAAAGTGAAACTCTGATGCTAAGCATGATTTTTGAGTGGAACGCGCAGCGCCTGGGAAACGCGCAGCGTCTGGGAGCGCAAGCGTCCCGCTTGCTGTTTGCGAGCGGTAGCGAAGCAAGTTACCTTGTGAGGGAATCCGCTCAAGCTAAACGGACAGCCTCACCACGTCTGCGAGCGGCGTTGCACGCGCTCGGCAAGCGAGACGCTTGCGCTCCCAGGCGTTGCGCGTTCTCTCGGTACTTAAAAAATCAGCTTCAATCCCAATTGCATCTGGCGCGGATCGCGCGAGGTTGTGATGCGCCCAAACGCGGCGCTCACGTTCGTGCCTGCTGCGCCCGGACTAAAGCTGGTGTTTGGGAAACCGAGGTTGACGTGGTTCGGCGCGTTGAACGCCTCGCCGCGCAATTGCACCCTGAATCCTTCGGTGATTTTGAAAGTCTTGAAGACAGACAAATCCATAATCATCGCGCCAGGATTGCGAAACTGACTGATCGCGCGCGGCGTGTTGCCAAACGTGTACAACGCCGGATTCACAAATGCCGTCGGATCAAACCACAATACGCCCGCTTGCGCATTCGTGTCGGTGAAGTTGTCGGGCAACGTCGGCACGCGCAACATATCAGGCCGATTCGCCAGCCCGTTGCTTGCGCCGCGCACGATGAGCGGTGCGCCCGCCACAATCGTCGTGATCGTGTTCAATTGCCAGCCGCCGAAGATCGCATCGGCAAAACCGTTGTCAATGTTCAGCCGACGGCCTTTGCCAATCGGCAGTTCCCACAAAGCGCTCAGCACAAACCGATGTGGCACATTCGACGGGTCTTCGGCGCGTTCGGCGCGGCGGTTATACAAGCCGTTCTGAAAGCCGAATTCGCCCGCGCCTTCGGTGGCGACGAAGTTGATCGGGTTCAGCACCGAATCGTTGATGAGCTTCGCCCACGTGTACGACGCCAGCAGCGTGAAGCCTTGCGAAAACCGCTTTTCGCCCGACAGCAACAGCGCGTGATAAATCGAATTGCCCATGTGCGGCGAGTTCACGCTGATCGTGCCGAGATACGGAAACGGTCGCAACGCCTGCGCCTGCGTGATCGTCGCGCCGCCAAACGCGCCCGGCACTTTGCCCGCGAACGGATTCGGCACGTTGTTATTCAGTGTGCCAGCCAAACCGAACTGCTGAATCTTCGCCGGATCAGCCTGATTCAAGTCATAGCTGCCCGCCAGCAGATGCGTGCCGTGATTCGCGGAGTACGTGGCTTCGACCAGAAAGCCGCCGGGCAATTGTTGTTGCAACGACAGATTCCATTGCTGCGACATCGGCGTCGGCGAATAGGCTTCGCGGAAAGCCGCATTGTTGGAAGGCGCAAACAGATTCGGCCCTAATGCCGAACCGAGCGGTTGCAACGGTGCGGTCGGGAAGCCATTGCGGAATTGAAAGGCGGTCAGCAGGTTATTCCCGCCCGGTGGTTGATACGTGGTTCCGGTGCTAGCGAAGCCGTTCGTACCTTCAAAATTTGCTACGGCGCTGAAGACGGTCGAATAGAAAATGCCATAGCCACCGCGCACCACCGACTTTTGATTGCCAAACACATCCCACGAAAACCCAACGCGCGGCGCAACATCGTTCGGATCATTTTCCACAAACGTCCGCCCGTAATCTTTGCAGGCGTACTGCGTCAGCCCCGGCAAATTGTTCGTCGGATTGGTGGCCGTCGGATTGAAATTCGACGTGCCGCAATTACGCTCGTACGGCTGTTGCTGAAAGTCATACCGCACGCCAAGCGAAAGCGACAACCGACCGATGCGCCATTCGTCGTTGAAGTAAAAGCCGAACGCCTTGCCCGTTTGCGATTCGCCGCGATGCGTCGTGACATTGGCACTGCCGACCGCGCCGAGCATAAACGTGGCGAATTGATTGCCTGTGTTGAGGCGATTGCCTGCGATGGGCGCGGCGTTGTCCGTCAACGTCGTGGGAAATTGGAAGTTGCCCGACGGCGCGCTTTTTTGCAGGTTGTTCGCCTGCGTCAGGCGCATCTCCGTGCCGAACTTCATCGCGTGTTTACCCTTAAGCCACGACAACGAATCGAACAATTGCCCAACCTGTCCCGTGCGCGTGCCGATGGCATCGGGGAACGCAGGCAGACCATTACCAATCAGCGGCAATTGATCGGGCGGCACGATGGGCGGCAACCCGATTTGTGCCGGAATGCCGAGCCCCGCGCTCGCCACCTGGAATTTGAAAAACTGTCGCGCCAGTCCGATGCGGAATTCGTGCAGCAGATTCGGCGTGAAGCTGTGCGTATCGCTCAGCACGATGTTGCGTCCGCCGTAGGGATCAAGCCGCTGCCGCGCGAGCGGGTCGGGCAACAAATTGCGCAGGCCGTTGTCGGTGAATTGACGATAGAAAATAAAGCGTCCGTAGAAATTGTTTTTGTCCGAAAAGCGATGATCTATGCGCGCGGTGTGATTGGTCAGGTCGCGCTTGTTCGAGACGACACCGAAGTAGTTGTTCAGATTCGACGCCGCATTGTCCGGCGTGCGATTCGGCAGCGGATAGAAGCGCAGAATGTTCACGGACACCGGATCAAGGCGATTCGTCGGAATGATGTTGTTCGGGAACTGGTCGCGCAGAAAGCCTTGTCCATTCGGGTTCGCGCGCGTCGTCGCGGGATCGTAAACGCGAATCAAATCACCGTTAGCATTGCGCAATTGCGAGAAATCGCCTTTGCGAAACGCCTCGGTCGGCACGGTCAAAAAGCCTGTCGCGCTGGTGGTGAATTGATAGCCTTCGTAGTTGTAAAAGAAAAAGCTGCGGTCGCGCCCATCGTATCCGCCGAGCGGCCCAAAGATTTTTTTCGGCCAGACAATCGGGCCGCCCACAGAGCCGCCGTATTGGTTGTAGCGCAGCGGAGCTTTGGCCCGCCGCGCGCGATTATTGGCCCACGAATTGGCGTCGAGCGCATCGTTGCGGAAGAAGTGATACAACGTCCCGTGCAGCGCGTTCGTGCCCGATTTTGTGACGAGGTTGATCACGCCGCCGAGCGTATAGCCAAACTCCGCCGACATCGTATTGCTCTGCACTTTGAATTCCTGCACCGAATCTACGTTCGGGTTCACATTCACGTCCGGCACATACGGATTCGTGCTGCTCAGGCCGTCCACCAAAAAGTTATTCGTAGCAAGCGGGCTGCCGTTGATGCGAATGAGCGCAACCTGTGTGCCGCGATCCCCGAAGCCGGCAGCAGTCGGCCCCGCGCCCGATTGCACCGCCGGAGCCAGCAGCACGAGCGACAGCGCATTACGCCCGTTGAGCGGCAATTCCTGGACGCGGCGATTTTCAATCACGCGCCCGATGGCAGCCGTCGTCGTATCCACGAGCGAGCCTTGCGCGGTAATTTCCACGACTTCGCTGACCGCGCCGGTTTCCAGCGTCATATCCACTTGCGCTTTCTGGTCTACTTCGAGTGTCAGGCCGCTGCGCAGCCGCTTCTTGAAGCCTTCTTTGGTGGCAGCGACGCTGTAACTGCCGACCTGTAAATTCGGCATCGTGAAATACCCGCTGTCATTCGTAACGGTGATAGTTTCGACATTGGTCGCCGTGTTTGTGATGGTGATGGTCGCGCCGGGGATGACTGCGCTAGTAGCATCAGTCACTGTGCCGAATATTGTGCCGCGCCCTTGTTGTGCATAGGTTAGCGTAGCGATTGACAACACAATGATGGCTGGCGATAACCGACTGAAAGAAAAGTTCAATAAGCGTAAAAACATTGGGGTTGCTCCTGGTTGAGTTCTGCTGGAAAGCGTAAAAATCAGGATTCCGTGAGAGTCTTCTTCACATCTTCGACCAGCGAACCGCTGGCGCGCATAATGTGATTCGTGATGGCTTGTTCGACGGCTGTCGGATCGCGTTGTTCTAGCGCGCGAACGATGGCACGATGCTCACGCTGTTCGCGCGTCACACGATCAATCCAGTCATCAGTGCGCGAATGAATGCCTGCGACGTGAATCGGTGCGCGCAATCGTCGCCAAGTCTCGAACAATTTGCGATTGCCAGAGCGTCGAACAATCAGAGCATGAAATTCGGCGTTTTGTTCCAGATGCAGTCGCACATCGGTTTTCGCGTTCGATTGCTCCATCGCTGCAATCAGCTCGCGCAACCGTTCGAGGTCGGCTTTGGTGATGTGGCGTGCGGCGAGCTTGCCAGCTAACACCTCCAGCGCACAACGCACCTCGAAAGTTTCCGCTAGTTCGATGGGATCGAGTCGCGCCACAAATGTGCCGCGCCGCGATTGCACGTCCAGTAACCCTTCGCCGACCAATCGCTCAATCGCTTCTTTGATCGGCATTTTGGAAATTTTCAGCCGTTCGGCGAATTCGTCCGGGCTGATGCGCTGTCCCGGCGACAAATGCCCTTCAACAATTTCATTGCGCAAATATTCATACACCTGATCACTGATGCGGGTGGCATTGATAATCACGGTTTCTGTTGCGGCCATCTTTTTTCCTTCCTCCAAAGAGTTGTCGTGGGGCGATGCTTGACCAAATTCAAAATGTAATATATTAGATTCTTAATGCTAAATTCACTTTCTCAAGCTGTCAAGTCCCGCTCCACAAAAAAGCCCATTCCACATTTGCGCTGGTGGCTCGCCGGACTGCTGCTGCTAGTGTCGGTGCTAAATTACCTGGATCGGCAAACACTTTCGATTCTGGCGCATACGATTCAGGAAGATTTGCGCATTAGTGATGCGGGCTATGCCCAGGTCGTGCTCGCATTCCAATTGACCTACGCGGTGATGTATCTGCTGTCGGGGCGGCTACTGGATGCCATCGGGACGCGATTGGGGATGTTTTGTTTTGTGCTGTGGTGGTCGTTGGCCAATATGCTGACGGGGCTGGCGAATGGCGTAGCGTCGCTCGCCTTCTTCCGCAGCCTGCTTGGCATTGGAGAGCCGGGCGGCTACACCGCTTCGGCCAAAGCGGTCGCTGAATGGTTTCCAATGCGCGAAAAAGGTACGGCGGTCGGTTTGTACACGATGGGCGGCACTCTCGGAGCCGCAATTGCCGGGCCGCTCGTGGCTTTTATCACGATGCGACAGGGCTGGCGAACGGCATTCGTTGTGTCAGGTATTCTGGGGGTGGTGCTGGCCTTGGTGTGGATCGCGCTGTATCGCAAACCGGAGCAGCATGCGCGCCTTTCCCCGGCGGAGCGCGAGTTACTGACGAAGGAAAACGTTTTGGGAAAACCGAGTCAGATGACAGCCCAGTTGAGCTGGCGCGAACTCATCACGCTCAAGCCGATGTGGTTGATTTTGATCGCGCGGATGATTACTGATCCACTCTGGTATTTTTATCTTTTCTGGTTTCCGAAATACTTGCAGGAGGCGCGCGGCTTCACATTGCAGCAATTGGGCGCAACCATCTGGATTGTGTTTGTGGCAGCAGATGTGGGCAGTTTGTTAGGCGGCTGGCTGGCTGGAAAATTCTTGCAACGCGGATTGCCACCCATTAACGCTCGTTTGCGAATCATGACGGGGGCGGCTTTCTTGTTGGCGTTCAGCGGCATCTTGCCGCTCTTACCGGGACAACGTTGGCCGATTGTCTTAGCCAGTATTTTTGCCTTCGCCCACATGGCCTGGCTGACTTGCATTACCTGTTTTTCTGTAGATATTTTTCCCGCTGCGATTATTGGTTCAGCGCACGGAGCCATCGGTGCAGGCAGCGCTTTTGGAGGCTTTCTTTCGACGGCACTTGTCGGGTGGTTGATTACGCATTTTTCTTACAACCCTGCATTTTTTATGATGAGCCTGCTGCATCCGCTGGTAATCATCGGATTAAGCCTGATGCTGCCTCAGGCCGCAAGTGCCTATCGCCGAACACTGATATGAAGAGTGATTCCGCAAGCAAAATCGCGTTGGTCACAGGTGCAGGTCGCGGCATCGGACGCGCGATTGCACGACAACTCGTGCAGGCAGGTGTAACCGTGTACGTCAATGACATCAACGCGGAAGCGGTGCGTGATGTAGTGCATGAACTGATCGCCGCCGAAGGCAAAGCTTTTCCTGCCGCCGCAGACATTGCCAACGCGGCAGAAGTCACGGCGCTGTTTGCGATTATCGCAGCACGCACAGGCCGTCTTGATATGTTGGTGAACAATGCAGCCATTAGCCATCCAGCAGCATTGAGCGAAATTAGTGACGATGATTGGCAGGCCGTGTTAAGCGTCAACCTGAGCGGCGCGTTCTATTGTTGCCGCGCCGCCTTCCCGCTGATGCAAACGCACGGTGGGCGCATCATTAATCTTTCTTCGGTGTCCGCGTATACAGGTAAGGTGCTCAGCAACAATGCCGCGTACATCGCCGCCAAAGCGGGGCTGGACGGTCTGACGCGCGCGTTGTCGCGCGAAGGTGCGCCGTTGGGCATTGCCGTCAACTCTGTTGCTCCCGGCATTGTGGAGACAGACATCCACGCTCATTTATCCGCCGAGCAACGCGCGCTGTTGCCATCCCTGATTCCCACGGATCGGTTGGCGACGGCGGAAGAAGTCGCCGAAGTTGTTTGCTTCCTTGCTACAGCGGCAAGCAGTCAGCTCACCGGACAAATCATTCACGTCAACGGAGGAATGTATTTCGCATGAAATCTGCCACGACCATCGTCAAAATTGAGCAGCAAATGGTCTTTGTTCCGTTTCACAAAGCAGCCGAATGGGCGGCGGGCAAACGTCCGGGAACAACGCGGCTGATTGTGCAGGTTCACACCGCAGATGGCACCATCGGTGTGGGAGAAACGATTTGCCTGTGGGAATTTGTCCAACCTGTATTGGCGCACACCATCATTCCGCTCGCCCTCGGCGCAGACGCTTGCGACATTGAAAAACTTTGCGCCCGGATCGAGGGCGCAGGTTATTACCATCATCAACGTGCGCTCGTTGCAGCATTGGCAGGCTTTGAAATGGCGCTGTGGGATATTGTGGGAAAACAAGCGGAAATGCCATTGTACCAACTCTGGGGCGGCGCGTACCGTAATTCCATTCCCGTTATTGCCTATTTACAGGCGCACGACCCGCAACAAATCGGCACCGAAACCACCGCCGCCGTCGAAGCTGGATTTGGCACAATCAAAGTGAAAATTGGCATGTCGCCAGAAAGCGATCTGGAAATTGTCAAAGCCGCACGCGCCGCCGCGCCGCACGTAAAATTACGAGCCGATGTCAATGGGGCGTGGACGATTGGCACAGCCAAACGAATGATGCGCCAACTGGAACAATATGATTTGGAATATGTCGAGCAACCGCTGCCGCTGCATGATCTGGCCGGACACGCGCAATTGCGCAAGTTGTTTGCGACGCCTATCGCGCTGGATGAGAGTGCGTACACTATCCAAGACGTTTTCGCTATTCTTCGCGCCGAAGCGGCTGATGTGTTGCTGCTCGATCCGCATCAATCAGGGGGGATGTGGCGCTGTCGTAAAGCAGCAGCCATCGCAGAAGCGGCAGGCATTCCCGTAACCTTTCACAGCGGCGCAGAGTTGGGTATTTCAACTGCCGCTTTTTTGCATCTGGCGGCCTCCATCCCCAATATGATGCTGGCGCTGGACAACCAACAACCCAACCTGACAGATGATGTGGTAGAAGCGCCACAACCCATCCAAAATGGCCAACTCGCAGTGCCAGCAGGAGCTGGTTTGGGCGTCAGAGTGAATGCAGAAAAGCTTCGTCAATATCGTACAGAAAAAATCTGTCAGCCCTACCTTGACCCGGAACGTCCAGATTGGTTTCCGACCAAGCCGCAATACTAATCCGGTCAGACGCCTTACCTGACATCACGCATAACAACGCACTTCAAAAATGCGCGCGAGCTTGTCGCCATTGGTTTCCTTGACGTGAAGGCGGATGCGTTTGGCGTTCACGGCGGCAAACTTATGACGACAGATGCGTTGATGATTGTTGTCGGCGCTCGCCAGTTCGATCCAGTCTTTGCCGTCGTCGGTTTGATACAGCAGCGAATATTTCTTGACCGTTTCCGGCTGTGGCGCACGAATGATTCCTTTGTTCGCATTGTCTGAAGAGGACAACGTCAATTCACGAATGAAGCCCGAATCAAAGGTGAGTTGCACTTGTTTGAGCGATTGCGGTTTGTCCCACGCGAGTTCCAGCCACGCGCCGTCGCTGCCCAATGGCGCAGCCCATTGATTGGGATATTCCGGCAGCGTGCGCGTCCAGCCGTTCAGCACGTGCGAAGGCGAGCAGTTTGCGTCTTCGCCGGAGGCCGTGACTTTTGCCGTGCGCGCCAAATCCAGCGGGTCTTCGTTCTTTGCGCCTTTGATGCTTTGGTCATCGCGCAACAAGGTCTGTTGCAATTCTTTCAGCTTGGCTTTGTTTTCATAAAGCCCGCGCGGCAGCAAATTGTTCTTGATGCAGAGCGCTGCCGCCGTGCCAACAGCCTGGCCTTCGACCGCACAGGTTCCCATCACGCGCGTAGACGAAAACGCCGTGTGCGTCGCACTGATGTTGCGGCCCGCCATGAACATGTTGCGAATGTTTTTGCTGTACAAACTGCGCAGCGGAATGTTGTAAACGTCTTTGAGTTTGATTGAAACAAACGGCGGCAATTCGGGGTTTTCAAAACCGGTCGGCGGATGTTCGTCAAGGTTCCAGCCGCCGATGCAAACCGCGTCGTCGAATTCAGGATTCAAGCCCATCAAATCCATTTGCGTCAGCATGTGATCGCCGACCAAACGACGCGCTTCGCGCTTGCCGGGCAACATGCCAACCCAATCCATCGCCCAATTTGCTGACGCCGGATATTTGCCCGAATTTTTGATGTAATCCCACACGCCCATCACGATGCCGAGCAGCTCAAACCGAATGCGTTCGTTGTCGCGCACGGTGTTGAGATGCCCGCCCCATTCGATCCACCAATAGCCGTATTCCCACGTAGTAATGCCGCGTGATTTCAAATCCTTTTCGGTGATCTTGCGCGCCCATTTCGGCGGCGTGAACGGCATCGGTTTGCCGTAATCGCGCGAAGTGAACAGGATGCTGCAACCTTGTGTTTTATTGTCGGCAGTTTCGGGCGCGAGCGATTCGTTGAATTCGGCGCGCGACTCGTGCCCGACTTTGTATTCCGCTCCGGCTTCCAACCCCAAACGGCTGTCGCCCGTGCAATCGGCAAACAATTTTGAGGTGATGCGATAGATGTGTTCGCTACGGTCACAACGCGCCATCACACGCTGAATCACGTTGTCTTTGACTTCGGCGTTGTACAGCGTCGTTTCGAGCAAGAGCGTGATGTTCGGCTCGCTGACGACTTTGTCATAGAGCAGCAAATCCCACAGTTCCCAACAACGCTGCGGATTGTTCGCGGCATCGTCCAAACGAATCTCTTCCAGCAAACCACCTTCGCGCCAACCGGGACGCCCTTTGTGATTGTTGGAACCGACGACGTGCATTTTGATTTCGCTCGAAGAATTGCCGCCGAGCCGCGAGCGATCCTGCACCAGCACGACTTTCGCACCGTGTCGCGCGGCACTAATCGCTGCGAGACAACCCGCCAAGCCGCCGCCCGCGACTAACACATCGCAGTTCAAATCCACCAGCTTCATATTGCGTTCAAGTGGTGCGGATGAAAGATTGCCCGTCGGCGCGAGGCGTTGCATCTCTTGGCGAATTTGCTCAGCCGTGCGCTTGTCCTGCGCTTGCGCCAGGCTGTCCACTTTGATGAACATCGAATAGCCGGTCGTCGCGGCTGCGGTTGTCAAAAAGTCTCGTCGTTTCATAAAAACCTACTGATCGTATTTGAGGAGTGACGATTAGACAGAAAAATGTGGGAGAGAAAAATAAGACTTGTCTTGAATACTGTCGTATTTTTATCCCATTATTTTCAGGCTTTTCACACTCCGGCTTGAATAGTGCGAAACGAAACTTCATTTCGCGTTAGGTTGATCCATTGAATCGCTTCCAATCCTGTATGTTTCAGCAAACGCCTGGCGTGAATCTCAAACGGCGTAGGGTTACTCAAGGCAGTCACTTTGAGCGCAACTTGTGGAGCCGCTAAGCGAAACTTTTGCGCCCCTAAGCTGACATTTTCTGAGGTGACTTCAATTTCCTGCACCACCCGCTCTTCACCGCCCAAAAGATGCGTCAGTGCTTCTTCATACAACGCATTATCCAGCCCCGTACCGACCTCGCGCAAAAAGGCTTCAAACCATGCGCGGATGGGTGGCTTGCTCAATTCCTGCCACGCTTGTAATGTCACCGTAAATGCGGTTCGATCAATGCGCGTCAATTGGGTATTGACAAATTCATGCTGCACCTGCTCCGTCCGCATATTGATGAGTTTGCCATGGGGGAGTTCTGCCATCATCAGGTAATGCAAAAGCTGTGACCGATGACGTTCCACTAATGCTTCGACCGTCTTGAACTCAAAAACTGCGCTTCCGGCGACCAGCACATCAAGATAATAAAGTTTGCTGAACGTCTCGAAAGTTAATTGCATGGGAACTTCAATTACGGTTTGGGGAATGCGCCGGGCCAGTTCTCGCTTGTAAATTTTCTCATCGAAGAACCTGCCAAATTCATTGTGTATATCGAAGGCACAACGCATTACGTCATGAGCAATTTTGCCGAAAGCAGCTTGCTCTAATCGGCTTGTCACTGCATCCAAATGAATCGGCATAGACCTCACTCCAATAGTTTTATTTTTCTCTCCCACATTTTTCTGTCTATTCGGAGCAACCACTAGACAAAAAAATGTCGGAGAGAAAAATAACCGGGCTTCAAAGAGGATGCCTATCTCGACCGCTTGACTTGTGCTAAACGGGTTGTCATTGCATCCAAGTAAATCAGTATAGTCCTTGCTCCAATTGTTTTATTTTTCTCTCCCACATTTTTCTGTCTATTCGGAGCAACCGCTAGACAGAAAAATGTGAGAGAGGAAAATAACAACTATTCAAAAAGGAAAATTTATCCAGCTTCCCCTCTCGACCGATTGATTCGCCATCAAAATCGTCGCGCAATCCGTCAGCCCAACATTCACATCACAAATCGTTTTCACGTCTTGCCGTCGCACGTGATCCACAAACGACACCAATTCGTCACGCGTGTCGTTGCCTTCGGCAATATCAATTTCAAATGGAGTGCCGCGATGCGCCCACGGATCATTTGACAACTTCAAGGTCTTGCCTGCGGTCACCACCGCAGCGTTGGCATCAGCCGCATTTTTGCCGCCTTCCCACGAAACTACATCAGTGCCTTTTTCCTGAAACAGCAGCCCTTTTTCGCTGGTCAAATATAAGCTGCCTTTCGTACCCATAATCAATTCCGTTGCACCTTCATACGCGTTGTTGCACAGCGACGTGTAATTCGCGCGTACGGTGTATGGCTGGCCTTTTGCATCTTTCAACTCATATTCATACAGACACGAAATGTTGTCGTAGACTTCGCGCCCGTCGCGGAAATATTCAATGCCGCCTGAAGCCATGACACGCTTGGGGTGCGTGCCAAGAAACCAATTCGCTACATCCATTTGATGGCTGCCAAGTTCGGCCATCAGCCCCGCCGAATACGCTTTGTACAAACGCCAATTCAGTTTGCGCTCCAGCTTCAACCAATTCGCATCAGATTTCGGAATCGGAATCGGACGCCGCCATGAATTATTGCGATGCCATTGGGCTTTGATTGAAACAACCTGTCCGATCATCCCGGCGGCAACCATCGCTTGCGCTTGTTTGTAAATGGCGTTCGCGCGGCGTTGCAGCCCGACTTGAAAGACGCGCTTGGAAGCGAGAACTTGCGCCGTTAACTTCCTCGCCTCGTCCACGGTGTAGCACATCGTCTTTTCGAGAAAGACATCACAACCTGCACTCAAACAATCCACGGCGACTTTGTAATGTAAGTACAGCGGCACGGCGATCACGACGGCTTGCGGCTTCAATTCGTCGAGCAGCTTGCGATAGTCGCTGAACGTTTTTGCCTGCGGCCCGGCATATTTTGCGCCTTGTTCGAGATGCGGCGGATAATCATCGCAAACACCTACGACGGTTACTTCATCAATCGTCGTCAAAGCCCGCAATAAATCAGAGCCGCGCCCGCCTGTGCCAATGACGGCAACGCGAATTGTCGCGTCTTCCGCACGCAGCACAGTGCTTGCAGCCAACGTGACTCCAGCAGTTTCTAAAAATGTGCGACGCGTAATGGACATCAGATCAAAACCATTTCACTTGCAGATTGCTGCGACAAAGCGTTGCCAGATACTGCGACGCATTTACTTTTCCCATCGTCAGCAACGCCGTCGAATAAATCTCCGCTTCCGTTGCGCTCTCGGCTAATACCAGGCAGGCATCGTTGCTCAGAATCGGTGCGCTTGTCAGTGGATTCAATACATCCGATTGCGTTTGCGCCGGATGCCGCGCCGCTGAGCAAGACAGCGCGAGATTCACCAAATCCAAGCGATGTACGATGCGTTCCGGCTGCAACGGATGGCGAAGATCAATCGGCCAGGCCGCGCCCAAACCACGCACCGAACTCGTTCCGCCATTGAGCAAAGCATGTTCGATGCCAAACCGCGCAATAATTTCAAACCCGCAATCCAGCGCGTAACCTTTGCCTATCGCGCCCAAATCAATTTGCGTAGCGGGATTGGTGAATCGCACCGAACAGCTTGCGGCATCGAGCGCAATTCCCGCACCACCGGTAGCTGCGGCAATGTCAAAATAACCATTCGTCGTTTGTCGTGCGATTTCGCAGCGTTCCAACAACGCAAAGAGTTCGCGGTCAACGCGCACGGCTTTTGTTTTCGCCTCACGATTGATGCGGGCCATTTCGCTGCTCGGATTGAAACGCGACAGCAGCGCATCCAACCGTTGAACTTCCTCGCCAATCGCCACCGCAACCGCTTCAAGATGTTGTTCATCATCTTGCCCATGAGAGCCCCGCAAGATCACGTCAAAGCGCGTCCCCATTGCCTCACAGCTTCGTTGATACTCGTACATCTAAGCCAAAACCTTTTGGATCACTTCGCCATGCACATCGGTCAGGCGGAAGTTGCGCCCCTGATATTTGTACGTCAGCCGCTTATGATCCAACCCGAGCAGGTGCAAAATCGTCGCATTCAAATCGTGGACGTGAATCGGGTCGCGCGTGATGTTGTAGCTGAAATCATCCGTCTCGCCAATCGTGATGCCCGGCTTGATGCCGCCGCCCGCCAGCCACAACGTGAACGCGCGGGGATGATGATCACGCCCATAATTCGTTTCGGTCAGCTTGCCCTGCGAATAGACCGTGCGCCCAAATTCACCGCCCCAGACAATCAACGTG
Organism: Acidobacteriota bacterium; assembly: GCA_018268995.1. Lineage (GTDB taxonomy): Bacteria > Acidobacteriota > Blastocatellia > RBC074 > RBC074 > JAFDVL01. Next base: position 16,513 of record JAFDVL010000045.1, on the reverse strand, counting down.
TCGTCGAGCATGCCGCGCTCTTTCAAATCCATCAGTAAGGCCGCCGTCGGTTGATCGGTGTCGCGGCATTGCCCTGGCAACGCTTTTGGCAATTCGGCGTGTTGATCCCAGCCGCGATGAAACAACTGAATGCAGCGCACACCGCGTTCCGCCAAGCGCCGCGCCAGAATGCAATTCGACGCATACGTGCCGGGCTTATTCACTTCGGGGCCGTAGCGTTCGAGTGTTTTCGCCGATTCGCTGGATAGGTCAGTTAATTCCGGCACGGACGTTTGCATCCGAAATGCCATCTCGTATTGCGCAATGCGCGTCAACGCTTCGGGGTCGCCAAATTCTTTGGCGTTTTCCTGATTCAGTTGCGCCAGCGCATCCAGAAAACGACGACGCACCTGTTTGTTCACACCCGGCGGGTTCGAGAGGAAATGAACCTTGTCTGCGCCGCTTTGAAACTTGACGCCCTGATATTGCGAAGGCAAAAAGCCGCTCCCCCACAAACGATCATAGAGCGGCTGGCAATCGGGTCTGCCGCTGCCCACTGAAACTAACACGACAAACGCGGGCAAATCTTTGTTTTCGCTCCCCAAGCCATACGACAACCACGCACCTAAACTCGGACGTCCCGCGATTTGAAACCCCGTCAGACAAAACGTCACCGCTGGATCGTGGTTGATCTGTTCGGTGTACATAGATTTGATGAAACACAAATCGTCGGCGACTTTGCTCGTATGCGGCAACAGTTCGCTGATCGTCGCGCCCGATTGTCCGTGCTGGGCGAATTTGTAAATCGAAGGCGCAATCGGAAAGCTGGATTGATACGCTGTCATGCCCGTGAGGCGTTGTCCTTGTCGCACAGAATCGGGCAGTTCCTTGCCGCGCATTTTTTCCAGTTGCGGCTTCGGATCGAACAATTCAAATTGCGACGGCGCACCCGATTGAAACAGGTAAATGATGCGCTTGGCTTTGGGCGCGAAATGCGGCGCTGGCGATTGCGGAGTGCGGAGTGCGGAAGGCGGAGCACCAAATCCACTTTCGTTCAGCAACGAAGCCAATGCCGCTGTGCCGATACCGAGACTGCAACGACTGAAAAAATGTCGCCGCGTCAGCATCAATTGATATTCGTCTTGCGGGTTCATCATCGTTGTCCTCATTGTCGCGTAATCGTTTCGTTCAGATTCAGCAGCAAGCTTGCGATTGTGGTGTACGCCGCTAATTCTGAAGCAGGTAACGAGGCGCGATTGCGCTTTTCACCTAACGCCAGCAGCTTCGCCGCTTCTTTCGGTTGGCGGCGAAAGTGACTCAGTTGTTGCGTCAGATTGCTGCGCAACACTTGTACTTCTGTGGCGCTTGGCAACCGCGAAAGCACTTGCCGATAAGCCCAGCGCAAACGCGCGTCCGCGTTCGTGCCGCCTTCTATCAACATGCGCTCCGCCAACAATCGTGCGGCTTCCACAAACGTCACATCGTTCATCAGCGTCAGCGCCTGCAATGGCGTATTCGTTCGCACCTCGCGCACTGTGCAGAATTCGCGCGCCGTCGCGTCCAGTACCAACATATTCGGCGTCAGAATGGTGCGCTTCCAATACGTGTATAGACTGCGCCGCCACAACGCATCGCCAGTTTCCTGTTCATATTTCGTGCTGCCAAATACTAAGCCTTTGTATACGTCAGCGGGCTGATAGGTTTTAACCGAAGGCCCGCCGATTTTTTCGACTAACAAGCCGGACACTAACAACGCCTGATCGCGCAGCATTTCAGCCGATAAGCGAAAACGCGGCCCACGTGCGAGCAAGCGATTGTCAGGATCATCGGATTGCGGATTGCGGATTGCGGATTGCGGATTGCGTTTGGAGCTTTGCCGATAGGTGGCGCTCATCACAATCGTCTTGAGCAAGGCCTTGATGTCCCAACGATGAGTGCTGAATGATGAACGATGAACAGAAGAAATTTCGGTCGGCTTTTCATTCATCGTTCCGCGTTCCGCGTTCATAAATTCGGTAGCGAGCCAGTCCAACAACTCCGGGTGCGAGGGCGGCTCGCCTTGTGCGCCGAAGTCTTCGACGGTTTTCACGAGGCCAGTGCCGAAGAGCATTTGCCAGAAGCGATTAACTTGCACGCGTGCGGTTAACGGATTTGTGGGGCTGACGAGCCATTGCGCAAAACCGAGGCGATTGTTCGGGAATTCTTTGGGCAGCGGCGGCAGCACTGCTGGAACGCCGCGTTCGACCTTTTCGCCCGGCAAGTCATACGCGCCGCGTCGCAGCACAAACGTCGGACGCGGCTGCGGCAATTCCTGCATCACCATCACGGTCGGCAACGCAGCCCACAACTTTGCGCGTTGTTCTTTCAATTCGGCAAGCTGGTTCAGGAGCGGCTGTGCTGGCAGCGGAGCTGCTTGCGCAAAGAACGCGCCCTGCATTTTCAGTCGTTGCCCTTCGGTTCGGTTGGCAGGCGCGATGGCCGCGATTTGGTTGAGCGAATCGGCGCACGCGAGTTGTGCGATCAGTTTGGCATCCGGCAAGGTTTTGTAAACGCGCACCTCATCCAATTGCCCTTTGAACCGCAACGCCGAGCCGCCGCCGCCGCCAATACGCAGTTCGTTGTTGCCGCTGAAATAGGTATTGAACAGCGAAGATTGGATAACGTTGAGCGGCTCTTTTTTGCCATCTACAAACAACTGAATATGTTCCAACGCATTTTCGGAATCGAAGACGGCCAGCAAATGATGCCATTGCTGCGGGGCAAGCGTGCGCAGCGTTTCGGTCTTCACCGAATCTTCATCCCAACCCGCAACGACGTTGCATTTGATTTTGCCGTCGAGGAAGAACAAACCGAAGCCACGATTGCGTGGCAATTTGATTTCTTTGATTTCGTTGTCGTCGGGCAAGTACGTCACGATAGCGCCGCTTTGCGCGGAGTCGGGATAGAACCACACCGAGACGGCAAATTTCTCCTTGAGCTCTTTGCCGCGCGGAGCTTCGCCAAAACGAATGCTTTGCTCAGCATTGAACACCAATTTGCCATCGAATGCGACGCCTTGTCCGGTCGGTGCGGCAACATAACTCGGCGTGCTATTCACAAAGCTTGGCACGGCGGGCGTTGGCGTCGGTGTCGGTTTCGGTGCAGGTGCTGCGTTTTTTTCTGCGGCGGACTTTTCCACCTTGACTGGCGCCGGTTTGATTTCCGGTTTGGGAGCTTCCGTCATCACGGGCTTGCGGGCTTCCAGTTTTGCGCCTTCATCCAACGAATGCGCGAGCACCAGATTTTCAGCCGGAAACCATTGTTGCGGTTTTGCGTTCAGCAACGATTGTTCCCATTGCTGCTGCACGGGCGCGAGTTGTTGCGCGACCTCCACCAATTGCTTCTCTGCCTGCGCGATGTCTGCGTCTAGCTTGGCGAGTTGCTGTTGCTGTTGTTTGTCGGGCGCATTTAACCACGGACGCGCGTTGCCGAAATCACCGATCATGCCCGTTTCGGGAATGCTGTTGAAGTACGCGAAGAGTTGGTAATACTCCTTCTGTGTGAGCGGATCGTATTTGTGATTATGGCAACGCGCACAGCCTGCCGTCAGCCCCATAAACACAGTCGCCGTCGTGTCCACGCGATCTACGATATACTCGACAAAATATTCGGCAGGCACGATGCCGCCTTCGGAATTCGCGCGATGATTGCGATTGAAACCTGTCGCAATGCGCTGTTCCAACGTTGGGTTCGGCAACAAATCTCCTGCGAGTTGCTCAATCGTGAATTGGTCGAACGGCTTGTTCTGGTTGAAGGCATCAATCACCCAATCGCGCCAGCGCCACATCGAACGGTCGCCATCACGTTGATAGCCGTGCGTGTCGGAATAGCGCGCCGCATCCAACCAACGAAACGCCATCCGTTCGCCGTAGCGCGGGCTGGCGAGCAACCGATCCACCACCTTTTCGTAAGCATTCGGCGATTGGTCGTGCAGGAAGTCGTCCAGTTCTTTTTGTGTCGGCGGCAGGCCCGTCAAATCAAACGACACGCGGCGCAGGAGCGTAGCCTTGTCGGCTTCGGGCGAGGGTTGTAAGCCTTCCTGTTCGAGCCGCGCGAGGACGAAATAATCTATGGCATTGCGCGGCCAGACGTTGTTTTTGACGGATGGCAACGCGGGGCGCTCAGGTGCAACGAAAGACCAATGCAACCCCCACTGTGCGCCTTCATTCACCCACCGTTGCAGCGTTTCAATTTGTGCTGTCGTGAGTTTATGCCCGGACTCCGGTGGCGGCATCAGCCGATTCGGATCCGTCGTCGTGATGCGTTGAATCAAGCGGCTGTTGGCGGCCTTGCCCGGCACAATGACGCCCATTTTGGCAAACGCGCCGTCTTTCGTATCGAGGCGCAATTTCGCTTTGCGTGTTGCTTCGTCAGGGCCATGGCATTGAAAACAATTGTTCGAGAGGATTGGGCGAATGTCGCGATTGAAATCTGTCGTTGTGATGACGGCTGCCGCGCTGCCGTTCGCCCAAACACACCACCCAAACGCCAGCAGCCCGCCCAGCAAGATCGTTTTCCCGCGTGTTGTCATTCGAGTGTTACTCACTTTTGATGAATTGGTAACAGTGGAATTTGCAGATTAAACGAATATTCGCGCGCTGTCGAAACATCTGCCGCACACAACAACACAACCGGCTTTCCTTTCTCAAACCAAAGTTGCGGGCGCTCTAACGAATTTAATTTTTGTCGTTGTCCATTTGCCCACCGCACATCCATCGTAGCCACCAACGGATGCGCCGACAGTTTCCAATCCAAGCCGTCTGCCGATTCAAACAACGCCAGCGATTTGCCTGCGTTGGTGAAATAGCCTTCGTTATCTTTGACGATGGCGCGATAGCGTTTGCCGTCGTGCCAGATGTACGGGTCTTCGGCGGCGAAGGCTACGCCTTCTTTTACAAATACTGGCTTGGGATGTTTTTTGAACGACGCCGTCGGGCTGTCACTCGTCGCTACGCAATGCAGCACGGGGCCGCCGAACGGCATTTTATTTTTGTCGCCAACCGCTTTGTAAACCATGAGAAATCCGCCGTCAGGCCGCTTCGTCACGCTCGGATTCGAGCACATCAGCGCGTCATAAAATCCGGCAGTCGGCTCAAGTATAGGCTGATCAAATCGCTGCCACGGCCCCAGCGGATGATCGGCGACGGCGACACCAATGCGTTGATTGTTGCGATGCGTCCAGTTCAGCGATTTCATCGCTACGCCGTCGCCTGTGTTGCCCATGTAGTACAGATAATATTTTTTGCCGAACCGCTGCACGGTTGGATTGTGCGTGCAAAGCCCATCCCAGAATTGCTTGCCGCGCACGGGCAAGGCTACGGATTTGAACGCGAAAGGTCCAAACGGACTGTTGCCAACCGCCACGGCAACTTCGGAATGCGTCACCCAAGCGGTATGTCCCAGTGCACGCGGCCAACGCGAAAACAGCAAATAATATTTGCCATCGTCGGCTTTCGTCAGCGTGCCGCACCAGACGTAATAATCCGGCAATTCAAATTTCGCGGTCAGCGGAATTGGCTGAATCAACCGCTGAAAATCCAAATCATCAACGCGACGTTGCGGCAAGACTAAAGCGCTCGCCAGCGTTTGTCCGATAAATTGTCTGCGTGTGAATTCGGTCATTTTCTCTTTCCGCGTTCAAAGAACCGCACATAATCAAACTCAGCCACGGCGGGCAGTCCGCTGTCATCCACTTTGTCTGTCTTGCCGAGCGGCGCGGCAATCGAAGTCAACCAGATGCTCACATCGCCGAGCGGTACAGTCGTGACATCGCGCGTGTCTACAATCTTGCCGTCGAAGTAATATGTCACTGTTGTCTCCGTGAATTCGCAGCCCCAAACGTGAAAGTCTGCCGTCAAATCGGGCGTGGCAATGTGCTTGGCACCGAGCGCACGATGCGTGGGTTTATAGCCATGAACATTGGTCGAATAGTCGTTCGGATTGATGGAATCCTGTTCGCAAACATCCAATTCCTGATCGCGGGTTTCGACTTCGCCGTTGCGCATCATCCAAAACGACGTATGCCAGCCTTTGCCGCGCGGCATTTTGCCACGCGCTTCGTAATAGCCGTATTTGAATTCACGCTTACTGATGAGGCCGCCCGCCGTGTAATCCGTATTGCCGAACTTTTCTTTTTTCAAAGCAATGCGCAATTTACCATCCGCGACCGAAACATTTTCAGGCCGTTGCGTGCTCCAGAATCGTTCGCCCGTGCGGTAATTCCATTGGTTCGTATTGACAGCGTTGCCATCAAATTCATCTTGCCAGACAAGCTGATAAGTACCCAAATCACTGCGTTGCACCGTAGGCTTGATGGCCTCGCTATTGGTCTGTGAAGGTGCCGCAACAAATAAGAGGATCAGCAGTGAAGTGAGTAGCGGCAAATTGACTTGCATATAGACAGATGTGAAATAGATAAAGAAAGAAGTGTCGAACCGCGCCAATCATCAAATTTTGGCGCGGTTCGATCAGTTGTAAGCTGATTAGAAAATCAGCTTCAGCCCAAGCTGCATCAAGCGTGGATCACGTGATCCGGTGATGCGTCCAAAGGCGTCATTATTGTTTACGCCTCCAGGCCCAGCCCCAAACGAAGTATTTGGCGTACCGAGATTTACGTGATTGGGCGCGTTGAATGCCTCAGCGCGGAATTGCAGTTTCAGCTTTTCGGTAATCGTGAAATTCTTGAACACCGAAAGGTCAACGATAATTGCACCCGGATTGCGAAACTGGCTGATGGCGCGTGGCGTGTTGCCAAACGTATATAATGCCGGATTCACAAACGCCGCCGGGTTGAACCATTGCACACCGCGTTGTGGATTTGCGTCGGTAAAACCGCTGGGCAATTCCAAACTGCCAATCCAGTCAGGGCGATTCGCCAAGCCGTTGTTCGCGCCGCGCACGCTGGTTGGCGTACCTGCGACGATAGTTGTGATGGTATTCAATTGCCAGCCTCCAACGATGGCATCTAGCGCACGGTTTTGCACATTGAATTTGCGGCCTTTACCAAACGGCGCTTCAAATAAACCGCTCACAACTAAGCGATGCGGGACATTTGACGGGTCTTCAGCGCGTTCAGCACGACGATTATACAATCCGTTTTGATAGCCGAAATCGTTGCCGCCTTCTGAGCCGATGAAGTTCAATCCATTGAAGATTGAATCACTGATTAGCTTGGCGAAAGTATAAGACGCGAGCAGGGTGAAGCCCTTCGAGAAACGCTTTTCAGCCGACACCAGCATCGAGTGATAAATCGAATTGCCCGCGTGCGGCGCTTGCACGGTGATGCCGCCAACGTAAGGCAAAGGACGCAGCGCCTGCGCTTGTGTGATGGTTGCCCCGCCAAATGCGCCCGGCACTTTTCCGGCAAAAGGATTGGCGACGTTATTGGTTAATTGTCCGGCTAGTCCAAATTGACGAACCAGCGCGGGGTCAGCCTGATTCAAATCATAACTGCCTGACAGCAAATGAGTGCCATGATTGGCTGAATAAGCGACTTCAATCAGGAAGCCCCCGCCGAGCTGCTGCTGCAAAGAAAGATTCCATTGCTGCGACATTGGCGTGCGCGAAATTGCCTCTTTGAATGAAGTGCTGGACGTAGCAAATAGGTTTGGTCCTAGTTTCGCACCTTGTGGCTGATTTGGTGTGAAGGGAAAACCATCTTTAAATTGAAACGCCGTCAGCAGACTGTTGCCGTTTGGTGGATTGTAAGCTGTCGAAGTTCCGGCAAAGCCATTCGTGCTTTCATAATTCGCATTCCAGTAAGAAAACAGTGCCGACATAAAGATGCCGTAGCCGCCGCGTACAACAGTTTTCTGGGTGCCAAAGACATCCCACGAAAAGCCAACGCGCGGGGCAAAATCATTTTTGTCATCTTGGGAAAAGGTGCGACCGTAATCTATGCAAGCGTATTGCGTCACGCCCTTCAAGCCATTCGTCGGGTTAGTCGCAAAGGGATTGAACATCGAAGTGCCGCAACGCCGTTCATACGGCTGTTGTTGATAATCGTAACGCAAGCCCAAATTCAGACTGAGACGGCGGCCAATTTTCCAATCGTCATTTACGTAAAAACCATAAGACTTGCCGACTTCCGATTCGCCTAAATGCGTCGTGACTGAAGCACTGCTGACCGTGCCAAGCAAGAAAGTAGCAAAGGAATTTCCAGTGTTGATGCGATTCCCGGCAATCGGCGCGGCATTGTCTGTCAACGTAGTAGCAAAACCGAACGAACCTGAGGGCGAACTTTTTTGCAGATTGTTCGCTTGCGTCAATCGCAATTCAGTGCCGAATTTTACGGTGTGATTGCCGTGCAACCACGTTAGCGAATCGAACAATTGCCAGACAGAGCCGCCGCGTTTGCCTACGGTTCCGGTATTGAACCCCGGTAAGCCATTGCTGACGGCAGGCAGCACATCTGGGGGAACAATCGCTGGCAGCCCCAATTGTTGCGGCAGATTTTGTCCGGCGCTGGCGACTTTGAAATCGAAAATTTGCCGCGCCACGCCGATGCGAAATTCGTGAATCAAATTTGTCGTGAAGTTGTGTAAATCAGTCACTACGACGTTATGTCCACGGAATGGGTCAGTGCGCTGTCGTACAATCGGGTCAGGAAAAAGATTCGCCGTACCATTGTCAGTGAACTGCTTGTAATAGGTATAACGCACTGAAAAATTATTGCTTTCGCTGAAGCGATGATCGAACCGTGACGTGTGATTGCTCAGGGTGCGTTTGTTCGCCACTGCACCAAAATAGTTGTTCAGATTCGTGAAGGCATTGTCCGGCGTGCGATTGGGCAATGGATAGAACTTCAGAAAATTTTTCGAGACCGGATCAAGGCGATTCGCCGGAATGATGTTGCCAGGGAACGGATCACGCAAAAAGCCTTGTCCATTCGGGTTGGCACGCGTCGTCGCTGGATCGTAAATGATAATCGGCTTGCCAGTCGCATCCGCCAACTTGGAAAAATCACCATTGCGAAAGGCCTCTGTCGGCAAAGTGTAAAACCCTGACGCATTGGTAATAAATTGATAGCCTTCGTAATTATAGAAGAAAAAGCTGCGATCTTTGCCGCGATAAAGTGACGGGCCACCCTGACCAAAGCGCGGGAACAAAATTGGCCCGCCAAGCGAACCACCATATTGGTTATAACGAAGCGGTTGTTTGGGACGAGCCGCACGATTATTTGCCCAACTATTGGCGTCTAAATAATTATTGCGGAAAAATTCATACAACGTACCGTGGTAATCATTAGTACCTGACTTGGTCACAAGATTCACTACGCCCCCAAGCGTAAAGCCATATTCAGCCGACATCGTGTTTGTCTGGACTTTGAATTCCTGTACAGAATCTACATTCGGATTAATATTCACATCTGGCAAATAAGCATTGACGCTACTCAGCCCATCAACCACTAAGTTATTTGTCGCAAACGGACTGCCATTAATGCGAATCATTGAAACCTGTGTGCCGCGATCAGCAAACCCCGAAGCAGTGGGGCCAACGCCAGATTGAACCGCTGGCGCGAGCAGCACAAGCGAGAGCGCATTGCGACCATTAACAGGTAATTCCTGCACACGCCGATTTTCAATGACTTTACCAAAGGTCGCCGTCGTCGTATCTACAAGTGGAGACTGACTGGTCACTTCGATAGTTTCACTGACAGCTCCGGTTTCCAGAACCATGTTGATTTCAGCACGCTGATCCACTTCCAGCGTGAGGTTGCTGCGCAAGGCTTTTTTGAATCCCTCTTTTGAGGTAGACACAGAGTAACCGCCAACCATTAAATTCGGGACAGTAAAATTTCCGTCATTGTTGGTTGTGGCAGTCGTTGAAATATTGGTGTTTGTGTTGGTGATGATTACAACCGCGCCAGGAATAACTGCGCCGCTGGCATCGGTTACGCTGCCAAGAATGGTGCCGCGTCCACGTTGCGCAAAAGCGATGGATGCAAGAAATAACATTGACACCAGCAGAATAAGTTTGCTACCTAAAACCTGCCGCTGGAAAACGGGGTGAAACTGCTTCATCTTAAACCTCCAGAGGGAAAGCATGGAGTTCGATGGTTGCAAATCGGGTGGGTGACTCGCCAAAGTGCTACCCTATTTGCACCCGAACTTCATGCACGAATTTTTAACCGAAATAATGATGCGTTCTTGTCTAGCGGATTTGTGTTACAGACCGCTCGACATCTTCCAGCAAAGATGTACTGCCGCGTTTGATATGGGCACTGATGGCGCGCGACACCGCCTCAGCGTCTTTTTGTTCCAGGGCGCGCACGATGGCGCTATGTTCTTTTTGTTCCTGCGTGATCCGTTCCTGCCACGTCTCTGAACGGTAATGAATACCTGCAACCTGAATCGGCACCCGCAGGCGATGATAGGTTTCCACCAGTTTTCGATTGTCTGACAATTCCACAATCAACGTGTGAAACTCAAAATTTAGTTCCAGATGCCGACTGACATCGGTGGATTTTTCCATTTCTGCAATTAAATTCCTGAGTCGTTCAAGATCGGCCTTCTTCACATTGGCCGCTGCTAATTCGCCAGCCAGCATCTCCAATGCGCGACGCACTTCAAACGTCTCGGCCAGCTCACGCGGATCAACACGACTGATATACGTTCCGCGTTGTGCCTGAACGTCTAATAAGCCTTCTGCGGCCAGACGACCTATCGCTTCCTTGACAGGCATCTTGGAAACTTTCAATCGCCCCACCAATTCCCCCAGGTCCAATCGCATGCCTGGAGCAAACCGCCCCGTCAGGATTTCGCCTCTGAGGTAATCATAAATCTGGTCGCTCAGCGTGGTTCGATTGATAACAAATTCTGTCGTTGTGCTCATAACGTGCGACTTGATCTTTAAGAATTCTGACAGGCGATTGTTTACTGTCCAGCAAAAGATTTCGATAACTAATATATTAGTTACTAGGATACTAATTTTCTCGTTGCACATTGTCAAGAAGTGGGAAGGATTTCAAAAAGAATTTTATTCCCCCAGGCACCGCAGGTCAGCTTCGATCTTCATAGCACCAACAAAACACAAAGCCAAGATTGGAATACCACTCGCATTTGATGTTTTTAGCTTTGCAGTAGCGTTTCATTTGCGAAACACTGTTTCACGCAGTACAATATTTTTGTCCCAAGTGTGCTAGTGAGCTTTTGTGTGGCTTGGGAGTTTTAACTGTTATTTGGAGGAAAGTAGTATGACAAGCATGAACCGACCGAAAATAAACCCCTTAAGCCGCAGGCCACGTCAACAGCGATTAGTCATGGCTGTGCGGGGCGGCGCAGGCGTCGGGAAATCATTTTTTGCTGCCTCGCTGGCGGATGCAGGGTTAGGCCGACTCTGTATTATTGACACCGAACGCAAGACCCGCTTATTGCACGGGGTAGGCGAGATGTTTGATGGCCTTGAGGTCGAACATCCGGGGGAAGTCCCGGAATTCGTTGACTGGCTCTTGAACTCACCCGAAGCCGCTGAGCAGAATTACGGTTGCTATGCGCTGGATTCGTGGGCCAGTTATTTTTCTGCCAAGCATAGCGAAATGATCGCGGCGGTTCGTGAGCGGACGGGTGATCCATTGGCACAACCAAATGCTGAAGAACTTGCCGCCGATCAAATGGTTTTACAGGGTGTCTTGCGAAGCCTTTGCCAATCGGGGAAATCCGTTGTGATCGTGGATCAAATTCCAGCCAAGGGCAAAGAGACCAAAGAAGATAATGAAATGGGGCGCGTGCTTCCCTCCACCGCCAGCGGATTGGAGTACTTCGTGGACATTATGTGCGAAGTGTCTTTGCAGGAACGCAACGGTGAGGTTGTCCGTGTTTTCCAGATCGTAAAATCAAACAGTCCTGCTTTTGAGTTGGGCTTTGAGATGACTGGCAATGTGACCTTTAAAGATTTCCTGGATCATCTGGTGCAACGGAGCGGATCGAAGTTGCCCGTCAATACTCCCGCCCCGTTGACGGTAGCCGAAACGTTGCCGACCTCGGAGCCGTTGAAGATTGTACCGCCCCAAATCTCGGTTGAGGATTTACTAGCCAAAGCGGTTCAGTATGGGTTCAAGCAATCGGATATTGTCACTGCGGCCAAGATCTATCATCAACAACCCAATATTTATCATCTAACATCCGATCAGCTCGCTGATCTTGATCGCCGGATGTCAGCTAAAATCGAGAAGATGCAGGCCACGAACCATGCCGTGCCGGAGGAAATTTCTGCCAGTGGACGGACGTCGCGAAATGGGTTACGGCGGGCAAGCTAAGCAATCAAGACTTGAAAAAGCCACAGAGAAGAACGTGAAAGTTGTGCTTTCCGCGCTCTCTGTGGCTTACAGTTGTTTTGGCAGTTATCGTTTCGCTTTGCGACCAACGCTTTCGGCTAATTCAATCGTTTTGCCGATAATGATGTCTTCGAGTTCAGGCGACCACGAACAAGGCTGATCGTAGTAGATCATTGAATCTACGACTTCATAGCCGCCTTCGCTGAACATGCGGGCAGAAGGAATATATGCCATCACGTCATTCGTGTATCCGGCTACCCATAAGCCTTCTGTGCCGAGTTCACGTTTGAGCCGTAAGGAATAGTCCGTGACAACCTCTCCGGCCAAACCTACCAGCGTGAAGAAATTGCCAATTTGGAAAATCTGCACCGTGTATGGATAGGATGTCGGCAGTTTCCCATCTCGAATCATCCGTGCCAGCATCCGATCAGCGTGTTTGCGTTTGAAGACATTCTCGTCGTTGAGCCGCTGCTGAAATTCTTCGCGTGTCGGTGGTGTGCCAAATGGAATTGCAACCCGATCCAGCGCGGTTTTGACATCGCCATCAAAGCTTTTCAGTTTGCCTTCCAACACTTGTTCGACCACTCCGGCCAAAGAGGCTCCGTGCTGTTGCGCCAATGCCAGCGTGCTACGAGGATTCGGATTGATGTCAGCCCCCGTCCCCATCACAAACATGGCAATCGCACCCGGATGTTTCTTTTCGATTTCGGCCTGCGCAAACCCCGCGTAATCGCCGCTGAGTTGATAAAACTCACCTGTCAGCGTTGTGTTGTGACAAGCATAGCCAAAGACGACGCCGCGCAGGGCTTCGCGTTTTGTTTCGATCAGCAACACAGGCACATCCTGATCTACGACACCCGTTTGATTCACGCCAATACTGATGGCACCGTTGGCAGATTTCGTCCGACGATTCATGGCGAATGTGCCGGTGCCGTGTCCCAGGGATAGTTTCGCCAGCGACATATCTTTTAAGGCTTGTCCGATCACCCAGAGAACCCGCTCCTGCAAAAATTGGGAATACTCATAAATCCGCGTTGCCTGCTCAGCATCAAGCTGATAGGCCCCAATCAAATTGCCACGAATAACCGGGCCAGTGTGCGTGTGCGAAGCATTCAGCATCAATTGATCTCGGCGCAATCCGTATTGTTGTTGCGCCCGTTCAGCAATTGATTCCGACAGCTCACGCGTGAAACCTAAAATATCTGCCGTCACCAGCACCATACGATTGCCATTGTCATCTGTAATCGCCAGAGCCTTTGCATATAAATCCTGAAACTTGCCGAGCGATGGCTTGTTGCGATTGGCATACCCAGCCATCCAGATATTGTATTCGGGCGTGATAATCACCTTCGCCAGTCCGGCACGCATTTGTTTTGCGTCTGCTGATGGGACGAATAAAAATAAAAGTGAGAATAAGACAAACAGCTTTTTCATATCGGGACAAACTTCCTCTTAACCAACCTCAACGAAATATCATTTGGAATATTTGGTATTTGAAAGAGAGAGTACCACTGGAATCAACCAGAAACCAAACCTCCCTGCCTGCCACAGATTATTTGATTTTCAGGACGCGGCGGGCATTGCGATAGAAAATTTTCTCCTGTGCCCTTTTGTCAGGCAAGAGCCTGCGAACGGTTGCGATCTGCTGCGAGCCGCTACATTTTTCGCCTTGCCCGACAACATCGTTGCAATCGCTGCCATACAGCAATTTATCCTGATGCCGCTTGAGAAATTCGCGGGCGTGGTCTTCATCACGCAACATGGCGTTCAGGCCAGACCCGGCGGAAAGGTCACCATACATATTCGGATAATCCGCTAACCAGCGATCTGTCAGCCCGCCGGGTGTGACTTTCGTTTTAGGATAGAGCACTTCCTGATCCAGGCTCCGATCAATGTTTCCCCACCAGGTTTGTGCGTGTCCAATGAAGTTCACTTTCGGGAATTTGGCGAGGATTTTGTGAAATTGCGCAAAGTTTTTGTTGTATTTGCCGTGCTGAAAATGCATCAGGACAGGCACATTATATTCATTGGCAATGGAGGCGATCAATTCAATCGCGCGGGAATCAGCTTCAACAAAATACTTCTGTTCGCCAATGCCTATCGCGCCTAATTTGAGGTACTTTTCGATGACGGAGCGTGTTTCATCAATGTCCGGCAATTCGTTTGCGAAGAAGTAATATTCTTTCGGATACTTTTTCACTAACGCCAGACAGGTATCATTGCCCCACGCATCTGCCTCAAGCCCGTACTTTGATCCCGCAGGCAGCAAAACAGTTTTCGCAATGCCCATCGTGCGTTGATGCTTGAGCAGGTCTTCATCGCTGCGCCCGGAATAATGCGTATGTTGATGAATGTCTATGATCGGCATCGGAGCCGAGGCATTGGCTGGCAATATGGACGCCACCATTGCAGCGCCTGCTGCGCCAAGGAAGGTGCGACGAGAAAGTTGACTGTTCATAGGTTTTCCCACATCTGCATAACTTTGGTCTTATATTGTTTCAGGCTTTCAATCGTAAGCGGAAAATGCGGCTCCAGCGAAACAGGCCCGGCATAACCGATTTGTTTGAGCGCCACAAGGTGCGCGTGCCAGTTCATCATCCCTTCTCCAATCATCACCCATTGGGGCATCCCGCTTCTGACCGGAGCATCCAGTTGATCTTTGATGTGAACGTTCCGAATGTATGGGGCGACCGCTGCGAAATCAGCCAGTGGATCGCGTCGGAGCATCCAGGCATCGTTGCACGGATCATAGTTGATTCCGAGCGCAGGCGAATTCACAGCTTGCAGCAATTTCACCGTTGACGCTCCGCTGTCGGCATAACATACGGGTTCCGGTTCGATATAAAGCCGGAGGTTGGCTTGCGAACTCTTTTCAGCAGCTTCGGCAAGTGCTTCCCGCACCCAATTGGGAATGTTATCAGCGTGAATTGTATCAGCGATTGCTTCAGTTGCTCCCGGCTTACAAAACCCAAAAATAATCAGGGCGGATAGCTGCCAACGCGTGGCAAGTTCGACGGCACGCGGAAAGACGTCTGTCATTTCCTGCCGAAACTTTTCCGGCGTATCAGTCCACTTGAACAGTCCTGGCGACAGCGCCGTAATTTCCAGCCCTTCGCCATCTCGGATGCGCTCGATTTCGCGCAACTCAGAGGCGTCGCACATCGGCGCGCGGCCTGTTTCTAAAAAGCGAATTTCGTAGCGGCGAATGCCTGCCTGAAGCCCCATTGCGACTGCTTTACGAAAATTCCGACTAATCTCGTCCGCGACGATTCCTAGCTTAAGCATAAAAAGTACATAATTTTTCCCGACAGAATTTCTTCAAAAATCACGCTTGTAATAACACAAAAAGCCAACAAGCGAAAATTCCCGTTGGCTTTTTATGCGGCACATTGGATCTGTTTTTTAGAATCGTTTTGTAAATTCCAGATAGGCCAATCGGGCATTCGGCCCCGTTGGATATAAGCTGGAAGGGAGATTGCTACCATGCACGCCCGCCCAATAGGCAGTCAGTCCCATCGTCGGCGAGAGCGTGATGTCTACGCTTATATCAACCATTGCGCCTAATGTCCGGTTACCATTGGCAGGACGTCCGATAAAACCGAATGTTTGTTTTTGGAAAACTCCACCACCCACAAACCAGAGGTCTTTAGGATTGCTCAATCGCAGGTAATGAAAATCGCTGCGGACGCCAATCTTTGCATGAGGCTTAAGTCGCAATTGAACAAACGTGTCTTCATTGTTCATCAGATTATAAAATGGGAAACGGGCATAAATTCTGGGCGTGGGTAAGGCCTGAAAGAATGTGTGATGAGTTCCATCGCTCGGATCGCCATCTCCGGTGCTGCGGAAGTATCCGGCACGCACCCAGGGTTTGAATTTGCTGACCGTCTTTCCGCCAAATTGATACCCCGCTTCGATGGCCAAAGCACCAGCCCGATGCGATAAGTTGCCCCAATCTCCAAATTGTCCGGCTCCCCACAGCAGCAAATCCGCCTTGCCTGATCCCATCTGTGCGGTTTTGATGTAATGCCCGCCAATTGTGGTCACACGAATTTTGGCCAGATCGGCAGTGCGCGCTGCCAGCGAACGATTATCCGTTTTCAGCACACGCCGACCATCGTGGTAGTGCATTGCAAACACGCGCCAGTCGCTTTCAGAGTTTTTGGCTTTGATCGGTTTCGTATATGCACCGTAATAAAAATCCACATCCAGTTCGTTCCA
>JAFDVL010000044.1 GCA_018268995.1 Acidobacteriota bacterium | reverse complement strand
CGCTTCCTACTGGTCGCGGTACTGATTGTTTGCGGGAGTAACCCTATGCCTGAACCAAAGATTCTCATTGTTGATGACGAAGAAGCCGCGCGGCTTGGCATGCGGCGTGCGCTGAGAAATTATGAAGCTGTCGAAGCGGGCAGCGTCGAAGAAGCTCGCTTTCTGATTGCACAATACAAACCTGGTTTGATTTTGCTCGACAACAATTTGCCCGGCACCAGTGGCATGGATTTTTTGCACGAATTAGCAAAACAGGAGTCGGCCCCGCAAGTGATTATGATTACGGCACACGGCACCGAACGCACCGCCGTCGAAGCCATCAAAGCCGGAGCCTATGACTATCTGGCCAAGCCTTTCGAGTTAGATGAATTACGCCTTGTCGTCAAGAACGCGCTCGAAGCCCGTGGCCTGCGCGCCGAGAATGCGCGACTCAAGGAAGAACTTGCTTCAATCAAAGGCAGCGGCGATTTGCTGGGTGCGAGTGATGGCATGCAAAAGGTCTATGACCTGATTGCCAAAGTGGCGGCGACCGACATCACTGTATTGATTCGCGGCGAATCCGGTACAGGCAAAGAACTGGTTGCCCGCGCCATACACGAAAAAAGCGCAAACCGTCGGCAAGGGGAATTTATCGCGATGAATTGCGCCGCGATGCCGAGCGAGTTGATCGAATCTGAATTATTTGGCCACGAGAAAGGGGCGTTTACCGGAGCCGCGACGCAACGCAAAGGTAAATTTGAACTGGCTGACGGCGGCACGATCTTCCTGGATGAAATCGGCGATATGAGCATGAACACGCAGGCCAAGCTGTTGCGTGTGCTGGAAGAGCGCAAGATCGAACGCCTTGGCAGTTCAACTTCGATCCCCGTAGATGTGCGTGTAATCAGCGCGACGAATGTGGATTTGGAAAAGGCTGTCGAAGAAGGGAAGTTTCGCTCGGATTTGTATTACCGTTTGCGTGTGGTGCAAATCAATTTGCCGCCGTTGCGTGAGCGCGCCTCAGACATTCCGTTGCTGACGGAGCATTTCTTGAAAACCTACGCGACAAAGTATGGGTTGAAATGTACAGGGATTGACCCTTCTGCGTTGGCAAAACTATCCGCCTATTACTGGCCCGGTAATATTCGCGAGCTTCGGAATGTCATTGAACGCAGCGCCGTTTTGGCAGATGGGGCCAGCCTACAGGCAGGGGATTTGCCCGACGAGATTCATCGCGCTTCCAGGCACGCCGAGCCTGTTGTCCTCAATCACGCCGACGACATTTTACCGATCCCCTATCTGGATGATTTTCGCGAGGCACGAAAGGCATTTGAGCGTGCCTATATCGAACGGTGTCTGGTCGAGACAGGTGGAAACGTGACGCGTGCTGCTGAAAAGGTTGGCATGCATCGGCAAAGCCTACAGCAAAAGTTGAAAGATTTAGGACTGACCCGGCGATATGTGATGAGCGATGACGAAGAGGAAAATTAACGTGCAGAATAAGAATTTCTGCGCTCGGCCTTTGTGACTTGTCTTTGTCGGGCCACAACCTTCAGACTCCCCCAAGCTGATTGGTGTTGACTCATTTCTTGTACCCAATCCCCCATTCCCCCTGGGTAATGATGTGCTAATACAATGAATGAGCGACCCAGACGAATGACCAAAGCCACAAAGGCCACCGGGCGCAGCCTGTGAAACGCGGCTATTATTTCGATTCGCTTTTCACAAGAACGAGCCAAGGATAAACGGTTGATGTTATCGGAGAGTCAGGTCAATTTTAACTCTTTGCAAATTTAAGCAGACAAATACTGCGACCTCTTGCAACCTATTTTCAGGCTGATATGCTGACGGCATGAAAATCGCTCGCATCTCTTTCGCTTTCCTGCTGGCACTGGGTTTGTTTACGGCAGTCGCCGCACAATACAAAAAGAAAACATTGATCGCACATCGCGGTGCTTCAGCCTATGCCCCAGAGCACACGTTGGAAGCCTATCGCTTGGCGCTCACACAAGGCGCAGATTTCGTCGAGCAGGATTTGCAGATCACAAAAGACGGCGTGCTGGTTTGCCTGCACGATTTGACGTTGGAGCGAACGACCAATGTCGAAGAGGTTTTTCCCGACCGATTCAAAATGGAAAACAACGTCAAGCATTGGAACGTGTCGGATTTCACCCTGGCTGAAATCAAACAGCTGGATGCAGGTTCGTGGTTTGAGGCAAAGTTTACGGGCGCGCGTATCCCCACCTGGCAGGAAGCCATTGATCTCGTCCGTGGCAAAGCCGGGCTGTATCCTGAAACCAAAGGGCCGGAAGTGTATGGCAGTCGCGGCTTCGATATGGAACGGCTTGTTTTGGCACAGCTCAAGAAAAATAAACTGCCAGACAAAAAGACACCGGTCATCATCCAATCCTTCAGCCCGGAATCACTGCGCAAAATGAAGTCTGAGCTGAAAACAACCTTACCGCTGGTTTTTTTAATTAGTCCATCGCAGAAAAATTGGCTGACACCCGAAGGATTGCAAAAAGCGCGTGCCTTTGCGATTGGCATCGGCCCCGCCAAGACGTTGTTGGATGGCAAACCGGAACTGGTCAAACTGGCGCACGATACAGGGCTGAGCGTGACGCCGTACACTTCCACCACAAAAATCTCTAGTCGCTTTTCAAGCGTTCGCGAGGAGATGAACTACTATTTGAACACCCTGGGCGTGGACGCCCTTTTTACCGATAATCCGGATCAATTCCCCCGCTAGCATTATTTACGCGAGGCGTTTGGAGTGCCTGTCAATCAAACAAAGCGGTAAGAACTTACCGCACTCCAAACGCTTGGCCAAAGCTTATTCAAAGTAGGTTTTTCTGGTCATCGAAGATGACAAATAGTATAGCGTAGCGAGCATCGCTACGTTGCAGCCAGAAAGAATTCCCGTCGCCGAAGGTGACGAACCTGCCCGCTGGCAAGGTACGACGCCTTCAGCGTCGGAACGGTTGATGCGTAGGTTCGTAGGGTGGCGCTCACAACAGTTCGCTTTACCCTACGCTATTTTCTTGGTCGCCGTTGGCGACTTTGAATGAAGCCTTAAACGCTTCGTGGCTGCTTGCTGTATTCTTTCTTGCGCGAATGGTATATTCCCGCACTCGCAATACAACCAAAAACTTTAGGAGATCTGATCATGCGGCATGGCAAATCACGGATCGCTTTTCTACTCACCCTCACGCTTACTTTTCCCACTTACGCCCAACAAGCCAAGGCGCAACCGGAGCGAACCTTGCCCGGTCAAAAAGCTGGTTCGATGTTGTTACCAAATGGCTGGATGTTGACGCCGGAAGGCAAGCAGATTCCCGTCAGCGATTTGCCAATGAACATGGAACTGAGCAAAGACGGGCGTTTTTTGCTGGTCACGACCAATGGCAACGGCGAGCAGGAAGTGGACATTATTGATGTTCAGTCACAGCAAACCATCCAAAAGATCACGGTGAAGAAATCCTGGCTGGGATTGGCTTTTTCCCCTGATAACAAGCGTTTTTTTGTTTCAGGTGGAGATGATAACGAAGTGCTGATCTTTACGTTCGACAATGGCAAGGCCACAGAAGCGGGCAAGATTCTTCTGGGAAGCAAGGAATATCACGCGCTCGATAATGCCGCACGCAACCGTGCTCGCACCGCAGGCAAAGGCGAGTTTGCTTTTCCGGCAGGGATTGCTGCATCCCCGGATGGCAAGCGATTGTATGTTGCTGAAAATCTGACGAACAAAGTTGCCGTTGTTGATCTGAGCAATAATCAGGTCATCACCAAAATCAACGTCGGCGATTATCCCTACGATTGCACCATCTCCAAAGATGGCAAGCGCGTGTATGTAAGCAACTGGGGAACGCGCAGCATTGCCGTGATTGATCCCGCGACAAATCAGGTTGTAGGCAATATTCAAACTGGCGATCATCCTAATGATTTAGAACTTACGCGCAATGGAAAGCTTCTGTACGTGGCAAACGCTAACAGCAATACGGTATCTGTGATTGACACCGTGCAGATGAAAGAGATTGAAGCCATCAACACCGCATTGCATCCCAAATCACCGATTGGCAGCACACCAAATGCCGTAGCCTTGTCGCCGAACGAAAAGACGCTGTACATTGCGAATGCAGACAACAACAACATTGCAATCGTGGACGTCAGCAAACGGCGTGACAGCAAAGTGAAAGGGTTTATCCCAACAGGCTGGTATCCGACCTCAGTGCGTGCCAGCAAGAACGGAAAGCAGATTCTTGTCGCCAACGGCAAGGGCATGACATCTGCTGCGAATCCGAAAGGGCCGCAGCCCAAGCCGGGACAGTCGCGTGCCGATAATAAAGACGTGCAATACATCGGCAGTTTGCTCAAGGGCACAGTGTCTGTGATTGATTTGCCCAACAATGCGAAACTGGCACAACTTACCAAACAAACCTACGCGAATTCGCCTTACACGGACGAGTTGCTGCAACTTGCCCGCGCGCCGAAAACCGGCACTGCGATCCCGACCAAAGTGGGCGATTCTTCTCCGATCAAGCATGTGATTTATATCGTGAAGGAAAATCGCACCTACGATCAGGTTCTGGGCGATCTGCCCGAAGGCAATGGCGATCCGAATCTGTGTTTGTTCCCAGAAGAGGTGACGCCCAATCAACACGCCCTCGCGCGCGAGTTTGTGTTGCTTGATAATTTCTACGTGGATTCTGAAGTCTCTGCCGATGGCCACAACTGGTCAATGGCGGCGTATGCGACGGATTATGTCGAAAAAACCTGGCCGACAAATTATTCCAGCCGTGGGCGTACCTATGATTACGAAGGCAGCAAGCGAATTTCCCGTCCAACGAAAGGCTATATTTGGGATTATTGCAAAGCCGCAGGCGTCAGCTATCGCAGCTACGGCGAATTTATCGGGGTGCGGGATGTCAAAATTGGCGGGGGCGGGGGCGGGGAAGCGACGGCGGAGGCGCTGAAAGCACAACGCGAAAATTACACAAACGAAGAAGCCTTAATCGGTCAATTCAGTCCAACCTATCCGTCGTACAACTTATCCATCACTGACAACACCCGCGTAGATCGCTGGCTTGAAGAATTTCGCACCTACGAACAAAACGGGCGGTTGCCGCAATTTCAAATTGTGCGCCTCGGCAACAATCACACCGAAGGCACTACACCCGGCAAGAAAACGCCACGCGCGCACGTTGCCGACAATGACCTTGCCGTCGGACGACTAGTTGAAGCCGTCACCAAGAGCAAATACTGGGCAAATACGGCAATTTTCATTATCGAAGACGATGCCCAAAATGGTCCCGATCACGTAGACGCGCATCGCTCCACCGCGTTTATTGTCAGTCCGTACACGAAACGTAAATACGTTGATTCGACGATGTACACAGGTTCCAGCATGCTGCGCACAATGGAATTGATTTTAGGCTTGCCGCCGATGAGCCAATACGATGCCGCAGCGATTCCGATGTTCAATGCGTTCACGAATCAGGCCGATTTGACGACTTATGCTCATCGCCCGGCGCGTGTTGACCTCAATGAAATCAATGCCCCTAACGCTCCCGGCGCACAAAAATCGGCCCGATGGGATTTCAGCAAAGAGGACACCTTGCCTGACATCGAATTCAACGAAGTCATCTGGCAATCCGTCAAAGGCGCAAACTCCCAGATGCCCGCGCCCGTGCGCAGCGCCTTTGTGCGCGTAATCGAAGACGATGATGACGAAGAAGAGGAGCGCGAAGAACGCCGCGAACGCGAGCAACGGAAGATGCAAAAAAACGCTCCTCGCAAATAGAGGGTGCCGTGGTGCGGAGAATTTACCGCAAAGGGACAAAGCAGCAAGGACGCAAAGAACGATTTTCCATTAGCATTCTTTGTTCCTTTGCTACTTTGTCCCTTTGCGGTGAAATAAAATGGCCTATTTCCGCAGTCCAAGTCGCTCGCGTCGTGCTTTCCACCAAAGCCCGAAGATGCTGGCCACGGTCGTAATCATAAAAAGCAGATTGTAGAGATGCCCGATGATTGCCATCGCCGCCTCAATTTTTCGCATCAACGTAGTGTTTGCGAGAACAATCAAAAAGATTCCCGTCATCAGTCCAAGCAGAATTACAAACGCCGCAACAGCTTTTTTCTTGAGTTGCACTTCCTCTTGTTCGGGTGAAACCTTTTCCGGTTGTGGCTGCGTGGGAGTGTATTCGACGGTGCGGCCCCATCCTTTTCGTGCCATCATCAACTGAACGACTTCCTCTACCTTCGCGCAAACGTCTTTCGTTAACACAAATCTGCCGCGCGCACTGTGAATGCAATATTCGTCAATCGGTTTGCCGCCCTGCATCAACGCATAACGTTCGTGATCCAGGCTGCAAACTTCCTCCCACCGCAATTGCACTGGTTCGCCGCGAAAGAACCATCCTGCTTTGAAGATTGGAATATTTAATTCAATCCCTGTTTCGCTCACGACCACGCGTGCTTGTCGCAGCATCCACCAGGCGCGCAGAAAATACAGCCCAAACCCGCCACAGGGCAGCACCAGAAACAGAAACGCGAAAATCCGCGACATCCAATCGTCCAACGGCAAGAGCAGGAAGGTCAATGTAAGCAGGCAGAGCGGCACACCAAAGACAGCAAAAAGCATTCTGGTGCTGCGGCGACCTTTGAAGATTTGTGGGTTCGATGTAGAAAGTGAATTCATAGCCGTGTCCTCCAGGGAATTTTTCTTTCACCTGTTAACGCGGAAATGATGGGGCGAGCGGCTCAAGCGGGATGATTTTTTATTGAATGGCTGAAGGCAGCACTAATTGAATTCGATCTCAATGGTTTTGGTTTGCCAGCTATCTTTGTCATCCTTCGGAATCGTGACTGTGATGGTCTTCCAATCGTCTTTCTCGCTTTTCATCGTTGCGCCAGCAAGGTAAGCAATCCGCCACATTGTTCGCAGCCGCACCTCGTAAGATTGCCCGGTGCGTCCCTCAACCTGCAAAGAAAGCTTGTTTTTCCCCGCAGGCGCAATATCGAGCACTTTCATTGAAGTTACCCCATCGCCAACTTGTGGCGTGGAGAGTGGGACATCAATCTCTACACCACCCGAAAAAGTGACTTCAATCACGTGATGTTTGGCGAGTGGAAATTTTATATTGCAAGCATTCGGCTCGCGCGGCTCACATTTTACGGGTTTTTTGTCTACCAGCACCTGCGCTGATTGCACCAGATAGGGCAGCGGAATGGTTAAGGCAAGATTTATCTTCGTGTCCTGCCGGCGCGTGATTTCATAGTGCATCGTGGAATAGCTCTTTCGCTCAACACTGAAGGTGATGGGATCGTTCTGAACTTTCAGTTTACGCACTGTTACTCGTTGCCACGTTGCAGGCAGTTGAGGGGCAAATATGATTCTGGGGTCTTCGCCATCCGTAATCATGGAATGAAATCCGAGCATTCCATACACCAGCGGCGTAATCGCCATGCCCGAAGAAAAAAGCTGATGCGGCACCGATTCATCTAACGGGCGGTAATAATCGCCTGACAAAATTTCCGGGTGATACCCCAGCGCAAAATCAAATGTCAGATTGGCGATTTGTTTGAGATGGGCAAAGCCAGAATGCGGGCGGTTGTAGTGGAATTCCCCTGTTGCAACAAAGCCTGTCAGGAAAGGCCAAACACCGCCATTGTTATAAGCAATTGGGTCATAAGCTTTACTCTGGCGGCTCAGCATTCGAGTTCCCCAATCGGTGCTCAATTCAGAGGAGGCGAGTTGGGCCAGATTGTTTTTGGCTTTCGTTGGATGAAGTTGTCCGAAAAACATCGGCACTGCTGTCCAGGCAGTCGTTTCCATATTCTGATTGGTTTTCTGCTGGGCATCTTTTGTGAGAGCGTAGGCAAAGCGTTCTCTTTCTGGGTTCCAGTACCGATTGTTGATGGCCTCGTGTGCCTTTGTCCAATGATCAAGGGCCGATTTTGATGTTGCGTTGTTATCTGCAAAATTACCGATTGCCATCGAAGCTTGTGCATTGGTCGCTGCCAGGTAAATGTCCTGATGCAAATTTTCCAACAGTGAGCCAAGTTCAGACGCCCCCAATCCTGCCTTTGAGTTTTCCAAAATCCCATCGTCATCTGTATCGTTGTCCACACAAAACTGATACGCCTTTTTCAGCGTGGGCCAGAGTTCTTTGACGAACTCTTTATCGCCGCTTTGCAGGTAATAGTTGTACACCGCTGCGATATAAAACGGCGTTGTATCGGCGTGATAATAAGCATACGGATATTCCTCGAACCATTTGATCATTCCGGCGGATTGCGAAATTTCGTGCGGGATTTTGCCGTCGGCGCGCTGGTATTTGGCCAGAAAACGAAACGTCGCTTTGACGTTTTCCCAATCGCCATACGCTGTCATCGCATACGAATTCATCGCCGCATCGCCACCAAAGAACCAGCCGAAGCCGGGACGCGCGCCATTGCCAGTCGCGTTCCATCCCGCAACTAAACCAAGGCCAAGGTCGGGATTGTCTACCATACCTTTGTCGAGCGAGACTTTGGCCCATTCAAAGGCGAGGTTGAGTTTTTGATCGGGCGTTTCGACGCTCAGCATTTCGTCGCGCAAACGTCGGTAATGCCCAAGCGTCTTTTGATACTGCTCAGGAATCGTACTGCTCAGTTTGTTGTACAAGTCAATCGCTGTCTGCCGATCTTTCATACTGCCTGCGATGATCAGCGGATAGAAACTCTTTTTGGCCTGGGTTGGCTCAATTTTGATGTCAAAGCGAAGGGAGCCGGAGGCAAGTTGATGTGCGGGTGTCGCTACGCCTTTGGTCGCAGCAGGGCTACCGAAAAAGCCATTGAATTTGCGGCGGCTTTCTGAAATCACAAACGCCTTCAAATCATCGCGCCATCCTGCGCTTTGCCCGCCCAGACCACCGGGCCACATTGGTTTCAAATCCGGCACAAAGCTGACAGTGACAGTCAACGGACGTGATGTCTCCACATCCAGCAACACCAGCGAGCCCGCTTCATCAATCGGTGTCAGAAAATGCGCCCGCATCGTGAAAAGTTGATTCGATGCAATCAGCGTTGTGGCTTCCGGGCGGGTGATGATGTGTTCGACGTTATCGCCAAAATCCACCGGGCTGTCCTGTCCTTCCACCTGAATGCTGATTCGCGCATCGTGAAAGAGCTTGATTGGGAACGCCCACGCTTCAAAGACACCGTTTTCGTGCCCGAAAATCGCGGCTTTGCGGCCAACTGCTTCGATATATTCGCGTGGTCGTGCGGCACGCGTGAGTTCAATTGGGTTGGGCGTCAGCGCAAATTTATCCGGCAGTTTTGGTTGAGCAAAGACACTTGAAACGAAGATAGAAATCAGAAGCGGCGAAAGGATGCGGTTCATAATTTTCTATTTTGAGTTGCCTGCGTTTACACTCCTGTGAGGCATCTTGGCGAGATGGCATCAACGCCGACCCGGTGGTGGGGCCATACCATCTACGTCATCGGCAGGTAAATTATCCTGAAACTGATCCTCGTCTTTGAGTTCCTTCTTCAATCGAGATAACTCATTTTTCAGGTTCGCCACAATCTTGCTGTAGGCTGGGTTGCTGTATTCGTTGTGCATTTCCAAGCGATCTTTTTGCAAATCGTATAATTCCCACTGATCCAATTTATTGAAGTAAATCAGCTTGTAGCGGTCTGTCCGAACACCGTAATGTGCTGCGACGTTGTGATGGCCGGGATGGTAATAGCGGTAATACATCGAAGTGCGCCAATCCTTCGGCCTTTTGCCTGCCAGCAATGGCAGAATGCTGCGGCCTTGCATATCTGCTGGAATGCTGGCTCCGGCAGCATCCAAAAAGGTCGGCGCGAAATCAACATTCAGGATTATGCTTTTGCTGACGCTGCCAGCTTTGATCTGTTTCGGCCAGCGAATAATGAACGGCGTGCGCAACGATTCTTCGTACATAAATCGCTTGTCGAAGAAGTTATGTTCGCCCAGGAAAAAGCCCTGATCTGAGGTGTACACGACAATCGTGTTTGCGGCCAAGCCTGTTTTGTCCAGGTAGTCCAGGAACCGTCCGATGTTGTCATCCACGGATTGCACGCAGGCCAGATAATCCTGCATATAGCGCGTAAACTTCCATTTTTTCAGTGCCGCGCCACTCAGGTTTGCGGGTGGTTTCATCTTCAAATCGTTGTCGGTTAAATCCTGATCTATGTGCATCGTAGATTGCCGCGAAGCATCGGATTTGCCTTTGTACTCATCATCGAATGTGGCCGGAATGGGTGGTTCATAGTTTTCATATTGCCTGCGATGTTTTTCGTCCGGCTGCCAGTTCCGATGCGGGGCTTTGTGGTGATACATCAGGAAAAACGGCTTGTCCTGCGGGCGGTTTTTGATGAAGTCAATCGAAAGGTCAGTGATGATGTCAGTGGCATAGCCAGTGAATTTTTTCCGTTGTCCCATTTCGATCATCATCGGATCAAAATACGCGCCCTGTCCCGGCAAGATGTTCCAGTAATTAAAGCCTGCGGGTTTGCCCAGCTCCGGCGTGTAAGGGTTTTGTCCGCCCAGATGCCATTTTCCGATGACGCCTGTGTAGTAACCTGCCTGTTGCAGATATTTTGAAAGCAGCGGTTGCGTGGTATCCAGGTGGTTGAAGACGGGGACACCGTTCAGATGGGAATATTTGCCTGTCAGCATTACGGCGCGGCTTGGTGTGCAGATCGAATTCGTCACAAAGGCATTTTCAAATTTCATTCCCTCTTTTGCCAGCCGATCCAGGTGCGGCGTTTTGATCAGCTTGCTGCCATAGGCGCTGATGGCATGTGCTGCGTGATCGTCGGTCATGATGTAGACGATGTTGGGTCTGGGTTGGGCACTATTTCTTTGAGCTTGTGCGATGGAAGTTGGCGCAAATGGGGGGCTGACTAAAAACAATAGCAGGCTTGTGAAACCAAACAACCAGCACCGTGGATGACTTGAGTGAATATTTTTCATTTTCTCTCCTTAGAAGCTGCACCTTATTTGAGTGGCCAGAGATTACAGGGCAGATGTCGTGTCCGTCAATGATGTGGTCTTTAAAGTAGGCGCAAAAGCAGGGTGCCGAAGCCCGCACCTAGTAAGGGCGTCACATCCAGCAACCGCCATGGTGGGAGAGTCTTGCGGGTGCAGAAGCCCGCACGCAGTAAGGGCAGCACTAGGGCAGGATGTGACGCCCTTACTGCGTGCGGGCTTCTGCATTTCTGTAGGCAGCAAGCGGCTAGAAAATACAAAAGATGCTTGAAAACTAAGAGGGGGCGCGTTCATGATGAGTCGCTCTCAATCTTCAACCTGGAGAAAATCTGATGATCCTGAAATCGCGCTTTTTGTCCTTATCGTTGCTCGTTGCGTTTATGTTGGTTTGGAGCGCTGCTTCGTCACCGGTTGGCGCACAATCCAAACCGTTGGAAAGTTTGTCTGCCGCTGAATTTTCCCGTCTCAGTCGCGAGATGTCGGAGGATGGCGGGTATTTTCGCTCTGACAATTTCACTTCAAATGAAACCCCTTATCTGCACATTGTCGAAAAGCTCAAACAACTTGCGGCCAGCGGCGGCGCATACATTGGCGTCGGGCCGGAACAGAATTTTACCTACATCGCAAAAGTGCGCCCGCAAATTGCGATCCTGTTGGATATTCGGCGGCAGGCGATTTTGCAGCATCTGATGTACAAAGCCGTCTTTCACGTCTCGCCCACCCGTGCCCAATTTTTATCGCTTTTGCTGAGCCGCCCGCTACCAAAAGAGAAGCCCTTTGCCGCTGATGCGCCGCTGAACGATTTACTGGCATATTTCAGTCAGGGGGCAGCAGACGAAAAAGCTTACACCGCAAACCTTGCCAGTATCCGCAAAGCCATTCAGGAGGAATTCCAGTTTCCGCTTTCTGAAGCCGATCAAAAAGGCTTGGAATATGTCTACAAAAGCTTCCGTGATGAGGGGCTGGAAATTTCCTATCGCATGGAGGGCGGTTTTGGCGGACGGGGCAATTTCCCAACCTTTAAGGAAATTCTAGCCGGTACGGATTTGAATGGAAAACAGGGCAACTTTCTGGCTTCCGTTGAGGATTTTGAATTTGTCCGTAATCTACATCGCAAAAACTTAATTATTCCGGTGGTGGCGGATTTTGCTGGCACAAAAGGCCTGATTGCGGTGGGCGATTTTTTGCGTAAAAACGGATATACCGTTACGGCATTTTACACCTCAAACGTCGAGCAGTATCTCTTTCAGAACGAGGTCTTTTCAGCGTTTGCTGAAAACGTGCGTAAATTACCAATCACGGAAAAAAGCCTGTTTATTCGCTCGGCTTCGGGGCGTTACCCACATCCAGCCCGATTGCCGAATCATCGGTCAGCGACGTTGTTACAACTGATTACCGTCTTTTTGAAAGACGTGGATGCAAAGGTGTATCAGGATCATGGTGATCTGGTCACGACGCATTACATCGCGCCTGATCCGAAGCCGTGAGGCAAAATCGTGCAGACGCCAACGGGAGAGGTGAAGCAGGGAAGCGCAGAATAAATGCGCGCAAGATGCCTGCCAAAACCTCTCCCGTTTTTCTTGTTCCATTTTTACTTTTTCTACTCTCAGCCTTCCTTGCTCAGAACTCCCGCGTATAGTGGTGGAAGCGGAAAAGCGCACAACATAAAGTATGTAAAAATTCCTCATTGACACCAGTTACAACGGGCATATAATCGCCGCCGCTAAGACGCCAATCAACACAAATATTGAGTGTTTACTCCCCTGGTTAGCTGCTACCGATCAATGCAAGTGGCCCAAGTACGTTTCGGTAAAATTAAATAAGCATCTTTACCCCAGAACGACCCACGTTGTATTTCCTCCCCCTCGCTCTTTTGTAAATCCCCTTTGTTTGAGGCTCAGAAAACGCAATTTCTCAGCCCCGGTACGTTGGCTGAAATTCTCAAACGACATTCATCAGATTGCCCGTGGTAGCTGTCTTAACAATGCGAAAGACAGAAAGGGATACGTGTATGCAAATTACCGTACATCTTCGCTCTGATGCTGCTCGTGGATTGGCTGAACGTAGTCCGCCATCCACCGAAATTAACGAATTACGACAAATCCTTTCCCGACTCGGCATTACGCTCCGTCCCCTGCATCCAGAGAGCACCGATCCTGAATTGCGGACACAGTTTTGGATTGATGCGCCGGATCAGGCGACTGCCGATCAGATTATTCAACAACTGCAACCACTCAGGGCTGTGCAGGCTGCTTACAGTAAGCCTCCTGACGAAATGCCTTGAAAATGTTTCTTAATAAACAGTCTCTTGGTTAACCACGCAAAGGAGAAAATCTTATGTCTCTCAAAGATCGCAAATCGTCTTCCCGCAGCAGTGGTATGACGCCTACCAATCCATCTGGTATGCCAAATCCGCCTCGTGGAGAACGCGAATTGATTGTTATCGCAAAGCCAGAAGCTGAGCTGCGCGCGACACACGATGGCATTGCCTCGGCGAGTGGGATTGATGTTTCGGGGCTGGCAAGCTTTTTAAGTCAGGAGGAAATCACGCTCCAACCCTTGTTCGGAAATGAAGATCGCCTCAGGGCTGAAGCGCGGACGATGATGGCACCGGGCAGTTCAACCGATGAATTGCCGGACCTTTCTGTTTTTTATCACGTGCAGGCGTCGGATGATCGGCTGGAGGAGTTGGCTTCAAGATTACGACGACAACCACAAATCGAGGCGGCGTATGTGAAGCCGCCTGCCGAATTGGCTGTGACAGGCGCGCGCCAACAGGCGGAAGACGTCAGCCAAATTCTGAATCAAATGATGCCTGCAATGGAAGAAGCGCCACCCGCAACGCCGAATTTCGTTGCGCGTCAGGCATATCTGAATGCCGCTCCGGTCGGCATTGACGCTCAGTATGCCTGGACACTGGCGGGTGGACGCGGTGCGGGCGTGAAAATCATTGATTGTGAGTGGGGCTGGCTGTTTACCCACGAAGATCTGAAGCTGAATCAAGGCGGAGTGGTCGTGGGAACTGCATCGTCTGACATCAATCACGGCACTGCTGTTGCGGGAGAAATCAGCGGGGATCTGAATACCATTGGCATTACCGGAATCGCACCGGATGCAATGTTCAGTGCCGCAGCTTTTTCGATGCCGACAGCCACTGTGATTCGTGCGGCTGCGGATAAGCTCAGCCCAGGCGACATCATCCTGTTGGAAATTCACCGCGCAGGCCCACGCTTTGGATTTATGGGGAGAGCCGATCAGCGGGGCTACGTCGGGATTGAATGGTGGCCTGATGATTTCGCTGCGATTCGCTATGCTTCCAACAAAGGTATCATCGTGGTCGAAGCCGCAGGTAACGGAGCCGAGAATCTGGATGATCCAATTTACAGTACGCGGCCTCCTGGTTTCCCCGCTACCTGGACGAATCCTTTCAATCGAAATAATCCGCAGTGCGGAGCTGTGCTGGTGGGCGCAGGCAATCCGCCTTCGGGCACACATGGACGCCTGCAACAGCCCAATACAGGTGAAGTCTATGTGGATCGCGCGCGTTGCGGTTTCTCAAACTTTGGTGCCTGCATTGACGCGCAAGGCTGGGGGTGGGAAGTCACGACGACGGGATATGGCGACTTACAAGGTGGTGGCGATAACAAATTGCATTACACCGATCAATTCAGTGGCACATCAAGCGCTTCGCCAATCGTCGTTGGTGCACTAGCCTGTGTGCAAGGCGTCCTGAAGGCGAGAGGCCGCATTCCACTGACGCCCGCGCGTGCCCGTGATTTGCTTCGCAGCACGGGATCGCCACAACAGGCCGCGCCGGGTAGACCCGTGACGCAACGCATCGGCAATCGTCCAAACTTACGGCAGATGATCGCACAGGTCATCGGCACGGTGACGCCGTGGGTTGGCGTGCAATTTCGTGGCAATGTTCCGGCGGGAGCAACGCGCCGCTGGTTCACCTACAACTGGCCAGCGCACTGGCATGTGATGTGGACGGTTGTTCCCACTACGGTTCGTCCCGGTGGCCCGCAAATCAAATTTGATGTGCAGGTCGAACGCGCAACCGATCAATACATCACGTACTGGATCAGTATCACCAATGTTAGTAACGCTGCTTGTGACATCGAAGCGCGTTATGGAGTTCTGGGCTGGTAAGACCCAATTTCAATCACTAACCAAATTAACTTTTAAGGAGAAAAAATCATGAGAGTCGGAGTTCAATTCACTGGAACAGTTGCGCCGAATGCAACTCAACGTTGGTTTACCTATAACTGGCCGGAAACCTGGCACGTCGCGTGGAATGTCGTTCCGACTTCACCGCAATCCGGTGCGCCGCAAATTGACTGGGATGTTGAAGTGGAACGCGCCACGCCCCAGTACATCACGTACTGGGTCAACATTCGCAACATGACATCTCAACCCGTCAACATCGAAGCCCGCTATGCGGTGCTGAATTAGGAGGTGCAACGTGAGAATTATTATCGAAGATTCTGATGTAAAAGCGGCTGCTGCTTCTGCTACCGCAGGCGTGAGCAGTTTCTCTACACCTGGTAGCACAATAAATTCGATTGACGCTGGGCCACCTGCCACTTCACTGATGCAGGCGGCTTCAATGGATTTCAGTACGAATGCCAGCGATGCGGGCGGGCCGCCTGAAACACTGTTGCAGGCGATCCAGGGGCAGAAATCAATGAATGATTCTGGTTCTTCGTTTCAAGTGACGGATGCGGGGGGTGCGCCAACTGCGTAAGTGTATTGACAAGTCAAGTGGGAGGCGCAAACAGGATGTTTGCGCTACATCTTCGCAGACAATGTACAACAAACATCCTGTTTGTTGCTCCGCAGCAAGCTTTCTAACTTGGGTTGTCAGTACACGTAAGGGCTGAGCATTGAAGTGCGCGATGTAGGACAGGCACCCTGCCTGTCCTACATCGCCTGTCGTTCTAACGACCTGAGCACGGCACACGCAACACAGTTAAGGATTGCGGCGCGAGCGAGTAGGAAATGCGGTTCGATGAAACGGACAGCGATTTTTCAACAGGCGCGATTTTCGTTGGTTCATTCAAAGTATTTTCTGTTTTGAGGTCAGTACTAGCTAGCTCAAATACCTTTCCGCGTGTCCCCATTTTTCCGGCTCCGGTCAGATTCAGATTCAGCGGCTTAGCTGTTGTCGCCGTGTTGACCACTTTCACAATGACTTCGCTCGCAGTCTTATCGTACGAAGCGCTGGCAAAAAGATCAGTCGGATTTCCTTCCAGTTGCACAGGCAAAACGGTAGTGCCGCGATTCGTGCTGAAAAGTTTTTGCACGTAATAGCTGGGCGTGCCGACCGAGCGCAAGTTATCGAACCAAATCAAATTCGGCGACCATTGCCACGCGTCCACGTGCGCAAAGAGCGGCGCGTATGAAGCCATCACCACGACATCCGCGTTGCGTTCCAATCCTGTGATGAGCGCAGCTTCAGACAATCCGGCTTCCCAGTTGTTCGGGCGGTCAGGCCGGCCTTGCACCGGAACGTGCGAAGCATATTCTCCGGCAAACACTTTCGGGCCGGTGCGCGGGTAATTGTCGTAGCGATGCACGTTGTCGTAAAACCATTTCGGCGGTTTGTAAAAGTGCTCGTCCACGATGTCGGCTTTTTGTTCGCGCAGCTTTTCCCACAAGAACTTGAACCGCTCATCGCCCGGATCGGGGCCAGCGCTGGTGATGAGTTGGATGTTCGGATATTTCGCTTTCAGCACTTTGGCAAATTGCTCGTAGCGTTCGATGTATTGCGGTCCCCATTGCTCATTGCCAACGCCGATCATTTTCAGATTGAACGGCGCAGGATGTCCCAACGCCGCGCGTTTCTTGCCCCATGGTGTGACAATGGAGCCATTGGCAAATTCGATCAAATCCAGCGCGTCCTGAATGTACGGATCAAGTTGATCGAGCGGCGCTAGTTCCTTGGTGTTGAATTGGCACGCCATCCCGCAATTGATGATCGGCAGCGGTTCTGCGCCGATGTCATCGCAAAGCTGGAAGTATTCAAAAAAGCCGAGGCCGAAAGATTGAAAATAATCTTCGGGCGCGCGCGCTGGATTTCGTGAGCGAAATTCCATGTTCCAGCGATTGATCAGCAACTTGCGATCCGCCACATCGCCAATCGTATTTTTCCATTGATAGCGTTCTTCCAGATTGCGCCCCTCGACAATGCAGCCGCCGGGAAAGCGCACAAAGCCCGGCTTCATGTCAGACAGCAACTTGACCAGATCGGCGCGTAAGCCATTCGGACGTTTCTTCCAGGTGTCCTGTGGAAACAGCGAAACCATATCCAAATCAAGCGTCCCTTTCCCTTCGACCAAAACGTTCAGTTGTGCCTTGGCGTCCGTTGCCGAAGCGCGCAAGGTGACAGCCTGTTTTTTCCATTGATTTGTAAATCCGCTGAGCTTTGCCTGACCGAGGCGTTGCCCATTGGCGGAAACGAGTTCGATGCGCAATGTCGGCGTGCCTTCGGTTCGACGCGCAAAAACTGAAAATGAGTACGAAGCGCCCTGTTGCACGCCAATGCCGCGAAAGCCTTCATTGGTGATGCCAAAGCCTTCGCCTGCCGCTTCGACCTGTAGTCGCAAATAATGCGGCGTGGTCGTGTTCAGCGGTTCCTGTTCCTGAATAGTGACATTGCCTTTCGCGCCGCTTCGTTCCAGCTTTTTCCATCCCATCAATGCGTTCGTAAACTCAAACGAACGATTCTTGATGCGTTCAGGATAGATGCCGCCGTCCGCGCCAAAGTTGATGTCTTCAAAAAACACGCCGAACATCGAAGGCGAAATCGCCGCGCCGGGTTTATCAACCTGCACGGTGATGGAGTTGCCTTGCGCCATAGCAATTCGCGGCTGTGTCGTCGTCCAGAAAGCCAGCAGCAAGGCTGTCAGGACTACGATTGAAGACAGGGCGGTGCTTAAAGTTTTCATAAGATTTATCTCAATTTGGAAATTTTGTGACCAGCGAGGGGAAAGTACAATTTCCTGTTTGATTTGTCCATGATTCCTCTGAGTGCGCAGCATTCTGTGGGTAAAATCTATGAAGAAAGCTTGTAAAAGGGCGATGTTCATTTGAGGCAAGATGTGTGCAGCATGCAGTTGTGCGTAACTGAGAAGATCGTATTAAGCCGATTGATCGGCCTTGTCCGATTGCTTGCGAGGCCAGCCGTTTAACGGCTGGTGTCTGATATGCCGCGACGAAACAGAGCGCTTCAGCGTTCTTGGAGGTAATCGGCTTAAGCCTGCGCCTGAAGCCCGTTCATACGGGCTGTTACCAGACACTCGCGTCTGTGACCAGCCGTCAAACGGCTGGCCTGCGAAAGGCAGGGGGAAAAGCCCGCTCGCAGCGGGCTGTCAGTGAAATGACTCCCTTCGTAATCTTATGTCGCTGCACTCTTTGGGTACTGGCGAAAATCGCCTGCATCGCATATCCTCTCGGAAAATTTCACCACGGAGAATTTATGCTCACTTTGTTTCATACTGCAGCGACAAACGAACCTTTGTTTGCTGCCTTGCTTCAGGAAATCGCGCCCGATATTCCGGTGCGGCATATCGTAGACGAAACGATCCTGCCAGAAGTCCGTGAAACTGGGATCACACAACAAATCCAACAGCGTGTGACGAACACGATCCTTGATGCGGTTAATGCCGGAAGTGATGTGGTGCTTTGTACCTGCTCCACGATTGGCGATTGCGCCGAAGCCACGCGCGCGTTTACGGACAAACCCGTGCAACGTGTGGATCGGGCGATGGCCGAAAAAGCAGTGAACACCGGGAGTCGAATTATTGTTGCCGCCGCGTTGGTCAGTACGCTCCAGCCGACGCGCGAATTGATTTTGGATGCTGCAAAACAGGCGGGGAAAGAGGTCGAACTCATTGAGGTTTTGTGCGCGTCGGCGTGGCCGAAATTTGTCGCCGGAGATCAGGATGCTTACTTTGCTGACATCGCCGAAGAGTTGCGCAAGGTCGCTTCAACCGGCGATGTGATCGTGCTGGCACAGGCTTCAATGGCTGGCGCGGCAGCCTTATGCGGCGATTTGCCAATCCCTGTGTTAAGCAGCCCTCGGCTTGGATTGGAAAACGCCATTCAGACGTATCGAAACCAAAAAGGAAAATAGCGATGCTTAAATACTCCTCCTCATTTTTCACCAATAGCCTGATATGTGCTGCGGTCATTATCGTTCTTGGTATTGCTGCGTTGCGTCCGAACCTGACTGCGTTGACTTCAGGGGAGCAACCACAGCGGCCTGCCAAACTAAACTGGTATCGCGGCAATACGCACACGCACACGCTGAATAGCGATGGCGATTCAACCCCGGAAGAAGTCGTGCGCTGGTATCGTGAAAATGGCTATAAATTCCTCTTCCTGACGGATCATAACTATTTGACCGAAGTGGACGGGCTGAATGCCGTTCATGGTGCGCGTGAAAAGTTTCTGGTGATTAAAGGGGAAGAGGTGACAGAGCAATTGAATGGCAAACAAATTCACATCAATGGATTGAACGTCGAGCAACTGGTGGAACCACAGGGTGGCAAATCGGTGGTGGACGTGATGCAACGCAATGTAAATGCGATTCGGGCGGCGCGTGGCATCCCGCACGTCAATCATCCAAATTTTCATTGGTCCATCACGGCAGATGACTTGATGCAATTACAAAACAGCAAGTTATTTGAAATCTACAACGGCCACCATCGCGTCAACAATCTGGGTGGCGGCGGAATGCCAAGCCTGGAAGAAATGTGGGACATCCTGCTGACCAGTGGCAAATTGCAATATGGCGTTGCTGTGGATGATGCACACCATTTCAAACGTCCGTGGGACCCGAATGCTGATAAACCTGGCAAAGGCTGGATCTATGTTCGCGCCGCAAGTTTGACCCCTGCTGCGATTATTGGGGCGATGGAAAAAGGTGATTTTTACGCTTCGACGGGCGTTGAGTTTGATGATTATCAGGTGAGCAACAAGCAAATCAAAATCACGATGAAGGCCAGAGACCCGTATATTCGCTTTCGCGTTCAGTTTATCGGCAGCGGGGGAAAATTACTGAAAGAAGTCACGGATAACCCGGCAACGTACGATATTCAAGGCAATGAAAAATATGTTCGGGCGAAAGTGATCGAATCGAACGGCGAATATGCCTGGACACAGCCTGTAATTCTGCCGTAAATGCCCCGGCACAACTTAGCAAAGAGAGAAGGAACTTCCATGTCAGACCCCACACCCTTTGTCGTCGCGGGCATTCAATGTGCCCCCCAACTGGCCCGCCCCGATGTGAACCTGCTCATGATCTTGATGTGGGCCGAACGCGCTCGCGAGGCAGGCGCTGCGCTGGCCGTTTTCCCCGAATGCGCGGTATCTGGTTATTGCTTCGATTCCCTGGAAGAGGCAATGCAGATTGCAGACACCGTTCCGGGAACCGCAACAGAAGCATTGGAGTCAATTGCGAAGCAGCTCAATCTGCATTTGGTGGTGGGCATGTTAGAACGAGATGCAGAGCAACTCTTCAATGTTGCTGTGCTTGTCAGTCCGGCGGGATTGATCGGGAAATATCGCAAAATTCACCTTCCATATCTTGGCGTAGACCGTTTCACGGCTCACGGCAAAGATGGATTTCAGGTATACGACACGCAACTGGCGCGCGTTGGGGTGAACATTTGTTATGACTGTTCATTCCCGGAAAGCTCGCGCGTCATGATGCTGGCAGGCGCAGATTTGATTACGCTGCCAACCAACTGGCCGGAAAGTGGTGGATGTGCTGTGCCGGATTTTGTTGTTCCGACGCGGGCGTTGGAAAATAAAGTGTATTACGTTGCGGTCAATCGTGTTGGCACTGAGCGCGGCATTAAGTTTATTGGGCGCTCCTCCATCGTTGATCCGTTTGGGCGTGTTCTGGCAAGCGCAGACGACAGTGAGCAAATGTTGCTGGCAGAAATCCATCCTCTTCAATCCCGTGATAAGCACATTGTTCGTGTGCCCGGCGAGCATGAAGTGAATCGTCTGAAGGATCGTCAGCCCGATCAATACGAATTGCTGGTGAAGCCGAAATGATTTCCCTGTGCGTGGATTCGTTGCATCAAACCGTCACAGGTCGCCCTTCGTGCAGCGATTGCGTTGCTGCCAGGCTGATGCGCAAGGCGGCAATGCCATCATCGCAGGTAATCGCGGGCGATTGATCTTGTCGGACGTGATCTACAAAGTTTTGTAATTGATCCACATACGATTGCCCAAAACGCTCCATAAAATAAGGCACTGTGTCGTGTGTGACGCCCTCTCTGGTCAGGACAAACAGCGGAGTTTCGCGCAGGTAGCCGACTTGTAATGTGCCTTTCGTTCCCAGAATTTCGGTTTTGATGTCATAGCCGTAAATCCCGCTGCGGCTGACGTCAATCACGCCCAACGCGCCGCTCTCGAACGTCAGCGTAGCGATGGCGTTATCAACATCGCCAACGGGTTTCATTTCAGGATACGCCAGCACATCGCCGATGCTGTAAATGCTGGCCACTTCACCCACCAACCACCGCGCCAAATCCATATCGTGAATGCCGCAATCGGTGAGCAGTCCGCCGCTGTGCTGAGGGTCAAGATATTCCAAACTCGGTCGGAAGGGATCACGCGAAGTAGATTTGAAAACAATGGGGGTGCCGATGACACCGTCAGCAATTTTTCGTTTTGCCGCCGCATAGCCTTTATCAAAGCGGCGCATAAAACCGAGGTGGAAAAATGCTCCCGTGCGTTCGACCACTTCTTTGACTGCCAGCGAATCTTCCATCAACGTGGACAAGGGCTTTTCGCAGAAAACGGGTTTGCCCGCCTCCATCGCCGCGATGGAAACTTCCTTGTGCAAACTGGTTGGCGTGACGATGACAACTGCATCAACATCCTTATCATTTACCAGATCGTGATAGTCGCGGTAGCACTTGTCAATGTTGTGATCGTTGGCAAATGCTTCGGCGACGGGTTCCAGAATGTCGGAGACTGCCACCAGATTCGCGTTGGAAATTTGCCCTAAAAAATAGCGTGCATAAAGATTGCCGAGGCGGCCTAATCCCACAACTCCTACATTTAATTTTTTTGTCATGATTTGCTGCTCCTGAATAAATCGAATGACCGAGAACACCGAGAAGAATTTGACAGGATTGACGTGATTATTTACAAGCTTGACCGGTTCGTTCTTGTAAATCTTGTCAGGAATCTTGTTCATTCTGTCTCTAAAAACTCCGTGATCTCTGTGGTTTTTATCACGTCATTGCTTGGTTACCAATTGCACACCGAGTGAAATATCTTCCTGAATTTTTTCGCCCTTCAATAGCTTGGCCGCATTCTCGACTGCCGTCTTGCCCATTTCGTACGGCGATTGCGCAACGGTTCCGTGCATCGTACCTTTGTTGACCGCTTCGCGCGCTTCGGAAAACGCATCGAAGCCGACGACAATAATCTTGCCCGTCTTGCCCGCCGCCGCAATCGCTTCGACCGCACCGAGCGCCATTAAATCGCTACAGGCAAACAGCGCCTGAATTTCCGGGTGTGCTTGCAGAATATTCTGAAACACATTGAATCCCTGATCGCGTTCCCAATTCGCGGTTTGTGACGAAACAATCTGGATGCCGGGATGTTTCGCCATCACTTCACGAAAGCCCTTCAGCCGCGAATCGCCGGTTTCGTGGCCGGGGATGCCTTCGAGGATTGCAACCTTACCTTTGCCATCAAGCTTCTTCGCCACCAGCTCGCCCGCAACACGACCACCCGCCAAATTGTCGGAACCGATAAAGCCCGCGACTTTGCCATTCGCAGCTTGCAATGCTTCCGCATTCACGCGCGTATCCACAATGATGACAGGGATGTTGGCTTTGTTTGCTTTCACAATTGCCGGGACGACTTCCTTGGAGCCGCTCGGCGTAATGCAGAGCGCAGAGACTTTCGTTTGGATCAGGTTTTCGATGATCTGCATTTGCTTCTCGACATCCACTTCGCGTTCGGCAGCCTGCACGGTCAAGGTGACGCCGAGCTTTTGCGCCGTCTCTTCCGCGCCTTTGCGCATGTCGAGGAAGAAGGGATTGTTGAGCGTTTTTAAGACCAGCGCGATGGTTGGTTGATTGGAAGTTGTGGTTTCGCCGCGATTGCAACTGAGTGCGAAGAGCAGACACGCAATCAGTAAGAAGATAAATCGTTTTTTCATCATGATCCTTTCTGGTATTAAATACTTGTGAGAACGCGAAGCGCCTGGGAGCGCAGGCGTCCCGCCTGCTGCGAGCAAGTGCAACGACGCTCGCTTGCGTGGCGAGGGAATCGCTTTATTGCTGTGTCAGTAGCCCGCGCGTGAGCAAGGGCTGCATTAGCGATCCCAGCCCTTGCTCACGCGCGGGCTACTGACACAGCCTACCTGGCTTTACCACTACCTTTTTCTTTAGTGGATTCTCTCGTGACGCGTGCGCATCGCTTCGCTCGCGCAGCAGGCGAGACGCCTGCGCTCCCAGGGCTACGCGCTTTCACGCAATGCGGTTATCACCACAATCGTCATATCGTCATCATTGCTGCGTCCATCCGATGCGCGATCACACGCGGCGATCAAGGCACGCGCAATCGTTGCGCCGGATGATTCGCGCGTGCAAATTTCCATCAATGCTGCTGCGACTTGTGCTGCGCCCCATTCTTCATTGCGCGCGTTCATTCGCTCTTCAAACCCATCGCTCACCCAAATCAACGCCTCTCCTGGTTGCATTTGTAGCATTGCGGTCGGCACATTCACGCGCTTGAGAAACCCTAGCGGCTGCGCTTTCAATTCAAGCGCGCGCAATGTTCCATTCGTGAAGTGATATGGAAACGGCATTCCGTTCGAGCAGAGTTCGACTTGCAAGGTTGTTAGGTCAATCATCGTCGCGCCCAAACACATCCCGACGCCGCGATGCGCGAGCGACAGTTTCAGCGCTGTGTTCAAGTCTTCAATCATCGGCTGCAAGCTGGGCGCGGTTTGCAAGCGGCTCGTCAACCCCATCTTCACCATCCCGACAATCAGCCCTGCGCTCATTCCGTGTCCCGTCGCATCGCCGATCACCACGCAGTAGCGACCATCCGGCAGCGGCAAAAAGTCGTAGTAATCGCCGCCCACTTCCGTCGCCGTGCGCATCGCGCCTGTGATTTCTAATCGGTCTAATTTCACATTGCCTTTGGGCAACATCGAAAGTTGCAAGCGACGCGCTTCTTCCAACTCCTGCGTTTTGCGGTTGTGTTCGGCTTCGAGATCGATCTTCTGTTCGATCAAGCGCGAGTTTTCGAGGGCTAGAGCAGTTTGCCCCGCCACATTCATCAACATCCGCTTGTCTTCGCGCGAGTACGGCAAATCGCCCGCGCGCGGCCCCAACGCCAACACGCCGAGCAATTCGTCTTTGGCGGCGAGCGGCAAGACTAGGTTTGTTTTCAGTGCGCGCAACGTGTCGAACTCCTGCTGCGCCGCCGCATCGCCGTTCGCCATCGCCGCCAACTGCGTAGCGACGGGCGAGTACGGATCGTCCCAATCAATTTCCGCCGGTTGCGATGAATTGTGAATGCGCTGCACGACAAACGCTGCTTCCGGCAAATGCAGCTCACGATTCATCGCCCGCGATGACTTCTCGCGTTCGTGATAATCGCTCGACACGGCGCTCTGGAAATCGTGTTGTCCGTTGCGCAAGAAAATCGTCACGTTCGCGGCATACAAC
Organism: Acidobacteriota bacterium; assembly: GCA_018268995.1. Classification (GTDB taxonomy): domain Bacteria; phylum Acidobacteriota; class Blastocatellia; order RBC074; family RBC074; genus JAFDVL01. The sequence continues at coordinate 11,817 of JAFDVL010000044.1, read as the reverse complement.
GCCTGCTGAATCTTCGCCGTCGTCAGTTCCAGCACCTCGTTGACATTCGTCGTCGCGCGCAGCGAGGAAGTCAGTTCGGTCAAAATCTGTTGTGCGTCATACGCATCCCGAAAGAAACGGCGATCAATCAGCGGGCGGATTTTGCGATTGACGGTTTGCAGCGCGAGCACCATCAGCACCGTGCCAAGAATCGTGATGAGCGTGCGCGTGTTGCTGCCAAAGCGATCCAGCCAAACACCAAGTCGTCCGGCAAACACAAAGCTGAGCAGGGCAAAGGCAAGCAAGGCTTCGATGAGAATGAAGCCGCGCGAAGCGAGCAGGTAGCGCAGGCTGCGACGAATGACGACGTTGATGTCGAGCACACGGTGCTTGAGGATCGCGTAAGCCCACGCCACAAAGTTACCTAAGAGGATCAAGTGACTCAGGTAAAGCAGGACGCGATCTATCATCTCAGCGACGGGATTTGACCGGCTAAACAATCGGGGCCAGAGTACTCCCTCAAAAAGCATTAGGAGAAGAAAGAAAAATAGAACCGTCAAATTGCCACTAACGATCCATTTGATTCGTTGCTTCTGATGAGGCTCTTTCGCTAACCGATAACTCCGAATTAAAAGCATCACGAGGGCGAGACCCCCACCAAGCATGAACAGGATGGCGAAAGGAACCACTATGACGACGCCCCGGGCCGCCCAAAGAGACCACGTCATGATTACGTGAAGAGGGATCGCCGCTGTATATAACGCCCATTTCACAATTTCCCAAAATCGACTAACCGGAAGTCCAGGCGGGAACCGGAGGAAAAAGTGAAACATGACGGGGAGGGGGAAAAACGCGCTTCCCAGCAACGTGAACGCAACATTCGAGAGCAGAAGTTCTGTCTCATTGAGCACCGTAAAGACCTGTCGCAAACTAGGAATACCCAAACCGACAAGAAAAAAGGCCGCAAAGAAGAGCCGTACCGTTGTGTCAGCGGGTCTGAGCAACCCTGCGAAGATGGCAATGAGAAAAGCGCAGAAAGAGAGCAGGCTAAAGAGTCCAAGTAACCGCTGTGTGTCCGCCGCGTCTGGCGCAATATAAACCCGCAGTCGCAGTTCAACCTGTTGTTGTGTGCCGTTGCGCTCGACTTCCAACGTATAAGTTGCGCCAACAGGCTTGAAGATTACGTTTTCGACGAAACTTTCTAATGTGGCAGGTTGATTGTTAATGGCGCGAATGACATCGCCCGCTTGCAGTTTGTTTGCGGCTGGCCCTTCTGAGTAAACACGAGTGATGGTCAGATTTCGCTCCAAGTCATAGCCGAACTTTGATAGCCCCGCATACTTGTAGACCATTGCCACCGTAAACACCCAAACGCACGCGGCATACACCGCAGCAATCACGACCACCCAGAAAAACGGATGTTTGTCTCGGAACTGATCGCGTAGCGTGCCGCGCATGAAAGCTTCTCCTGTTGGACGTGAACTGCTTGTGGCTGCGGCGCATTGTAGCACGCGCGGAAGGAAGGACAAGTCTGAGCACGCGAAGCGCCTGGGAGCGCAAGCGTCCCGCTTGCTACGAGCAAGTGCAACGAAGCTCGCAAGCGTAGTGAGGAGACCCCTTACCCCGTGAGCGAATTACCACCGCGCACACGCCTGGCGAGGCACTCTCTATTCTCTTGCGCGGATTCCCTCGTGACGCGGGCGCGACGCTTCGCTCGCGTAGCAAGCGAGACGCTTGCGCTCCCAGGCGTTCCGCGCTTCCCAGGTGCTTCGTGTTTCCATCGCTATTTCCGACTCGCCTTCAACGCCATATCCAACAGCACCGCGACCACAATCACCGCACCAATCACGATCTGTTGCACGAACGAAGAAATGTCCAGCAAATTCAGCCCATTGCGCAACACGCCAATAATCAATGCGCCGATCAGCGTACCCAGCACCGTGCCTTCGCCGCCCGTCAAGCTCGTGCCGCCGATCACAGTTGCGGCAATCGCATCCAGTTCGTACATCATCCCGGCAATTGGCTGGGCGGAATTCAGCCGCGCGGTCAGGATGATCGCCGCCAAACCGCTCAGCATCCCGCACAGGCCATAGACGAGCGTTTTGTACAGCCGCACATTCACGCCCGACAAAATCGCGGCTTCTTCGTTGCCGCCGATGGCGTAGGTGTAGCGCCCCAGCTTCGTGCGCGTCAGCACAAAATGTGCGATGCCGTACACCAGCAACATCACAATCACCGGCACGGGGATATACAAAACTTCGCCAACCGCAATCCAGCGAAACGCATCCGAAAAGCCGGAGACGGGACGGCCTTCGGTAAAGACGAGCGCCGCGCCGCGCGCCATGCTCATCATGCCGAGCGTCGCAATGAACGGCGGCAACTTGCCCATCGTAATCAGCAACCCATTCAGCACACCGCCGAGCAAGCCTGTTCCCAATCCCACCAATAACGCCAACACGGGCGGCACGCCTTTTTGCAACAGTGTTGCCATCACGACGCCTGCGACAGCCAGTACGGAACCGACCGACAGATCAATGCCTGCCGTGATGATCACAAAGGTCATCCCAACGGCAATAATGGCGACGATGGTGGTTTGCTGCGCGACGTTCAGCAGGTTCGAGACGGTCAGAAAATGCGGCGTCAAAATCCACAGGACGAGCGAGAGAACAATTAATCCGGCCAGCGTGCCAAATTGTCGTCCGTAATGGATCAGGAGTTCTTTGCTTTTCATTGTAGTAATTCACCAAGAAATCGGTACGGCACGGCGAGCGGTAGCGAGCTGGTGTCAGCAGCGACCAACTCGCTACCGCTCGCCGTACCGTACCGTGTGTCTCTCATTCGCCTAACGCACAACGGAGAAGCTTTTCCTGCGTTGCATCTTCTGCCATAAACTCGCCGTTGATGCGGCCTTGATGCATGACCAGAATGCGGTCGCTCATGCCTAAAATTTCTGGTAATTCAGATGAAATCATCAACACGGCTACACCCTTGGCCGTGAGTTGATTGATGATTTCATAAATCTCTGCTTTGGAACCAACATCAATGCCGCGCGTTGGTTCGTCGAAAATAAAAATCTCTGCCCGACTGCACAGCCATTTGCCGAGCACGACCTTTTGTTGATTGCCGCCGCTCAGGTTAACGACCTGCTGGCGAATGCTCGGCGTCTTGATGCGCAATTCGTTGACATAGCTTTGGGCTGCACGATTCTCGGCACTATTGCTGACGACGCCGAAACGTGCGAACTGATTGAGGTTTGGCAAACAAACGTTATCTTTGACGGAAAGCGCGAGCACCAGGCCTTGCGTCTTGCGGTCTTCCGTCAAAAAGCCGATGCCGGAATGGATGGCGTGTTGCGGCGAGTGGATGAGTTGCAATTGGCCGTTGCGATAAATCTGGCCGGAGTCAATTTTGTCTGCGCCAAAGATAGCGCGCGCAAGTTCCGTGCGACCAGAGCCGAGCAATCCCGCAATGCCCAGGACTTCGCCGCGATACAGCGTGAAGCTGATGTCGTGCAACGTGCCGTCGCGGCTCAGATGTTCGACGCGCAAGGCTTCTTCGCCCCTTGGCGCACGCACTTTCGGAAACTGATTCGTCAATTCTCGGTTTGCCATCAACCGAATCAACTCGGCTTTCGTCACGTCTGCAATGTTGTACGTGCCAACGTTCTTGCCATCGCGCAACACCGTCACGCGGTCGCCGATTTCAAACAACTCTTCCATTCGATGCGAGATATAGACGATGGAAACGCCCGTTGCTTTGAGTTGCCGAATGCGCGCAAACAATTCGTTGATCTCGTGTTCTGTCAGTGCTGAAGTTGGCTCATCCATAATCAGGATGCGCGCATTGAGCGAGATCGCTTTTGCCACTTCCACCATTTGTTGTGCGGCAATACTCAATGCTTGCACGGGACGACGCACGTCAATTTCAATGCCGAGTTCATTCAGCAGGCGTGAGGCCTCACGTTCCATCGCACTGCGATCAATCAAGCCAAAGCGCATTGGCTCGCAGCCTAAGAAGATATTTGCTGCGGCTGACAACTGCGGCACGAGGTTCAATTCCTGATAGATGATGCCGATGCCGAGTTCTTGGGCGTGTTTGGGCGATTTGATTTCGACCGCTTGCCCGTTGAGTTGAATCTCGCCTGCGGTTTTCTGATACGCGCCGCTCAGAATTTTCATCAGCGTAGATTTACCCGCGCCGTTTTCGCCAAGCAGGATATGCACTTCGCCCGTGCGCAGCGTAAAGCTCACGTCGTCGAGCGCAATGACGCCGGGAAAGGTTTTGCGGATGTGCTGCATTTGCAGGGCGAGTTTGTTCACGGGATTGTCGGTACTGTACAAGGAGCGGTAGCGACTTGGTGACCAGCTTGCTACCGCTCGCCGTACTGCACCGTTATGGATGAGCCAAAATTTTGATCGCTGTGCCTTGTCGCAATGCTTCCAAGCCATCGCTCAACTCGGCCAAGCCGATGCGATGCGTGATGAGTTCTTCGACCGGGATGATGCCGGATTCCAGCGCGCGGACGACTTTGGGAAATGCGGTGCGTTGAATGAAAGAGCCAATGATCGTGACTTCGTAACGCGTCGGGTAATACTGAGAAATCGTGCGTTCAGCGTGTTGATTCAGGCCAAAAAGCACCACGCGACCACCGAATCGTACTAGCTCTAACGCTTCAGGCAATAGCGATCCAACGGTGTCAACGACAATGTCTGCACCGATTCCTGTTGCGCTTTTGATCTCACTGGCGGCGTTTTGTGTTTTGGGATTGATTGCGCCATCTGCGCCTAAGGCTTCTGCCTGTTGGCGACGAAAATCTGCGGGTTCGACTAAGAAAACCTTGCCTGCGCCTGCGGATTTGAAAAGCAGCAGAAACAGTAAGCCAATTGGCCCGCCGCCTAAAATCGCTACGCTTTCGCCTGGAACCAACGCAGTTTTCTCAAATGCGTGCCAAACGCAAGCCAAAGGTTCAGCCAATGCGGCGCGTTCAATCGGCACATCGTTGCTGATGCGATGCAGCGATTTTGCGGGGGCGACATTGAATTCGGCCAATCCGCCGTGGCGAAAGATGCCCAACGTGGTCATTCGCTCGCACACGTTTGTCATCCCCAGGCGGCAATATTGGCAAAGGCCACACGTGATATTCGGATCAATCACGACGCGGTCGCCGCGTTGCAAATGTGACACGCTGTCGCCTGTATCTACGACAGTGGCCACGTACTCGTGACCAAGAATGCTGCCCGGTGTCGCCGGGTGTCCCGGCGGCGTCGAAAGAATATGCAAATCAGTGCCGCAGATTCCGGTGCGTTCGACTTTCAGCAAAACATCATCGCTGGCGATCAGCGTTGGTTGGGCAACTTCTTCCAATCCCCATTTGCCTGCGCCGTGAAAGACAATCGCTTGCATTGTTGCGGTCATGCGAATACCTCCAATGGTGCCTTGGCAGCGGATTCGTTCGCGGCTTTGCCTTCGCCCGCCGCCGAAAATTCCATCCCGATAAAACCGGAATAGCCGATGCGTCTGAGCAACGAATTCACCGCCGCGTAATCAATCGTTCCTGTGCCGGGTTGATGGCGTCCCGGCATATCAGCAACGTGGACATAGCCAATATGTGTGCGATGCTTTTCCAACTGCGTCAGCACGTCTTCGCCCATCATGCTCATGTGATAGATGTCATAGAGCAGTTGCACATTCGGATGATTCACCTGCTTCAAAATCTGCACACCGAGGTCTGAGCTGTCGAGAAAGCAGCCGCGATGATCCAGCACTGTGTTCAGGGGTTCGAGCAGCAGCGTGATGTTGGCGTCTCTCGCCCAGCCAGCCAATTCGCGCAAGCCCGCAACGATGCTGGTGATCTTTGTTTCCAGGGGCAGCGGGCGCGTTGGTGCAGCACTGCCATCACGATTCAGCACATCGGTCAGCATCATGACGTGGTGGCAATGCAAACGTTGTGCGACGGCGAAGACCTGCATCATCTCTTCGAGCAAACCTGTATGGTCATCGGGATCAAGCAAGGTGTAGCGACGATTCCCGCTCATTGCGGCAACGGCAAGGCTGTTTTCGAGCGCAGTACGATTGACGGCTTGTAATTCCTTGTCGCGCCAATCCCAAAACTCAAACGCACGATAGCCAAGTGCGGCGGCGGTTTTCATCCGCTCTGTGAATGAAAGATCGGGGTACAGCATTTCTAAACAAAGTGAAAGTTGCATATTGATTTCCCCTGGGGGCGCACGCGGCTCGCGTACTGAGGCTCGGAGGTGCGAATCCGTTCCAACAAAAGCTATGCCTCACCAGCGTTTGGCACGCGAGCCGCGTGCGCTCCCAGGTTTATTTGTGATTAAGAACGACAATACCGATGCGCAATGTATTTCTATCGCCCGACTGCGCCGGAAAGAGGAACTGTTGTACCACGAACTTTTCTTTCAATCCATCCACGCTGCCGACCGCGCGTTGCGATTGATCTTCAAATCGCACGACCTGCCCGCGAATTTTGCCCGTCATTACCAACTCAAGTCCGAGCGGATCATGCACCAGTTCGACTAGATTGCCTTTCAGGTCAGCATATTCGCCTGTCCGTCCGCAAATGGGGCAGATTTCGACATCGGCGTGGTTGGGGTTGTAATGTTCGACTTCGTAATGCACGCTCGCGCCGAAACGATAATAGTCACGTTCGCCGTTCTTGGTTGGCAGTTTGACGATTTCGAGTTTGCCGCGCTCCAGGGCCGAGTAGTAATAGCGCATGTGAAACGCGTGGCCGTGTTGCAGCGCCCGATGTTCGCGCACCAGCCACGGTTGCAGGTGTTCCAGCGTGACTTCAAAATCACAGCCTTCGGGATTATCAAATGGCCCATACGATTCACGCAGCCGCATCGTCGAGCGCAGGTTATTGGTCACAAGTTTGACTGCTGCCAGATAGGATTTTGCCAGCCGTTTGTCCACATAAAACCAGGCGTTGGGATAACGCGGCATGGCTTTATCAAAGGCTGTTTTCGGTGGCAGTTGAAATGACTCAATGGAATCTGCCGGGATGGGAGATTTGCGTTTCGGGCTTTCGGCTAACTGCTGCTGGCTTCGTTGTGTGTGACCGCGTTGCGCTTGAGCATTGTGCGGGGCCGCAATCTGGAAAGGGCCAACGCAGAGAAGGAAGAGCAGAATTTGTCGTCGTGGCATAGATAGAGTGTAGAACTGCAACTACGGAACAAGCGGAAATAACAGAACAAACGGAATTCTTCCATGCGGCGCATTCGTTCCGTCTGTTTCGTTATTTCCGTTTGTTCCGTAGTTACACCTTCGTCGCTAATTAGAAATAAAACTTCAAGGCAAACTGAATGATGCGCGCATTCCCAGCCGTCAGAATTTGCCCGAAACCTGCATTTTCGCGTGCGATATTCGGTGGCCCGAAATTAGCACGGTTGAAGGCATTGAACAACTCGGTACGAAACTGGAAGTACCGCCGCTCGGTCACATGAAAGTTCTTCGCCAGCGTGTAATCAAAATTGATCGTGCCCGGCGCGCGCATAATGCCGACGCCTGCTGTGCCAAAGGCCTGTGGCGAAGGGGAAAATGCAGCTTGGAACGCATCAATATTGAACCACTTTGCCCGCGTGCGTTGCGATTCGGGCAACACGGGATTGCCAATCAGATTGGGACGTGCGCGACGTTCACCGCCGATGTTCAGCACGCTTGCGCCGCCCAGGGTTGCCGTTAAGCCCAACCCGCCTTGCAACACGTGGATGCCTGTGACCTGCCAGCCGCCAAGCAACATATCTACGGCTTTATTCCAATCGTTGCCGAAGCGGCGACCGTTGCCAAATGGCAATTCCCAAACGTAGCTGGCGACGAAACGATCTTTGATGTCGAACTCGGCCAAGCCACGATCCGCGCGCAGATTGTTGCCATTCTGCGGTTCGCGGAACGTGCCCGTGTCAAAGCCCGCACCGCCGCCACTGGTCGAGATGTGATCGGGCGAGCCTGTCAACGCTTTGCCCCACGTGTAGCTGACCACGCCGGTCAAGCCGTGCGAAAAGCGTTTTTCCAATCGCACCTGCAATGAGTTGTAGCTGGAGCCAACGCGGTTTTCCATCCACTGAATATCGCCGAACGCTGGGTACGGACGTGCGCCTGCCGATTGAGAACCGTTGGCATTCGTGATGACTGCGCGCTGGTTCAGGTTACGAAAGCCGTTGAGCTTCGTTCCTTTGTTGCCGACATACGCAACATCCAGCAACAGGTCTTTCAGCAATTCGTACTGAATGCCGAAATTATATTGCTGAATGTACGGCGTGCGTTGATTGGCGTCCTGCGAGCGCCGGCTGATCGTCGGGGCAAGGGAAGCCGGATCAAGCAAGCCTGACGGATAACCGTTGACTAGACGGAAAGGCGAGGCGGTGGCGATGGCGGCTGCACCTGTGACCGTTGTTTGCAACAGATTGTCCACCAGGTACGGCGGGTTGAAGCCAAGCAATCCTTCGCGGCCTTGCCTGACCGTGTGGGTGAAGAAAATGCCATACGCACCGCGCATCACAATCTTGGAAGTTGGCGACCACGCGAAACCAATGCGCGGCGCAAAGTTGTTGCGATCAGGATGAATCAGTGAACGCTCATACAGGCCGCCGTCTTTGGCGAAAATCATCGTTCCGGTTTTTGGATCGAAGTTGGCAAAGCGGTTTTCCTTCTCCACTGGCGGCGTGGCGAATTCGTATCGCAGCCCCAGATTCAACGTCAATTTTGAAGTGATTTTGTAATCGTCCTGAATGAAATAAAACTGCATGTTCTGGCTCTGATCCATCACGGTGTAGCTCGTCAACGCAAGTTGTGATGGTAGGCCGAGCAGCAGGTCACCAACCGCGCGGTTCGTGAACCGATTCTCGAAGGCGATGCGTCCAATCGTCGCATTCAAGTCGTTGATTTTGGTTTGGACATGCAGGAATTCGCCGCCGAATTTGAGGAAATGTGCGCCGCGCGTCCAACTGAGGGAAACTCGCGGGTTCCACGAACGCGGCGTCTGGAACTGGGGCGTCGAAGTATGGCGACCCACAGCGCTGAAGCCCTGAATCTGCACTTTGGGTACGCCGCCGACAATCTTCGGATCATTCGGCACATTCTTCAGTCCGACTGCTGCTGCGCCGTCTGTGCCGAAGTTAGGCGGATTCGTGAAGTAATTGCCGCGCGCGAAGCCAAAGCGAAAATCGCCAACCAGCGAATTACTAAACGTCCGCGTCAAGCCCAGCGCCAGCCCTTGCGAACGATTCAGGTTTGAGCCAAAGGCGTCATTGAACGAGCCTTCTGCTAAACCGGGCATCGGCGCAGGACGAAACGTGTTCGTGTCAACGAAGCTGTATCGCCCGAAGAAATTCATCGCCGCATTGAAGGTGTGATCAATGCGTACATCGAATTGATCCTGGCGCGTGCGCGTCACAGGCGTCGAAGCGTAAATCGTCGTGCCTGCGACATTTGGATCAGGAATCAATTTGACGATGGCTGCACCAACCGGGTCCCAACGGGTTGACGGAATCACCCATTGCCCCGCCGCGTTCTTGCTGAATTCCGGGCGTCCTGTGGCAAACGGATCAACGACTGCCGAACTGAACAGCCCCGCCTTTTCTGCCGCCGTCGGAAGCTGGGTCACACGCGGCACGCCTTCACGTTCGCGCAGTCCTTCATAATCAGCAAACCAGAAGGTTCGATTCCTGACCAGTGGGCCGCCGACCGCGACGCCAAATTGATTGCGTTTGCGAATCGGTTTTGGCGCGCCCAGCGCATTGGAAAAGAAGTTGTTCGCGTCCAGCTTTTCGTTGCGCAGAAATTCATAGACGCTGCCGCGAATCGCGTTCGTGCCGGATTTGATCGTGGCATTGATGACTGCGCCGGAACTGCGTCCGAACTCGGCAGAATATGCGTTAGTCTGAATCTTGAACTCCTGCAACGCTTCAATCGAAGGCTGGACGAGTTGCACGTTCTCGCCGCGAAACGAATTTGAGTACGAGATGTTGTCCACGCCGTCCAGCAGAAAGACGTTATTGAACGTGCGATTGCCGTTGACGTTGATCGCGCCTTTGAAATTCACGGACGCGAGGCGCGGCGTCGTCGGCAAAACGCCGGGCGAGAGCAGCGCGAGCTGGTTGTAATCGCGTCCGTTCAGCGGCAGGTCTACGATTTTCTTTTGGTCAATCACGGAACCGCGCGAAGAGGTTTCCGTTTCCAGCAGCGTTGCCGCCTGTGTAATTTCGACGGTGTTCGTCAATTCGCCGACTTGCAATTCGACATCCACGCGGGCGAATTGATTAACCTGAAGCGTGATGCCGCTGCGCACCATTTTTCGGAACCCGGTTTTTTCGACGGTGATCGAATAGGGGCCAGGTTTCATACTGGGCACGACGAAAAATCCTTGTTCATTGGTTTCGCTGCGGACGCTGACACCTGTTTCAGTGTTGGTGATCGTGACCGAAGCCCCCGGCACGACGGCCCCGGAACTATCTTTCACTTCGCCCGTGATGTTGGCTGTTTCCTGTTGTGCAAACGCCGCACAGACAAGCAACGCAAAAAGCACTACTGCAAAAACTGATCGTAAAAAACGCATACTCTTTCCTCCTTCAGAAAGTGGAACAGACGACAGTCCATTCTGGATTAGCGATCACTAAGCACGGCGTGACGACTGTGCGAATTACAGCGTTATTCCCAGCGGAGATTGATCCGTATTCTGCCTGCCCAAGGTTAAGAAGAGATCAACGGCAGGTCAGGTTCGTCTTAAATGAATAATTGCTTGCTGCTGAATATCCAGGAAAGATTGGTAAAACCATATGCCCCCCCATTTTTGAGGTACTGGTTCGGTTCCCTTGAAAAAATGATCAATGCGTTTTTGCGTTTCTTGATGCAATACCACTTCAGGCTGATGTGAAGGCGTATCTTACGTGAGGAAGCACAGAACAGCAACTGTCCGACAGGCAGCCCGGCTATCGCTGGTTGAAAAATTGCAGCGGCGACGGACGAGCCGCCTGTCGTACACTGGGTGTTCGTTGTCATCATCACTGAAGCCAATCAGAAAAGACTACTGGATTCCCTTCCTCTCCATTGACGATTCAAAATCAGCGTGATAGAGGCATACGAGCTTCAATAAACGCTGCATCTTGTTTCAAAAGGTGGAAGGTCATGCATTTTCAGAAAGTGTTAATTGCCAATCGTGGCGAAATCGCGCTCCGCGTGATGCGTACCTGTCGCACAATGGGCATTGCTACGGTGGCGGTTTATTCTGACGCCGATGTAAATGCGGCGCACACGCGTTTTGCAGATGAAGCGGTTTATCTCGGTGCTGCGAATGTGAAAGAGTCCTACCTGAACATGAAATGCATCCTCGCCGCTGCTCAGCAAACACAGGCGGACGCAATTCATCCCGGCTATGGTTTTTTATCGGAGAATGCCGAGTTTGCTGAAGCATGCGCGAATGCTGGGATCGCGTTCATCGGCCCATCACCACAGGCGATGCGGGCGATGGGATTGAAGATTGCCGGACGCGAAATTGCCGTCGCAGCAGGCGTGCCAATCGTTCCCGGTTACAACGGTGAAGACCAAAGCAATGCGACATTGCGTGACCAAATGCTGGCGATTGGCTTTCCAGTTTTGATCAAAGCTTCGGCGGGCGGCGGCGGAAAAGGAATGCGCGTTGTTCAGGACGAAAACGAAGCTGACGAAGCGATTGAGGCGGCGCGGCGTGAAGCGGAGAAATCATTTGGCGATAGTTCACTGCTGCTCGAAAAATACATCGAACACGCGCGCCACGTCGAAATCCAAATCCTCGGCGACACGCACGGCAATCTCCTGCATCTGTTCGAGCGCGATTGTTCG
>JAFDVL010000043.1 GCA_018268995.1 Acidobacteriota bacterium | reverse complement strand
CAGTGACAGGCAAGCTGCCTGTCGTACATTGTCTGTCAGTCGGTCGTCCCATCCCCTCTTACGCCCAAAGTGCAAGAAGTGAAACAATCGCATGCAATCCAAAGGCAAAGGCAATGCCAGTAAAAAAGGATTTTCTTGCCATGACTTTCCATTGGCAAAAGAGGGTCGCCAGGCCTAGCGGTAGCCAACACAGCACACCTGAAATCAGGCCCGGCGAATAGGATCGCGTCAGCAGGCTTCCGAAAAAATGCAATAAGCCATTGATTGCCACAACACCGCTCAATCCGACCAACAACCAACGCCAGGAATTTTTGCGGAGCAGCACGACGCCAACGCTCATAAACATCAGGCCGATGGCATTGAGCACAAGAAAATCGCGCACGGAAAAATTTGCGCCAGCTACGCGGTTGATCCACGCCGCAAAGCCTTCGCCACCGAAGTATTCTTCTCCAAGGTGAATTAGGTAGGTGATGGGGAACAGCCAAACCCACAGGCCGATGTCGCTTTTGGGGAATGAACTTTCGAACGATTTGTTTTGCATGAAAAAAATCTAAATATTTCGGGAACCTTTCGCAACCTGCTGCGTGAGAGCGTCCGACAGTTTTCAAATTCAAGTAGTTCTTTCCAATTTAATCCCGCGTCGTGTTACCCCCGCAGTATCTCAAGTTGCCCTCACGACTAACGTCTCGACCTCCAGAAGGCTGTCAACCAAATCAATTGTTCGTGAAAGTACCCTCATGGTTTCAGGCTTTCTCTGTGTCCTTCAAACGCGCAAGAGCCTGTTGGTAGCTGTTTCAGAAGTTGCCCCCCAACTTTATCCAAATTGACAGCAAGGAGTTCATTGAAAATGCTAGTCGCAAAACATTTCCTCACCAGGATAAGTGTATCTATCTTCACCACACTTATCGTTTCTCTCAGTTGCTTCGCAACGACCTACACGGTAGATGCGAAAGCACAACCGAATGCAACGACGTATACGAGTCTTTCGGCATTATTAGCTTCAGTTTCTTTGAAAGGCGGCGACATCGTCAAAGTAAAACCGACGGATGTGTACCGCGACCGAGTTAAATTCCAAGCGCAGCATTCCGGCGACCCAGGCAATCCAGTCATCGTCGAATGCGATGCGCCCGGACGGGCCGTGTGGGACGGCTCCGCGACGAACGTTGATGCCTACGGCTATTTGTGGACGTTTTTTGAAGATGCCCACGACATCGAAGTCCGTCGTATCGAGGTTCGCAACGTCCAACCCGGCCCGGATCAAAATAATCGCGCTGTGTTTATTCGCGGCAGGAATATTACGGTGAAAGACAGTTACGTGCATCACAATCCGAATGGGTTTTTCTCAACCACAGATGCCTATAACACGCGCATCGAAAATTGCGAAGTCGCCTTCAATGGCGCAGGCACGGGCTATACGCATAACTTCTATATGCAGGGGCAGGGAACGCACGTCCTGTACTGTTACATTCACGATGCCAACGCAGGCATCAATTACAAAGATCGCTCGCTGCCCGATGCCTCAGGCGTAGCCACAGAGTTTTGCTACAACTGGGTCGAGAATGCGACTGGCGGCGGCTACGATTTGGATTTCAGTGTCAGCGGCAATGCACAAGGCCGCAATCAGGATGCGATGCTGACGGGCAATGTGATTTTCAAGGGCGGCAACAGCAATAAGGCGTGGGTGATGGTGTTTGGCAACGATGGCCGCCGTGGCACGATGCGCCTGTGCAATAACACGATTATTGGTTCTAGCGCCGACAATTCACTTGTTTGGTTAGGAAGTGGCGCAGCACTGAAGTTTTACAACAACATTTATTTTCGCGGTGAGCGTTTGTTAACGACGACCTCCGGCGGCACGATCACCGGATCAAACAACTGGTTGATGACGAACACCCAGCCGGACGCATTGCAAAACACGACCTTTGGACAATATCCCGGCTTTTTGAATTACGAGGCTGAAGACTTTCGCGTTGCTACTACCGCGCCCGCTGCAACTGCGGGTCTGGTGAATCTGCCCGCCTCTGACATGCCGCAGTTTGAGTATGTCAAGGACACGTTTTCCCAGACCCGCAAAGACGGCGGAAAATGTCTCGGCGCATTTGCGCTGGATACTTCTGCACCGACACCGGTTAGCTCCGGCAATCTGGCAATGGGACGTACCGCGACTGCTTCCAGCACGATGACCATCCTGGGAAACAATGCTGCATCCAGATTGGTGGACAACAACATCAACACATTCTGGCATTCAGAACTGAATCAATTGCGGTTGGAATATGTGCAGGTAGATTTAGCGGCTGCCTCAAAAATAACGAAAGTCGAAATGGTTTTTCGTTCGGATGTGGATCAAACAATTACGCGCAGGAATTTCTCGGTTTATGCGTCGAATGATCCTGAGTTTCGTTCCTGGGTTGTGCGATTGGCAACGCGTGCGGCCAGCGTCGTCGCTTACGGTGCAACCTGGTCAGCCAATGTCAGTGATACGCGTACTTATCGGTATGTGCGCTTCACCAAGAATGCATTGGAGTACGATACGGCGGGACAAGCGTACTGGAATCTAAGCGAAATCCGCGTGGTTGGTTCGCAAACGAAATAGGTTTTAGGCTCTGCGCTCAGAGCCTTGCACGGGTGTGTTGTTGGGAGTGAGGGCCTGACAATGCACCCTTTTTTTGTTTAGAAGGACTGGCCAAATCGAATATGGATGACACCTTGTTTTTGGCGAAGCACGCCACCGCTTGCCGTCACGACCGAAGGCGGATCAAGCAGATAGCCATAATCTACGCCGATTGGCCCAACGGGTGTATTGAAGCGAATCCCAAGACCGACTGTATTGGTCATAGCACTAAAGCGAAAGTCGCTGGCCTTTCTAAAAACATTCCCCAAATCATAAAACGGCACTAACGTGAATCGCCGTGAAAACGGGTAGCGCAACTCAAAATTAAAGATCGCCAGCGCATCGCCCCCCAGCGGAACCAGCGTTGGCAATTCATTGGCATTGCGCGGTTCCAGCACGCCTTGCGGGCCTGCCTGTTCAAATTGAAATCCGCGTAATGTGGTTGCGCCACCTGAAAAGAATCGTTCGCTGATTGGCAGTCGTTGCTCAGGTTCAGTGATTTTGCCGTCTCCATCGCGGTCTGTGATTTTGAATGCTGCGGCTAATCCGACACGCGCAGAAAACGCAAACACAGAATTTTTCAGAACAGGCAGTTTGTTGTAGAACTGATAATTCCCGTAAAACTTATTGTAAGACTCGTTCCCGCCAAAGAATGTCGCGGCAATGGAATGATCGGCGCTGATTAATTGTCCTCGCGTTGGATTGATAATGTTGTCGCGCGTGTCGCGTGAAATGCCTGCGGAAAAGATTCCCAACCGGACGGCTTTTTCATTCCGGGTGACTTCAATGTCAGGGATATTTTGCAGGTTGAAAAGCTTCGCCGTCTCATAGTTGTAGCGAAACCGAATGGCCGTATTGTCGGTGTATTTCCGCTCTGTTTGGATATACGAGGCAAAGCGGTTAATGCCAAACGTCGTGCCGCTTTGATTGTTGCTACTTTGATCTACGGTTTTGCGCACAAACGCTCTGAGGTCTGCATTGCGATTGTAGAAGGCAGAAACGGTCGTTGCCCATCGCGTCCCGAATGGTCGCAGATCGGTGTATTGCAATTGGGCCAATTGCTCTCGCCGACTGCCACGCAATTTCAAGCTGGCGGAATTGACCCGTCCGAACAGATTCGTGTCGGTGATTTGCCCCAGCGCGCGCGGCCCTTCATCGGTGGAATAGCCCAAGCCATACACAAGCAGGAGCGGTTTGGCCTCTGTCAAATTCACGACGACGCGACGATCAGATTCATCGCCATTGCCATCACGAATCGGACGGGGGCGAATGTCTACTTCGCTAAACGCGCCGGTCGAATACAAATCTCGTTGCGTGCGTCGAATTGCCTGTTGCGTCAGCACGTCCCCTGTTTTGAAATCCAGAAAACGCTGAACCGAATCCAGGCGCGAAATGCCGAGTCCTCTGAGTTCGATTTCCTTCACGACAGATTGCGGGCCTTCATTGATTTCGTATTCCAATTTGACCTGGTTGTTCGGCAAATCCGTGACCTTGATGTTGGCTCTGGCTTCCAGATAGCCGCGTTGCGAATACATTTGCCGAATTTGCGTTGCACCTTCACGAATCTCTGTGGGGGAAAATGGTTCGCCCTGCTTTTGCGGAACGGCCTTCAAGAGCTCGTTCGCCGCCAGAATGCTGTTGCCCGTCGTGTTGATTTCAGCCACGGAAGAACGATCTCCTTCTGTGACGTTGAAGATAATTACCAGATCGTTGTTGTCAGGGTTGATGGCGCGACGCGCTTCGATGCGGGCCGAGCGAAAGCCCAGATCAATCATCCGTCGTCGAATAATTTCAGCATCATTGCGCAGCCTGTCATTGCTGGTAATGCCGCGCGCCAATCCGCCAATCAAGGGCAAGGATTTCAGATACGGAACACTGCCGAAAATACTGCTTTCCTGAGATTGTAAATCGCTCTGAACATCGCCGATGCCAAGTTGATTCGTTCCCGTCAGCCGCAAATTGGAAAGTTCATAGCGGTCACCCGATGTGACATCATAAAAAATCCGCAGGTCGGGGCCTTCGCAATTTTCCGGTTGGCAACGTGACGTGACCTCAGCAAAAAAGTAGCCCTGTTCTTGCAGGTAGTTAATCAAATTTCGCTCGCCCAATCGCGTCAAAGCGCGGCTGTACCCTTCTCGAATCACGGGCAACAGTTCCGGCAATTGTTTTTCACTGAGTTTGATCGTGTCGGGTTTATTGACATCTACGGTCGCCGAGGGCAGTTTGCGCGGCACAATGTTCGGGCGAATGATCGCAGGCCGATTCGCGGCGGAATTGAGGATCAGTTTATCTGCACCCAATGCCAACCGCTTCCGGCCACGAATTTCAATCGTGAAGTCATTATCGTTTGTGCCTTGTTGCGTCGAACTTCCGCCTTGTGTGAACGACGCCAGTGCTGAAAAGCGGCTGGTCAGGTTGTATTCCAGAATCGCAGTTTGATCTTGTTCTGACGCAAGGTTGGTCGAATAGGTGAACGACAATCCTTGTGCGATTTGTCGCCCAATGGTTAGTCGTGCCGCCGGGTTTGCGTTCGGTCGTAACACTGGATCAATCTGAAATAAATTCAGCCCCAATAACTTTTGGGTTTCTCCTTGAATTGGTTTCGAGATGAATTCCTGTGTCAGCAGGGAAGCCGCCGTGCCAACGCCCGTTCGCACCAAATCGTTGCCTGTGAATGTGCCCGATTCGGTGCGTCCTGTTGTCACGAGCGACAGGATTTCTGCCCGCGCCAATTGTGGTTCGGAGTTTAAATTGACATCCAGATTATCAATCGGGCCGAGCAGGCCGATTGACACCTGATAGCCTCCAACTGTCCCTTCGGCCAGCAGATTCAAATACGGCGGTGCTCCCGCTCCGCCACCTAAATCCAGAGTTCCTGCCGAGATTTCATATCGTTGTTTGCGGAAGGTAATGGTTCCGCCCTCGAAAGAAACTCGCCCGCTGGGATCAGGTTCGCTGGCCGTTCCGCCGATGGTTAAGGCCGCTGATGCGACAGTATTAATCTGTTCATTGCGCACCAGAATGGCATCACGCGCATTTACACGAATGTTCAGGTTGATGGGGGGGAAGAATGAATTTGCTCCGCCTGCATTTGTACTGGTGATGTCGCCGCCAAGGCTCCCGAAATTCAAGCTCGTGCCTCCGTTGCCAAAGGCTGCTTCACTAAAATCTCTGGTGTATTCCACCAAAGGTAAGTCAACTCTGCCACTCAGCGTTTGGCTGTCAGGAGTTCCGCGTAGCACTAGATTCGCATTCGCATTTGCACGTGCGCCTGCATAGAGAATGTTCACGTCCTGCGCATTGGCATCAAAGCGCCATTCACCCGGCAGCAGTCCCTTCAACGTCACATCGCCATTGACCGTCAGCGTTCCATCGTTGGCATTGGCTGTGAAGCTTTCAAGGGTAATCAGATTACCGGCGAACGTAATGCGACCATTGCCGCTTTCAAGATTGACGGGCGAATCAAGCGCGGTGAAAGCGATCTCTTGCAACGTTGCTTGTCCAGACAATGCAGGCTGGCTGGCAGTGCCACCGATTTTCGCATCAATCGCAATTGTGCCATCAGCAAACACGTCAGGGCTGGGACGAAAATCGCGTAGGTTAATTCTGCCATTCAAGGCAAAATCCAATCCCTGGTTATCACGCAAGCCAAGCGTTCCCCCCAAGTTTAATTCCGTTCCCGTGCCGGTAATTTGGGTGGGTTGCAACCTGATCTGTGAACTATCCAGCGCGACAACGACGGGCGTTTTGATATTGATGGGATTGCCCGAAACATTGAGGGCAACCGTGTTCAGCGTGAGATTGCCGCGCAAGCCTTCCGTCGTAAATTGATCCTTGGAATCAAAGAGGGGGCCGGAAACGCGCAACGCTCCGGTGAGATTGCCGGAAACTGATGCCACTGCACCGGGCGCAAAAATCGCGAGGATCGGACTAAGATCAAGATTGTTCAGGTCAGTGGCGATCTGAATTGGGCGACCCGGTTGTTTTAATTCAATGCTGGCGGTAAAGGGCTGCGGTTGTCCCGTAATATTCGTCACCAGTTCGGCGTCAACCCTGCCGTTTGTCGCCGTGCGCGCGTTAACTTTTAATTCGCCCGCATCGCGGCCATTGACCGTGATTTGTCTGCCTGTAGCGGCCAGTTGCACTTTCAGTTGATCCAGGTCGTTCGCATTGCCTGTCGCGCTGAACGTTGCGTCGGCATTGCCTGTGATGGTTGTATCTTTGACCTCAAATGCTTCAACCAAACTGGCTAAGCTGATTTGATCGGCTTGTCCTTGTACCTGATAGTTTTTGGTTTTGAAATCGTACGTGCCATTGACAGTTAAATGCCCCTGTGGCAAGCGGGCTTCAACCTGCTCCAGCCGTGCGGTTTGTGCGTCAAAGACGATGCTAGCCGTGGCGAGTTGTGCGGGCTGTCCGGCAATCGTGCCATTTTGCAGATTGGCTTTCACGCTGCCTTGCGGAGCAGCTGGCAGGCCGGTCAAATGCGCTTCCCCCGTAATTTCTCCGGCGATCAGCTTTTGTTCCAGTGAGAATCCAGTCGCCTTCACGACATCCTCCGCACTGATGCGGTCGAATGTAGCGTCAAGCGTCCCTGTGGTGGCCGCTTCAGCCCGTGGCGCTGCGTAATTCACCTTGATTGTCCCGCCGTTGTTGGCAGTTAACAACGCATTCTCAAAACGAATTTCGGCAGGCGAAAACGCCAGCTGTCCCTTCAAACTTCCCATCAACTCGTTTTGAATTCCGACTTTTTCTGCATTCAAATTTCCCGTGACCGTCGGATTGGCGATGTTGCCCTGTATGTTCCCCGTAAAATTGAAATTGCCTGAAACATTCGGTTCGTATTCGTTGATGATGGGTTGCAAAGCTTCGAGCGAGCTGGCAATCGCCAGCAACTGTT
Organism: Acidobacteriota bacterium; assembly: GCA_018268995.1. Classification (GTDB taxonomy): domain Bacteria; phylum Acidobacteriota; class Blastocatellia; order RBC074; family RBC074; genus JAFDVL01. The sequence goes on along the minus strand of JAFDVL010000043.1, from coordinate 39,856 downwards.
CCGCGCGCGTCGAGTTCAGCGTGAAATTCAAGTTTGACGTGCCATTTTGTGCGAGTGAACCATCCGCTGTAATCGTCGTGGCGTCGGTGTTGAGTTGTAACTGGCCGAAGTTGAAAACGCCGCGCTGCATTTGCGCGACAACATCGCCATTGACTGGAATATCTCCGGCAAGAAGATTCTGTGTCTGTCCGGTGAAATGTGCATTCAGATTGCCGCTTAGTGCCTGGGCATTGACGCCGGGCCACGTAACATCAGCCTTGCCATCAATGGTTCCGGCCAGAGGAACATTTTTGACCGCGAAGGTATTCACCACCTGATCTGTTTTCAGACTGGCGAAGTCGGCTTTCAAGCTGGATGTGCCGCCTGTGTAATTTACCGTCGCTGTGCCTTTCACCGTACCGCCAAAAATCGCGGTTGTGAAATCCGCCAGCGAAAATGCGCTTTGCGTGAGTGCCAGTTTGCCCGCCGTTTCGCCCACTTTGATATTTTGGAACGAGGCACTCTTGATTCTGGCATTGCTCTGGATGTTGAAATCTTTGTCGGAAATTTTCGCCTGCAATTTCTGCAAGCTGATTGCTCCGACCTGGGCTGGCGTCGTCGTTAATCTCACCTGTCCGGCATTTGCCTGTTGGGCATTAATGACCGCACTTCTGTTCGTCGTATTGATTTCCGCGTTGATGCCGGGAACTGAAATAGCACTGGCCTGGAACTCGCGACCTGCGACGGATTGGATAGAAGCTTGTTGCGTCGAAAAAAGGATTTTGTCATCTTTCGGCGCAAGCTTGATCTGATTAATTTTGGCTTCGCGAAAATGTAAGCCTGCAACCGTCAAATCTGGGGAATTAACGTCTCCATTGATTTGGTAGTTTTTCCCTTCGCCCGTAATTTTCCCCGTGAATTCTGCCACCCCATTTACTTTTGTGGCGGGGCTGGCAAAGCGCGCCAGTTCATCCAATTCAGCACGCAACTTGGTATCCAGCTGGTAACGTAACGCCTGCCAGTCGTTCAGTCTGCCGGATGCCGTAAGATCGCCGAACTGTGAATTGATGCTGACCTGGTTGATTTCAGCGCCGATTTCCAGCGCATTGCCATCGAAGTCAATTTTACTGACTGTTCCTTCGCGGCCTTCGTAAGTTATACGGTTATTGAGGGCGGTAAACTTAGTGGCAACCGAGGCAAAGCCAAGCTCTTTTGAAGGCTGAAAGGTGGCCTGCAGTTCTGGCATTTCGGCTTTGATTTGGTGCTGCTTGTCATTGAAATGCAGCTTGCCGTTTTTCAATTCTCCGACCAGACTATTGACGTCGAAAGTAATACGACTTGGCGCGCGCGGCGGTGCCTGATGTAAGCCGTCCAGGTTGCTTTTGCCGTTTTCATCAACCTCAATCGTGAGATCAAGGTTTTCTACTTCCAGGCTCTGGAACACAACATTCCGCCGTAAATTCAAGGCGTACAGGTCAGTGATGCTCAGCTCTACCACCGCCCGATCAAGCGTTCCAATTAACTGTCCGGTTGCCTGATTATAAAATTTCACATTGCGCAGGGTGGCCGAACGAATACCGCGACCAATCTCAAAGCCGCCCACCTCAGCACGGATGCCGTATTCCTGTAACGCCATCTCAATTTGTCTGGCAACGTACTGATTGATCTTTCCAGATCGGTAATAAAACCAGGCGGAAAGCGCGACCGCAGCTAGTAGCAGGATTCCACTCAGGCCAACCCAAAAATACCAGCGACGGAAAATAGACGTATGATTACGGGACGGAGAATCATTCGTTGACTGTTCCATAAGTTAGATTAATGCAATTTGAGTGCACAAATAACGGCACAATCAATGCGGGTTATCTTGCCGCTCGACAAATTCAGCCAGGGGATATGTATTCATTGTGTACGGAAAGTCTATCTGGGGGAGCTGTGTTGCATCTTAACCGTACAGGGGATAGGGCTGCGAAAGATAAAAACGACTTCAACGAGGAGGGCTGCCTTATATAATTTCCCAGACACGCCTGCTCCCGGTGCGGTTTGGATTGGATTACTCACCAAGCGTGACAACGTCCTGGTAACTGGGAATTGTCACATCCCACCCTAATTCGCGGATGATCAAATCTCGTAAAGCGGCAGAGGCTTCTGGTTCGCCGTGTACGATGAAAGTCTTGCGTGGGGGACGTTTGAATTCTTTGAGCCACCGCATGATCTCGCTGGAATCTGCATGCGCCGAGAGGCTGCCAATCGTTTCGATTTGCGCATTGACGGGGACTTCTTCACCGAGTAAGCGCAATGTCTTTTCGCCATTTTGCAAACGGCGTCCACGGGTTCCTTCTGCCTGATACCCGACCAGCACGACCGTGTTCCTGGCATTTGGCAAATTGTGATAAAGATGGTGCATAATGCGCCCGCCCGTTGCCATCCCGGATGCCGAAATAATAATCGCAGATTCGCGTAGCGCATTTAGTTCCTTTGAGCCTTCGCGCCCATGCACCAGTGTAAAGCGATGCGTTGCCAGAGCATTGCGATTGTCCTCGGCCAGACGTTGCATATCCATATCGTGTTCTTGCTTATGCTTGGCATAGAACCGTGTTGCCGAAACCCCCATTGGGGAATCCACAATCACCGGAATGATTGGAATGCGTTGCTCATCCTCTAGTTCACGGAGGTAATAAATCAACAGTTGTGTGCGACCCACGGCAAAGGCTGGAATGATAATTTTGCCACCGCGTGCCACCGTTTCGTTGATGATTTCCGCCAAACGATCTTTGGGGTTGACGTTTTCATGCCTGCGGTTGCCATAGGTGGATTCGAGCAATAAATAATCCGCTTCATGAACTGGTGCTGGATCATTCAGAATTGGTTCGTCATATCGCCCCAGATCGCCCGAAAATAAAATGGTGAATGGATCGCTGTGGGGTTCATGGATTTCAGCCTTGACGCAACCAGAGCCAAGAATATGCCCCGCTTGTGTGTAGCTGATCGTGACGAATTTGTTGAGTCGAATTGGCTCCTCGTAGTTCACGCCCTGAATCAAACGCAATGCGTCTTTCGCGTCCCGCTCCGTGTACAGTGGCAAGGCTGGGTGGTGTTTTGAGAAGCCTTTGCGATTAGCATATTCCGCATCTTCTTCCTGAATACGCGCGGAATCCGGCAGCATCAGCGTTAATAAATCCGCTGTCGCTTTGGTGGCATAGACTTTGCCGTTGAATCCATCGTGAACCAGACGCGGTAAATATCCTGTATGATCTATGTGGGCGTGCGTTAAGACCACATCGTTAATGGAAGCTGGATTGAGGGGTAACGGTTCCCAATTCAGCAGCCGCAATTGCTTGAGGCCCTGGAACAGTCCGCAATCAATCATCACGCGGTAGCCGTCGGCTTCCAGCACAAATTTAGAACCGGTGACAGTTCCGGCAGCACCGAGAAAATGTAATTTGGTCATAATGACTGCCAGCATATACAAAAGCTGAACAGACGCAAGTGAAGAAAAGACTTGATTTAGAATCGGAATTGGTCAAAATACATTCTTCACTGGGTTGCAATAAAGAAAACAAATAATTTACGGATTTTATACTACCCACTAAGCTACCGCCGCCTCACAGATATGCTCCGAGATTTCGTTTCACCTTGAAAGGATCGGTATCCTCATGCAAAAGCCGAAGCTGCTTTCCTCTCTCATTCTCATTAGCCTTTTAGCAATCATTGGATTGGCGCAAGCCAAGACCGATAAACCTAAAGTCAAAAAATTGGAGCCACGCGTTGTTCCCACCTTGCGGTTAGAAAGTGGCGTCATTCTGGATAAGGCAGATGAGTATTATCGGGCGAATCCGCAGACTGTTTGTGCGGGCGATAAACTCGGCTTTACGGCACGCGTTTCCGGTATTGCTGATGCAGAGGTTCTGCCGGTCAAGTGGACAATTTCTGGTGGACGCGGCGCGTCGGACATCAATGGACATTATGTGTTGGATACAACGGGTCTGACGCCGGGAACCTATATTGTGACGGCTGAGGCGAGTGTTCCGTATAAAGAATGCGAGGGCAATTGCACCGCTTATGACTCAAAGACGTTTGTCATTGTTACCTGTCCGGCCTGTTTCACTTCGCCCACTGTTTCCTTGACCAGCAGTATGCCTGTGATCAATCCCGGTGAGGCACTTAACATCTGTGCCAGCACGGTGACCGGCGGTGTGAACTACGGCAAGCTTGTTCCAACCTGGGCGACAACGGCTGGCAAAATTTCGGGCGATGCTAGTTGTGCCAAACTCGACACGACGGGCATTGCCTATGGCTCAACGGTTACTGTTAATTTGAAGTTGACTACCGATCTGCCCAACTGCGAAGCCAGCGGACAAATTACCTTCAAGGTTGCTGAGCAATTGGTGGAAGCGGTTTCTGAATTTTCTCCCTGCAATACTTTCAAGACGAACAGTGCGCGTGTGGATAATGTTTGCAAAGCCAATCTGGTTGAAATCGTCCGTCAGCTTGAATCTGATCCCAGCGCTCAATTGATCATTGATTCCTATTCTCGTCCGGGCGAAAAATCCAATATGTCGCTGGAACGTGGGAAGAACGTTCGCGACCGATTGGCGGATGGTTCCATCGGCGTTAAGGTAGATGCGAACCGTTTGATTGTCCGTCCTTCAGGGCAAAGCGATGATGGCTCACAGGTTCGATTGTTCCTGATGCCAGCTGGCTCAAAACTGCCGCCAGGTGCTGCTGCGGCTGATGTGGGCGGCGTGAGCAGGGAAGCACAACGCGCACCAGTCAAACGCCGATAATTTCGGCCACCGATAGGTTTTCTGATGACCACGAAGCAAGCAGGTAACTTGCTTCGTGGTTTTGTTTTGTTTGCGGGGAGTGCTGACGGTCGAGCTTCTTGATTTAGCAGCCTGGGGCTTTGATCGGGATACTCATGCGGTAATCTGAGGCAAAGGTGACTGCCCGTAAAGTTGCGCCACTTGAATATAAGCCGCTATTAAACTGGGCACCCAGCAATGGCCCATTGTCGCCAGCTGAAATGCGCATCCATCCGGTCTTTCCAACGGGCAGAATTGTCGCCAATGTGGGATTCAGTCGCAGCGAGGATAGCCGCACATCCGAATAACAACCAATTGTTTGTGTGGTCGTTGTTGATTGCGCTGAACTATTGTTGAGCGAGAAGTTCGTCTGCGTGTTGACGGATCCTCCTGCCAGATTAGCCAGCGGGCGATACAACGAAATGATTGTTGCATTGGCATTGATTGCGCTTGTTCCCTGGCTGGGCAAATTGTCAGCCGCGAGTTGCGCGGGCAGCCGATCATAAGTCGTATCATCAAAGGCCATTTCTGAAACATTGCTGACTGGGATGACTGCGCCACTTGTGCGTTTGGCAATCGCTAGTGCGCTTAACGTCGAATCGAATTTCTGATTATTGAGGGGACTGGTTTGACGAATCTGTGCATTGCCAATTAACCAGTTGAATTGCGTGGGCCGTCCCTGTGCATCACAGGCGACCGCAATCACGTACCCCGTTGTGCCTGGATCAAAATCGCTCATCAAAAACGTGGTGGTCTGTTGCGCTGCCAAACAGATTGCCTGCTCGATGGGTTGGCAATCCACCGCTGCAATGAAAAACAATCGGACTTTGGTGCTATCGGTTAACGAGGTGTTTGTGATGCTGAGCGTGGTGTTGTTGCCGGTACTGGTGCCAATGCTCGACAGGTAGCGATGATAAAACAGAATCGAACCCGGTTTCTGATCGCTTTGCCGTACAGATGCAGGGATTGCGCTGAGCCTGAGGTCAACAAAGCTCACGGTTTGTGTCCCGCCTGTGACGATGGCCTGCCCTGGGGTAGCGATGACGCCCTCAGATAGTGACCAGAGGAAATTGTACTGACTTGGGTTGGCGGCAACAGGCGTTAAGTCCGTGATCCCGCTGTAAAGTTTGGCTCCGGCAATAGGTTCACCTGGAACAGTGGAAGAACCGGAAGCGAGAAACGAAACGATCTGAGAAGGGAAGACCGAAGTATTTTTGTAGGCTGCCGTGAATTCCAGCTTGCTAGTGGAAACGATTTGATGCCCCTTCATCAAGTGGACTGACAGGATCGCCCCGGCTGGCACGTCCAGATAACTGGACTGCATCAATAAACTGGAGGGTGAACCACCAAGCGGTGCGGCAGGTTGCAGCACATAGTAGCTGGTTGTTTCAGCCTGACTTGATTGAGACAAGAGCAATACGGCGAAAATAAAATAGGAAAAGATCGCAGCAGGATACAGGCGGGCGAGCGGCGTCAACATAAAGCTTTCCTCCCGGTTGGGTGTAATAGTTTCTGCGTCAGGTCTGGTGCAAGTGAGACCTAACACCAGCCAGATCGGTTGATTTTATGAAGAGTTGATGAGGCTACCGAATGAGGGCTGAAATCAACTCGTTGATTGTAAGTTTACTGCCGACAGGCGAAGTCTAACACAGGTTGGGGGATTGGTCATTTCTTCTCTAGGAGCAATTCATTCTTTGGGTACGCTGCAAAGCTTGCGAGAGTCGAAGCCTTGACGACGCCATGCAGGCTGGAAGCCTGCGTACCCAGCGAGAATGAATTGCCCCTGATTTCTTCTCTGGTGGTAGCCGCAAACCGATTTTATAAACGCCGTCCATCCCGATTCCAGGGATATTTGCCGCGCAATGCGTTGGCGAAGCTCCGGCTTGGATTCAGGAAGCTTCGCACCAGTAATCGCACCACACGATTTTCGACGTGCGTTTCCATCCGTTTGATAATGAAGCGATCCAGTGCATCTTCTCCCATCGTCCACGCTGTGCCGAGCGTTGGGGTCACGACCAGATCAACGAAGGCAGACGGATGACGCGAGGTTTTAGAAGGGAACAGTCCGACGTTGCCCAGCGAGGCTTCGCTGAGCGGCCCCAATTCAAACTGGGTACTGTAAACAGTCGAAAACAGCATCGCACGTAATCGGCTTTTGAAATAAGCCTTACTGAATCCCATTTCTTCGCGAATGTATTTCGGGTCGTTGTGGACGAACATATAGTTTGTCACCGAACCCTGCATCGGATGCCCAATGTAATTCACGATAAACGGATCTCCATCACGCCAGCCGCGCGTGTTTTTGGCCGATTGAAACCAGTCTTTGAAAAATGGCCCCTTTAGCTCTTCTCTGGTTCCGGGTTCAGTGAGAAAGCGAAACCCATGCTCGATCCACAAAAACGTGAGCGATTGCGCAATTAATGGTTTCCATTGAATGCCAGATTGATCGGGTGTTTGGCCGTTGAGTTGGGGAGCACTTTGTGGATTCCCCGCACTTGTTGGACCTGTGACTGGATGAGGCTCTTGTATCAGCATCCTCAAATCCTTCAGCCACCGCGAAGTTATTGCCTGATCAACTTGTTTTTTCGCTGAGTGATCCTGATCCCAGGCAAGATGGTGTTCAGGATGTGGTAAGGTCAAATCCGAACGAAACGTCGTGTTGGGTTGGACAATAGGTGCGATGACCGGTTTGGCTGAAATAGGTTGAGGAGCTTTTGATTCGCCCGCAAAACCCGTCGCTGAAAAAAAACAAAGCAGTCCTAAAAAAACAAACTCTTTGCAGCGACAGAGAGACAATTTCAAGTCGTTCATAAGTTAATTCAATGAAGCAGGAAATTATTTCACTATTGTATGGGGAGGCAATCTTCGCGCATTGCCGATCTGGTCGTACGTGAAGAGGGCGAACATCACAAACCAGAACCCACAAGATAAAACCAGAGTCACATCTTTTGTGTAACTTCAGTCCTTTTTCAATCGCTTCGGGCAAGACTCTATGCAAAAAAGGCGTTGAGTGCAAATGAAAAGCTGTGTGTTATAGGTTCCTAACAATTGACTCACACTGAAGGCTTGATAAGCTGGCTGGCGGCAGGATGAGCGATTCACCGATCCATCGTTTATCTGTTATCTGCCAGACAAGCAAGATGTCTGTCTTATCTTTAAGGAGCATTTCTGATGCCAACTGAACCCTGGTTGAGCGGCCCTGTCGAAGGAATTTCCGCCTTGCTGATGCCTGCTGCACATGCGCTTTTGCAGGCCCAAAATGACATTCTTCACTTCGCTAGTGATTTGACCGTCGAGCAACTCTGGCGCGAGCCTCAAGGGCTGCCTTCCGTCGGATTTCACCTGCGACACATTGATGGCAGCAGTGATCGTTTGCTGACGTATACGAAAGGCGAATCGCTCAGCGAAGCACAATTTCAATTTCTGAAAAGCGAACGGGAATCGGGCGCGAATTTGCCCGATGCTGCGACCTTAATCGCTGCTGCACAAGCGCGGATCATTAATCTGTTGGAGTTTCTCCGCGTGACCCCGGATGAAACATTATTGGAGCCACGCTATGTCGGGCGAGCAAAGCTACAAACAAATGTTTTTGGATTGTTGTTTCATATCGCAGAACACATGCAACGTCACGTAGGATCGCTTATTGTCGTTGCAAAGCTGGTGCGCCAATAAATAAGCGCAGGTGGTGCTCTGCCAATTTGAACCGCGCGTGCGCACCGAAAGGAAAGGGATAGGCAGTTCGTGCGCCATCAATGTACAAATGCGCCTGTTGCATTTTAGAGACAACAACGAAATCCTGATCTGGCTCAATGAAACCGCGCGTTAAGGCATAATTTCGCTGAGGTTCTCGATACAACTCACGAACCAGATATTGAAGCCGTTGTGATTTTGTGGGCATTACTTTTCCACCTGCTGACCGGATGCCCGCCGTCGAACCCGCCGCCGTCGAAATCCAGATGCCGGAACTGCGATGTTCTTCGCTCACGCCTTCCAGTTCAATGATGTAACGCGTGGTGGCTGCCGGACTGTCTTGTGCAATCAGGACATCATTCAGGGCGAGTTCAGGCAGCGATTTCCCTTCCAGCCAAATTGCGAGCCGCGCCAACGGAGTCGGCTGCCAACGCCCTTGCAGCAGATCGCCAAAACGAGTGGCGAAGTTCTTTCGATGCGTATGGCAAAAATGCCCGACGCTATCGCCGGGGGCTGAATTGACGCCGAGCATCAATCCATTGGTGATGTAATGCGAGGTATTCAGTGCTGTGCCATCGCCGCCAATGGTGATGACCAGGTCTGCGGCATTAATTTTGCGCCTTACCGCAGGCGAATACGCAAAGGCGGGAAATTCAATACACGGGATGCCATGTTTGCTGAGCGTTTTGCGTACCACCTCAATCGTGCGCTGTTGCTCGGCATCTGCTTGCACGATTCGTGACGCTGTTGCGTGGCCCTGCCGTGCTAGTTGTGCGGCTCGTCCGCCGCGTTCCAGAATGCTTTGCTTGATCGTAATTACGCAGTTATTAATTTGCATCGGCTATTTGGTCGCAGGTTTCAAGTAGCGGTCAAACCAGTTCCACACCGCAGCATAATTATCCAGAATGCCCGGCCAATAGGTATGCCCGCCGCCTTCTTTGATGACCATTTCGACCGGCAAGCCGAGCTCATCATATTTTGCCTTGAGGATTTTCGATTGCTGCACGGGCACTGTCTTGTCAGCATCGCCGTGAATTAGCAGCAACGGCGGATCATCCTTGGTCAGATGATAAATTGGAGAGATGGTTTTGAGTTGTGTTTCAAGATCAGTGACTTTGCCAAAGACTTGCTGAAAGAAACCGGGGCGGATTGTTTCGATCATTTTGTAGCCATTTGGCGCGCCCCAATTGATCATGTCTGTTGGCGGAAACCACGCGACCACCGCTTGCACGCGGCTGCTGATGCGCTCCAACGGGTCTTTGGCATCGGGCTTTCCGTCGTCGCTCGTCAATGCCACCATCAGCGACAAATGCCCGCCTGAGGAACCACTCGTGATGCCAAGATGATTGGGATCAATGTTGTACTTTTTCGCGTTCAATCGCACAAAGCGCACTGCCCGCCGCACGTCCTCAATCATTTCCGGCACAAAGTAACGCGGACTGCTGCCGTGCCGGACGACGAATAAGGTGTATCCGCCTTTGAGCAATCCCTGCACCCAATGATCTTTGCGTTTTCGCTCTTCGTCTTCGAGCAGGTTTGATTTCGCCGATTTCCAACTGCCGCTGGAAATTAATACGATGCCAAGTCCTTTGGCGTCTTTTTCAGGCGTCAATACATCCAGCGATAATCCCATCCCGTCTTTCTGTCCGTAGATCACATCCTCAACAGCGTGGTAGCCTGTGAAAGACGCATCATCATTGGCGTAGGTGAGCGCTGCGACTGAACACAACAGGAAAAAGGTAAGTACAAGGTGCTTCATTTTTTATTCCTCAAGATGAACGTTTTGGCACGACGCGAAGCGCCTGGGAGCGCAGGCATCCTTGCCTGCTATTTGCGAGCGAAGCGATGCAAACTAATTCGGTGAGGAGATATGGTTAGGATCAAATGATCTCCTCATAATGCAAACGAGTGGCGTTGAACGCGCTCGTAGCAGGCAAGGATGCCTGCGCTCCCAGGCGCTTCGCGTATTTCAGCGGCTTACGATTTGTCGCGGTAATTCAGCGGCGGTTTCTGGGTTGCTGGCACGCGTGATTTGTATTCGTATCCGGCGCGACGTTGATTGAAACTGGCGCGGGCGGCTTCGATTTGCTTTGGATCGGTCATCAGATCAATTGCACTCAAGGCCAGTGTTTGGGCGGCGATCAGCATTCCTTTGCGTCCAATGCTCATGCCGGAACAGGCCGTAGATTGCCAGCTGTGCGCAGGCGCGCCGGGCACCCACGTCGCTGCTGAGAATTGAGCAGTTGGGACGATCCAACTCACATCGGCTACATCGGTTGAGCCAATGCCAAGGCCGGAATCAATCGGCTGCACCTGTTCCTGACTACCGAGCGGCAAGGCATTTTCCAGGGGCAGCGTTTGCCGTATTTTTTCCGCGAAGGCTTTTTCTTCTGCCGTGTATTTCATCCCGCCTACGCGCCGCATATTTTTGTCAATCAACGTCGTTAACGCATCGTTCGGCAAAAGATTGTAGACGCTGTTGACGAATTCCATTTCCATTCGCGTTTCGGTGCCCAGTGCGCCTGCTTCGGCACATTTGACGATGCGCGACCAGATGCCATCCAGAATCGGCATACTGGGATGGCGGGCGTAAATATAAACTTCAGAAAAATCCGGCACAATGTTGGGGGCCGAACCGCCGTTTGTCACGACGTAGTGAATGCGCGTTTCCTGCGGGACGTGTTCGCGCAATAAATCTACCGCGTGCGACATCAGCATCACGGCATCCAGCGCGGAACGACCTTTGTCCGGCGCGGCTGCGGCGTGTGCGGCTTTGCCATAGAATTTGAATTTGGCGGTGATGTTGGCGAGCGAAGTACCCAGGCTCGCGCCGTTGTTATCGCCGGGATGCCAAACCAAAACCGAGTCGCAATCATTAAAGACGCCTGCACGCGCCATGTAAATTTTGCCGCCCCCGCCTTCTTCCGCAGGCGTGCCGTAAAAGCGAATCGTGCCGGGCAATTTCTTTTCGGTCAGATAATCTTTCACTGCGATTGCCGCAAACGCAGACGCGACGCCGAACAGATTATGTCCACAACCGTGACCGGGCGCACCCGCAACACGTGCTTTCTTTTCTGCAACGTCTTCCTGCGATAAGCCCGGCAGCGCATCGTATTCGCCCATGATTCCAATTACTGGCTTGCCGCTGCCAAATGTTGCGGTGAACGCTGTGGGCATTTCGCCAACGTTTTCCTGAATCTGAAAGCCTGCTTTTCGCAGCTCGGTTTTGAGTAATTCAGCGCTTTGTTTTTCTTTGTATCCGACTTCAGCCCATTCCCAAATCTGGCGTGAAAGCCTGCCGTAATGTTCTGCCTGTGCGTCCATCTTGCGCAGCATTTCGTCGCGGGCATCAGGCTTGGTTTGTGCGATGGTTGTGAAAGGAAGCTGGCCGAAAAATAATGCCAGCGTATAGGCAATAGCTAAAAAGGGTCGTAGTTTCATTACTCTTCATTAATGCGGGCCAGCCAATGCCAGCCTCAATTTGATTGGGATGTGCTGCCGTTCCGATAATTCTCAAACCTAACTGAAATGCCCGCCTGTAATATAACGTTTGGGTGTGAATTCCTGCGAGTTTAGGCTGCCTCTTTCATCTCGCGCATCACGCGCCGCAAGGCTTCGTTCACAGCTTGTGGCGTGGTGAAAAATGCCGCGACATCTTCGTCTAAAGAAACGACATGCGCAAATGGATGAAAGCCGCGTCGTACGAATCGTACTTTGTCGAAATCAATTTCAGCGGGAGTGTCATCGTCGAGGTCGTATTCGTCATCCTTAAGTAAAGTAACTTTGTGATCCATATTCTTCCTCTTCGCGCCGCGTTGCTTCGCGGGCACTAATCAAACGTAGAGTCTCGGCGGGCCTTTCCGTATAAACTACAGTTAATAATCGCTGCTGGTTGGAAAAGCCAATGCAATAGTAACGCTGTTCGCCCATCGAGTGCGCTTCATCTGCCAGATGAAGCTGATTGGGGTCATCAAAAACCGTTTTTGCTTCGTCGAAAGAAACACCGTGCTTTTCTAAATTACTCGCTGCTTTGGGTGGATGCCAGTCAAATTTCATGGCGCACCAAACCTATTGATAAATCACAAAGAAATTGTTGTTCAGGAAATCGTGTTTCTCGACGCGTTTGAATCCTGCCGCTGTCATCCATCCTTCCAGATCATTCAGCGAGTATTTCATGCTTTCGTGTCCGGCAGGCCATTCGTTACTGAAATCAATGATCGCGACACGACCGCCACGCTTCAGATATTTTTTCAACCCTTTGACGTATGTCGCTTGATTGCTGATGTGATGCACCGTGTCAAAGATGATGATGAGATCAACTTTGGCGGGAATCTTTGCGTCAGCTTCAGTCGCCAGCACGGTTTTGATGTTGTTGATGTTTTGCTCTTTGGCCGTTTTCTCAATGTGCTTGAGCAGACCAGGATCAATGTCAATCGCATACACCAGTCCTTTGTCGCCAAGCTGTTTAGCAATGGGGCGGGCAAAAAGGCCAGAACCTGCGCCAAGGTCGCCAACGACTTGTCCCGGTTTGAGCTTCAAGGTTTCGATCACTTTGTTGATCTGTAAGCCTTCAATGCGACGTTCTGTTTCCAGAACTTTGATGTATTCCTCAGCGGTGCGCCGTTGAGGTTGTTGGGCTTGTTGGGCTGCGGTTGCGAAAATCAACACCGTTACCAGACTGATTGCCAAAAAGAATATTCGATAGCTCATAAGTTTCCTTCAGAAGGTTGTGGAATGGGTTGTTCGACTAAGAAACCGAAAGCTCGTGCAACGTAATAAATCACCATTCCAGCGATGATTGTTAGCAGGGCTGCGCCCGTGGGGATGGGCTGCTCACGCAGACTCTGTACCCAGGACACAATCACCATCAAAATAAAAATTGCAGGTGTGACCGGATAGCCGGGGACGCGGAAGTAATCGGGCGAATGAGTGATGTTTTTGCGTCGTGCAAAATAGACTGCCGCAATCGTAAAGCCAGAAAATAACAGCAGTCCTGATCCCACAAAGGTCAGCAGCGTCCCAAATGCGCCGCTCAACGCCATGATCGCGGCGGCTACGGCTTGCAGCATCGTTCCAACTACGGGCGCACCGTGCTTGCCCAGACGATGAAAGAAGGCCGGAGCGACTCCATCACAAGCCATTGCAAAATAGACGCGCGGCCCCGAAGCCGTCCACGCGCTGATTGAACCCAGGATGATGATTGAGACAATCACGCTCAAGACTTTTGCCCCGATAGGCCCGAATAAATGCTCGGCGGTGATTTGTCCGACCGCGATTTCTGATTTCCAGGCGTCGGCTGGCAATGCGTAAAAGAACAACAGATTTAAGGCAAGGTAAAGCAGCACCACGACCATTGTGCCTCCCACCAAAGCACGCGGCAAAGTCCGACGCGGATCTTTTACTTCCCCTGCCAGATACGCCGCCGCATTCCATCCGGTGTAGGCGAAGCTGACTTGAATTAATGCAACCCACCACATGCCGAGGTCTTTCTGACCGGGCGAGGATTGCGTAATGCCTTGCCAATTGCCTCGTCCTGAAGCAAAGCCGATCAGGACAAATAAAACAATCGAACCGATGGCCGTCGCTGCCAAAATTGTTTGCAGTCGGCCACTTGGACGCACCCCCAGACAATGCACGATTGCCATTACCAGCGTGATTGCCGCCGCAATTGCAGAACCTTGCGTGATGTCCCAGCCCGCCATCAACGGGGCATTTGGGTCCCATCCCGGAAAGAGGACAGCTGAATATGCGACCACGCCTAACGCCGAAGCTGCGGTAGGGGCGGCAAAGCCTGCGAAAAAAGAAATCCAGCCGCTGACAAAGCCCCACATTCGGCCATAGACATTTGTCAGATATTGATACTCGCCACCCGCCCGTGGCATTCGCGTGGCAAGTTCGGCATAGCAGAACGCCCCAGCCAGAGCGAGGCTTGCGCCGACAATCCAGACACTTAACGCCGCCAGACTACTGCCCGTCGCACTTCTGACAAAAGCCGGGACGGTAAAGATTCCTGTTCCAACCATACTGCTGACAACAAAGGCCGCTGCTCCGCCTGTGCCCAGTGCGCGATGAAGAACTGTTTCCCTGAGCCGCGCGTCTTGTTGCTTTGATTGACCTGACATCCGCAATACTCCTCAAAAATTTGCATTGAGCGATAACTTGAGTCTGGTTGTTTCTACTTCCGGCATCAAGTCTGACGAAAGCCTGCACTCCATGCGTTTCTTTTTTTCAATATACAACGCCGCGCGTCATTCAGCCACTAAACCAATTCCCCTGCCACAGGGATTTGTGCTTTAATCGCGCCCGGAGGCTCTTTCCCCATGCGATTTAAACCAATCATCTTGCCCCGAAAAATCACAGGCGGAATGCTGTTTATTTTTCTTGGTTTGTCCTTCATCAACCTCTCTGGCTGGTCGCAGCAAACAAAAATCAGCCCCCTGCAAAAACAGCTGGGAGAACGGCTCTTTCGCGATGTCCGATTTTCTGCTCCGCAAGGAGATTTACCCGCCAGTTGCAGCAATTGCCACCTTTTCGATGAAGACCCGCAAGGCTTGCGCCCCTTTGCTGATTTTTTCAATCGTAGTTGGATTTCGTATCGCAAGGAAAGCCCACAGCGGTTTGAGTTGCGCAATTCGCCCGCATTGTTTGATGTCGCGCAACAACCGCGCCTGCATTACGACGGAGAGTTTGCCTCGCTGGAAGATTTAGTCAAAGGCACGTTTGCCGGACGCCCGATGGGATGGCTGCCAACCGAGCACGAATCAGCGCTGATGCAGTTGCAAAAGGTTGTCGCGGGTGATGCGCGCTATCGGGATGAATTCAAACAGGCGTACGGCTTACAACTGGAAAAGCTCAGTCGCGATGAGATGGTCAATGCGGTGGCGCGGGCAGTGGCCGATTTTATGCGTACGCTCAACAGCAAAATGAACTCACCCTACGATGTGTTTGTCCAGGTGAATGGGTTGCAGGCGAAGCCTGCCAGCGGCGAAACTGCACAGGATTTTGGTCGGAAGCTGCTGGCAAAAATTACTGAACTGGAAACGACGAAAACACTCAAGCTGCCAACTGGATTCAATGCCACTGCATTGGCAGGACTCAAACTCTTTTTCACTCCTGCGACAGGCAATTGCGTAACCTGTCACGCGCCTCCGTACTTCACAGATTTTTCGTATCACAATTTAGGCATTAGTCAGGTTGAGTATGATCAGGTTCACGGGGCAGGGAAGTTTGCTGCCTTGCCGATTCCGAATGCAACTGAAGCCCGGCGTCCTGCTGCGCAATTTCGTGAATACCCCACGCCACAAAAGCCGCACGAAGTTGACCTTGGATACTGGAATTTCATCAACCTTCAGACCTCGCCCCTGCGTCGTGCGAACGAAACCGATGATCAGTTTTTGCAACGCATGATTGGCACCATCAAAACACCGGGCTTGCGCCATCTGGCGTATACCTATCCGTACATGCACAACGGCGCGTACATTTCGCTGGAAGATACTGTGAAGGAGTTCCGGCACTTGAGTGAGATGGCTCGTGAAGGAAAAGTGCGCGCGGCAGATGACGAACTGAAGAACATTCGCCTCAGAGAGTCTGACATCGCGCCGCTGGTCGCGTTTTTGGGGATGCTCAACGAAGACTTAAAGCCAGGCACGCAGGCGGCGAAAAGAGAATGACAGGATAAACAAGCAGGAGGTATGGCTTACAATCCTGGCGCGACTTATAACTTATGTTCGGTTTATCACGCTACCAAGAAGATTGTTTGTAGATGAATGCGAGAGATTACTGATGGTCGGTTGCTGTGGATGATTTACTTTGACCGACAAAATTACACAAAGCAATGGTTACAACAGGCCGAACAAGAGGCACAACGGCGCAACTTGTCTTTGCAAAAGATAGAGGCTGGTAATCGAGCCTGCTTAACATTGAAACCCATCGCTGAAAGCTTTGATAGTGACAATAATGATCCCCATCCCTGGCGGAAAAAATGGTGGCGAGAGATTCTCATTGGGTTTGCAGTCATTACGGTTGAAAGAATCTTGGGAAACTATTTTTCTTGGTTTATCACGAGCATTCTATTAGGGCTAATGAGTGGACTCTTAATTTATAAAATCTACCATCAAGATGTTTCACGCAAACATAGGACAATTGCTTGGGGGATCGTCGCGCTATTAATTGTATTGGGCTATTTTCTTTGACCTATTAACCGAACAAACTTTGCACCGGAGCGGTTGCGTCCGGTGAACAAATTGTTAGACATAAGTCTTAATCTAAAGGTAAATATGTTCCTCAGAAAACTTCTTTTACTATTTTGTCTTACGCCCTCAACAATGGTCTTTGGTCAGGGCAGGTTCGTTTGCCCCGAACCATCCAGCATTTCGATTTTTCCCAATAAACCGAATGTTTATCTCGCTTACGAAAAAACAGAGCAAATAGCTAAACCAAGTCAAGAAGGAATACAGACATCCCACTCCCTTCGCTTACAAAATAATTCAAAATGGGCAATCAAAGTCAATGCAGTTCCAGGTGTGACTCCGCCTCAAAACTCACTCATTACCAAAACCCTTTGTACGGGGGCAAGACAGGTTCTGGTAAATGAAACAGAAGTAGAGGTTCTTTACCACGTAGAGGTGCAATCAAGAGACGCTACACCACGACCACCGATTTTTATCAACAGCCAGATTCATTGGGAAATATGGCTTGCTCCAGGCGACGCTCTCAGATTCAAAGTGCCCAGTCAGGACTTAAATGACGATTACTCAATTAAGGTCTCATATTCCTATGAGTGGGAGAAAATAGACGTGCCGAAACCTAAATCGGGAGAACCTGAAGAGATAGTAAAATATTATGATGAACTACTTCAGTATGACGCACCGGAACATCTCGTTTACTTTCGATATTATAGGGTAAAGGAAAAAACTGAAAAATGACTTTTGCTTCCCGGCAAAACGTCTAACCTTTCTTGTGCAAGAGTGCCCCCAGCCAACGCGTTGGCGTTTGAAGTGAAGCAACAAGAAAAGGGGTGAGGAAAATAAACGATTTGGATTTTGTTGCGCAGGATCGCGCGCTACGGGTGTTGTGGTTTTCAACCAGCATTGAGCGTGCGCCTGGTAAACGAATTGTTATCAATCTCGTTCATCCTGTCGAAATGCACTTGGCGATCCATCATTCGCCAATCAACTTGTGATAGCGTCCCATCCAGTAGGGCAATAAAAAGTACGCCCCATCGTCTTCACTGCGCCCGCCGTTTCCGCCATCCAGATTATAAGGATTGCCATTCCATTTGGTCATGGGCAGTTCATCGTAAGGCAAGACTACCAATGCCTGTTTGCGTTTGAAGCGATCACTCAGCGGATCAATCGGCACATCCTGGCGATGGGAATTCTTGACCGCCCATTCAATTAACTCCATTGGAATTTCCCGCAACGTACGAACAGAGGCATCCTGGTCAAAATCTTTTGCGCCACATCCAACCGCATAAATAAAATTCCAAAGCGGATTGCGTTCGGGACGTTCGATTTGCCACGCGCGTTCGAGGCTTTGTTGATAAACCTCACGGAGTTTCGGGTCAGTTTCGTAACTTAGCAGCGGATAGTAAGACAAAAACGCCAGCTCATCATCTGAATGGTTAATATGGCCAGGAATCATAATTTTCTGGTTGCGTGTCAGCAGATGATATTTATGGTTTTTGATTAAGTCATCATACGCGGCCTGAAACTTCGCGCGGTATTGGTCGTTGCTGGTGAGGTAAATCGCGACGCGCAAATGAGCAAGGATATGCAACGCACGCAAGCCTGTTTCGTCGGGGTCTTCCCAAATCGTATCCGGCCCCCAAAAGCCCCAGCGTGTGCGTTTGCCGTCCAGATCAATCAACTGATAGTTGTTGTCCAAAATGTGATTCGTCATCCGATCAATGACGCCGCGCAGTTTGGGCTTTTCGGCTTCGTCAGCCACAAGGTCATGGTAAATCGGGTAGATAAAATAATGCCCAACGATTTCATCTGAACTGGTGTCGCCTTTCCAGCGCCAGACTTTGTCTGCTGTGTCGTGCCATTCGCCGTCGCCGGGCTGGATGTCTACGCCAACCTTGATGAACGAACGCGCCGGGAAGCCGGGGATGCCTGTGATCTCTTCCATCCGCATTAAGGCTTGCATCCCCTGGCGAGCATTTTCGCGCGCCTCGGCTTCACCCGTGACTTTGTAACGGAAGCATTCTGCCGCAACATACATCGCCGTCCACAAACCGTCGTTGTCACTGGAAACCATTTGGTTCGTCGAAAGATCGCCCGGCACACGCAAATGCGAATCTGCCGTTTGACCCCAACGATTGTGCCGCGTCTGCACTCGCTTGACGAAGTCGCGGGATTTGTCGGCGAGTGTCATGGATTTGTACTCAATCCGACTGAAGCCTTTGGACGTTTCAAGCCAAACGACATTGCCTTCGATCCCAATGCCCGTGACCTTGTCGTCCGGCAGCCACCGTTTGCCCGCAAAATATTCCGGCTCAAGTTGAGCAGGATTGCTGCTGTATACCCCATTGTCTGTGGCCAGCCATTTCCTCGTACCTGCATCAACATAGATCGCACGGGCAACCGACAACGTTTTATTTCCAAGTGAAAAGAATTTAGCTGAAGTGGGCTGTCTTTGAATTTTGACTTTCCCTTTCGTCAGCTTGGCAAACTCTTCTGCGGTATGCGTCGTGCGCGTTTTTTGAAGGTACGTGCTGGTCGTTTGCACTTGCGCAAGAACGGAAACTCCGATGCAGAAAGTAAAAAGCGCTAGGCACGCACAGCGTTGGACGGATGCAATGACAGCCGAAAAAAAAGTAGAGCAAGGGCGACAATTTAGGGGCATGAATGAATTCTCCTCTTGGGATTGATATTGCTGGCGGAGAATACGATGAGAGAGGGGCGGGAATCAATAACGGCGAATCATTGGCTTTATTTAAGCGGCTAAGTGTATAGGCTAATTTGGCTAGATGTAGAGGCGTGTTTTCTGGCTGAGGAAACCCACTCAAACAAATGCCAACGATTCGCTGCTTCGCGGTGAGAATTGAAAAATAACGTGTGATTACGGCAGCGCCGGTCAGCCGATTTGCAATGCAAGATTCGACTGACCCGGCGTGTCGTTCGATGCCCGCCTTGCTCCCCAGTAAAGCGCGCTCGAATTCTGTCGCCACTTTCGTTAACAAACGATGGGCGAACGATGTGAAAAGAACTGAATTGTGGGACAACCCAAAACTTCGCTGTCAAAGAATTCCTGATAATCAATCACGCAATGCTCGGCCAGCAGATCGAACCAGTCATCCTCGAAGGATTGGTGCTGGTTTCGCGCTGCATCGCCAACATAGCGATTGACGATCCAACAATCATTGCTGGTGCCGCGAATTGTGATTACCTGGCCTGACATAATTGCTCCGAAAAATGAGTAGCACAGACCTTGCGATTGGTGAGGCGTGCCGGTCGTACAAACCTCAATATCCGCGCTACTCAATGCCAACGCTGTCCCTCACGAAACAGCGTACCTTTGGCGTGAAGTTTCAACTCTTCCCGACACGATTTTGCCGGGAAGAAATTTCCATCATTTGATGGGAGGCATTTTCTTGTCCTCAACCCTATAAGCGAGAAGGCAAGGCAAAAACTGGAAGCGACTGAAAAAAATCTTGCCAGAAATATTTCAGCGAGAGTGGCTTGTGAACTGGTGCTATACTTTGCGTTCCCGACAAAGGAGTTGATTGGTCTTTTCTGGCGATGCTTCGCCAACGTGGCCGGCAAAAGGATGTTCTTATGTCAATGGATGCTGCTTCCCCACCGCAGGACGTTACGCAATTGCTGGTTGCCTGGAGTCACGGCGATCAGGCGGCGCTCGATCAACTGGTGCCGCTGGTGTATGAAGAATTGCGTCGCAAAGCACATTACTACATGCGACAGGAGCGTCCTGACCACAGCCTGCAAACAGATGCGCTGGTCAATGAAGTGTATGTGCGCCTGGTGGATTCCAAATCTGTTACGTTTAATGATCGTGCCCATTTTCTGGCAGTGTGCGCCAACATGATGCGCCGCATTCTGGTGGATCACGCGCGCGCGCGCCAGCAACAAAAACGCGGCGGTGAATTTCAGCGAGTCGCATTGGACGATGCGTTGATGGTCTCGAATCAAACGAACGTAGACATCGCCGCGCTGGATGAAGTCCTCCAGAAATTGGAAACATTTTCACGTCGCAAGGCGCAGGTCGTGGAAATGCGCTATTTCGGCGGACTGACTGTGAAAGAAACCGCCACCGCCCTAAAAGTCAGCGAAGATACTGTGATGGACGATTGGAAGTTTGCCAAATCCTGGTTGCTGAAAGAACTGAGTCATTAGTCCTTTGTCATAGGTCATTGGACAAATTAAGTTGGAGGCGCAAACATCCTGTTTGCGCTACACCTTCGGAGTCAATGTACAACAAACATCTTGTTTGTTGCTCCGCGATCACTAAGTTCTTGAATGATGGTCTTAGCCCGATTGTAAAAGAAGGGGCAACCTGATGATTATTCACCACTGATCTCCAGCAAATCGGCACAAAATCCGCTTTATCTCATGCATGACACAGGAAACATGGGACCAAATTGAACAGCTCTGGAAACAGGCTTCGCAGCTTCCCGTCCATCAGCGTGAGGCTTTCGTCAAAAACGTAGCCAATGCTGATGAAGAGGTACGGCACGAAGTCCTGGCCATGTTGCGACAGGACGATCACTCCGAAGGCTTTCTCGAAACCCCTGCCCTTGAAGACGCCGCTCGCCAACTTGCTCAGGATGAACTCAACGCGCCGACACTGGAAATGAAAGGGCAGTGCTTTGGGGCATACGAAATCATTTCAGAACTTGGCGCGGGTGGGATGGGCACCGTGTATTTAGCGCGCGATTTGAATTTGAAACGTGCGGTGGCGCTGAAAGTCCTGCCGGATCTTTTTGCGAATGATCCTGAACGGTTGCAACGCTTCAAACGCGAAGCTGAAATGCTGGCGCGCATCCAGCACGTAAATGTCGCCACATTGTTTGACTATGATCGCACTTCCGTAGAAGGCCCGCGCTATTTGGTCATGGAACTGGTGCAGGGCGAAACGCTGGCTGAGCATCTGGCCCGTCGCAAAATGACCGTCAGCGAAGCCGCTCCGATCTTTCGGCAAATTGCCATTGCCTTACAGGCTGCGCACGCACAGGGCATCATTCACCGCGATCTGAAACCCGCCAACATTAAAATCACACCAGAAGGCATCGTCAAAGTTCTGGATTTCGGATTGGCCAAACCGACTCCGAAAGAGGTGGTGCTATCGAATGGAGCAATGGGTTCAATCAACGGTGCCCATACGCAATTGCAAACCATCACACAAGCGCAGACCATTCTGGGAACGCCGGGATTTATGAGCCCTGAGCAAGTGCGTGGCGACAGAGAACTTGATCAACGCACGGATTGGTGGGCGTTCGGATGCATGTTGTATGAAGCCTTAGCTGGTCGAAATCCATTTCGAGCAGATAGTCATGCTGATACGAATGCTGCGATTTTGAATAAAGAGCCGGATTGGAAAACCTTGCCGCTGGATACGCCGCCCAAACTGGTGAAGTTAATTCACGGATGCCTGGAAAAAAATCTGGCGCGGCGAATTCGCTCGGCGGCAGAAGTGTTGCCGCTGCTTGAAAATGTCAAGGCTGCTGCTGGCCTTACGCTGGCCGTACAAGGACTCAAACGCTTTGCTCCACAATTGGCGCTGGCTGCGGTGGGATTGGTTTTGCTGATTGGTTTGTATGTTGGGTCTCGCTGGTTAACGCCACCACCTGACACCGTGCTGGCGGTCATTGCTGAACAGGAATCCGCCCCTTGTGAGCCTGGTCAAAGCGCCGCCATTGCTCGTTTGGTCAATGAAAAGCTGAAAGATTTTCGTGGCGTGCAACTTGTCCGACAGTTCAATGCAGAGCGCAGCCAACCTTTCCTGATGATTGATGCTGATTTGACGCAGTCCGCGCTGACTGCCGAAGCGAATACGATCTTGAAAGTTGCCGCAACCAATTGTGCAGAGGGCAAGAGCGGCGTGCAGTATTCATTGACCAGCAGGCAGGGGAAGGCGATTGCGAATGGCACTGCGGCTGATTTGAGTCAGATGTTGCTGAGCATCGTAAATACGTTGCATTTACAGGGCAATGCCGCTGAGTTGCAGGCAAGTGACGATGATGCACAATATTTCCGCGCCGTCGCGTTGCTGGAAAATTACGGCAACGAACAATCCGTGAACGCAGCTCTCGCGATCCTCAACACCCTGAAAGAAAAACCAACGGTCAATTTGTCCTCGGTCAAATCTGCATTGGGCTGGGCGTATTACTTAAAATACAACTTCACCAACAAGCTGAGTGATCGTGAACTCGCGGTTTCAAGTTGCGATGACACGGCGATAGCTGCCAGCACAGATGCAAATGTTTTAGTGATGTGTGGGAATGTGTCTGTTTCGTTGGGAGACATAGATAAGGCGATCAAAAATTTTGAGCAGGCACTGGCGCGCCAGCCGGAGGATGCTTCCGCGCTGATCGGTTTGGCCATTGCATATGATCGCAGGCGCGATGCCCCAAAGGCTGAAGAATTTTATCAACGTGTCATTTCACTGCGGCCTAATTCCTGGGAAGCCTATAACGAACTAGGCGGGTTTTATTTTGACCAGGGCGAATTCAACAAAGCCGAAAGCCAATGGCGCAAGGTCACAGAGTTATTAAGCAATAATCCCTATGGCTTCAGTAATCTGGGGACGGCATATTTGTATCAGGAAAAATTCACTGAGGCTGAGGCTGCTTATCGCGAATCCATCAAGCGAAAACGGCTGACAACCACTTATCAGAATGCTGGCGTCGCGGCGTTGATGATGGGGAACTGTGCGAAAGCCGCAGAAGAATTTCGCGAGGCCTTGAAGCTGGATGCGGAAAGCGCAGAACTTTGGGGCAGCCTTGGCGATGCGATGAACTGTGACCCTGAACAGCGCAAGCAGGCAGAGAAAGCGTATGACAATGCGCTCACTTTCATGCGTGCTGCCGACATTTCAAATGACGCCGCGAGCCTGTCTTTGCTGGCCGAATGGTATGCCCGGCGGAATAATAAAAAACTCGCGCTCCAGAAAATTGAAGCCGCGTTATTGCTTGAACCCAATAACTATGATTGCATTATCAGCGCCATCAAAGTTTACAAACTGACAAATGAGCCGGAGAAACTGATGGCACAACTGGAAAAAGCAGTTCTAAACCGAAAAAGCAAATTCGAGGTGACACATGATCCGCTACTTAAAGACCTGCTTCAGCAGGAGAAGTATCGCCAAATCATCGAACGGTAACCTGGAAGCCTCACTCGCCCAAAGCACTCGCACCACAGCCGTTCCTGAAACTACAAACCGAGAAGAGCGAGGCGACAGACCGCCTTCTCATCGAGAAACCCCAAGCCGAAGACCCGTGCCAGAACTAACCAAACAACCCGTCAAAATTACGCTGGTCAATGGAGAAGTGAGCATTGATCCAGTCGAGAGAGATTTATTTGAACAGGAAGAAATTGCCTGGGTTTGTCCCGAACTGAGTTGGGAAGTGCGGTTTGATCAGGCTGGCAGCCCGACGCCCTTTGTCGAAGATGTGTTTGGGCCAGGCGTAATTCCTTTGCCGGTTGATCCTGACGAAGACCCGGATTTACCGACTCCTGAGATTCCAGCCGAATTGTCAGGCCCCATTCGTGATGAGGTTGTTGATGGCGAGTATTTTTATTCGGTGCAGGTCGGTGGCTTCGGCCCACTGCTTGCTCGTGTGAAAATCTTTCGTCGTCCCCGCTCGTAATACGGGCTAATTACTGCAATACCGACTTATGGGGAGGGCTGTTTAGCTCTGCGCATAAATTCCTGTAGCGCTTGTTGTTCGCGTTGCAGCTTTTGTTGCACCTCTGCCTCGCGTTGTTGGAGTGCGGTTTGCTGGATGCGATTTTTTCTGAGCGTCGTGTCGGTGAGTTCGTTTTTATAGCTCACGGTTTCATCGGCCTCTGCGCCGCTGGCGTCGGTCAACGCTTGTTGAATACTGCGTTCCTCCGCTTCCAATCGGGCTCGTTCATCTTGGATTTGTTGTAGTCCAACTTCCAACTGTTCGATTTTCCATTGCTGAAATTCGATGCGCTGTTGCAGCAATTCCGAACGAAGTTGCCGCACTTCAATTTGCAGCGCAGTCACCGCATCTGCTTTGTTCGTTTGAGCTGCCACGGAAACGCTCACGAGTAGGCATAATAGAAGTATCAGTTTCATGATTTTCTCCTCAGAGCATGGAGTACAAGCTTCAGCTTGTTTTTTACTTGAAAGGATAAAACCAAGCTGAAGCTTGTACTCCATGCGCCTTGATTCATTGGCTCTATTTATTAGCAGAGCGTTTTGCCAATCTGGACAACACTCAAGCCTGGATTGCCTGCGGTCGAGCCTTTAATCAAAATGGCTTCGACAAAATAGGCATTCCGATTGAAATCGAATTTCCAGGTTGGGTTGCAAACAGACACGCCTTGCGTCTGGAACAGAGCATTCGCGGCAAAGGCGTTGCTGTCCAATGTCATCAAGGTTGCGACTGCTCCGGTGGCGATGTCCACAGATTTTAGCCGCACGATTACGCGTTCATCCTGTCCATTATCACGGAAGCGAACCCGCAGAAAATTTCCATCTCCACCTGCATCCGCTAAGCCGTCCACCGCAACAACGTTATATCGAATCACCGCGCTGGAATTGGCAGGCAAAGCCAAATTCAATCTGGCGGTCGCTTCGGTGTAATTCACCTTGGTTGCGTCTGCTTCATCCACCGTTCCGGCAGACGCGACGGTTGTCCAGGGCTTAGAGAATGGGTTATCTGCTGAGACGCTGACAGGCACAGCAATCGCGAGTGTGAGAACGAGCAAAAAGCTTACAAATTTACGACTGGTCAACATAGTTTCCTCCTCGTGAGTTCAAATTGGTGAAGTGCGAATCTGAGGCTGCCAATTCAGATTCACGCGTTATTTGGGGTGCTCATGTAGGTAAGCGATGGAGGAAGGAAAAAACTTGAAAGGCTGTAATCCGCCATTCGTCATTTGTCATTTGTGGCTATCCAGCAAATGACAAATGACGAACTGCAATGACCAGTTATTTATTGGCGGTTTCCGTCACGACGACGCGTCCATTTTTGACGTTCAGGTTGAGCTTTTCATCCACAGATTCATAGAAGATGCGGCCTTGCATCATTTCGTCAGTGGTTTTCTCACCCCAACGAATTGATTGCGAAGGATCAGGATTGAATTTGTTTTGTTTGCTGTTGTCGTATGTGCCAATGAATTCGACCTGTGTTCCTTTGGGCACGCGCATCGGTTCGCGCAGAATATAGCTGCGTTGCCAGTTGAAATCATAATTCGGTACATCGAAAACCGTTTCTACCCGTCCGTCAGGATAGGTGAAGCGAAAGGCGTATGATTTGCCGCGCAGGTGCATATGCACGTGAAAAAAGCGAATCAACGCATCGCCGCCAAAAGTGGATTTGGAGGTCAGTGAATAGTTGGGATCATTTGGCTGAATCAGCAAATCCTTGCGATCTCCGAACATCATGCGCAGATTTTTGTTCACGATGCCGTTGGCAAAATACAGTCCCAACGAGGTCTGATCAGTGGCAGGTTGTTCGTTCGGGCCGTAGTGAATCTGGATGCCAAAGCGCATCCCTTTCGGAATTCGCACGGCTGTACCTTGTGGCAATCGCACATCGTTGGTGCCGGGAACCCAGCCGGAAATCATAATCGTGCCGTGCGCGCCGGGGTTGAAATCGCCTTCAAAATAGCCTTCCTCCGGCACTTTCATGGTGGGAGGAATCAGATGCGTGTTGGCGTGATGTACGGCTTTGGGGTTGCCCGGACGCGTCGCAATGGAGCTGATCCACGTGTCTTCGGCAAAGACGTGATCGAAGACAAAAAAGACGTATTGATCTTTGGGATTCGCTTTCAGGCGGTAGACGTTTTTTACTGTCAGCGTCAAATCCGGTGCGCCAAGTTTCCAATCGTTTTTCCACGTGATCGGAGCAGGACTATCTTTCAAATTGCCTTTGGGCGCACCTGCGTCTACCCAATTCTTGATCATTGCGATTTCTTCATCCGTCAGGCGCGGATCGTCGTGATAGCGTCCAATCGCACCGGAGGCATGAAATGGCGGCATTTGCCGATTACTGACTTTTTCGCGAATGGATTTTGCCCAGGGACGGACTTCTTCATATGAAACCAGGGACATCGGTGCGGCCCCGCCATTGTGATGGCATTCTTCGCATCGTTTTTGAAAAATCGGTGCGATCTGCTTGGTGAAGGTGATCGTGCTTTTCGTCTGGCCTGTATTGCTCGAAACCGAAGCCGTAAAGTAGAGTGCAAGACTACAAAAGCACATTGCAGCGCAGAGAATTGTTTTTGTCATGGTGGAAGCCCTTTCGTCAGAAAAGAAATAGAAGGCGAATTATACCCTGACAATTTCCGAAACAACTATGGTTGAGAGAACGCGACGTGATTTCTTGTTCGGTGCAATGGCTATGACATTGCACAAGGCAGATTGGACACAAACCCCTCGGCTGGATTTGGCTGCATTGCGTTCACGCCGCGACTGGCAAAAAGCGCGTGAACAGATTCTGACCGGAATGCAATTGGTGATGGGGCAATTGCCTGAACCGAAAAAACTATCGAACGAAATCACCACGCTCTCTTCTGTCGAAACGTCCGCCTTCACCCAGACAAAAATCAAATACATCGCTGAGCCGGGGGATTTGGTGGATGCGTATTTGCTGGTGCCAAAAGCGCTGAAGAGAAAAGCCCCAGCGATGCTGTGCTTGCATCAAACCATCAAAATCGGGAAAGGCGAACCCGTTGGTTTGGGCGGAAATCCGAATCTGCATTACGCCAAAGAATTGGCGGAACGAGGCTATGTTTGCATCGTCCCCGATTATCCCTATCTGGGCGAAAATACGTTTGATCCCTACAAACATGGCTACCTTAGTTGCACGATGAAAGGCATTGTCAACCATCGGCGTGCGGTGGATGTGTTGCAATCGTTGGCGATGGTAGACAAACGTCGCATCGGCTCGATTGGGCATTCGCTTGGCGGGCACAACACGTTGTTTGTGGCGGCCTTTGATGAACGGATCAGAGCAATGGTCACAAGCTGCGGCTTTACGAAAGCCAGCAAATATTACAACGGCAATCTGAAGGGCTGGGGGGGCGAACGGTATATGCCATTGGTCGAGAAGCAGTATCACAACGACCCCAATCAACTTCCGTTTGATTTCCCTGAGATTCTGGTCGCACTTGCGCCACGCCCGCTTTTCATTAATGCACCATTGCACGACAGCAATTTTGAAGTCTCTGGCGTGCGCGATTGCGAAGCTGTCGCAAGGCCCGTGTACCAGAAAATCTTTCGGGCCGATACCCACCTTGTCGCAATGTACCCGGATGCCGGACACGAGTTTCCACCTGCCATCCGGCAACAGGCATATGCTTTTTTAGATCGACATTTATCGTAATCCCGGCGTAGAAAGAAGCTCTATGACGAACATTGTGAAAGGACAAGTTGTCGCGTTATTTGCCTTTGACATTGGGTGGGAAATTGATTTGCCGCAACTACGTTCCTTGACCACTACGGTGTCCGCACAGCCTATTTCACGTAAAAAACAAACGCCGCCTTATCTGCAATATCTCAAGCCGCCGCAAATTCTTTCGTTGGGAAGCGCCCCTGAATTATTCGGGAGTGCTGGTGTGATCCAGGCCACCGCTTTTGATTTCGGTGCCGTCAGCATTGCTTTTCGCTGGCCGCTAGCTGATCAGACGCTTTTGCTGGACGCCCTGCCACAGCTTAGTCGCGAATTGTATGAGCGTGGGCTGGAAGCACAAGCCCGCGTGCTGGTTGAGCAATTGCTGGGCAAAATCAATCCCGCTGTCAATCGTCCTGAGTTGGCGGAACTGGTGGAAGACTATTTTTTGTTCATCATCGAAGAACTTGATCACGAATACAGCGCCGAAGAGTTATTGAAAAAGCATGGTGCGATTCTGGCGCAAACCCTGCGCCTCGAAAATACGCCGCTCAGTCCCGCGCAACAGGCTGATGCCTTGAGCCAGAGCGTTTCGTACTACCAAAATGATTTGGTGCTGACCGATTGGAACGCTGCAATCATTTATGATCGCGATTACGAAGACACTGCCACAGTGTTGGAATTGTTGAATGTCGAATTGCTGGAAGCCCGCTACATTGATGCGCGCCTGGACACGCATATTTCCCGGTATGCCAATCTGGTGCGAAAACGAACCGTATGGCCGATTCCATTTCGCACACCGTACCTGCGTGAGATTCAGGAATTGGCTGAGTTGCGAATTGAGGCCTCGCTGCTGGACGAACGCGTAGACAATGCCCTGAAACTGATTGGTGATTTGTATTTGGCCAAACTGCATACGGCTGCGGCCAAACGCTTTTACTTACAGGAGTGGGAACGGGGCATTGCGCATAAACTGGAAATCATTTCGGAGTTCTATCAACTGCTGACAGATCGAGTCCGCAATGCGCAAAGCCATACGCTGGAGTTGATCATCATCCTGCTGATTTTGGTGGAATTAGTGCTGGCGCTGTTCTAAAGAATTCGCTCTCCTGCCTCGGCTGGTTCGACCAGGATCGTTTTGAAGGAAGAAAGTCGCACCTGCCCAACGCCAAAACCTTTGGGTTTTGTGACAAACTTTTTCTCACAATAATTCACTGCTATTTTTGCGCCGCTGTCATTATTCGCCTGGCTGAATTTGGCCGCAAGCTGGGCCGCCTCAAGAATCGCGCGATTGGGAACTGGGCTGCGTTTGGGATTGCGCAGGACAACGTGTGAACCGGGGTAGTCTGCGGCGTGAAACCAATAATCGAAGGACTTGGCAATGCGTAATGTCAGGTTGTCATTGTCCCGGCTGGTGCGTCCCACCATGATTTCGTAGCCATCGCTGGAACGATAGCGCCGCACGCCGCTGATCTTTTGTTCTTTAGCTTTTTTGTGTGGCAAGGCAGATTTTTCTGCTTTGGCTTGCGGTCTTACAATGCCTGTTTGAAGTGACAACTCAGTAAGCCGGGAACTCTGTGTGATGTTTCGCACGTCTTCCATCTGCGATATTAACTCTGCGATCTGAGATTCAATGACGGGCAGACGTGCATTGATGGTTTGTAGCCCTGTGCGAGATTTGCGAGCAAGCTTGAAATAGTGTTCCGCGGCTTCCTGCGCCGTGCCTTGATTGGCGGCGGGAATGCCAATTGTTTTTTGTTCCGGGTCGTAAAAGTCTACGACCTGAAACTCCCCCCCAATCTTCTCGGCCTGATGTAAATTCGCCAGCAGCAACTCGCCGTAGCGTTGATGCGTTTCGCCTTTGCTGAAGCCGTCGCGCTCGCGTGTCAGGTTTTTCAGGAGGGACTGCAATTTCTTCAATTTGGTATTGAGTTGCGATTCGATCTGTTGCCGCGTCGCCAGAAAATTCCGTCGTTCATCCAGCAACGTAAAACACGCGTCTGCTGCCTGATTGATGGTTGGGAATTGTGTGCAGTGCAAATGTTGCAAATGCCGCATCTCAATCGGCGCGAATTGCACCGTGAACTCTTCGCCGCCAATCTGGCGTTTCATTGCATCAAGTGGCGCAGCGGAATACACAGCAGGTTGCGGCGGCTGCGAAAAGATTTCTTCCAACAGCTCAGGCAATGCTTTTTCGGGCGTTTGTTGTTGGGCACGGGCGGCGAATTCGGTGGCATATTGCAGTCCGAAGCCAATCAGGTTGTTTTGTGCTGCCGCAATGAGATCGCCTTCGCTGGCTTCGATGAGCGCCATGAGTTTTTCAGGCGGACAGTAATCAATCTTGTCAGGCGGCGGCGCGGGTTCGTGATAAACCTCTTCTTCGGTTTGTCGTTCTCGCAACGAAGCTAAAACGCGGTTGTTTTCTAAGATCAGCACGTTTGCGCTGCGCCCGGTGAGTTGAATCACTAAATCAAAATACTGGTTTGTCTCAGGTGTTTCATCCCTCTCTGACGATTCTTCCGGGATGGCTTCTCTGAACAGAGAGACACGCACCACACGATCATAGCCAAGTCCTTCGACGGCTTCGACTCGCGCTCCGCCCAGGTATTTTTTGGCCAGCGCCACAAACGGCGTGTCTGTCCTTGTTTCTGCTGCAAGCTGCCGCACGTTTCGTGTCGTCAGATACAAAGCGAGTCGTTTGGGATCAGTCGAAACGATCAACAGCCTGCCATCGCGCAGTCGCAAATCCAATGCCAGGTCTGTGGTTCCGATTTGGTAGATTTTGCCTATGCGATGTCCGACGAGGATCGTAGCTAATTCGACGGTGAGCGCATGCAACGTGAAATTTTCCATGCGCGCAGTTTGGAGCAGGCGAAATGGGTTTTCAATCTGAACAATGCAGTTGCCTGAGAAACTGATGGCCGACAGGAGAGAAAACGGCGGAAGCCCGACTGTGAAGGAGGGCGCAAGGATAGTGCGCAAGATGTCCTTCACAGTCGGGCTTCCGCCTAATTTTTAGCGAATTACTTCTTAATTCTCACAACCTGTGTTCCCGACAGGGAATCGGACAGGCTCAGCCGATCATAGCTTTTGGCAATAAAGAAAACATTCACGGGGAACAGCAGCAGCGAAATCGTTCCTCCCATCGCGCGCAAGGCAGCCTGTTGGAAGGTAAATGTCACCGTAGACGGGCCGGATGGGTTGTTCAGGTCAGTGCTGGATGATTGGCTGGCAAGATGCAGGTTCATAAATGCCATACCCATCGTGCGGCCTGCCAAAGCATAGGTCACAAAATAATAGGCCGTAATCAGCAAAATCCCGATCACAATTGGTGCATAAATCGCTGGCGTTTCAAACCATCCGCCAAGGAAGAAATACGCGGCAAATAGGGGCAACATCGAGAATGCGATGATTTCCGCATCAATGACGGCGGCAGCGGCCCGCTTGGCTAGTGACGCGGCTTCCAGAATCGTGATGCCTGAATGGGCTTCTGCTTTTTCTTCCACCTTCGGAGGCGGCTCATTCATGACCTCTGCCAGAATATCTTCCTCATGAATTTCTTCTATCGGAAGGTCTGGCTCAATCAACGATTCAAGCACCGGCTGAGCTGAACCCATTGTGCGCGAAATCGCCGGAGCGGTTGCGGTGCGGGGTTCGGCCAAACGGTTGACGGGTTGTGCGGTGATGCCCGGCACTTCGATTTGTGGTTCAGGTGCTAACTCAGCCGCTACGGCATAACGAGAATGGGATTGTGACCTGATCGGTTGCAGGTAATTTGCCCGCTGAATGCGGTTGAGTGCTGACGCGACAATCGGGTTCCGATCCAAATGGGGTTCTTCTCGTTTGATCGGCGGCGGCTCCATTTCAAGCGTGCGCTGTTCACGAATTTCCCTGAGCCTTGCATCCAACCGTTGCCGCCATTCAGGCAGCGATTCAATATTTTCCGTCACGGTCGGTGCCACTGATTCTGATGCCTGAACGGGTCTTTTGGGAAACCGAATCAAGGTAGAATCTTTGGCACTGGCGCGCAAGGAGCTGGCTGCCGGTGGCTGCGGTGGTTGTGGGCGAGCAGGCTGACGTTGTGTGTTCAGAGACGAAAGATGGTGGTTGCGTTTTTCGCGCCACGAATCAATTCGTTGTAAAACGTGGTTGTGCCCGCAATGAGAACAGCGCAACACGCTGCCTTGCATTTCCTTCTCGCAATTTTCACAAATCATCATAGTGGTTAGCTAGTTTTGAGGTCATAGATCAAGTGTGAGCGCACAGGAGCCGTTGATCGTTGACGTGGGCTGTAGCTTTATGAATTTAATGCTTTATCAATATTATCGCGTAACTCTTTGGGCGTAACATTAGGATTGAAGCCCCGTACATGCTTAATTAACGTCCCATCTTTGCCAAAGATAAAGGTTTGCGGCACGACTCCGCTGCGATCAAATGCCACGAACATATTGTCGGGAGCAAAGCCGACGCGGTAATTGATTTTGAAGTCTTTCGACATATTCAACACCGCTTCCTGATTTCTCTTGGTTGGGTCCATTCGGTTGGCTTCTTCAGGGTCTTCAACCGAGAGACCGAAAATTTCTACGCCTTTGCTTTGATATTCATCGTGTAAGGCGACCAAATCGGGGATTGATTTGCGACAGGGGCCACACCACGTGGCCCAAAAGTCAATGACGACGACTTTCCCTTGTCCGACTGTTTGTGAAAGCTTGAGCGGTTTTAGCCCTCCGCTCCCTTCGATCATCTGCAACTCAAAATCCTTTAGCTCTTTGATCTCAGGGGCCTTTTGCTGAGCGGTTTGATTGGAGGATGGAACTTTTGTGCCGATTTGTTTTTCCTGCACTACGCTGCCAGAACACGCCAGCGCGAAGAGAAGCAGTAAAACGATTAAAGATAAGACAAAATAACGCATAGTTGAAAACCTAATCTCAATGTAAGGAAACGACCTGATTGCAAGGGCACAAGACGCATCTTAACGTCTAAGTTCCATTGTGACAACCGATTTAACGCAGATTTGTAAAGACTTACTAAACCTGAAAATTCAGCGCAAAAGATTCACTTCATGCCTTTCTCGCAATCAGGCTACCGCTGGGTTTTCCTTACCTGCGACGTTGTTTGGTATTTTGAATAAATTCCGGTCGAACTGCGCCCGCACCAAGGCTGATAATCTCGCTGCGTTGATTGGAAATCAGGTAAGAACGTACCAGACTTCTGAGCCGTAAGCTGCGTCCGGCAGTTAAATGTTCTGCCAGGGTGAGCATCCGAAACCAGGCGGATTCAAATTCATCCGCCAGCCGTGAGATTTGCGTGATGTCGTACGGAACGGCCACGGCTTCCAACCCCAAACGAGCAAAAACGGCCAGATAACGAGCCGTCGCTAAGTCGGGGCAGAGCAGCCTGCGTTTGCCGATTTTTAGTTCGATGCCAAGTAAGGTATGCAGCACTTCCACATAGGTGGGCTTGGTCGGTGCTTTGAGTTCATATTTGCGCGTACGCATGGGCAAAATGCGATCACGATAAAGCACGGCAATTTGCTGATCGCCCAGCAATCGCTCAACTTCAGCCGCAATCGCGTCTGCTTTGACGGTTTTGGGGTGTGCTTCCAATTTGTCGGTAATATCTATAATTTCGGCCATAGTTTCATTCATCGCGGAGGCACCAGGGCGGATTCAGCCGATTTTCTCCGGCATAGAATAAGCATATGACATTGCCATCAGGATCGCGCAAATACGCCTCGCGCCAAAGCCAGCTTTGATCCTGCGGGTCGGAATCGAAAATAATGCCCTTGGTTTTTAAGCTCGCCACGACATCATCCAGCTTTTCGCATTCAAAGTAAATCACCAGCCCATTTTGCAGGGAAAGCTGTTCGACCTGATGAATTGAGAATGTCGAATTTCCATCCGGGCACATAAACCGAACATAACGCGGCGCAGAATCCACGATCTGAATTAATCCCAGTTGTTTATAAAAGGCAACGGCGCGGGGGACATCAACGGAAGGAATCGTGACTTGGTTCAGGTTCATAGATTGTCGGGAAGAAAATTAGTCGAAGCAGGATCATGAAGGAGCGCGCAGAGAGCAGAGAGCTTTTCCTCTCTTACGCCCTCCTTCACAATCGGGCTTCTGCTTTAGTAAAGCACCGCGTCTGCACCTTTTTGCGCAACCAGTTTATCGAAATGCGCGACGATTTTGTTTCGTCGTGCCATCACGGCTTTGAGTTCAGAAGAGTTCAAATATTCCTTGGTTCTTTTGGTCAGTTCCTTATCATCCAGCTTGCGAAGCCGTTCCAATAGATTTCGATCACATTTCACCAAATCCTTTTCCTCCTTGATTACAGAATGCAGGCGAAAGGCACGGCTGAAATCTATCATGTACAGGTTCCAGTCAGGATCAATCAACAGATTTGTCAAATTTCGATCTGTGTCATACACCAGTTGTGTAAAGACTCGGATGCGGTGCATCTGGGCATTCCAGTTTTCAGGATACGGAGGGTTGATTTTCTTTTTTATTCGGTCTGCTTCATCCATTTGGACTTTCAACCACCAGGTCAGAGAACCGACTTTGCCATTTATTTTGCGCTCGACTGTCACGGGCATCATGTGTCCCAGACCAAGCATGCAGGCCAGTTCGTAGGCGGCGATGTTGTATTTATACGAATCGCGGAAGTTCACCTCTGTGCCACCCGACTGAAAGGTTTCTTTCGTTTTTGCCTCGTCAATGGTTTGGAATCCCGCATCGTGTGTAATGACTCCATCTGACATCGTCAGGCGCGATGGAGCGGTGATTCCTTTACTGGTGGTTTTTTCCTTAATCACTTTGGCCTTGAGCAGAAACTCTTTCATTTGTTCCACGCTCAGCGGTTGTTCTGATGTCGGCGCTGTTTGCGTTTGTGCGTAAGCCGTGTTTCCGAAACCAGGGTTTGCCGTCAGCAGGCAGAGGATTACCACGCAGATCATGATCGTATAGGGAGAACGGAACATAGACCCTCCTTTTGGTTGACAAGGATCGGTTCAGATCGTCAACCAGGAAATCTGGTTTTACCGCGATAGAAAGTAAGATCGTGCGACATTGCCACTACCTTCCTGCGGTTAGGAATCTACCGCATTGGGAAGCTGCCAAGTGCAGGACATCTTCTTGTTAGTACAAAAGTAAGGCTAGAATACCCAAGCACAAATTATACCTGTCTGTAGTATTTGGCAAGGTATACTTTTCCTGGCTGTATAAAAATGAAAGACGCCAAAGTTGTAGCAACTTTTTATCTACTTCTTGGCCACGAGACTAGGCAGGGTCGAATTCCTTGAGTAAACTGATCCCCGTGGTCAGCAACTTCAGTGACAGGGCTAAATCAACTTGTTGCCAATTGGGTTAAGAGTGTGTGCATGAAAAATCTGATTTCCAAATGTAGTTGTTGGATGCTTGTTTTGTTGTGCCTGAGTCTAGCCGTCCCACTGAATAGCACTCCTGTCTCATCCTCCGTACAAGCCAAAGCGGAGTGGGCGAACGTCCCAAAAATTGTGGCGGTTGGCGATGTGCATGGGGCATATGATGAGCTGATAGCAATCTTGCAGGAATTGAATTTGATTGACCAGCATCTGAAATGGACAGGGGGCAAAACGCATTTTGTACAGGCTGGCGATAGCATAGATCGTGGGTCACAGGACAAAAAGGTGTTGGATTTTTTGATGGACTTGGAGAAGCAGGCTGAAAAGGCGGGGGGCCGCGTGCATTGTCTGATTGGCAATCACGAAGCGATGAACATCATCGGTGATTTACGCTATGTCACACGTGAATCGTTTGCTGCGTATGCCAACAATAAGTCAGAAGATTTGCGTGAAAAAACATATGCGCGATACGTGAAATATCGAGTCGCCCGTGCAGCGCGCAATGTCCCTCCGCAAACGTTCACGCCTGATCAGCAATTCAAGGATGACTGGATGGCCAAACATCCGCCAGGCTATCTGGAACATCGCAAGGCGTTCAGCGAAACGGGTCAGTACGGACGGTGGGTCAGCACGCGAAATGCCGTTTTGCGGCTCAATGATACGGTCTTTTTGCACGGCGGGATCAATGAAGAAATTTCGGCCTTGAGCATTCGCGAAATCAATGATCGCATCCGGCAGGAGATCAAAACCTACTATGAAACGCGTGCAGCACTGATTCGCGGTGGAGTGCTGGACGAATCGCTCGACTTTGATGAAACCGTCCAACAGGTCGCAAACGAGATCAAATATCTGCAAGCCAAAGGCGGCGCGGATGATCCCGAAGTGCTGAAGGCCTTACAGCAATTGCAGACGCAGGGGAATTGGTTCATCACGTTGCCAACGGGGCCGCTGTGGTATCGGGGCTATGCTCAGGAACCAGAAGAAACGTTTCAGCCGGCGATTGACCGGATCAAGGCAAATCTGAAGACCGCGCATTTGGTAGTAGGCCACACGCCTTCGCTCACCGGGGTCAAAAGCCGTTTCGCCGCAGGTGTTTTTTTGATTGATACCGGAATTCTACGCCCATATTACAAGGGGCTTTGCTCGGCGCTTGTCATTGAAAATGATAAGTTCACTCCGGTCTATCCAAAGAATGGCCCTTGCTCCTGATGAGAGCGATGAAACGGGTGGATTTGTTTTTCGAGACTTTCAGATTACGGGAGCTGTAAAAAAAACGGGACAACAACCGTCCCATAGACTGTCGAGTCTGCGGCAGTCTTGGGAATGATTTTTAGGGCATGCTGTAAAACCCTCAATACACAGTAATCTTCATGCCTATGGGCTGGGATATTCAAACCACAAAAGATTTTCTGACGCTCCGCAAAGAGGATTACGTGAATTCTTCTTTGCTGTTTATGTATCTTTTTCTGGTCATCACCTCGTTGATGATTGGAAAGTCGGTCAGTACTGCCTTGTTCATCAGCAAGTACGGAGCGCTTTATCTTCCCTATGCCATCATCGGTCAGACAATCCTGCTTACGGTTTTGATTGCCTTCTACTTGCGTCTTTCGCGCCGTCTGCAACCTTCCTTGCTGATTTCCTTCACGTTGTTGTTGCTTGCTTCAAATGCTGTGCTTTTGTGGGGCATGCTGCATTTCAAAATCGCTGGCGTGATCCCGATTTTGTATATGTGGGGAGGCATTTTTGGTGTCATCGCGCCGATGCAGGTTTGGACGATGGGCAACTTTATTTTCAATACGCGTGAGGCGCGGCGCTATTTTGGATTTATCAGCAGCGGCGGCATCCTGGGGTTTGTCTTTGGTGGATTTGTGAGCAAGCAACTGGCCCCGCAGGTGGGAGCCGAAAACCTGCTTCCGATCCTGACCCTCCTTTGCTGTCTGGCAGCGTGGCTGGTGCAACTTGTCTGGCGTCGCAACCGCGAACGAATTGCCGAACTTCAAACTGATGCGGCTGATCTGAACGTTCCGGTAAGCCTGCAACAAAGCGCATTGCAGGTGCTGGAATCAAGGTATTTGTTGCTCATTACTACTCTGGTCACGATTGCTTCACTGGCTACCAAAATTGTGGATGTACAATTCAATGCGATCACGCAAAATTTCATTCACGACAAGAATGAAATGGCTGCTTTTCTGGGTGCCGTGAATATGTATATGGGAGCCGGAGCCTTTTTTTTACAGCTTCTGCTTGGGGGCCGGATGTTGGATAAACTAGGCATTAGCGTCACCATTTTGGTCTTGCCCCTGAGTTTATTAACCAGTTCGTTTGCCGCGCTAATCTTTACTGCGCTTTGGACGGCAGTCTTTCTGCGCTTAAGCGATCAGGTCTTTAAGCATTCCATAGATAAATCCACTACAGAATTGCTCTACCTTCCGATTCCTGCCGACATCAAGTTTCAGGTCAAGTCCTTCATTGATACGGTTGTGCTCAGAGTCGGCGATGGCGTAGCGGCGTTGTTATTGTTGTTATTTACCAACGTCATCCCGCTGATTAATTGGAAGCGTCCCGGTTCGATCAGCCTGGTGAATTTGCCCATCATTCTGTTGTTGTTGTTTGTGGCCTTTCGGATTCGCACGGAATACCTCAACGCCCTCAGGCTGGGGTTCAGAAATCGCGGGCTTGACCCCAAAAATGTTTCGCAGTACATCTCAGAACCAGCCACCTGGCAGGAGTTAAATACTTATCTGGAAAGCCCGGAAAGCGATGAGATTCTCTATGCGCTGGACATCATGATGCAGGGAGATCAGCGCGAGGAGTTGTTGTTGCCTCACCTGCGTCGCCTGCTCAAGCATCCGACTGTTGCCATTCGTTTGAAGGCGCTGCAAATGCTATTGAACCTCAAGCGCGATTCGGTTGTGAATGAAGCCGAAGAATTGCTCAATGATCCAGACGTTCAGGTTCGAGCAGAAGCCGCGCGATACATTTACTCGCACGGTCAGACCGATCTGCTGACACGGATTCAATCGTTGCCGGACTATCCTGATTACATTATTCAGGGCGGCATTCTCTTGCAGCTTTTTCAGCAAAATCGGCCTGATAACCTTCCTGTTGCGCAGCTTATTTTTGACGGCATGGTGGATGATCGCGGAGAGTCAGGCAAAGCTGCCCGCATCGAAGCTGCCCGTGTTTTAGGGCTGATTCCGTTGCCCGTCAAATGGCATTGCCATCTGATTGATTTGTTGCAGGACGACGCGATTGAGGTGGTGAGTCAGGCGTTGGAAAGTGCAGGGAAAAGCCGTCATCACGATTTCATCCCTTTTTTGCTGGAAGCGTTGGAGGATCCGCGAACCAAAGTGGCTGCCCGCGAAGCACTGGTGCATTACGGGCATCGCATTTTCGGAACGCTCAAAGATCATCTGAGCGATGATGAAGTAGACGCCGAAATCCGTAGCCATATTCCCCACGTCCTTTCGCGCGTTGGCGGACAGGATGCGGTGCAGATTCTGCTGGATTGCCTGGAGCAAAAAGATGTTCATTTGCGCTATAAAATTCTCAAGGCGTTGAATCGCTTACGTTCCAATGATGCAAACCTGGTTTTTGACGAGCACAAAATCCTGAATCAGCTTTTTGCCGAACTAAAACAATTTTATCGGCATTCACAGCTCCTTCTGGCCTTCAATCCGGTTGCGATTCCCTTAACCGAAGCGGGAGGCAGACAGCAGGATTTGTTGACCGTTTCTTTGTTAGAACGTCAGGACAGGGCAATGGAGCGCATCTTTCGGCTGCTGGGGTTGCTCTATCCGCATAATGACATCCATCAGGCATATTACGGATTGCGGAGCTATCGTTCGCAGGTCAGAGCAAATACCGTCGAGTTTCTGGATAATTTGCTCAATCCAACCATCCGAAAGTTCATCCTGCCAATCATTG
The DNA here is from genome assembly GCA_018268995.1 of Acidobacteriota bacterium. Taxonomy (GTDB): domain Bacteria; phylum Acidobacteriota; class Blastocatellia; order RBC074; family RBC074; genus JAFDVL01. The sequence continues at coordinate 530 of JAFDVL010000043.1, read as the reverse complement.
ATAGCAAGGTGACTTTGGGGCAGCGAGTGAGAAAGGGGCGCGCCTTTTGGAAATGGAAAGCGATGACAAAAGAGGAAGCCTTGGCCGAGTTAATCACGCCATCTGACCGCTGGTTGTGTGCGTGTGCGATTTATGCGGCTGGCGCGCTGCATCTGAATGGACTTTCCGAATCTATTCAGTCCATGCGCGAATCTTTCGACCCCTTACTGCGCGAGACCGCAGTGCGTGTGATTAAAGGTAGGAAGATGACGGCAGAAGCCCGACTGTGAAGAAGGGCGCAGCAGGTGTATCAGACGCCCTCCTTCACAGCTTGTTTTTACACATTGGCTGAGGCGTTTATCAGCCCGCGAATGCGGGCGACAGCATAAAGCCTGGGGTGAAGCGCGATGAGCGCGAACCCCAGGAAAGGTGCAGTAATTGACAGGCAGCCTGCGAAGCAGGCGACAGAATGTGCAAACAATCGCTGTGGCTATCGCCCGCTATCGCGGGCTAGCGCGTTGTGCCACGCATTACCTGGGGTTCCGGCTGAC
>JAFDVL010000042.1:173600-195184 GCA_018268995.1 Acidobacteriota bacterium | reverse complement strand
TGCGTGCGTACCCAGAGAATGAATTGCTTCTGGGTTGTTGTCTTGCCAGACGGGATAGTGCGCTATACGATGATTGACTCCTGAATCAACGCGCACCATTTCCATCTGAACCGTCATGACAACACGAAGAAATTTTCTCCAGCAATCTACGCTCGCGTTGGCATCCACTGCCGTTTTGCCTACGCTTTCGTTTCCGCAAACAACTTCCAGCGACTGGTACGACCGCCCGATGCGATGGGCGCAGTTGACTTTGGTCGAAGACGATCCGGGCAATTACGATCCGGCGTTTTGGATTGATTACTTCAAACGAACGCACTCGGACGCGACCTGTTTATCGGCAGGTGGCTGCGTCGCCTATTACCCAACCAAAGTGCCGCTGCATTACCGCAGCAAATTCCTCGGCGACCGCGATTGCTTTGGCGAGTTGGTCGCAGGCGCGCGCAAGCTCGGCATGAACGTCATCGCACGCACTGATCCGCACGCGGCGACGCAGGCGATTTACGAAGCGCATCCCGATTGGATTGCGGTGACTGCTGATGGCAAGCCGCGCAAGCACTGGGCGGATCCGACGCTGTGGGTGACGTGCGGGCTGGGGCCGTACAACTTCGAGCACATGACCGCGATCACGCGCGAAATTATGGAGATGTACAAAGTGGATGGCATCTTCAGCAATCGCTGGGACGGCTCCGGGATGTGCTATTGCCAGCATTGCCAGACGAATTTCAAAAAGGCTACGGGGTTGGATTTACCACGCACCGACAATCCGCAGGACGAAGCGCGGCGGCAATACATTGTTTGGCGGCAGCAACGGCTGTTTGAGTTGTGGCGGCTGTGGGACAGTGAAATCAAAAAGATCAATCCGAATGCCAGCTACATTGCCAACGCAGGCGGCGGCGCGCTCAGCGATTTGGACATGAAAACCATCGGCGAGTTGGCGCATACGTTGTTTGCGGATCGCCAAGCGCGGCGTGGGCTGATGCCGCCGTGGACGAATGGCAAAAATGGCAAAGAATATGGCGCGACGATGGGGCGCAAAGCCATCGGCGGCATTTTCAGTGTCGGCATCGAAGAACCTTATCGCTGGAAAGATTCAGTACAAAACGCCGAAGAAATCAAGCTCTGGGTCGTAGACGGCATCGCGCATAACTTGCGTCCGTGGTTTACGAAATTCAACGGCAAGGTGATTGACAAACGTTGGCTGAAAGTCGTCGAAGATTTGTACGGCTGGCATTACCGCAACGAAAAATATCTGCGCAACGAAAAGTCGCTGGCGCGCGTGGCGATGGTCTATTCGCAGCAAACCGCGACGTTTTATGGTGGCGAGCAAGCCCGCGCCAAAGTCGAAGATCATGCGTGGGGCTTTTACCAGGCGTTAGTCGAAGCCCGTGTGCCGTTTGATATGGTGCATGACTTGTTGCTGGATGCCGAGCATTTGAAACCGTATCGCACCCTGATCCTGCCAAACATTGCGGCGCTGTCGGATAAGCAATGTGCGCAGTTGAAGGCGTTCGTTGAAGCGGGTGGCAATCTGATCGCTACGCACGAAACTTCGCTCTATGACGAATGGGGCAAGCGGCGGAAGGATTTCGGCCTGGCTGCGTTGTTCGGTGCGTCGTTCGATGGGCGTGTAGAGACAGGCATTCGTAATTCCTACCTCAACATAGACAAAGACCCGAAGACGAATCAATTTCATCCCCTTGTGCGTGGGTTGGAAGATGCTTCGCGCATCATCAACGGCGTAAACTGGGTACACGTCAAAGCGCACGAGAAAGCCTATTCACCCTTGACGCTCGTGCCTTCCTATCCCGATTTGCCAATGGAACAAGTGTGGATGCGCGTGCCGCGTACCGACACGCCTGCGGTGTTTGCACGGCAAATTGGCAAAGGCCGCGTGGTGTATTTCCCCTTCGACATTGATCGCACGTTCTGGGAAGTGCTGAGTGCCGATCATCTGAAGCTGCTGCAAAACGCCCTCGCGTGGACGCATCAGGAAGAACAACCGCTCACCGTCAAAGGGCGCGGCGTGTTGGATGTGTCGTTGTGGATGCAGAAAAGTTCTATCGCGGCGCATCTCGTGAACCTGACGAATCCAATGATGATGAAAGGCCCGATCCGCGAAATCATTCCGCTGTCAGCGCAAGAGGTGCGGATTCAAATTCCGGCTGGCCGTCGTGTCAGCAAGGCGCAATTTCTGGTTGGCGGGCAAACGCCCACCTGGCGACAAACCGGCAATGTAGTCAGCGTGACGGTGCCGACAATTGAATTGCATGAGGTCGTGGCGCTTGATTTGATGGGATGAACCGGTGTCTGAAGTACTGCAAACATCTTGTTTGCAGCTCTGTGTGATTATCAAGATGTTTGCAACTCTGTGTGATTATCTGGCACAACACTGCAAACAAGATGTTTGCAGTACCCTGATGAGCTTATGAAACTCAAGAAACAATCCATCCAGGCTTTGCTGTTTTGTCTCTTCATCACCACCGCTTTCGCACAAGAGGGTTGGTGGATGCGCGAACCCATTCGCTGGGTGCAAAACAATCTGCGCCAGGTGGACGCTACGCTCGACGCCAAACGTCTGGCTGAACAACTCGCCGACATGCGCGCAAACGTCGTGTTGATGGGGATGGGCGGCATCGTTTCGTATTACCCGACCAACGTGCAGTATCACTATGCCAGTCCCGACCTGCCCGCAGGCAAAGATATGTTCGGCGATGTTGTCCGCGAATGCCACGCGCGCAAAATTCGCGTCGTCGGTCGCTATGATTTGAGCAAAACGCCGAAAGCCGTTTTTGACGCGCATCCCGAATGGTTTTTCAAACAAGCGAACGGCCAACCCGTGATTTACAACGGGCTGTATTCGACTTGTATCAACAGTGACTGGTATCGCGTGCAGGCGATGAAGATTCTGTCTGAGGGGTTGGAGAAGTACGACGTAGACGGGCTGTTCTTCAATATGTTCGGCAACCAGTCGCGCGATTACAGCGGGCGGCATGTCGGCCTCTGTCACTGCGATGTCTGCAAGACGAAATACCGCGCGCAATACGGCAAAGAAATTCCGAACGAACCCGATGACGACTACCGTAAATTTATGTTTACCTCTTCGCGCGAAGTCGCGGCAGAGATTGGCAAACTGATTCGAGCCAAGCGTCCAAACGCCGGATATTTCAACTACATTCAGGAATACACCGACGGCATTATGTCGGAATCGAATACGGCCATCGCGCGTCCGCTGCCGCTGTGGCCTTACACCGCAAGCGACAACGTCAATCGCGCGCGCAACAGTCAGCCGAGCAAAATGTCGGTAGACCTGAACATGCAATTCGTGGATTACTGGTGGCGTTTTGCGACCGTCCCACGCGGCGAAATCGCGCTGCGTTCGTGGCAGAACATCGCACACGGCGGCGCGCTCACGTTTGAAATGAACGGCACGTTCGACCAGCAGGATCGGCAGGCGCTGGAAACTTCAAAATCCATCTTTCGCTGGGTGGCAGCGAACGAACAGTATTACGTCAAGCAGGCAAGCGCCGCGCGTGTGTTGTTGCTGGGCGCGCCTCCGGGTGCAGGTCGTGAGTTCGGTGCCGAACCGTATCGTGGACTGTTTCGCCTGCTCACCGAAGAACATATTCCGTTCGCCGTGGCGGACAACATGGATTGGCTTGGCAAACGCGAATTCGATTTAGTGATTGCTGCCGATTGGACGCCTGCGAGTTTGCAGCAATATGCCGAAAATGGCGGGCGCGTGTTGATCGTCAGCGCGAACAAACCAGAGTTTGAAGTCGCGCCGATTGTCAAAACCATTCCCGACGTGCGCAGCTATCTTCGAGTGCGCGATCATTCAGCCTTTCCTTCGCTGAAAGACACGAATTTGCTGATGCTCAACGGTGCATTTACCGAAGTGCGTGACAGTGCGAAACCATTGTTGACGCTGGTGCCACCTTCGATGTTTGGCCCGCCGGAGTTCATTCACATTGATATGAAGGACACCGACACGACCGGCCTTGTCTTCAAGCCGATGGGCAAAGGCACGGTCGCGTGGATTCCGTGGAATCTGGGCGGCATGTATTACCGCCACAGTTTGAATGCGCACGCCGGATTGTTCCGCGATTTGCTTGCCAAACTCAACGTGCCGCGCCAGATCAAAACCACCGCGCATCCGCTGGTTGAAATGTCGTTAATGCGGCAGAACGGACGCACCTTGCTCCATTTGATCAATCTGAGTGGGCATTCTCAGACCGGCTATTTCGCGCCGATTCCGATGATGAATATTCAGGTACAACTCGCAGGCGCATTCAAAACCGCAAAGACTTTGCGCACTCCGGGGAATTTGACGATCAAATCAAACAACGGATATGCCGAATTTACGATCCCGCAATTGAACGATTACGAATTAGTTATCCTTGAGTAAATCGCTATTACCGCTGTCTATTTGCCTTTTGATTTCTTCAACGGCTACACTCTGCGCCTTACTCCCCAATGTAAAATCAGAGAACCGCAGGAGCAGTGAATGAGCCAAAGCAAATTTCTTCAGGGCAAACGGATTGCGCCGACTGCCATCACCAAAGAAACCACAATTACCGAACTGATTGAATCTTCCTTTCAAGCGTACAACGCTGCCCGTTTGCGCGAAGGCGCGCAGCTTTTTGCCGACCGCATGCTGGCAGAAAATGTGACAGTGGGCATTACGCTTACAGGGGCACTGACCCCGGCTGGATTAGGCATCTCCGCATTGATCCCGTTGCTTGAAGCGGGGTTCGTGGATTGGATCATTTCCACGGGCGCGAATTTATATCACGATACGCATTTTGGTTTAGGGCTGGCGATGCATCGGGGCAATCATCAGATCAGCGATGTGACCTTGCGGGATGAAGGCGTCGTGCGTATTTACGACATTTTCTTTGATTACGATGTCTTGCTTTCGACCGATTCCTTCTTCCGCGAGATCATCCGGGCTGAAGAATTTCAACGCGAAATGTCGACAGCAGAATTCCATTATCTGTGCGGCAAATACATTGCTGAACGCGAGCGCGTTCTGGGCTTAGAAAATCAATCGTTGCTGGCGGCGGCGTATCGTTATGGCGTGCCTGTCTACACTTCATCTCCGGGCGATAGTTCCATCGGGATGAACGTGGCAGCAATGGAATTACAGGGCGGTAAATTACGACTCAATCCTTCTGCCGATGTCAACGAAACCGCAAGCATTGTGCTTTCTGCCAAACGTGGAGGAGGCAAATCTGCAATTTTTATTTGTGGCGGCGGGAGTCCCAAAAACTTCGCTTTGCAGACTGAACCGCAAATTCAGGAAGTGCTTGGCATTGAGGAAAAAGGCCACGATTATTTTTTGCAGATTACAGACGCCCGACCTGACACAGGCGGATTGAGCGGAGCAACGCCCAGTGAAGCCGTCAGCTGGGGCAAAATTGATCCCGACCAGTTGCCCGGCACCGTGGTTTGTTATGTGGATACAACTGTAGCGCTGCCGTTGATTACGGCTTACGCGATGGCCAAACGTGAGCCTCGCCCGCTCAAACGGCTCTACGATCAACGCGAGGCGATGATGGGGCTGCTTAAATCCGAATACGAAAAATCAGAACGGAAGTAGCTTTTTTCGTGACGATTTAATCAAAGGAAACGCATTGAAAAGCGACGGAAGGACGACTCCTATGGCTCTATTTAGAGAATGAAGCAACCTGAGGGCAAAATAGGAGTCGTCCATGAGAACAGAAACAGGCTTTTCAATGCTTGAAACATTAGGCGTCATTTTGGTCTTTTCCGTGCTGGCCGCCATTTGTGCGCCGAGCGTTACAAAAGCGAATCGCGCTTACCAACTCACTTCTTCAGCCCAACAAATCGCACAGGAAATCCAGCGCGCAAAAATCAATGCCCTAAGCCAGACTTCCCGTCAAACACTTGTTTTCAATACGACCAAAAACACAATCACCGCACACGGGACGCAGATCACGCTGCCGGACGGGATTCGTTTTGAAGCCTTGCCGAGTACCGTAATGCCTCCGACGATGGTGCAACAAGCTGCACAAAACAGCATTGCGCTGACTTCACAACAAAGCGATGCCCGCAGCGTCGTGTCCTTGCCTGACCTTGCTACACAACACGAATTCGCTATGAACGCGAAAGGTTTGCCCGAAGTAGAACCCGGCGTCGTCAATTGGCTGTACTTAGTCAGCAGCGACGGCCAACGGGCAGCAATTACAATTACCAGTGCTGGCAGTGTGGAAGTGTTAACCTTACACGACAATGGCTGGAAATAGCCTCTTTATCATCCCAAATCTAAAAACCTGGCAGATTCGGTTTTATTTCCCGACGCGATAGCCGTCACGGGCACGCACATTTTTATGTGGCAGTAAGACCTCAATTCGTACGCGGCGATAATCCCCCGGCTGGCTTTCGTAGGTTGGGTAATATCCGAGCGAGTATTGATGCCGTAATTCTTCTGCAATCAGGGCAAAGGCTTCATTCAGATTCGTCAGTGTTTCTGCCTGATGAACACGCCCGCCGCTGCGTTGGGCCAATCCACGCAGGTAACGTGTCGCAAGCTGGAATTCTTCTGTGGTGGGCTGAGAAGTCAGAAGATTTTGGGGCTGATTATCATTGAGGATTGCGGCAATGGCTTCCTGTGTGTCGTACTGAATTGGATACATCATCACCTCGGTTTTCTCGACATCGAACATGGATTGCTTGCCGCTGCCATATTTGCTTTCTGTGTCAACTCCATCGGTGAATAGCACAATTGCTTTGCGTCCCTGAATGCCATTCAGTTTGCTGGCCATCACGAAATTTACCGCTTCATAAAGCTTCGTGCCTGTCCCGGTTTTGGTTTTGGCGATGGCCTGTTTTAGCGTGTTGCGGTCATTTGTGAATTCACATTGCACCCGGACTTTATCGTCAAACGAAACCACCAGCACGCGATCTGCCGGACGAAGCTGTTCGATGAAAGTGGAAGCAGCGCGTTGAATGTCTTCGATTTTGAATTTCGTGCTGCGCGAGGTGTCAATCATCAGCACAACGTTGACGGGAACTTCGATGGACGCAAAGTTGGTTATTTCCTGCTGTGTTTCTTCTTCGTAAAGCCGGAAATCCTTTTGCGTGAGGCTGAGCAAATACTTGCCGTCAAGGCTGATCACGCTGACTGGAATTGTGACCAGCGTCGAATCAATCCTGATCGTTTCTTCTTTTTCCTCTGATTGGGCTGGCGGTTGGGATTTAGATTTATTTGCTTGCCCGAAAGCGGGAATAAGCAAAGCGACGACCAGCCCAATTACAGAAAGAAACTTCATTGCCTCACCTCCACTGGGATCGTTAAGGTGTTTTTCGACGAAGAACAGGGCGATCTGAAGAGTCCGTCGAATCTGTAGCAGAACTGGGGCTGGCTTTTCCTTGTGCGCGATACCCCTCTTTTGCCTTCACGACCCAACCCGTTTGGCTGACGCGAACTTTCAGGCGGCGATACGACCCATCCTGCGACGAGTTTGTCGGATAGTAAGAAACCGCGTATTGCTGTCGCAATTCTTCCGCAATTTTAGCAAACGCGCTGGAAATGCCTACGATTGAGTCGCCTTTATACAACGTGCCGCCGCTGTGTGTTGCCAGGTCGTTCAGATAGCGTGCGGCTCTTTCATAATCGCCAGCACCTTGTCCGCGTCCGATCTGAATTTGTGGCGCAGGCGGGACAGCCCAGGAACCAAGCGGCCAGCGGCGACGCGTTGGTGGATAGGGTGTGCGACCGCGTGGAATACCAAAAATATCTGGCAGAGGCGACCGACTGTTAGGCGGATAGCCGCCTCCCATTCCGCCCATTCGATCAAACGTGTCGTACTCAATGGGATACACTAGCACATCGCTTTCTTCCACCAGTTCAATGGTGCTGCGATCTGTGGCGCGTCGGCTGGACGTGTCTACACCATCGGTGTAAAGCACAATCGCTTTGCGGCCCTGAATCGGGTTCAGGTATTTCGTAATCACTTCTTCTACGGCATCGTAAAGCCGCGTACTGCCACCATTGTGCGTTTCGCGAATGGCCTGCCGCAGTTGTTCTCGGTCACTGGTGAACTCTGAATGCACCCGAATTTTGCTGTCAAAGGAAACCACCATCACGCGATCTTTGGGGCGCAATTGATTCGTGAACGCAATCGCCGCATCGTGAATATCTTCAATTTTGAAGCTGGTGCTATTTGAAGTGTCGAGCAGTAACACCACATTGAATGGCGTTTCGACCGCAGAGAATTCAGCTACTTCCTGTAAGACGTTGTCTTCGTACAAATGAAAATCGCACCTGGTTAAATAGGGAATAAATTTTCCACTTCGATCCAGCACCGTGACCGGAATTGTCACGAGGGTCGTATCAATCTTGAGAATTTCTTCTGCGTTGGGATCACTGGAAGCGCTGGAGGATGAGCTGGAAGAAGTCGTTCGCGCCGGTAAGCCATCGTATTCCCCCGGAAAGCGAACCTGCGGACAACTGCCGCCGTTGGATGTCGTTGAGGAGGTTCCGGTTCTGTCTGCTGTGCTGGGCGAGTTCGTTGGTCCTGGATAAGTCGGGCGACGGCCAGATTGTGCCAAAGCCGTCAGGCCCAACAATGAGGCCAACAATAAGGCAATAATGAAAGCGGGAATAAAGCGCGTGCTTTTCATGAACTTCTCCTTTGACAAGACGCAATAGGAAATCCGAAACCAGATTGCCGCGACATAGATGCAGGCTTTTTGGAAACGGTTGGTTCGGAGAAGGGGTTAACCGAAGCGGCCTACAGCTTAACACAAATTCCCGGCAATATTCTTCTCCGCATGACAAAGGACGAAGAAATTGCCGGATAGGTTATTAGAACGGAATCCTGTCGCTTAATCCCGGTTCCAGGCACGCGGCAAAATTTCTTTCGCGGAAAGATTCGCGCCTAAAATAAGCAGAAACGAAGAGAAGAAAATCCACGTCACAATCGCCATGATGCTGAACAATTGCCCGTAACTTTCTTCAAACTTGAACAGCGGCAGCGCCACCTGATAGGCAAATGTCCCGATGACCCAGAGCAATGCCAATCCAATCGAAGCAAAGGCGATTTGATTCGCCCGCACTTTGCCATTCGGCACCCAGTAGTAAACAAGGAAGAAAATCAGCGCGATAAAAGGCAGCACCAGAATGGCGCTGACAGAACGAAAAGCAACGGTGCGAATCAGTCCATCGCCAAAAACTGATTGCAGCGCTCCATCCCATAAACTGGCAATCCCGACGCACACGAACATAATCAGTCCACAGGCTAAAACGAGCAGCGGATACAAGGTGTATTGTTTCAGCGCGCCGCGTTCTTCCTTAAAGCCCCAGGCGTGATTTAAGGCAATCTCTAATGCCTGGAACACGCCTGCGCTACCTGTCAGCAGCAGAATGAACGAAATTACTCCAACCTTGCCGCCTTCTCCGCGTGTCACCCGATCAAGACTTTCAAAGATCATCTTTGAGTTCACGGGCACAAACGTCATCATCAGGCGGTAAACCGTTTCATACCCGCGCTGCCAATGAAAGATGTTCACCATCACACTGCCCATCAGCACGACGAACGAGAAGAAAGAGAGCAACGCGTTGAAGGCAATGGCCGAAGCATAAACGTAGGTTTGATTGGTGCTCAGATCGTAAAGCGCGGGCCACATCTTCTTGAAAACTAATAGCCCCCCTTGCAGATAAAACTTTAGTCCCTGCGATTGCGGTGGTGGCGGTGCCGTCGAAGGTGCGGGTGGTGGTAAGGGAGTTGCGGGTTTTGGTTCAGCTTTGGAATCAAACATTGTTTTTGCGTCTCTCAGATTTTACGTTGTGCCAATAATCTGGCCGGAAACAGCATAAAGCAAAAATAGGAATCTTGTGAATCTTCTTCTAGCAGTCTATTTTCTCCGCTATGCAAAACGTTTCGTCCCGCGCTCAGATGCGCAAGTTATTGATTGCCGTTGTATGCCTGCTTGCAATCGCCGCCCTGGGATGGTGGCTCTGGGAAAAATTTTCCCCGCCCAAGCCTTTTGGTAAAGTCGTCACACTGGCCGGAACTGGCGCAAAAATCGGTGCGCAACAAACTATTTCTGATCCCTTTGGTATCGCAGCCGATGGCGATGACATTTATGTGACCGATGGCTTGGGCGGTAGCCTGTACCGCGTCATGCTGAAAGGCAAAGTTGAATTGATTACCAATCAACTCGACATGCCTTCGCATTTGGCTGTTGCGCCGGATGGCAATCTGATCATCGCGAATACGGGCGCACACACAATTGTCAAAGTTGATCCGAAATCAGGTCAGGTCAGCGTGATTGCAGGCACGCCAAACGTCAGCGGCGATGCAGATGGCAAAGGCACAGAGGCAAAATTCAATGCCCCAATCGGTGTTGCCGTGGATAAGCAAGGACTGATTTATGTGGCGGATACTTACAATGACCGCATCAGGGCAATCGAAAAAGATGGCACCGTAAAAACAATCGCAGGCAGCACAAAGGGGAATCTGGACGGGCAAGGGAAAAATGCACAATTCGACTCGCCTTGTAGCTTAGCCGTGTGGGGTGACGCTGAGTTACTGGTGGCGGACACGGGGAACAATACAATTCGATTGGTTCGCGCTGATGGGACGGTGCAAACGCAACAATTTCGGCAGGAGCTAAGTGATTCGACGGGCGTTACCTCGATAAACCCGCAAGCGATTCTGACTTACGGAGCATCAGAACTGTATTTTCTGGATGCCAATGGCAATATTTTCTTTGTGAAAATTGGGCAACAAAAAGCAAAACGCGGGCCGACTCAGATTTTATACGATGATTTAGTGCTGTACGCCGTCGCGAAAGTGCAGGGAGCAGGATTAACCGATGGCGACTTGACCGAAGCGCGCTTCAATCGCCCGACAGCCCTGACCCTTGTTGGTAAAAACACGCTGGTTGTTGCTGACAGCGGCAATGGTTTAGTGCGTGCCATCGTACCGTCCAACGCTAACCTTGGAGCCAAATCCGATCCCGCCATCGCGACAATCAAAGCCGAAGAAATCCGTAAAGCCGTGCCGCCGCGCTGGCCATTCGATCCGCCAGATGCGAAGCGCGAAATCGCAGGAACGCTTGGCGAAGTACGTGGCGAAATCGCGCCAGAGAAAGACGCGTGGTTTCACAACGGCTTTGATATTCCAGGTGCGTATGGCGAACAAGTCCGCGCTCAATTCAGCGAACGCGTGACGTTGCCGCTAGCAGTTGAAGGTGTCGGCAATTTGCGTGAACGATTGCGCCTGCCCTTGATTGGCTACATTCACGTTCGCATCGGACGCGATCAAAACGATCAGCCGCTTGGCATCAAGGAAGCGATTTTCCAGCGCGATGACAAGGGAAAAGTCATCGGCGTGCGCGTTCCGCGTGGTACGCGCATCAATGTCGGCGATGTTGTTGGCACGCTCAATGCTTTCAACCACGTGCATTTGATCGCAGGGCCAAGTGCGGCAGAAGTGAATGCGTTGGCAGCGCTGGAGCTGCCCGGTTTGGTGGACACCATTGCTCCAATTGTCGAAGCTGTGCGCGTGAGAAATGAACAAGGCGACTTGAAAGCCGAACCCGGCAAACCGATACAGGTCAGCGGCAAAATACAATTCATCGTACGCGCCTACGATCAGGCGGATGGCAATGCTGGGTATCGTCGTTTGGGCGTGTATCAGGTGGGTTATCAGGTGCTCGGCAAAGATGGAATCCCCTTGCCGGATTTTAAAGAACCCCGCTTCAATATTGTCTTTAATCGCTTGCCGGAAGATTGGCAGGCAGTGCGCCTAGCGTATGCGGAGCCAAGTCAATCAGGCTATACTGGGCGCACGATTTTTGATTACATTGCAACGAATTGGGTGCGCGATGGAGCTGCACGCGAAGATTGGTTGGATTCGACCCGGTTCGCAAATGGCGAATACATTTTGCGGGCTGTTGTCGAAGACTTCTTTCGCAATCGGACGGTGAAGGATTTGCGAATGATCGTTGCTAATTAAGGATTCAAGGAATCCAGCGCAGTTACAATTATGTTTTCTTATTCTCCAATTTTTCCAGCGTTGATGATGGTTGTCGGGCTGAGTATTACTTTAGCGTTACATTGGCTGATTGGAAAAGTGCGTGACAAGGCGATTCGCAAACTGGATGTAATCACCACGACAACTGAAGAATCTGTCATTCAGCCGGAAACCTCTTTGCAAAAGCTGTATGCGGAATGGATTGCCAAAGGCTTGCGCACGATGCTGTGGATGCTTTTCATTGCGTTTGCGCTGAACCTGATTCCGACGTTGCAGGATGATTTGCTCAAGGCGCGAGATTCTTTTCAGCAACTGCTGGTACGTTCTGGGCATTGGCTGTTGGGGCAAGGCTTGAGCGTGGCCATTGTTCTGGTCATTACAATTTTTTTGATGCGGTTTGCGGCGGCGTTGATTAAGACGGCTTTCAGCGTTTACGAAACTCGCTTTGCCATCAAACAGGATGAATATGTACAACGACGTTCGCAAACACTTTCGGCCATTTTTCGCGGTGTCGCACAGGCCGTTATCTTTTTCATTGGGCTGATGGTTGCTTTGCAACAGGGCGGGTTGAATATCACGCCGATCCTGGCCAGCGCCGGAATTGTCGGACTGGCCGTTGGCTTTGGCGCGCAGAGCCTGATCAAAGATTTGTTTGCCGGATTGATGATTCTGTTTGAGGAACAATACAGCGTGGGAGATACGATCAAAATTGGTGATGTTTCCGGGACGGTCGAATCACTCACCCTGCGTTCGACTCGTGTGCGCGGCGGCGATGGTGCATTGACGATGTTCCCAAATGGCAACATCTCGACGGTGGCTAATTTGTCTAAAGACTGGCTGCGGGTGGTGCTGGATTTTGAGGTGGATTACACCAATGACATTGACGCTGCAATGAAGTTGATGAGCGAGGTAGCGACAGCATTAAAATCTGAACGACCCGCTGAAATTCTGGAAGACCCACAAATGCAGGGCCTGGACAAAATCATCAATGACAATCTGACTTTGCGTCTGGTTTTCAAAACCATTCCGGCCAAACAAGGCGAAATCAGCCGGGAATTACGGCGGCGCATCAAAATCGCATTCGATCAGGCTGGAATCAAGGGGCCTGTGCGAGCTGTTCTCTAACCAGCTTCAAATCTTCCCACGCCTCGCGTTTCTTTTCTGCCACGCGCAGCAAGTATGCCGGGTTGAAGGTGGGGATCAGCGTGGCCTCAAGATCGTTAAGTTTATATTTGAACTGCTGCCCGCGTAGTTCAGAAATTGTTTTCTTTGATCGCAGCAACGTCTGGGCAGCCAGCGCCCCAAACGCGACAATGACTTTGGGCTGCACGACCAGAATTTGTCGCAGCAAGATGGGGCGACAGTCTTCGATTTCTTCCACCGCAAAATTGCGCTCCCCCGGCGGAATGCATTTGATGACATTGCAAATGTACGAACTCGCCCGTGCCTGATTGATCGCCGCCAACATCCGATTCAATAGCACACCTGCCTGGCCGAAAAATGGTTGCTGCGATTCAATGTCATCAATGCCTGGGCCTTCGCCAATCAGCATCAATTCAGCCGGAGCTGGTCCCACGCCAAACACAATTGGCATCCCCGGTTTGCATAGGCCACAGGTATGAGAATGCGCTAAATCCTCACGAATTTTATCGAGCGAATCCTGCTCCGGCACTTCGACCTGTTCGGTATGTGCAAGTTCCTGCGATAAATCGTCGAAAAGAAAATTGTCCTGCGGTTGTGATTTACGACTCGCCATATTTTATTTTAGGGGGGATTCGTTTTGTTCGTCCTTCAAGATTTGGGAATCAGACGGAATCATACTATAGGTTTTAAGAAAAAGAATTGCACCCGCGTCCCGTAACCTGCCCATTGCCAAGCGCAGATTTGCTGTGTTACAAGCCATTCGCTGCTTCTTGTCTGATCGCATAAGTAATCCGAAATTCCTGTGAAGAAACCATGAGCAATTCAACTCATCCCAGATTTAACCTGCGTCCCAGCAACGTGCTCCGCAAATTACGTGCGGGCGAAATCGTCAATTGTTTCAAGCTCAATTTTGCCGATGCGCGTGCTGCTGAACTGGCGGCGTTATTCGGCTTTGATTGTTTGTGGACGTGCCTGGAACACACGGCGAACGACTGGTCTGCTGTCGAGAAGCAAATCCTGGCGGCGAAAACGCAAAATGTAGACATCGTAGTCCGCGTTGAGCGCGGCAGCTACAGCGATTTGATTCGTCCGCTTGAATTGGATGCGACCGGAATCATCGTGCCCCACGTGATGAGCCTGGCCGATGCCAAAGAGGTAATCTGGCGCACGCGCTTTCATCCCCTGGGGCGGCGTCCCATTGATGGCGGCAACGCCGACGGGGCATATGCCAATGTTGCGCTGGCGGATTACTTGCAACAGTCCAATGAACAACGAATGGTGATATTGCAAATCGAAGACCCTGAACCGCTATCTGATCTGGATGAAATTGCGGCCTTACCCGGCTATGACATGCTGCTGTTTGGCCCGGCGGATTTCAGCCACGCGATAGGCGTCCCCGGCCAGATGAATCACCCTGAAGTCGCTGCCGCACGCAAAGCCGTTGCCGAGGCGTGTAAAAAACACGGCAAATTTGCAGCAACTGTTGGTTCGCCCGCCACCGCCGCAGAATTGATCGCGCTTGGTTATCAGTTCATCAACATCGGTGCTGACGTGCTTGCTATGAATCAATATTGCCGCAAGCAGCTGGACGATTTTGCTGCTGTCCTGAATCAATAGTGAGTTGATGATGAGTGACATTTTATCCATTGGCTGTGCTGCCGGGTTTGGCGGAGATCGAACGGATGCCGCCTTGCCGATTGTCGAAACGATGATTTCGCGTGGTGGCCCCGGCGTGTTGATTTATGAAATGCTGGCCGAACGGACGCTGGCCTTAGCGCAGCTTGATCGCCGCAAAAATCCTGGCGGGGGTTTTGCCCCGTTGCTGGAACTGATGGTGCGGCCTGTGTTGCGCAAATGTCTGGAACACGGCATTCCGATTGTCAGCAATTTCGGCGCAGCAAATCCGCTCGCCGCCGCGCAACTCATTCGTCGCATCGCCAATGACCAAGGCATCACGAACGCGCGTATCGCTATCGTCGAAGGCGATGATTTGTCCGACGAACGGGGACGCGATTTGTTGCGCGGCTATCTGAGGCCCGCAGCTGCCGAACGCGAAATCGTCAGCGCGAATGTCTATCTGGGCGCGGCTGCAATTGCCGATGCGTTACGTGCTGGCGCGCAGGTTGTTGTCACGGGACGCGTGGCCGATCCATCGCTCACGGTTGGCCCAGCGATGGCGCATTTCAATTGGAGCGAAACAGATTGGGACAAGCTTGGACGCGCCACGATGGCTGGCCATCTGCTTGAATGCGGCGCGCAAGTCACGGGCGGATATTTTGCTGATCCCGGTTTAAAGGACGTGCCGGATGTCGCACACGTCGGATTCCCGATTGCTGAAATTGCGGCAGACGGCTCGTTCGTGATTACCAAAGCCGATGCAACGGGCGGCATCGTGGATGCGCGCACAGTCAAAGAGCAATTGTTGTATGAATTGCACGATCCATCGGCGTACCTGACCCCCGATGTCATCGCAGATATTTCTGAAGCCGAAATTTCAGAACTTGGTGAAAATCGCATTGCTGTCGTCGGTGTGCGCGGTCATCCACGTCCCGCGACATTAAAAGCGACAATCTGTTTTGCCGGCGGCTGGTTGGGCGAAGGCGAAATTTCCTATGCCGGGCCGAATGCTGAAGCGCGTGCCCGATTGGCAGCGGAAATAATTCGCGAGCGAATGGATGACGCGTTGCAGCTACGGTTTGATTTGATCGGCGTGCTGAGTGTGTTTGGCGATGATCGCGGGAATGCCTTCGGTAATTGCGCTCCAACGGATTCGCGCGATGTACGATTGCGCGTCGCAGGTGTTCACCCGGATCGCACGCCAGTCGAACAGTTGATGCGCGAGGTGATGGCGTTGTACACCTGTGGTCCGGCAGGTGGCGGCGGCGTGCGGACTTCAATTACGCAACGGCTGAATTCTGTTTCCTGCTTTGTGCCGCGTGAATTGGTTCCATCAACGTTTGCATTTTTGGAATAAGGCGGAAGCCCGACTGTGAAGTGCATCCCCTGACGCCCTCCTTCACAGTCGGGCTTCTGCCGTTACTTATGATCAATGAAGAGACATACATTCCCTTGCATCAACTCGCCCACAGCCGCACGGGTGACAAAGGCAGCACGGCGAACATCAGCTTGATTGCCTACGCACCTGAGATATTCCCGTTGCTGGTGGCCAACGTGACCGAAGAACGCGTCCACGAATTGTTTCGACATCGCACGCCAACATCTGTCAGGCGCTATATGTTGCCGAAATTGGGCGCGATGAATTTTGTGCTGGAAGACGTGTTGGATGGCGGCGTCAACGATGCCCTGAATCTGGATTCGCACGGCAAAACGCTATCGTTTTTATTGTTGCGTTTGGAAATTCCTGTGCCTACTGAACTACTTCAGTTTGTGCGCGCACTACCCGAAGAAGGAGCCGGATGCTCGCCGCGTTAGGATTGCTCACTATCGTTGTTTTGCTGGCCGCGATCATCAGCAAAAAGATGTCTCCGCTGGTCGCGTTGATTGCGGTGCCTGTGCTGGCTGCATTGGTGGGTGGCTTTGGCTTGAAAACAGGCGCGTTTGTCATCAAAGGCATTCAAAACATCGCGCCTGTTGCCGGAATGTTCATCTTTGCGATTCTGTATTTCGGCATTGTTTCCGATGCCGGAATGCTTGATCCGATCATTGATCGCATCTTGCGCGCGGTTGGTCACCGCCCGACGCGCATCGTGATGGGAACCGCGTTGCTGGCGTTGTTGATTCATCTGGATGGATCGGGTGCCGTCACGTTTTTGATTACGATTCCGGCGTTGCTGCCGTTGTACGAACGGTTGCAGATGGACAAACGCGTGCTGGCATGTGCGGCGTCAATGGCGGCGGGCGTGAACTTTCTGCCGTGGACAGGCCCGATGGTGCGGGCTTCGGCTGCGTTGCATATTCCAGTGACGGAGATTTTTAATCCGCTGCTGCGTGTGCAACTGGTGGGGTTGGTTTTTGTTTTCGCTGCGTCGTACTGGTTGGGCAAGAGGGAAGAGGAGCGGCTTGGTTTGACGGGAAGCGACAGCACGGAATCACAGTTCGAGCGTCATTTATCCGAGGCCGAAAAGAAACTCCGCCGCCCGCATAATTTCTGGCCGAATCTGTTGCTGACGCTGTTGCTGATGGGTGCGATGGTCAGCGGCAAAGTTGAACCCGTCGTCGTGTTTATGCTCGGCACGATGATGGCATTGTTGCTGAATTACCGCGATGCAAAATCCCAGCGCGAACGCGTGGACGCGCATGCCAAAGCGGCTTTGATGATGGCCGGCGTGTTACTCGCCGCCGGAGCCTTCACTGGCATTATGAAAGAATCCGGCATGCTGACCGCGATGGCGCAAGCCGCCGTTGGTCACATTCCTGCTGGGCAGGCGCAGCACATTCCCTTTGTGCTTGGTTTGCTTTCCATGCCGCTGAGCTTACTGTTTGATCCTGATTCTTTCTATTTCGGTGTCTTGCCCGTTGTCGCTGAAGTCGCCAAAACGCTGGGCGTTGCCCCCGTGCAGGTTGCACAAGGGGCACTGCTGGGGCAAATGACAACGGGATTTCCTGTCAGCCCGCTGACGCCTGCCACATTTTTAATTGTTGGATTGGCCGACATTGAACTCGGTGAACATCAGAAATTTACCGTTCCATTTTTGTTTGCCGCGTCCTTGGTGATGACGATTGCCAGCGTGTTGTTCGGCATTTTCCCATTTTAAGTACGATCTGCGTTGGACGCGAAGCGCCTGGGAGCGCAGGCGTCCCGCCTGCTGTTGTTGCAGCGAAGCGAAGACAACTTCCCAGCAGGTTATCTCTTTCAGATAAAGGATTCGCTGCTCAGAAACCGAGCGCATTCTGATGCGCTCTCAGCAGGCGGGACGCCTGCGCTCCCAGGCGCTTCGCGTCTTTTAAGGTGCGTGAATATCCGCAGTCGGTGGGAAGCTTTCCGCAGTTTGGCTGAAAATAGATCGAATAAAAGGCAACTTGAGGCAGGCATAACCATTGCAGTATCACAGGGCATGGATACTCTGCACGATTCCTTGACGATCAATATTCACGGCGAACAGGCGGAAATCTCACCTGCGCTCATCGAAAAATACAATCAGCCGGGGCCACGCTATACCAGCTACCCAACTGCGCCGGAGTGGAATGATAACTTTGGGCAAACTGAATTTGTTCAGGCGATTGAGGCAGCGAATGCCAACGGCGCGCCGCTCTCGTTGTATTTTCATTTGCCCTTCTGCCAGTCGCTCTGTCTGTTTTGCGGCTGCAACACGGTCATCACCAAAAAACGGGAAGTGACAGTTCCGTACCTTGAACATCTCAAGAAGGAAATTGCGTTGGTCAGCGCGAAAGTGGATTCGTCGCGCTTGGTCAAGCAATTGCACTGGGGCGGTGGCACACCGACCTATTTGACGCCGGAAGAAATCCGCGATTTGTTCGCTTGTATTCGCGAACATTTCACGCTTGCGCCGGACGCCGAAATCGGCATTGAAGTTGATCCGCGTGCGACGACCGAAGAGCATTGCCGCACGTTGGCTGAGCTTGGATTTAATCGCATCAGCATGGGCATTCAGGATTTCAATCCGCTGGTGCAAAAAACAATCAATCGCGTGCAGCCTTACGAGACGACCAAAGCCTTGTTTGATTACTGTCGCGAGCTTGGTTTTGAGAGCATCAACGTAGATTTGATTTACGGCCTACCGCATCAAACGCTTCATAGCTTCAGCGAAACTGTAGACAAAATCATTGCAATGAATCCTGACCGCATTGCCGTGTTCAGCTACGCGCACGTGCCATGGCTAAAAAAACAGCAGGGAAGCTTTGCCAAACATCTGCCGCATGGGCTGGAGAAGTTTCGCATCTTTCATCACGCGATTGAGAAATTGACGGATGCGGGCTATCGCTACATCGGCATGGATCACTTTGCGAAGCCGGATGATGAATTATGTCGCGCGCAGGATGAACGCACGTTGCATCGCAATTTTCAGGGCTATACGACCAAGGCCGGATGCGATTTGTTGGGCATGGGCGTGAGTTCGATCAGCGGATTGGAAGATGTATATGCGCAAAATTACCGTGATTTGCCGAGTTATTACGCCGCGCTGAATGAAGGGCGTTGGGCGACGATGCGCGGAATGCAGGTGACGGCGGAAGACAAATTACGCCGCGCAGTTATCAATCGTTTGCTCTGTCATTGCGTAGTCATCAAAGCCGAAATCGAACAAGCGTTTGACATTAACTTTGATGAACATTTCGCGGCAGAATTAACGCGGCTTCAGGAACTGGAACGTGATCAATTGGTGCGGCTCAGCGCAGATCGGATCGAAGTCGCTGTGCTTGGGCGTATCTTCATTCGCAATGTAGCGATGGTTTTTGATGCGTATTTGCAACAGAAATCCGAACGCCAGAAAGTCTTTTCCAAAACGCTGTGAGGCTTCTTCAGCTTCTTCTGAAATAAGTGTTGTAGCTTTCCATCTGAACCTCGAAGTACGGCACAAACACTAATTCCTTGCCGTTTACATTCATCACGTAGCGCTCGGCTTGCCCCTTGAGCGGCTTCAAGGCCGAGGGCAGCGCGATCCGCGCTTGCTCTAAGCCTTCCCAGGGGTTCAGTCCAACATACATCACTGCGCCACGCAACAGTGCTACGACATCAGGATGCGAGTCGTCAATTGGCAAGGTGCGCAGCGGTTGCGGAATAGAAATCTCAACTGTATCGCCAGCCTTCCAGTTCCGCTCAATCACGGCATATTGACCAGGCTGTGCTGGTTGAGGCGTGCGTCCGTTGACTCGAACCGTTGCGCCACGCGTCCACGCCGGAATGCGCAATTTCAGCGTGAACCTGCCGCCTGAGCGAATAATGACGCGGCTGGTGTCTTCGGCGGGATAGTTTGTCACCTGTTCCACTTCGACTGTCCCGCTCGGTCTTTTCCAACGCACTACCGAAGAGGTGAACAGGTTAACGTACAGCGCGTTGTCGTCGTGAAAATAGATATTGAGCACATAATCTGCAACGCCCTGCACCAGTGTGCCCGAACAACAAGGCCATTTGCGGTGATAATATTTTTTCACCGCGTTTGCGCCATAGTTTGAATAATATGGATACCCGCCGTCACTGTCCGGCAAACGCGTTGCCAGCATTGTGTTGTACAGGGTGCGTTCCAGTCCATCGGCATAACGTGGGTCGCCAGTGAAGCGAATCAGGTAGCGTGCCAGTTTCAAATCTGCATAGCTGCCGCAGGGCGTCTCAAAATGCGCCGCAGAATTCGAGAGACTTTCAAATAACTTACCTTGGCCGAGTTCGACGAATTGTTCTTCCGGCCCCCAACCGCCCGAAGCAAATCGCTGGGCTTCCATAAAGCGCCACGCGTTTTCCAGTGCTCTTATATATTTCGGGTTTCCTGTTGCCAGAAAGGCTTGCCCGCCTGAACTCAGGGCAATCGTATGACTGTAGCTGTGTTTGGTAGGCAACACATCCTGCCCCATTGCCAGCGGATCGAACCATTCGCGATCTAAAAGATAATGCACCGCAAGGTCGTGATATTTTTTGTCTCCTGTGACCTCAGCGGCAGCGAAAAGATTTTCAGACAACACGTAGGTTTCATCGTAGGGCGGGTCTTTTTTGCCAATGCGATCTTTGCTGACCGGCGAAATAAAAGGACGGCATTTGGCGATCACTTCGGGCAGCAGTGTCTTAGCTTGTTCAATTCCACTCAGCTGATACGCATCCAACAAACCGACCACATATTTATCCATCACATAAGCCGGCCACATCTTTTCCGCGCCCGGCCCAGCATAGGGATTCTCCGTTCGCTTTAGGAATTCCGCAAAGCCTGTGACCAACGAGCGCACCTTGTCGTGACACACCTGATCGCCCGTTGCCGCGCCGATACGGGCCAGTCCCGAAATATATTGGCCAAAGGTCAATGCCGGGACGAACCCATTCGTGTCATACCACCCACCCATATCCGGGCCGGGCGCAGGCAATCCAACTCGCTGGCGAAAAACCTTGAGCAACCTGTCATTCGACAACGAAAGATAATGCGAATGAATGCGGTCGAACTGTTGTTTGAGCAACCCGCCCGTCAGGCGAACTGCGCCATACGGAAATTCGTGAACCAGTTCCTGTCCACTGGCGAGAGGCGTATTTGACTGCCCTTGCTCTTGAAGGTTCGTCAAAGCTGTCGCCGCCAGCGATCCCACCGTGCAACGAATAATTTCGCGACGTGTCCATCCTCGTGAAGTCTGATTTAGTTTTTGGGATTTCATTTCACGCCAACTTAGACCACCTGGCGATAACTAGCAACCAATACTCATGCCATAGCCCTTTGTCCGCCAGTCCTTGAAACGGAGCTGAAATATCAAAAGCCTGCTCTGAGTAATTTCAAAGCAGGCTTTTCTAACGGATTCTTTTGGTGGACCTGAGGAGGATCGAAC
>JAFDVL010000042.1:120940-173585 GCA_018268995.1 Acidobacteriota bacterium | reverse complement strand
CGCTCTCCCAGCTGAGCTACAGGCCCAAGCGAAGCGCGATCTTAGCTTGCACGCTTCGCTGCTGTCAAGCGGGTGAACCTGCTTTTAGCCTGACTTGGCACATTCCACTGCGCGCGACGGAATCATCATGCCCCAACCTTGCCGATCAATCTCGACATCTTTCAGACGGATGGCTGTATCAATTAGGAGGCGTTTGATTCGTTGTGGAGAAAGGTGTGGATTGGCTTCCAGCATTTGCGCGATCACGGAGCAAACAATCGGTGCGGCGAAGCTGGTGCCGTCAACATGTTTGTATTTGCCGCCGCCGGCAATGATGACGTTGGTGTCGTGTGTTTTCAAACTGATGAGCTGGCGTATCAGATACGGAGGCAAATTCTGTGCGGCGTCCAATTCCGCATTGACAGCAGGCGATTGTTGCAGAATATCGCGTAGTTCGTGATCGTTGGCGGCACGCAATCGGGCGAGCAATTCGGCTTCTTCTGCCGTCGGAGTGCCGGGCAAGATCGGCGCAGCGACCCAGATGCTGGGGGCAATGATTTCGGGTTTTTGCAATCCGTCTATCGTTGGGCCGTAGGAAGAATGAAAGGGTTCGTTGTCGTCGAATTCCAGCGTGTTGCGATCATTCACTCCGCCAATTGTGATGACGGAGGGAGCGGAGGCCGGGGGCAACACGGGATGCTCAGGCGAGTGCCCTGAATTGCCTGCGGCGGCAACGACGATCAGTCCTGCGCGAACGGCTGCTTCGGCGGTTTGGGAAAGTTCATCGGTCAAATAGGACGCTTCGTAATCACCGCCGCAGCTAACATTGACGATGCGAATGTTGAATCGTTCGCGATTGTCAATCGCCCATTGCAAGCCGCGCGTGATGTCATCGTGGTAAATCCGATTTGCGGTCCCGACTTTTACCAACACGACTTCGGCATTCGACGCGATGCCGCGATACAGCCCGCCGGACAAATGCCCGTTGCCTGCCGCCACAACAGAAGTCATCATGCCGTGCCAGCTTGAATCATCCGGCGTGTAGTATTCATCTGCGGGCGCGTCAGGATTTGCGACATTGACGTAATGCTTGATGCGATTGTGTGGTTCGGTAAGATCGGGATGCGGGTAAAAGCCCGAATCCAGAAACGCGATTGTGACCCCGCGCCCGGTGTATTTGTCGTGTGCGCCAACGCGTAGCGGTGTCGGCAATATGCGGTATTCTCCGTCGCTGAAAATCTTGTTGCTGATTTTTGAAAGACGTGAATGCGCCTTGCGAAAGAATTCCAGGCAGACATAGCACAACCCGTCGCTGGCTTGCCAATGCGGTACGTTGGCATTGATAAATTCTGCAAATGTTTCGTCAAAATCGTAGAGCAATTCCACATCAGACCGCAGGCAAATGTGGCAGGTTCTGTCGTCAGACAAGGTGTTTTTCTCCCTCCAAATTACAGATCGGAAATTTCTCCATCCGGCACAACGCAGAGTGTTGATGAGAGCTACACATTCGTCAACTGTTTTCCTGCCCACTTGTTGTTGCCATCCGGCATTCGATAATATCTTTCCTGTATGCCAAATTATTCCGCAAATAAAGATGCAAAAGAATTAGCGTATTTGTATGACTTGTATTTTGTGCCTGATTGGCGCGAGCTATTCGATCAATTGGTTGATGCTGAAGTGAAAATTCCGACCGAAGGCAAATTTTTGGATGCCGGGTGTGGCACGGGAGGCTATGCAATTGACCTGGCGACGAGGCTGGGTGACAAGGGAGAGGTCGTTGGAATTGATGATAGCTACGAACGTCTGGCCCTGGCCAATGGAAAAATTGAAATCAAAAAGCTGGAAAATGTTCGTTTTGCCCAAGGGACGCTCGAAAATCTGGGCGTAACAACAGATGACTTTGATTTTGTGGTGGCCGATTTATCCCTGATCTCGCCTGCTGAACTGCCAGAGCGAATAAATGACATTTTGATTGAACTCAAACGCGTCGCCAGGTCAGGCGCAACGGTGGTTCTGAAGGTAGCAACGCGTGGTAGTTTTGATGAGTTTTATTCTGTTTACTGGGAGGCCTTATACGAAGCTGATTTGCTGGACTATACCGCCCAACTCGAAGACCTGATTAAGGAACGATTGACGGTCGAACAATTAGAAGAATCGGCTCGCGATGTCGGATTCCGGCACGTTGAAACCCTGACGCAACAAAATCGGTTCGAGTATGAAAATGCAGCAGAATTCTTATCTGCGCCCTTGATCGAAAATGCGTTCCTTCGCCACTGGCTCGGCATTCTGGCGAGTGAGAGCGAAGAGCAGCAAGTCCATGAGGCGCTGACACGAATCATTGATCGCGAATGTCACGACGGCAATTTCGATATTTCAGCGAAGACGACATTGTTGATTGCCAAACGATAACCAAAGCAAAAACTCCTGATGAAATTACTAATCGCCACAACGAACGCCGGAAAGGTGCGGGAAATCGGCTCGCTGCTGGAAGGCTTGCCTTACGAGGTGATCGGCCTCGGTGATTTATTCGAGGCTCCACCGCCCGTTGACGAAACTGGATCAACTTTTACGGCGAATGCAATTCTCAAATCCGAATATTATTTTGCTCACACCGGGTTGTTGTCACTGGCGGATGATTCCGGGTTGGAAGTAGATGTGTTGGATGGTGCGCCCGGCATTTATTCGGCGCGCTTTGCCGGGGAAGATGCGACGGATGCAGATCGCGTCGTGAAGTTGCTGGCGACCTTGCAAGATGTGCCGGATGAAAAACGAACAGCACGCTTTGTTTGCAGCATCGCCCTGACCGGGCAGATTGATGGCGCGATCCAGACACGCGTGTTTGAGGGTTTTGCCAACGGATTCATTACGCGGGAAACGTGCGGAACAGGCGGGTTTGGCTATGATCCGGTGTTTTTCGACCCGGAACTGGGACGGACGTTTGCAGAACTCTCGCGTGCTGAAAAATCCGCCCGCAGTCACCGGGGAAAAGCGCTGGCCGCAGCCAGGAACTTTCTGGAAACCCTACGGGAAAATTCCTAGTTGTTCGTAAGTCGTAGCGACCTTATCAATCGAACTGACGTACGCAGCGGTGCGAAGGTTGTGCAGTTTCTTCTGGGCGCGAATTTCCAGAATTTGCATATAGGCATCAATCATCGTTTTTTCCAGGCCGGAAACCACCAGGTCATATTCGTCCGAACCATGCACAATGTATTTGCGCTCAATTTCTGGAAATTGGTAATGCGTCGCTTCTTCAATCGCGCGCAGCAACTTGCTTTCGGATTTCTCTTCGGCCAATTGTGACAACCGACCAAAGCGGACGTGCGACAGGTTTTTCAGCCATTCAAAATACGAAACGATCACGCCGCCTGCATTGGCGTACATATCGGGAATCATCAAGACGCCCTTTTGCAGCAGAATTTCTTCGGCATCGGGCGTCACCGGGCCATTTGCGCCTTCAAGGATGACTTTGGCTTTGATGCGCGGCGCATTTTCTGCCGTGATTTGATTTTCTAGTGCCGCCGGGACTAAGACATCGCACTCCTGTTCGAGAACCTCTCCGGTATTCGCAAAACTGACCGCGCCGGGATAATTCAAAATAGACTTATTTTCCTGCCGATATTTGATGACCGCATCAATATCCAGCCCTTCGCCGTTGAAGATGCCGCCCTCGTATTCGGCAATGCCTGTGATGATAATGTTGCCTTCTTTTGAAGCAATGCTTGCAAAGTTCGATCCCACATTGCCGAGGCCCTGAATGATGCAACGTTTGCCTGCAACGCCCACTGAAAGGCCGCGCGATTTCATGTCGTCCGTTTGATTACAAGCTTCGCGCAAGGCGTAAAACAGGCCGCGTCCGGTGGCTTCGCGGCGTCCACGAATGCCGCCCTGCGCTACGGGTTTACCCGTCACACAGCCCAGCGCATTGAGTTCTGACGGGTGCGTGGCCAAATATGTGTCAGCAATCCACGCCATTTCCTTTTCGCCTGTGCCGTAATCGGGGGCGGGAACGTCCACTGCCGGGCCGATGAAGTTTTTCTTGATCAGTTCGTGCGTGTAGCGGCGTGTGATGCGTTCAAGCTGGGCGGGCGTGTATTTCCTGGGATCAATTTTGACGCCGCCTTTCGCCCCTCCGAAGGGAACATCTACCAAAGCACATTTGTACGTCATCAAGGCCGCGAGCGCCTGCACCTCATCCTCGTTAACTTCGAGTGCATAGCGAATGCCACCCTTGCACGGTAACTTGTGATGGCTATGCTCAACGCGCCAGCCGTAAATGATTTCGATGCTGCCGTCGTCGTAGCGTAAGGGGAATTCGACGCGATACGTGCAGTTGCATTGCTTGACGTGTTCAAGCAGTGCTGCCGGATGATTGGTGTAAACAGCGGCTTGATCAAAGTAACGATTGACGTTTTCGTAAAAGCTGATGTTCTGATTGCTCATAGATAATTCCTTAGTTGATGGTCAACGAGGCAGCGAAATTTTTGTTGCTTAGTTTCACTTGTCGGATTTTCGGCTTATCGTCAGGCGGACGGAATATTTGCCGCCGACGCGCCGTGCTGCTCGTTATTCTTCTTTGTCTGTTGCCAAAGAGCTGGAATTTGTGGGGGCGGTTCCAATTGGCATTCTAATCAAACCAAAGACATTGCTACAAGCGGCAATCTGAACGAGACAATTCTTTTCAGGGCTTCTGCTACATCTTCCGTTTTTATGTTTAGTTGATGCTGGCGCGTTTCAGTTCGTGATTGATCTTGCCTGTGAGAATGCAAAACCACATGCGCCAATCGGCCAGAAATGACCAGAGCGGATAGCGAAAGCTGGCGGGCTTGTTTTTTTCAATCAGGAAATGTCCGACCCATGCAAACCCATAACCCAGCACAAACCCCAGCGGAATCAGCCAGAGATGGAAGGTTAGCAAGAATGTGATCCAGCAACCCAAACCAAGACTGGAGCCAATGAAATGCAATAGGCGATTTGTCGGATTGAGGTGCTCGCCCAAATAAAACGGCCAGAACTCTGCAAAATTGGAAATCCGATTTTTCATAAACGGCCCCTCTAAAAAAAGTGCTGGGGATAAAACCAGAGAAGGCGATGTTTACCGCAATGTCGCGAGTCGAACGGCAAAAACCTGAATCGCCATAAAAACTTTGTACCTTTGCCTCTTTGCGCCTTTGCGATAATTCTTCCCCGATCCCTTTTGCTTGAAATCATAGTTACCGCCGCGCGAAATAGGCGTTGCCAATCTGAATATATTTGCCATCTACCTCACGATAGACCAACGTGTTGGAGCCGTATTTCTTGCCGACCAGTGTGATTTTACCGTTGGAAACAAAATACCGCCCCGAATCTTCTTCCTTACTGGTGCTTAAACCGCCCGCGCCTGGTACATCCACGGAGGCAAAGGATTCAGAGGAATAGATATAGGTGCCGTCATCATTGAAGGTGTAATAAACATTCGAGCCTGATGACCAGCCGCCGCTGCTGCTATTGCGATTTCCGCCATTGGCGGCAGCCGCCTTGGCCCAGCGACCGACCAACCCGGATGCCGCTTTGCGATCATTTGTGATCGTGCCAAATCGCGCAGTTTGCAGCATTGCTTCTGCCGCTGCCACACCCTGTTGGAACGTGGGAACCGAAGCCAGTGTCAGCAACCCAAGCCCCACACCATTCGCAGAAATGACGACATTCAATCCAAGCTTGACTGCTTCGCCATTCTGATTTTGCGCGGCAATAATCGCAGCGCTGGCGGTTTGGCCATTCACATTGTAGGAGCGAGGTTCTTGCAAAATGCGAGCATTCTGAATTTTCAATTCTTCCTGAATGGTTTTTGCTGCCAGCGTGTAAAACGCCTCTACGTTTGGGTACATTCCGGCGTGCGCCACAACCAGCACTTCGGGGTTTGCGGTGTTGGGAACAAGGGCCGCAAAATCGCCCTGCTGTTGCAGCAGCTTCCATCCAGAGGGCAGCGTGAAAGTCGCAGGCATCCCTGCAAAACTGACTGTGCTTGCTGCCTGTGTGCGCGTCTGGCTCAAGGCAGGGGAAGACCACGTAAAAAAGAAAACAAGGCTGAAGAAAAGAAGGTTTGTCCAAAATCTGAGTGTCATGTTGCTCTCCGGTTGATTGGTAAATTGAGAAATCTTTTGCCGGTCAGGCGCAGCGAGAATGGTAAATGATTGGTGGGGAATGGTGAATCTTAAAATCGCAAAATTCCGATCAAGCAGTAACTTTTTCGTTCTCGACGTGCGCGTTTGTTTCGCAAACACAAAGTTTGACAAAGCACACCTTGCACCGTACCCTTACTTTTTTCGTAAATGCAACCATTTGCCCCGATGAATAAAGGCTTTCACCAACATGCTAACTGGACACGAGATTCGTAACATCTTCCTGAAATACTTCGAGCGCAACGGTCATAGGATCGTCAGTTCTTCGCCGCTTTTACCTGCCAACGACCCGACGTTGTTGTTTGCCAACGCCGGAATGAATCAATTCAAAGATGTATTTTTAGGCGCAGAAAAACGCGATTACAAACGCGCCACGACTTCGCAGAAATGCGTGCGCGCAGGCGGCAAACACAACGACCTCGACGAAGTCGGCAAGACCGCACGGCATCACACATTTTTTGAGATGCTCGGCAATTTTTCGTTCGGCGATTACTTTAAGGAAGATGCCATCAAGTTCGCGTGGGAACTGTTGGTAGACGAATTGAAACTTGATCCGCAGCGGCTGTGGTTTTCGGTCTTTGAAGGTGATGACGAAGTCGGTGCAGACGTTGAAGCCGAAGAGTTGTGGGTGAAAGTCGGCGCGCCGCGTGAACGGGTGTTGCGCTTCGGTCGCAAAGACAATTTCTGGCAAATGGGCGAAACGGGGCCGTGCGGGCCGTGTTCCGAAATCCACTATTATCGCGGCGAGCACCCGGAAGACCCGAACTTCAACAAACCCGAATTCGTCAACGGCACAGGCGATGACACGATGGAGATTTGGAACCTCGTGTTCATGCAATACAACCGCAGCGAAGTGGAACCCGGCAAATACAAACTTGATCCGCTGCCCGCGCCTTCCGTAGACACCGGCATGGGACTCGAACGCGTCACCGCTGTGTTGCAGGGCGTGTATTCCAATTACGACACCGATCTGATCAAGCCGATCATTGATTTCACGGCGCAACTTTGCGGCAAAGATTACAGCTATGAATCGCCGGAAGGCTTTGCGATGCGTGTCATTGCGGATCACGCGCGGGCGACAGCGTTTTCAATTGCGGACGGCATTTTACCCGGCAACGAAGGCCGCAATTACGTGCTGCGCAAAATCATGCGCCGCGCGATTTACAACGGACGCGAAAACCTGGGATTTAAAGATGAGTTCTTCTTTAAGGTCTGCGAGTTCGTCGTGGATTTCATGAAAGAAGCGTATCCCGAATTGGACGCGCAACGCGGTTACATCGAAAAGATGGTGCGACTGGAAGAACAACGCTTCGGCACAACGTTGACGGTGGGATTGAAGAAGCTGGATGAATTGGTGGCGACACATCAACAACAGGGCAGCACCGAAATTCCGATCATCGAACAAGCGCGGTTGTATGACACGTATGGAACGCCGATTGACTTGATGTACGTCGTGTTGTCGCAGCGCGGCTACAAAGACATTGAAGCGTTGGGCGAAGGCGAATATCGCGCGCAAATCGAAGACGCGCTGCAAGTGCTGCAACAAAGCAACGTCGAAAAACACGGCGGTGAAGCGAAGAAGACGAAACCGATTTACGCGACGTTGCAAGGAAAGGCTCCGACCGAATTCAAAGGCTACGAAACCACGCGCGTCGAAGGCGCAAAAGTCATTGCGCTCATCAAAGGCGACGACAGCGTCAACACCTTGAATTCAGGCGATGAAGGCGAAGCCGTGTTGGATCAAACGCCGTTCTATGCCGAAAGCGGCGGACAGGTCGGCGATGTCGGCTCGCTCAGTTCTGATAGCGTGACGGCCACCGTCACCGACACCGTCACGCCCGTGCAGGACGTGCGCGTTCACAAAGTCAAAATTGAAAAGGGAAGTCTCAACGTTGGCGATTCGATTACGGCTTCGGTTGATGTCGAGAAGCGCGATGCGACGCGGCGCAATCACACGGCGACGCATTTGATGCACGCGGCGTTGCGTGAAGTACTGGGAACGCACGTTAAGCAGGCGGGTTCGATTGTTGCGCCAGATTATCTGCGCTTCGACTTCGCGCATTATCAACCGCTGACCGCGAGCGAGATCGAAGAGATCGAAAACCTCGTCAACCTGCACATCCTGCGCAATGAAACGGTGCAAACCGATGTGTTGGCGATTGAAGACGCGATGCGTTCTGGCGCGATGGCGTTGTTCGGCGAAAAGTACGGCGAGAAGGTTCGTGTGCTGACGGTCAACGGAGCCGAAGGCATTTTCTCAAAAGAACTCTGCGGCGGCACGCACGTCCGCGCAACAGGCGACATCGGTTCGTTCAAGATTACGAGCGACGAAGCGATTGCTTCCGGCACGCGCCGCATCCGCGCTGTCACAGGGCGCGGTGCGTTTGATCGTTTTCAGGAAACGGAAAAACTGCTCGCGGCAACGGCTTCACGATTGAATGCTCTACCGAAGCATTTGCCCGAAACTGTCGAGAAGTTGCAGGAACAAATTCGTCAGCAGCAAAAAGAAATTGAACGCCTGAAACTGAAACTTGCCCACGGTGGCGGCGGCAGCGAGGACAAGATTGCCGAAGTCGGCGGACTGAAAGTTCTTGTGCGCAAAGTTGAAGACCTCGGCAAAGAAGGTCGCCGTCAATTGGCCGATTCGCTGACGCGCAAAATCGCGCCCGGTGTTGTTGTCATCGGCGATGTTGTCGAAGGCAAAGCTTCGTTGCTCGTGATGGTGTCAGACGATGCGACAGCACGCGTGCAGGCTGGCAAGATTATCCGCGAACTGCCCGGCGCACGCGGCGGCGGCAAGCCCGACTTGGCCGAGGGCGGCGTCGAGTTGGATAAACTGGAGGAAACCCTCAACGCTGTACCACAAGCAATCGAAAAGATGCTGAGCTAAAAAAACTATGGCTGCCCCCGCAAAACCCAACTTAATTGAAAACCTGGCTACCGAAGAAAAGAAGAAGCACTATACCGCCTACATCTTCGATAAGATTTACCATCGCTACGATTTCATCACCGTGTTTTTGTCCTATGGGATGGATCAGGGATGGAAGCGCAAGCTAATTCAAATGATGAACCTGCGCGGCGATGAAAAGGTTTTGGACTTGGCTTGTGGCACAGGTGACATCACGTTTGCCGAAGGCGCAGTCTTGCCCTCCGGCCAGGCGATTGGCCTGGACATCACACACGGCATGCTGAAGATTGCTGAGGCCAAACGGCAATCGCTGAACATTCAAAACGTCAGCTACAACCGCGCCGACATTATGCACATGCCATATCCCGACAATACTTTTGATGCCGTGACGGGCGGATATGCGCTGCGCAATGTGCCGAATCTGAAAGGCGCAATTCAGGAAATCAAGCGCGTGCTCAAGCCGGGCGGCAAAGTCTATTCGCTTGATTTCGGACATCCTGATAACAAATTGTACGGCTGGGCGTATCTGCAATATCTAACCGTTGTCGGGTCTTTGACGGGCATCCTGTTGCACGGCGATGCTGACACTTATCGCTACATTCCTGAAACGCTGAAACGCTATCCCGGTCAGCGCGGCGTGCAAAAGATGTTGGAGGACGCAGGCTTTGTAGATTGCGGCTATCACGAATTTATGGGCGGCATTATGGCGATTAATTGGGGAAAGAAGCCGTAGTTAATAGTGAACAGAAAACAGTTAATAGTGAACAGAGAACAGTTAAGAGAGAACAGTTGTTGAGCGTAAAAGTTTGTCTTTCTGTTAACTGTCTCCTGTTCACTGCTCACTTATCATATGAACAATCTTGTTGTTTCTAACTTAACGCACCATCCCGGACGCACCGCAGCCAGCGTGATTGGCGTTGCGGTGGGCGTAATTCTTGTGGTTCTCACCGTTGGTTTAGTGCGCGGGATGTTGCGTGATCGTGGCGAGCGCGATGCCAACATTGGCGCAGAATTGATGATGGGCGAACAAGGACAAAGCGGAATCTCGCCTACGTCACAATCGGCTACGTTGCCCATCTCACTGGTGGATGAAATCAGAAAAGTCGAAGGGGTCGCCGCCGCAACTGGAATTACGCAAAATCTGGAGTTGAAAGGCGAGGCCGGGCTGGGAATTCGTCAAGTGGATGGCATTGATTTCGCCAGCTATGTCAACGTTGGAAAAATCCATATTGTGAAGGGCGAAGCGTTACCCCCTACAGGTGATTTCGCCATTGTGGATGAAGTCGAAGGCGCAAAGAAGAATCGCAAAATTGGGGATTACATCGAAAGCATGGATCGCAAATTCAAGATCGTCGGTGTGTATTCGCCCGAAGCTGGTGCCCGCATCAAAATCCCGCTGGCAACGATGCAGGAAGGGCTGAATGCGCAGGGTAAATGTTCGATGATTCTGGTGAAATGCAACAACACGGATGAACAGGAAGCCGTTGCCAGACGCATTGACGCGCAGTTTCCCGACAAGTTTCGCATCCTGTTTACGCGCGATTTGCCGGAGTTGTTTGCGAACGGCTTTTCCGGCTTCAATATCTTCCTGAATTTAGTCGCCGGGTTATCTGCCTTCATCAGCATCCTGGTAATCTTGCTGACGATGTATACCAGCGTCACTGAACGCACGCGGCAAATTGGGATTATGAAGGCACTTGGTGCTTCAAAATCTGCAATTGCCTGGGTATTTGAAAAGGAAGCTTTATTTATCAGCGGTCTGGGCGTTGTTGTGGGCTTAAGCGTTTCATTTCTTGCGCGCTGGCTGCTGACCAGCAAAGGCCTCAAAATTGAAATGGAACCAAAGTACATTGCCGCTGCCGTCCTGGCAGGATTGCTAAGCGGTCTGATCGGCGCTCTTTATCCCGCGTTGCGTGCTGCGCGCCAGGACCCGATTGATGCGTTAAGCTACGAATAGTTCAATCAGAAGGCAGCCTTTTGCCTTTTGCCTTTTGATTTTCCATGAAATCCCGCCTGCTTAGCGTTGTTTCCCTTCTCATTGGGATCGCGCTTTTCGTTCACCTTCTCAAACAAACCGGAACCGCAGAAATTCTGGCTCGCGTGCAAGCGATGGGCGCAGGCTTTCTGCTGATCCTTGCCATCTCCGGCACTCGGCAACTGGCCCGCAGCTATGCCTGGTTGCGTTGTATGAGCGACGATGATCGCCGCGTTGGTTTGTGGGCGGTATTGCGCGCCCGGTTAGCGGGCGATGCTCTGGCGGATTTGACCGCAGCCGGGCCCGTGATTGGTGAACCCGTCAAAATTGCGCAATTGAAAGGCAAAATCCGTCTGTCGAATCTGGCCTCTTCGCTGGCAGTTGAAAATCTGACCTACGCAATTTCCAGCGGCTTGTTAGTGCTGGCTGGAACGCTGACATTGTTGGTTCTGTTTGCTGTGGCCGACAACATTCGGACGGCAAGCCTGCTGGCTTTGCTGATTGTGAGCGTGTCATTGCTGACCTTACTTTTCAGCCTCACGCGACGTTGGAAAATCTTTTCAACGCTGATGTCGTCTTTGGTTGGGTTTCTCCCGCAGCTCTCAACAGTGCTCCCGCGCGTACACGAATTGGAAAACTACATCTTCGATTTTTATGAGAGACGACGTGCCGATTTCCTGGTTGTCGCCTGTTGTGATTTCCTCTTTCACCTCGCAGGAGTCCTGGAAATTTATGCAACACTCTACTTGATAGGCTTTTCTGCCACCTTCATCAATGCCTTTATTCTCGAAGCCGTCAATCGCGTTATGAACATCGTCTTTGCCTTCGTCCCCGCGATGATTGGCGTAGATGAAGCCGGGACCGGATTGTTGACAAGCATCCTGGGCTTAGGCACAGGCGCAGGCATCGCAATCGCGATTATTCGTAAAGCACGAATGTTCGTTTGGATTGGATTGGGCGTGATTTTTTTAGCCTTGGGACAAAAGCAAAATGAAAAGTGATTCCGCCGGAAAATGGGTTGCTGACCTCCCCTGAGTTCGTTATGATCCGCACCGTTTTATCGTTATCGCTTTTCGTCCTAATCGTTTTCCGACAATAAGACTTTGATGATGCCAGCCGTTTCTGATTGTTGACCACGGCCTTTTATCTGGACAATCTGGTTTTGGGGTCTGTTTCAGAATTGCACTTGAGGTGAAGATGGCGCATGAAATCTTTATCAGCTATGCCCACGCTGATAATGCCCCTCTGGCCGAAGGCTTAGAGGGATGGGTAGATTTGTTTCATGAGCGGCTCCGTATCCGGCTTCGACAATTATTGGGGCGAGACGTACCGATTTGGCGTGACCCGAAATTGGGGGGCAACGACGATTTTTCAAGTGAAATCTTTAGCCGACTTTCAGAAGCTGCAATTTTGATTCCGATCCTGACGCCCAGCTATCTGACTTCAGAATGGTGCCCGCGTGAGTTGAGCGAGTTTTGCCGATATGCAGAGAAAAATGGCGGCATTCGACTCAGGAATAAATCACGAATCTTCAAAGTCATTAAGACGTACCTGCCGCGCCAACGACATCCACAGGAAGTGAAAGACTCGCTGGGATATGAGTTTTATGCGTATGACCCGACGCGTGATCGGGCTATGGAATTCAGTCCCGATGTAAAACCTGATCGGGACATTCGATACTGGGCGAAGCTCGAAGACCTGGCCTGGGACATTAAGATTTTCATCGAAAACCTTTCTGCGATCAGCCCGTCGTCATCGGCAAGCGCAAGCCAAACTGTCTATCTGGCTGAAACAACCTCAGACCTGAATGGAAAACGCGATGAGCTTCGCCGTGAACTGCAACAACGCGGGCATTTGGTTTTACCTGATAAAGATTTACCGTTGCAGGTTCCTGCCTTGAACGAAACGATCAATGATTGTCTTGATCGTAGTCTTTTAGCCGTTCACCTAATCGGAGAACATTACGGGATCGTGCCCGAAATGGAGGCTGAGCGCTCCATCGTCCGTTTGCAATATGATTTGTCGGGCGCGCGGCCTGACGCTTCAAAGTTGATCCGCTTGCTATGGATGCCTGAAGTATTGCAACCTGCTGATCCCCGCCAGCAAGCGTTTATCGAAGAATTGCAAAACGGCATGCACCGACCGAAGAACACCGAACTGTTGCAGATTAGTCTCGAAGACCTGAAAACGCGCATCCACGATAAGCTCGCTGTCAAACCGAAACCTCTCATCACTACAAATGGCAACAGTGCCAGCGCGTCAGTGTATTTGATTTGCGATAAAGCTGATTTGGCGTCGTTGCAATCGGTGCAAGACGGGTTATATGACCTGGGATTGGAACCTCTTCCACCGCCGACAGGCAGCGACGAAGCCCTGATTTCACAATATCACAAAGAAATGTTGCTGGATTGCGATGCTGTGTTGATTCACTACGGCAGCGCGAATGAAATGTGGTTGCGGATGAAGTTGCGCGAATTGCAAAAGCTGGCAGGCTATGGCCGTGCCAAGCCGATGCTTGCTAAGGCCGTCTACGTTGCCTCCCCGCAAACAGATCAGAAACTGCGCTTCAAAACCCACGAAGCAATGACGATCACAAATTTTGGCGACTTCACTCCAACTGCCCTCGCTCCTTTCGTCAACCAGATTCTCCAGGCAAAAGGAGCAAACGCGTGACGGCTGAACCGCTTACCCAAATTGGGACGAATCCCTTTCCCGGTTTGCGTCCGTTTGAATTTGACGAAAGCCATTTATTTTTCGGACGTGATGGGCAATGTGAGCAAGTCCTGCGCAAGCTAAGTATCACGCGATTTGTTGCTGTTGTTGGGACGTCTGGCAGTGGTAAATCGTCGCTTGCCCGCGCTGGTTTATTGCCGGAACTGTATGGCGGAATGATGCCGAGTGCAGGGGCCAATTGGCGGATTGCGCTTATGCGTCCTGGCAATAATCCGATTGGCGAATTGGCCAGCAAGCTGAACGAGCCCGCTGTTTTTGGCTCCGAAGAGAACGAAAATGCCAGAGAGCAGATTTCCATTACCGAGGCCATGCTACGGCGAGGCAGTCTGGGGCTTATTGATGCCGTCCGCCAGGCGATGATGCCATCGGATGAAAACCTGCTTGTCCTTGTAGATCAGTTTGAAGAAATCTTTCGCTTTGCCAAAACCTCTGAATCTGAGACGTTCAAAAATGAGGCTGCTGCCTTCGTCAAACTCTTGTTGGAAGCCAGCCGACAGCGAGAGGTAAATATCTATATTCTTCTGACGATGCGGTCAGATTTTCTTGGCCACTGTGCGATGTTTCGTGATTTGCCCGAAGCGATTAATGATGGGCAATATCTGGTTCCGCGCCTGACACGCGATCAACTGCGCGAAGCCATCACGGGGCCTATCGCGGTCGCTGGCGCGGCCATCACGCCACGATTAGTTGACCGCCTGTTGAATGACATCGGCGATGATCAGGATCAATTACCCGTGCTGCAACATGCCTTGATGCGAATGTGGGATGAATGGGAGCGGGAGAGCGGGGGAACGAGAGAAGGAGAGACAGGGGAACCGGAAGGCGTTGCAGGGGACGATACTCAGCGCGTCGGCAATCTGCTTTCTCCTCATCCTTCCACACCCCTTGATTTGCGTCACTACGATGCGATTGGCGGAATGGCCGAAGCCTTGTCGCGCCACGCGGATGAAGCCTATTACGACTTGCCAGATGATCATCACCGCCTGATTGCTGAAAAGATTTTCAAATCTCTGACTGAAATAGGGGAAGATAATCTTGAAATCCGGCGTCCGGTAACGATCAGTGAACTTTGTGCAGTTGCTGATGCGACCGAAGCTGAAGCCCGTACGGTCATCAATGTTTTTCGTCAGGAACGACGTTCCTTTCTCCTGCCCCCGGCGCAGGTGCAGTTACAGACGAATTCGTTGATTGATATTTCGCATGAAAGCTTGATTCGGGTTTGGCGCAGGCTGAACGATTGGGTTGAGGAAGAAACGCGCTCTGCCCGTACTTACGAACGGTTAGCAGAAACCGCCAAGTTGCATCAGCAAGGCGAGGCGAGCTTATGGCGCGATCCCGATTTACAGCTAGCCTTGCGGTGGCGTAATCAACACAAACCGAATCAGCCGTGGGCAAAACGCTATGATCCCGAATTTGATCTGGCCATGCGTTTTTTGGATACGAGTCAGCAAGCGCACGAAAAGGAACGGATCGAGAAGGAAGCGCAGCAAAAGCAAAAGACCAGACGCGCTCACCGCCTTGCGATTGTTTTTGCGATTGCCTTTTTGATAGCTGGCGTGGTGGCGTGGATTGCCGGGCAACAATGGTTACGAGCAGAGAAAGGCGAAGAAAATTATCGGCGAATGCTGTACGTGGCCAACGTGGAATTAGCTTCCAGAGCGGTAGAAAACGGCATCTATGCGCGTGCTTCAGATTTACTGAACACGTATCTTTCCGATCTGGATTCGACGAATCAAAACGACCTTAGAGACTTTACCTGGCGCTGTCTCTGGTGGCTGTCTCATAACGAAAAGCAAACCCTAATCGGTCACGAAAATGGTGTTATTTCCGTCGCCTTCATTGGTGATGGGAAAACTCTGGCGAGCAGTGGTTGGGATGGCAAAATCAAATTGTGGGACGTTCAAAGTGGCAAGGAACTGGCGACCTTCAGCGGGCATACAAACGAAGTTCGATCAGTCGCAATCAGTCGCGATGGAAAGACCTTGGCCAGTGGAAGTAGTGATCATACGGTCAAGCTCTGGGACATCCAAAGCAGGAAGGAGTTGGCGACTTTCAGCGGGCATACGAATATAGTTGAATCCGTTGTATTCAATGCGGAGAACAAGATAATCGCTAGTAGTAGCTGGGATCACACGATTAGGTTGTGGGACGTCCAAAGTGGGAAGGAATTGGCAACGTTGAGCGGACATACTGGCCCCGTGTACTCCGTCACCTTCAGTGGAGATGGCAAATTGCTGGCCAGCGGCAGTGGAGATCGCACAATCAAATTATGGGATGTGCAGAGTGGTAAGGAACTCACGACATTCAAAATAGAACATCAGGATACGGTTTTTTCAGTGGCTTTTAGTGCGGATGGAAAGATGCTTGCCAGTGGCAGTGGGGATAGCACTGTCAAACTGTGGGATGTTCGTGACAAACGGGTGAAGGCAAATCTGATCGGGCATCACAATTCAGTTGCTTCAGTCATTTTCAGTCGTGATGGAAAGACGCTCGCCAGTAGCAGTTGGGATGGCACGATTAAGTTGTGGGACACACAAAACGGGCAGGCACTGGCAACGTTCAGCGGACATTCCGCTGAGGTTAGATCGGTGGCAATCAGTGAAGACGGAAAAACAATGGCCAGCGGTAGTCTGGATCGTACGATCAAACTTTGGGATATTCAACGTGAGAAGGATTTGACGACTTTCAGAGGTCACGCAAACGAAGTTAGGGCAGTGGCAATCAGCGGAGACGGAAAAACAGTGGCAAGTGGCGGTGTGGATCGCACAATTAAATTGTGGGATGTGCAAAGCGGAAACGAATTAAAAACATCACAAGGACATAACGATACAGTTTCTTCCGTCACTTTTAGTGCAGATGGTAAGACGCTGGCCAGCAGTAGTTGGGATCGCACCATCAAATTGTGGGACGTTCAGAACGGCAGGGAACTCGCAACGTTGCAAGGCCACACCAACTTTGTGAGTTCAGTTTCCTTGAGTCAGGATGGAAAAATTTTGGCGAGCGGCAGCGGGGATAACACCATCAAACTTTGGGATGTTCAGCGTGGGAATGAACTGGCAACGTTACGCGGGCACACCAGTTCCGTCAACTCAGTCAATTTCAGCCGAGATGGAAAGATGCTCGCCAGCGGCGGTAGCGACAGCAGGATCAGATTATGGGATGTGCAGAGTGGTAAGGAACTAAGAAGATTGTCCGGGCACACGAACGCAGTTTATTCAGTTGTCTTCAGTCGTGATGGAAAGACCCTGGCCAGTAGCAGTGATGATAGTACGATTAGGTTATGGGATGTTCAGCGTGGCAGTGAACTCGCGATCTTGCGAGGACACACTAATGCGGTCTATACGGTTTCATTCAGTGAAGATGGAAAAACGCTCGCGAGTGGCAGTCGGGATATGACAGTCAAACTCTGGGATATTTGGAGCGGGAAGGAGCTGGTAACATTGCGAGGACAGACCGACACCGTATCTTCCGTTGCCTTTAGCCAGGATAATAGGATTTTGATCAGTGGCAGCCATGATCGTACAGTCAAACTATACTATGCCGCCACCGATGAGGCGATCTCTCACCAAAGAGTTAGATAGGCTCATCCGTCCACAACCCATCGCCCTTTACACAAACACAACCGTCTGTGAATTCGGAATCTCAAAGCGACCTCGGCAACGCGGATTCGGGCAATTCAGCATATCGTCTACGCGCACCAGATAATCACGAGCATTGGCAAATTTAGCGCGCAGGTAATCATCGGCTCCCCGTGGTAACTGACTTTTCTTGGTGCGTCGAATCCAGCGGATTTGAAATTCGGAGGTTTGACGGCATTTCGGGCAAGAGTAACTGGCCCGTTTGATTTCCTGTTTCTCTGTGTATAAATCTCGTTCGTCCATAGCGGTGAGCAGTGTACGCCTCAAACCTTCAGACGGCAACTCACTACAGAAGGCACAAAACACAAGTGGATGGCTTTGTGCTTTTTACGACAGCGCACGCCTGCCGTTATCTGACCTTGCCCATGAGCCGACGAAGCCAGGGCGTGAGCGCTAGTAGGATAACGGCGGCAAGGATCGGCATCGCGGCGAGTTTGCCGAAGAGTCCAACGAGGGCTTCTGACGAGCCGCCTTCAAAGTACCCCGCCATCATTCCTGCCATAAAGTTGCCGAGCGAAATGGAAAGGAACCACACGCCCATCATCAACCCAATCAAACGGCGCGGGGCGAGCTTCGTTGTTGTGCTAAGGCCGACCGGATACAGGCAAATTTCGCCGATGGTTTGCAGGAGATAGACGCCCACCAGCCACCAAGGTCCCACTTTGTTGCCGCCGCCGATAAAGAGCGACGCCACGGCCAGCAATCCCGCGCCAAGCCCGACGAACACCAGACCGAAGGAAAATTTCACTGGGCTCGACGGCTGCCGGTCGCCCAGCCTGAGCCAGAATGCTGCAAAGACTGGAGCTAACACCCAAACAAAAAACGCCGGACTGGACTGATACCACCCCGCAGGGAATACATATCCAAAGACGGAACGGTTGGTGAATTCATCAGCGAAAAGATTGAAGCTTGATCCTGCTTGCTCATAGCACATCCAGAAAATAATTGAGAAGAAGAACAGCACCACGATAGCCGCAACGGGTTTCTTCTCCTCCGGCTTCAGGAAGGCCAGGAACAGCCAGACGAGGAAGATTGCCAACGCACCCAGCATGATCCACACCTTATTTTTGACGACAGGTTCGGGGCCGAAGTAAAGGAAGAGTACTGCTGCGCTGGTTGCGGCCATCAAAAACAAACCTGTCAGTGCCTTGCGCTTCGTTTCGGCTGATGTCTGTTGCGGTGGATTGCCAACGTGTGCCAGACGGTCGCGTCCCCTGACGTATTGAATCAGTCCGAAGGTCATGCCGATGCCCGCCGCTGCGAAGCCAAGATGCCAATTGATCTTCTCTCCCAAAAAGCTACAGACGAGTGGGGCGGCGAATGCGCCGATATTGATGCCCACATAAAAGATGGAAAAGCCTGCATCCCGGCGGGGGTCTTCCGGGCTGTAGAGATCGCCGACAATCGCGCTCACGTTTGTTTTGAGCAACCCGGTGCCTAAGACGATCAGGATCAGCCCTGCGTAAAATGTATAAATGGTCGGGATGGCTAGCGAGTAATGACCGAGCGCGATGATAATCCCTCCAAGCAATACTGACCGCCGCGTCCCTAGCACATTGTCAGCGATCCATCCGCCGGGAATAGACATCAGCCAGACTGAGCCAGTGTACGCACCGTAGATGCTGGTGGCCGTCTTTACATCAATGCCCAGCCCACCACTCGTTACTTCCGTTTTCATGTACAACAGCAACAATGCGCGCATTCCGTAATAACTAAATCGCTCCCACATCTCCGTGAAGAACAGGGTAGTCAGGCCACGTGGATGTCCACCGATGCCAGCGCGGTCAGTTGTCGAATCAACCATCGGGTTCAAATCATCAGTCGTAGGGCTCATAAAATGTTCCGATCCAATCAGGGGGTAATGATGATCATTGTCACGGAAGGTGATGATTGCGACAATGATTTCTTCTTTAAGACACGCGCATTCTAAAGCACCTCACGGCTCGGCTTAAAGCCCGCAAGCGGCAAAAAACATAATTCTGGCAACTATTTCGTGACCTGTGCTACACTCTGCCCCCGTCAATACGCGATTGTGATAGGTGCCCCCGTTAATTAACTCACGCTACTACCTCATTAATGAAAGGAACCTCAATGCGTAAATTACTTTTCCTTCTTTTCCTCTTTTCTGTTTGTCAGGTCGTTGTTCAGGCGCAGGACGATGTCCCACCTTTTGAAATTTTCGGTGGCTATACTTATTTGAAGACTGGTAGCGGATACGATCAGGATTTACATGGTTGGAATACTTCAGTGTCCGGGAATCTCACACGGCATTTTGCGATCAAGGCGGATTTTGCCGGGCATTATGATAACTATACCGTCCGCACTGCCTTCAATAACGTCGAAGTAGACAATTCACTGCACACTTTTATGTTCGGGCCGCAATTCAATATGCGCTCTTCAGATCGCGTGAACCCCTTTATCCACGCAATTTTTGGCGTGGCGCGGGATATTACAAACGCAAGGCAGGGGAACGCCAGAGCAACGATTGCAGACACGGGATTTGCAATGGCGCTGGGCGGTGGCGTTGACGCCAAGCTGGGCGAACATGTGTCCTGGCGCGTATTTCAAACCGACTATTTGTTGACACGCTATCGTAATCCTCAGCGTTTTCCCGTCCGCAAAGAGAGTGTCCATCATTTCCGAGTCGCTACCGGATTAGTCTTCCACTAAAAATATCTTCCCGGTTTTATCGCTATGTCTCGACATCAACCCACTCGGCAGAGAAGTTTGTTCTGTTGCTGGGTGGGTTTGTCTGTTCTGGTTGCTATTTCTGCCTTTGCGCAAACCGCGCCAACTCCGGTGACGGGGCAGCAACTGGTTCGGAGGGCTGAGGCTATCTTGCAGCAACCACAGGCTGGCGATCCGTCGCAGGCGATCAGCCTGTACCAGACTGCTGCCCAGACGTTTCACCAAGCGGGCGAAGTCGAGGCCGAGGCCTTAACATGGCATCGCATTGCGTTCATTGCGACGAAGGCCGGAAATGCTTCGCTGGCCAAAAGTGCTGCTGAGAAGGCACGCACGA
The DNA here is from genome assembly GCA_018268995.1 of Acidobacteriota bacterium. Taxonomy (GTDB): domain Bacteria; phylum Acidobacteriota; class Blastocatellia; order RBC074; family RBC074; genus JAFDVL01. The sequence continues at coordinate 153,172 of JAFDVL010000042.1, read as the reverse complement.
TTCTGCAAATACGCACGTTGCCTACGCGATCTTCGGCAGGGCTTTCCACTTCGCAGGCCGCCCGTGCGTATTTGACGTTGGGACGGATTTATTTGGAATCGGGCGATATGAAAGCGGCGGTTGATGCCTATAAAACGGGCTTAGCGCGGGCGATAGACTCACGCTTGTATCGTGAAGCCGCCGCCGGGCATGTGGCGCTGGGGTTGATTGCCGCACAATCTGGAGACCTGGACGTTGCCATTCGCCTGACAAAGAGTTCGCTTGATTTCTGGCGCGGGGCCAAGGATTTCAGCGGGGAAGCGATGGCGCTCAATAATTTGGCGCGCTTCCACGAACGGAAGAATGATTTACAACAAGCTGCGGATTTCGATACGGCGGCGAGCAACCTGACTCGTTTTAGCGGCAATCACAAGGTCGAATCTGAGTCTCTGGTCGAGGCCATGCGATTGTATTTGATTATGGGCAATCATAATGAGGCCGCCCTTGCTTGTGAAAAATTGATTGGCTTGGCGCGGCTGAATGGAGATCGGCAAAAAGAGCACGAGCGAACAATTACGCTGGCTATGTTGGAAGCGCAACGTGAAAATATGCCGTCGGCCTATCGGTTGTTGCTCAAAGCATTTCTCGTCGCGCCACAAAATGACGCCGAGTCAATCAAGCAGATCAAGGAATTAGTGGCCAAAGTTGAAGTCGCTTCCCAGGCAGGAACCGCACAAAAAAGCAGAGAAAGCTTACTCGTAGAAGCCGAAAACCTTTCACGCCGAGGGGATTTTTCAGCGGCTTATCGAACGTTACTGCGTGCTTTATTTGCCAATGAGGGCAAAGCCAATTCACTGAATGTGGCGTTGAATTTACGGATCAAGTCTCTTTCCCATCAGATTGAAGCTCAACAAAAGAAACTTGCTGTTACTCGTCCATCGCAGTTCGACTGATGTTATTTGTCTGTTGCACGCTGGCGATGAAGATTTCATTGAGTGTCGGTTCGACTAACTCAAAACGATTGATCGTCACCCTCTCGGCCACTAATTGTTGTAACAATTCCTGTGGATTCGCGCCGTCCTGCAATGTCAGTTCCAGGTGGTGATTGCGCGGAGTAATGCTTTTGATCAGGGAACTATGATTCAGGTATCCATTCAAATTCTCCGCATCCAACGCAATTTTTCGTTCACTCATCCCCTGAAGGAAGTTGCGCTTGACCTCACGGATCGGCCCGCTGACGATGCCACGTCCACGATTGACCAGACAAATCGCATCACACATCTGTTCGGCCTGCTCCATTAAATGCGTCGAAAAAATGATTGTTTTTTTTCGTGCTTTCATCTCCTGCACGATTTCTTTGAGTAAGTTGGAATTGATCGGGTCGAGACCGGAAAAAGGCTCATCCAGAATCACCAGATCAGGGTCGTGCATGATTGTCGAAACGAATTGCACTTTTTGCTGCATGCCTTTGGAAAGCTCTTCCCATTTTTTGTTTTTCCATTCTGTCAGGCCCATTCGTTCCAACCATTCGTCAATCAGCTTCGCCGTTTTATTTTTGGGCACGCCCTTTAAGGTCGCAAAGAACGCGAGTTGCTCACCTACGACCATTTTTTTATACAGGCCACGATCTTCAGGCAAATAGCCAACCCGTTCCTGCAACTTGGCGCTCATCGCTTCGCCGAAAAGCCTGACTTCGCCCTTGTCCGGCACCGTGATGTTAACGATCATCCGAATCGTTGTGGTTTTGCCTGCGCCGTTGGGGCCAAGCAAGCCGAAGATTGTGCCGGGTGGGACTTCTAACGACAAATCATTGACAGCCATGAAGTCGCCGAAATACTTGCTGACGCGCTGAACCGAGATTGTATTGGTCATAAGGTTTTTAGCTGCGAATGCACACGAATGTTCACCAATCATTTTTGGCTACAGATTCGCGCGGATATACACAGATTATTTGTACAGCATCTGTGTGAATTGGTGAAAATCTGTGCCTGATAAAATCTGATTTGATTCGTGCCAATGCGTGGCTTATTTTGCAAAGTACCCAAGCCTTGAAGTGGTACGACAGTCACTGCATTTTGCTTTAACTCGCACGGTGCGATAGCGTCCATCGCCGCTGGCATCGCGCGGGGTATAAAAGATAACGTACTGGCTGCGCAGTTCATCTGCCACCTGTTGGTAGGCATCACTGAGTTCATCAAAGCTTTTCGGCAGGAACAATCGTCCGCCAGTTTCCTCCGATAATTTGGTCAGCCACGTTTCACCCTGATCCAATGCGGCTAGCGATAGCTTCAACCCGTCCACGCGCATTTGATTGGCAACAGGCGATGATGTTTTTTCTGAAAGTTCCAAATCACGCTTTTCAGCGCTCCGTTGAATTTCAGTTTTGCTGACAGCGTAAATGGGCGCTTCTGCCTCCTGCATTGCGCGCAAAACCTGGGCTTGCGTTTTGCGTCCGCGCCCGCTGTCAATGCCGTCGGTCAATACAATAATTGCTTTCCGTCCATTGACACGATTAAGTTGATCGCGTGCTGTGAGCCAGAGCGCATCGTTGAAGTTTGTAAACATTCCTGTTGTTAACCGATTCAAGGCTCGACGCAGGGCGTTACGATTGGCTGTCCAATCCATTACCAATTCCACTTTGTCGTCGAACTTGATGACTGAAATTTGATCGTTGGGATCAAGCCGCGCAGCGAAGTTGTTAGCTGCGTCCTTGAAATCATCCAGTTCGCGCGTCACGCTGCTGCTGGTGTCAATCAACAGTACGACGTGAACCGGCAAATGTTTCAAGCTGAAAGAGGAGATGGGTTGCAGGACATTGTCTTCGTAGATGCTGAAGTCTTCGGCTTTGAGATTGGGTACGAACTGACCTGCACGATCACGAACAGTCACCGGCAGCAGGACTTCACGGGTATCCAATTTCAGGACTTCATCTGATTCGCGGGATTGAGCGCTGGCGGGAGGTTTCGTTTGACCCGTGACCGTGATGGCAAGCAAAAGCAGCAGTGCAAGGATTCGCAGCATCATTTACTTTCATCCATTGCCTGACGCATTGCCTTAATAACTTTATCGCTAACACGATTTTTCTTCAGTTCATCAATTGCCTTATTGGCCAAATCAAATTCGACTTGGGTAAGTTCAATTTTGCGCAGGATCGTGCCCTCAGAAAAACCGGCTTGCACCATCTCGATGATATTTTGATTAGTGAGACGTGGTGCGCGTTCGAGTTTGGGTTCACCACTTTCGGTCGGAGGCTTGATGATCCGCACTGTCGCTGAGCCGCCGATTTCGCTCGAACCAGACCGCTCGCCATTTAATCCACCACGGCTTCGCGTTTGACTTTGATTGCCGGAGCGCGATCCGAAGATGTCGGTTTGTTTCTCGGCGTCATCGTCATTCTGTTTGGTTTGTGGGCGTTTTATTTCTGGCAGGTTAAGGCGTGGAGAGGATTTAAAAAATGCGTCGTCATCGGCATTGAAAAACTCATCATCACGCAATGAAAACGAGCCTGAAGCCAGTGCCTGTTGCTGAATCATGGCTTGAATTACATTTTCATTAACACCATTTTTTTTCAGCTGAATCAGCTTCTGCGGCGAGAGATCGAAATTCACCGGAGACGTCCGCAGCAAGGTCAGAATCGTCTTTTCCTTAAACTGAGCACGCACCAGACTAATGATGGATTCGTTGGTCAGGATTTCTCGTTTGGGAGCTGTTGTTTGTTTGGGCGCAGGTGGTGTGCTTTGCGCCAAGGCAGAGGGGAACAGGCTCAGGGAAGCGATGATGACAAGAGCAAAATAAAGTAACCTCTGCATAAAAACTCCTGCGTAGGCCAATTACAATACATCATTTTTTGTACTGATGGTACGCCCAGCTGATGCGGCGAACATAATTGATCGTTTCCCGGTACGGCGGCACGCGATTGCCATAGCGGGCAACGGCTTCTTCTCCCGCATTGTAGGCTGCCAGCGCCAGATTTACATCGCCGGAAAACCGTTGCAGAAGGTTTTTCAGATACCGGGTTCCAGCCTCGACGTTCTCAACCGGATCGTGAATGTTGCGCACACCCAGCGAACGCGCTGTGCCCGGCATCAATTGCATCAATCCGCGAGCGCCCGCTCGTGAAACTGCACGATGGTTGAAACCTGATTCCTGCTGCATGACCAGATAAATCAATAAGGGATCTACTTTGTGGCGGATAGCATTGGCAGCAATGAGCTGGTCCAGGCCTGTGTGGCGTGTGGAAAATGGTGTTGCGACGTTCTCACTGCTTACCTGTGTCTCTGCTGATGGAACCTGGTTTTGCAAGACTTGTGCTACGACTTCTTTGTCAATGAACGCCTGCATATTGCCCAGCCGATAACCATACTTGTCACCCATCTCCCAAATTGAATCCGCATCCAATTGCACGCCGTCTTTAAAGACGATTCGGGTTACTGGCTGAACGTTTGTTAAGGCTTGCGGAAGAGAATTGCCAGAGCTGACTTCCGGCGTAGCTACAGTTTGCTGCCTCGTGCGGCGAGATGTTTTCTTAGGCGTACTCATCACTCGTGGTGCCATTGTCTTTGCCAACTCCGCACCCCGCAAAACTTCCGACACCGGAATCGAACGAATGATTTGCCCTTGCCGATACCAAATTAAGTTTGCCTGCTCCCAAACGGCGTCTGCTTTGATGATTGTTCCGTCTCGCAGCCGCAAATCATCTGCCCATGCTGCCAGACTGCTAATCAACAGGCAGCCTAGCGCGAAAGTCAGACGATTGAGATTTGAGATTTGAGATTTGAATTGCACTACTAGCGATCTTCTTCTTTTTCTTGCTTCTCGGCGGTTTGCACGCGCTGTGTGTTGCTGGTGAGCTTTTTGTATTGATCTTGCAGCATTGCTGATTCACGCGCGCGTCCGACACGATCATATACCTGAGCCAGGCTGGTCATCGTAACAAGCGAGTTTGGTTGCAGCTTGAGTGCTATCTCGAATTGATCTATCGCTTGCTGATAGCGTCCCTGCTGACTGTAGATATAGCCTAAATTCAGATGTGCTCCGTGTTCGCCAACGGCTTTGACGAATTGATCTTTTGCCTTCACGTAATCACCACGTCGGCCATACGCAAGGCCCAGATTATTCATAATGCGGCGGTCATCCGGTGTAAGCTTGAGTGCCTTTTGATACCACTTGATCGCTTGCTTGTCGTTAGAACCTAGATAATACGAGTACCCAAGATTATTCAAAAAGCGTGCATTGATTGGTTCCAGCTGAATCGCTTTTTTGTACTCGTCCTGAGCTTCACGATATTGCCCTTTTTCATCGAAGCAAACACCTAACAAATTGTACGCTTCTGAATTATTAGGTTGCATCCCGACGACCGCTGTCAATTTGGCGATAGCTGCATCAAGTTGTTTCTTTTCGTGCAACTCTACGGCCTGATCGAAAACGCTGGCTGCTTCGCGTTCAATCGCTGTTGCGACAGCCGAATCCGCTGTCCTGGGAACAGGTGCCGCCGTTTTAGCGATATTGTTATCGTTGCGGCGAAAGAGTCGCGCAAACAATCGAACAGGTGCTGTCACGATCTTTTTGAAGGTCGAACTTTCCTGTGTACTGGAACCTCCAGCAGGGGCAGGCGGGGTGGCAGTATCAAAGGCTTGAGCGGTTGGCGTGTTCCCTTCGTTGAGGACGTCCTGCCAATCAACATAAGACAGACAAAGCGAGAATGTGAGTCCCAGGCTGAGCAGAATCGAAAATAGCACAGCACGATCTTTGAGGCTTTTCCAGAGGTTGTTCATTTTCATAATTGAATCTCTCCGATGATGATGGGGCAGGGGATAATGTCAGAACCTCTCCATCAAACCATCAGGCGGCTTGTGAGAAAAGGACGATATATTTTCAGGGGAAGCAGTGCTTTAGGCAAGAAAAATCGGTCAAAATGAAGGCTCAGGGCGAATTTTCTTTTTCGACTCGTAACTCGTCTCCCACGCGTAATTCAAGGCGGGAAATAGAATGTGCTGCCATTTCAATAACGCTGGCAGCTTGCCAGTTAGGCCGAGTGAGGCGAAATGGGCGGATGTTTTCGACGAGGCGAACGATGCGAAGTTGACGATCCAGAAAGATGACATCAATCGCAAAACGCATCCAAATCGTGTGAATGCTATTGCATGGGCGCAGCCACAACCCTTCGTTAGCAGGCAGAGAAGCACGTCCTAACAATCCACGCAGGCGTTTCAGCGATGTGTTTGCCAGGATCAGATTTTCAGCCAGGCAAATGCCGGTATGACGATGGTAAAGCTTTAAACGAGCCAAGGACGGTCAAATATCGTAATCGTCATCTTGTTCGCGCATCCGGCGCTTGACGACAATCACACCCAGAATTGCGGCAATGACCAGCAAGACTGCAAGGATGACCCAATTTAGTGTTAGATCATCAGGTTGAGTTGGGGCTTGTTGGAGCAAAGCAACCAACATAAACATGTGGAATCTCCTGACTATGAATTCAAGCAAACTGCTAGCTTGCAAGGTGTTGACCACTTCCTCTCGACAGCAGAAACAAACAACTGCTTGGGAGCCGGACTGTCGGGGGAGTCGCTACCTAAACGATCTGATTCATCAATGCGCCTGAGCTTATTTACTCAGTTGATCAAGCGCTTGATAAAGCATAATCAAAGCTGGTCCGAGTAGTACAATTAGTAGCGCAGGAAAGATAAATAAGAGCAGCGGAAAAATCAACTTAATCGAAGCCTTTGAGACCATCTCTTCTGCTCGTTGTCGGCGTTTTGTTCGCATCGAATCCGCGAAGACACGTAGGGAAGATGCGATAGATGTGCCGAAACGGTCGCTCTGGATTAGCATCGCCACCAGCGATTTTATATCGTCTACACCAGTTCGATCCCCTAAATTTCGTAAGGCTTCATCGCGCGGTTTTCCCGCCCGAATTTCTCGGTTCGTAATCGCAAGTTCTGCCGACAGAATCGGCTCGACCAGTTCCAACTCCCGTCCCACTCGCTGTAATGCAGCATTCAGTCCCAGGCCCGCTTCGACGCAAACTACCATCAGGTCAATTGCATCCGGCAATGCCCGTGAAATCTTTTGCTGCCGTTTCGCCATCAGCCGCGACAGGGTAAACGAGGGGATAAAAAGTCCGAAAATCGCTCCGAGCAGAACAAGTGCGACAAATTGCGGACCACGGGGAAAATTGATGGCAATCAATAAGAAGAAGACCGAAATCGGTAACAAGATCGCCGCGAAAACTCGAATGACGGTATAAACAGAGACCGCATTTTCTGAAACAAATCCTGCTTTCATCAAGCGTCGCCGCAACCGTCGCACATTGCGATTAGACGGGCGTGTGATTCGATAGACGGGCTTTGCCACACGCTCAACAATGACGGTATTCACTTTTTTGCTGACGGGCGGAGGTGCTACTTCACGATCCAGCCGTGGATTGATTTCCCGCAATCGTTCATCAAATGGGCTGACAGGGCGAGCGATCCAATAATACACCGCCAGGCCTGCGCCAATAAACGACATCATGATGGCAATGTAGAAAGCGAAATTCATAAATGTAACAGTCTGAAAAACTGGAAGCCACAACAGCAGGATTTGTTGTTACCTGCTTATGATGATCCAGGACTCTGGTGAATCTGGCACTAGATTTCAATTTTTACAACTTTGCGAATAATCAACCAGCCGATGATTTGCATGGCGATGCCCGTTCCCAAAATATACATTCCCATCGGATGATCGTAGAGGGATTGCAAATACTTTGGATTCGCGGCATTGATCCAGAAAAATAAAATAAATGGCAATGCGCTGACGATGTAACCGGAAAGTCGTGCCTGCGCTGTTTTGACGCGGATTTCACCTTGAATTCTGAAACGTTCCCGAATCGTGTGGCTGATGTTTGCCAGCACTTCTGAGAGATTCCCACCGACTTCGCGTTGGATCAGAATTGCTGTGACGCACAGCTTCAAATCCATAATCGGAACACGTTCGGCCAGATTCTCAAGTGCAACTTTCATGCTTAGGCCAAGATTCTGTTCTTCGTATGCCTTTCCAAATTCGCGCGCGACTGGATTCGGCATTTCTGTCGCAATGGCTTGCAACGCAGAGCTAAAACTGTGTCCGGCCTGTAAAGAACGAACGATCATTTCCAACGCTTCAGGCAGTTGTTCGATAAAAAGCCTGAAGCGGCGGCGGCGGCGACTTAACACAAAGAATAATGGGAGCAGGCTCACGACGATTAAGCTGACGAGCCAGACAAAAAAAGATCGCTGAAAATATGCGGCTAATGCTGCCACAATAAAACCGCCAATCAGGCTGCTGACGACGAATTTGTAAACAGTGATGTTGGTAAACTCCGCCTGGCGCAGGATCGCTTGTAGCTGGTTGAAGACTTCAAACCTGAGCAGCAGTTGGTGAAAAACTGGAATATCGCTCAGTAATTCCTGCTTAAGTTCCTGAATATCGCGCTGACTGACAACGGCTGGACCGCGTTCATCAATGAGTTTTTGCAAACGTTCTTCGACGCGGCGGTGATACCGGTCCAGATCCCGGCTGACATAAAAATAGATTGCCAAGGTCAGGAAAATCAGCGTTAGGGAAATGAAGATAATGCCAAGAATTTCCATAGCAGATCAAATTTCGGAAAAGGTTAACGCCGGTAACTGGTAGCCATAGATTTCAAGCTTTTCACTGCATTTCGGACGTATCCCGGATGCGGAAAAGTAACCACGCACTTCGCCATGTCGCCCCAACCCCGTGCGCCGATAGCTGAATATTTCCTGCATCGTGATGACTTCGCCTTCAAGCCCAGTGATTTCTGAAATGCTGCTGACCTTGCGGGTTCCATCGCTCAATCGTGTGACCTGAATCACCAAATCAATCGCGGCTGCAATTTGTTGACGCATTGATTTATCCGAAAGCCGCAGCCCGGCAATGGAAACCATTGTTTCCAGACGAGAGAGAGCGTCGCGTGGCGAGTTGGCGTGAATGGTCGTCATACTGCCATCGTGACCCGTGTTCATTGCTTGCAGCATATCAATTGCTTCTTCGCCACGGACTTCGCCGATGATGATGCGGTCGGGACGCATACGAAGCGCGTTACGCAGGAGTTGGCGTTGATTGATTTCGCCACGTCCTTCGATATTTGACGGGCGCGTTTCCAAGCGAACTACGTGTGGCTGTTGCAGTTTTAATTCAGCCGAATCTTCGATGGTGACAAGACGTTCTTCCGGTGGAATGAAGGCCGAAAGGCAATTGAGCAGTGTGGTTTTCCCTGATCCTGTTCCGCCAGAGATTAAGAGATTCAGCCGTGATTTGGTACAGGCATCCAGAAATTCCACCATCGGTGCTGTGATCGTCTCATAATCCAGTAAGTTATCAATCGTTAATGGGTTGACACCAAAGCGACGAATGGATAACACCGGCCCACTCAAGGAAAGCGGCGGAATGATCGCGTTTACACGAGAGCCATCTGGTAAACGTGCATCCACCATCGGCGACGATTCATCAATGCGCCGCCCAATGCGCGAAACGATGCGATCAATGATTTGCAACAAATGGTCGTCATCTTTGAAGGTCGCTTCGATTCGTTCCAGAAGGCCAGCGCGCTCAATATAAACGTTATTCCATCCATTGACCAAAATATCAGAAATGGTCTTGTCCGCGAGCAGCGGTTCCAACGGGCCGAAGCCGAAGAGTTCGTCGTAAACCTCGGTTTGCAATCGTTCACGGTCAATCGCGCTGAGAACAGTCTTTTCCTCAGTCAGGATGATATTGATCCACTTGTTGACTTGGGTTTGCTTTTCCGTGTCTTCAGCGGTTTCCAGTTTGGCGAGGGGTAATCGAGGGATCAGCAGGCGATGGACGCGCGTTTTCAACTCCTGATATTCGTTTGAGGCGCTACCACGAGGATAACTATTTCTTTCTTGTTCGAGACGGTCTTTCAGCGAGGCCATAGGTACTACGGGTTAGGGCGCGGATTCGTTCTGCGGTTTATTTCCTGGCGAAAGGAAACCACGTGCTACGCGAGGCCGGACGCGGATCATCATCTACATGAATATCAGCCAACTTGGAAGCGAGCTTCGTGAATTCCGCTTGCAGGCGTGATTGGGTTTTCGACTGCACCAAAGGTTCGCCCATATTGATTGAGGAAATGGCCGCCTTGTAGTCGTTGGAAAGCCAGGTTTCAATCTTGTGTTCCAAGACCTTTTCAATTTGCCCAATCTCAAATTCCGGCGACTTGGTATACCGATTTAGCACAACCTTAATACGGCTCTTTTCATAGCCCAGGCGACGGAAAATATCGAGTGCGCGTTTGGCGCTACGAATGGATGGAATATCCAGCGTGAGCAGTAAGACCAGATCATCTGCCAAATCCAAAGCGGCAATCGTGTTTTCGCTCAGCGAGTGTTGTGGGTCAATCAAGATGTAACCAGGTTGCGCCCGCAGCATCGTGATGATTTGAGTAATATGTTCCGGGCGTACATCTTCATCTCTGCCGATTTCTGTGGGAGCCGCCAGGAGGGAAATCAACTTCCCGCGAGGCGTCAGGTAGCTATTGAGCAAATCATCGTCGAGCCGATCAAAGTTGCGAACGACATCGTAAATTGTGTATGGCGTGTTCTCAATTCCCAGATACGTCGGCTGATCTCCTGCCTGCAAGTTCAAATCAACAATCGTTGCACGATTGCGACCGAGTCGTGCTAATGCGACAGCCAGATTCGCGGTGACAAAGGTCGTACCGCAACCGCCTTTGCTGGAATAAACCGCAATCACGCGACCTTGTTGGGTTTCCTCTGCCGAACGCAGGCGGGCTTGCTCAAGCTTGGTAAAAACTTCGTTGATTTCAGATTCGGTCAATGGTTGGCGAATAAACTCCGTGGCACCCGAACGGAATGATTGCAGAATCACGTCAGAGGAACTTTCCTCACTGGAACAGATAACCGCAGTGTCAGGAACCTCCTGACGCAAGCGTTCGACCATTTGCAAACTTTTGGGAAGATCCCCGTTGAGCATTACCAGTGCAGCTTGTGGGCGGAGGCGATTAATTTGCTCAATAGCCTGAACATTATTGGGCAATTCGGCCACGATGGAAATCGGCACACTGGCAGCGCTACGCATTCTCGTGCGTTCTTGCTGAGTCAAGTTACGACCTATGATGACAACTGAAATACTTCTTATCACAAAAACCTTTTCCTCACCCGTAACAATCCATGCACTAGCATTTAATCGGATTGTTGCCTATCACAATTCGTTTTGAATGCGCCCGCAAGCGGGTAAATCGTATCTGCCAATGGGAGGATATTGGAGTTGGATTATACGCACAAAACCTAAGAAACTACAAACTTTTAAAACCGAAACCTATAAACCTCAACCGGAGCTGGAACCTTATCTGACCAGGTTCACAGAAATTGGGAGCAACCCGCTGTTGGACACCTCATTTTGAGGTTGCAGCGGGGTTCCTCCTGTGACGACTTCGCGCACAAAATAACCACTAAGAAATCCATCAGGGCTGACTGTTTCAAGAAAAAAAGCGCCGATATTCGTAACAAAAAACTGCGGCGTATTGGGGCTAATTGAATATTGAATGGGACTGCAAAGTAAGACCGGGATGACCCGTGGATTTGCATTCGGTGTTGGGAATTTTTGCGTTTGCGCAAAGCGATAGAGTTGTGATCCTTGCGTCGGTAGATCGTTTCCCGGAGAAAACGTGGCAAGATAGGTCTGAAGCTGTTGAATGAAGTTTTGATATACGCCCAGATTATCGTCTGTTGGGGTATAGACCTTCACCAGTTTGCCTACCTTGAGGGGAGTACAGCACCCATAATTGATTTGTTCCACCGGATTCGATGGGAAACTTCCCGTGATATTGCTGCCAGCAAAGTCCACGATGCGCCAGTCGCCGGGACGTAAGCGCATGCGTTGTCCAATGAGGTTTCTGCCCGTGAGAACTCCATTGACATATTTTAGCTCGGTCTGATTATACGCATCCCGGATGCTGGTTGGCTCCCCGATGATATTGCCGCCAGGGGGCCAGGCTTGCGTAAAATTTGCGTTTTGGTTGCGGTCACTTCCCGCACTGACCGAAGCGAATCGAGAGGCATAACGATCACCGTTTTGCAGCGCAATCGTCGGGTCCTGGTTTGGGGGCCCCGTTGAACGACAGGGACGGCTGCCATCTGGAAAATTCGCCGTCGGATCACAAATCGCCCACACCTGGCCATCACCGCCATAAAACGTATCTGGCATCAAAATGGGACGCCAGCACCCGCTGACGAATCCCGTTCCGCCATCAACGATCTTCGTGCCAGCAATAGCGACCGCACTGATATTCATGCTGGAAAGGCCAAATACATTGCCGAAAATCATGGGCAGACCAAGGCGGTGTTTGACGATGACGCGGGCTGGTTGAATCGGATAATCTGGTGGATATTCAACCATAATGTCATCATCCGCTAAGTTGAGCCCGCTCGTTCCATCTGCGCGCCGCATCGGATTGAAGAGCGCCATATCGCGGGCCAGTTTGCGGACAATCAAGTCTTGTTCGGTTGTATTCCCAGTTGGTTCGATGGCAACGCGAAGTCCCTGAGCAGCGGCCAAGGCTGCTGAGTCCATGATGTTTTGCAACTGGCCTCGCCCGCTCATCAGATAGCCAACGTCTACCGCCAGCGCCAGCATACCAACCACAACCAAAATGGTTACAGTCGCCATCAGCAGCACGGTGCCACGTTCTGATCTGCGTTGTTGTGTTCCGGCAAAACGACGCATAAGGAGTGACTTTAGTTATCTGTTTTTGGCGTTGCCTTCGTTACTTTTTTCGGGACGACATGCCCGGACTCGCCTTCCAGTAAATTGGAAGCGGGCAAGGATAACGTTGCCGGTGCGCCATTGAGATTAGGCACGTTATTGTCTGGTTTGGTGGAAGTCGAGGTGTTATTTGGTGGAGCACCTGGTAAGCGAGGGATCTGATCTGGATTCAATGGCGTCACCATACGCACCGTACATAAGAACATTAGTTCTGACTCATTGCGTTCAAAGCGACGGCTCTTAAAAAGCTCACCCAAAAGAGGGATATTGCCAATACCTGGGATTTGCGAAGTGCTAATCAATTCGCGATTATTCAGCAGTCCGGCTAGTGCAAAACTTTGCCCGTCGGCGAGTTCCAATACTGTGCTGGCACTATTTACTGTTAACCCCGGAATTGTAATGCCATTTGTGCGAATCGCCCCTGTGTTGGAGATGTTGGATACTTCGGTATCAAGCTTTATCGAGATGTGATTTTCGTCTTTGATCGTTGGAACGAATTTGAGTGAAACGCCATAAGGTTGGTATTGGACTGAAAAACCTGATTGTCCATTTGTCGCTGACGTGACTTGGGGAACTGGGATTTTCCCCCCTGATAAAAATTGCCCTGTTTCCCCGTTGGCAGCGATGATATTTGGCTCAGCTAAAGACCGAAGTGCGTCGCGTTGTTGTAGCGCATTGATAAAAGCAGAGGTCAAATCTGCGCGCCCTAAAAAGATGTTCATTGCACTGGCGTTACTGAGCGTAATCGCCTGTTGTCCTAACCCGCCGAGAATGCTGGCACCTGCCGGGCCATTGGGGCTGATGAAGGTTGGGATTGTGCGATTCATCACACCAAATGCTGCTCCGATTTCGCGCAATGCTGCGCGGTTAACCTCCGCAATGCGAACTTCCATTTGAACCTGCTGGACAGCGGGCTTAGGCACTTTGAGCAAATTGCTAAAATCAATTTTGGCAGTCTTTAGAATATTCTCTACATCCTTGGCTATATCAGGATGCGTTACGCTACCTGATAGCACGACAGAATCATTGACTTGACTCAGTTGGATATTTTCTTTCGGATACAAAACTTTGATCTGGTTATCAATCAGCGTCAGATTCTTTTGGACGAAAACGTGAAACACCAGAACTTGCTCTGATTCATTTTGTGAGGTCAGCTTTTTCGCAACAGCCACGTTTGCCTGCCCGATTCCCAAAGCATTTACCACGATCACTCTACCTGTCAGAACCCCAACGCTCACAATGTCCTTCCCGGAAAACTGTGTGGCGTCTACCTCTCCATCCAATTCGATCACGCGCGACTGTCCAACCAGTAAATCAATATTGATGGGTTGAATTGCATCACGAGTAAATGAAGCCTTCAGAATGGGGGCTTCCTGTGCCTTCGCCATTGGTTGCAAAACGAACAACGTAAATGCCAGGGCAAACACCGCCGCAAAGTGGTGGGCAAATGGTTGGGTGAATCGGGAATAACTCATAAAAACCTTTCTCAGCAAAAACAGGGAGGGGCGTTATTTATTGTCTGACTTGTACTGTATCTACTTTATCTCCAGAAATGACTCTCACCTGGGCCATCCTCATCGCCGGGCTGGGTGTCGCTGTCGGGGTAGGACTCGATTTAGGTGGCGGAGGCGTGAACCATCCGGGATAGTTGGTTGGAATCGCTGTTGTGTTTGTGGCAGGTGTCGTGTTGCGAGAATCCGTCTTGTATTCATCTACTACGCCTGTCATCACAACGGGTGGAACATTGACATATTCTTCATCTGCCGGATGCCGCAAAAGCAAATGAAGTGTTCCCTCACGCATTGCCAGCGTAAGGATTTCCGCCTGTGCTGGTGTGACTTCAAGTGTTACCGTATTTCCGACTCGGCCTTGTGCCTCAGTTCGGGCCTGCGTATTGGTTCCGTTGGCAAGGACGCGAAGATTTTGCACGATCACTTTTGAAACGGGTTTCGAGTTTGCTGAAGGCGTAACCACTGCCACCACATCTACGATGCTGCCGGGAGTGGTAAAGCCCGCGACGCTGCTGGCTTCATCAACGCGAATCGCCATTGCGCGGCTTCCTTCTTTTAGTCTATTGCCAGGGCCTACCTTATCCAGGGTGGCGATATTTTTTGCCTGGATGGGTAAATTTGCGTCCAACTCTACCTGCGCAATTTTGCCGATGACATCAGCTGGCAAACTAAAAGAACCTTCGGGCAAGGGAACTGTTGCGTAAGGAGCAAGTCTTACCTGATTCGCTGCGATGGTCGTCCCTGCCGGAATTTTGGTCGTTGCATGAACAATCTGATTTGGATTTCTATTTTTTACGTCATCCACCTGACGTTGCAAAATATTTCTGAAAATCATGATGGCTACTAAGCCGAAAAGTGCTGAAGCGGCCAATGCCAATAAAAATCGTCTGTTCATAATTGAGACCTCATTAAGAGTACGTCTGCTGGCTAATTAGGGACTCGTAATTACTCGTGTTTCATCACACTCACGCCAACCAGATTGATAATAGAACTGTCAGCTGCCAGGAATCCCTGAACCAAACTGGTGTATTGGTGACGAATCTGGATTCCAACCATATCCCCGCTTTGCAGGTCGCCAGTCAATGGTTCGGTCGTGATGGTTCCACTTGTGTCTATGGTTTGTCGCAGCAATGTAATTTGGGTAATCGAATCATCTGTCGTTACCCCTGCATTCGTCAGAAATTTTCGCGTGGTTTCTAATGCAGCGGCCTGAAGGCTCTCTGCACTGCTACAGTCAATGTCAGGACATGCCTGATGTACACCGTAGGGTAACAACAGAATTCGTGTGCCTTCACGGGCTGCATTTGTCACCGCCTGTTTGACTGACCAGGCGCGACCAATTTCAATGATCCCAATTGTGACCAGCAGAAAGGGTAATATCAGCAACGAAAATTCCACCATGGACTGACCACGCTGCGAACTTTGCTTGTTTCTGGCGGAGTGATCATTTGCCGATGAGGTGACGAGCTGATACATAAAAGCTAAAAACTGTCGTAAATCTGTGACAATTATTGATTGCGGCAGGTCATTGTAGTGTGCCTCGGCGTAGTAATCAAGTTAAACACTTGGAGCTAGGTGCCCCGCTTGAATGTATATTCTGCCTTCAACGTAATGAGTTCGAAATTCAAGCCTGCTGTTGGTAAGTTGTAGCCGTAGGTAATAATAAGCCTGACTTTGGTTGCATCCTCAACGCTAAAAACATTTTCCCGCAATTCCTGAGTGGTGAGTTCTTTTTTGGTCACGTAGACTTTTTCAAAGACCACATTTTCCCCGTCATAGCCATTATCGCTAACATATTTTCTGACGATGGGGATCACATATTTCCCAAAGCCTGTTTCTGGATTATTAGGCTCACATTGATGATCGGCCAGCGTTGTGGTGGTCGCCAGACAAGGGCTTGTTTCGGCGCGATTATTGGCCCAGGCTCTAGCTCCCTCACGTGCCGCAGCGTTCAGTACCATCTGTAAATTGAACGCCATTGCAAAAAACACAACAGCCATGAGCAGGATAATTAAGATCGGCATGACCAGCGCGAATTCGACGATTGCCTGTCCCTGCTCTTGACGGCGTACGGCTCCTAGCGCTCCTGCTCCACCGATAGATGGGGCGTATTTGTCTTTTGGGTTACACTTACCTTGTGTTCTCATCGTAAGAGGTTTGAATACAATGCTAACAGGGTTCCGATGCTGATAGATAGCCCAAAGGGCGTTCTCGCAGAAGCTATCGTCGGATCATCATTTAATTCCAGTTGCGCTGCGTACATTCGGAATTGTGGAATAAAAATGCCGAATAATCGGCTAGTCAATTTAGCAAACCGTTTGAGCGTCAGCATTAATTTCTGCTGCTGAATCAAAAATACCAACGCCAGAGGAGGATAGGCCATTAATGCTAATAGTAAAACTCGTAGAACTTCAACACCGCCTACAAATGCGCCAACTGCTGCAAGGAATTTGACATCTCCTGCACCCATTGCACGGAAGAGATATGGAATAATAAGCAGGGCAAATCCGAACGCCAGGCCTTTGCACCCAAACCATAGCCCTTGCCAGCCTCGCAAGGCATTAAATATCAAACCCGCCAGCGCCGCCGGGAAAACAATAACGTTGGGGATTCGGCGCTCACGCAGATCGGTGAAGGCAAGCGCCAACGCCACAGCCGTCAGGGTAATCGTGGCAAGTAATGCGATTCCATTGAATTCAGCCATACTTCGCCCTGGTTGCCACAATCGGAGGTTCGGTTTCGATATTTATTTGAAAATTCAACCCGGAAAAATCAATGCATGGGGCCGAAAAGTTGAGGGTTGTTCTTAAAAAGAGCCAAGGGAAAGGGCTAGTAGCAAATTGAGTTGGATGGGGCAGAAATCAAATCAACGAGAACACATCTTTCTCAGCAATTCGAATCCTTATCTTAGCTACCACCACCTGAGGCCGGAATTGCCGAATTGGCAGTATTCAGAGAGTTGGCGATCTTGGTGAAAATACCGTTGATGCTCGTTCCCATTCCCGTGAGAATTAATACCGCCACCGCTCCAATCAGCACCAGTAGCAGCGAATATTCGACAATATCCTGCCCACTTTCATCTTTGAGGAATTGTTTGATCATAATTTACTCCATCAATCTCCAGATTCAGCTTCTTGTGAGGAAGCCGCCCAGTGAAACGAATCGGCAATCGCAATCGAAGCACGACCCCGAATCGGGTATCTACCTCTGTCATAAGCAAAGATACTTATAACAATTTATACGTGGCAGTGTAATGGTTTTGTGAAAATCATTCAAGACATAATCTGGCACACGCCACAGGAAAAGTTGTTGACGGCAATTTGATGATTCGCGTACTATCCCTGTGAGTCAAATTGATCAAGAATCCTCGCAACCGGCAAAATCAAAAAATAAGGTTTGCTCTCAGACAAGCCGACGAAATCGAAACAGCTTATAACCTCTCAATTTTTCTTCAAGCTACCGCCAGGCTTTTCATCAATTCATCCTGGTCAGGTTTCTACTTATTCGGGGCCAATTAAATCGTTGCGTTAGCATTCCTCTAAGGCCAGATCGGTTTGTGCCTTGCGTGCAACCCCATCCTTCCAGCCCTTGCTGGCCAACGATATTCAAGGAGTAACAATATGATTCACTCACACAACTTAGCTCGTGCTTTGGTTGTTTTTGTCTTTCTGGGCATAGCATCGGCTCAGTCCTGGGCCGGCGATATATCAGGGCCGTCTGAAGTTACAGGCTCAATTCTCGTGTATCCGTATTACACCTCAAATTCAGGGACAGGGGCAGATACACGAATCACGATTGCGAATACTGAAATCTATCGCCGCGAAGGGGCTATGGCTCCCACTCCAAGCACAGCCTATGTTCATATCTTTTTCATTGACGGGCGAACCTGTAATCAGTCCGATCAATTCGTCTGCCTGACGCCCAATGCAACCTTTACCCTGAAGGCTTCAGATTTTGATCCAGAAGTCACAGGCTATGTCATTGCCGTGGCAGTGGACAAGGATACGGGGAATCTGGTTAATCAAAACTCGCTAATTGGCGATGCTTTTGTTGCCGATGGTAAATATGTTGGGAATTATGGTGCTGAGGCGTTTCAGGCCTATGGAAACCCGGGAATCAACAATGATGGTGTGATTAATTTCGGGAACCTAACGAATGGATATGATTATGCTCCGACACGATTTGCCTTCTCCATCCAAAGTCCCGTGGATGCGCCAGGACAGCGAATTGTCACCGCCAGCATTGGGGGCGACATTAACGCTGGTATTTTGTTTGGAGCCAGTCAATTTGGCATTGGTGCAATTTACAATGGCAATGAGCGTCCTTTTGGGAGTTTTGCCGGATTTCACGTCGGAAGCTGCCAGGCAACAAGCGTTATCGGCTTAACTGCTCCTCGCGTGCCTTTTGGAATGTCTATCCTCATTCCATCAGGGCACATCGGCACCATGCAAATTCCTACCGGCCCGGCAGTAGGGCTTTTCATGACACCAATAGGGAATAATAAATGGAGCGGGATTCGGGGCTTGCATAAGAACCGTATCAATACTGCAACTTTAGCTATTCCAATGTATATTCCTGTTTGCTAATGCCTTGTTCATTGTTTTGAGCAACGCACGGCATTGCTGCGACACCTGTGGAGGAAGGCTACTTGTAGCTGTCCTCCACTTTCTTTTTTCGCCACAAAAATTTTGTCACAAAAATCTGATTTTAGCGTTATAATCCCCCCGCTTCCGATGGACTGAGCCACCTCTCAGATCGCAGCCCCTCCTCATAAAACGACCCGGTATCAGGTCTTCCACGACCAAGAAAATATTGAGAAGTAAATTTCTCTCGAAAGTGAACTAGCTTCACAGGAGTGTGTGAAATGACTAAGAGTCCTCAATGGATTGCCGTATTGTTCCTCACCGTAGCCGCGAGCTTAAGTTGGAATTCCCCTCAAATCTTTGCACAATCAAATGATCTCACTGTTCAGGTTGCCTCTTACCTAAAGGCATCGGATGCTCAAGCCGCTGTTAATCGCCTGCGAGCAAGAAAGTTGGACGCTTATTGGGTCAAGGCCGAAATTCCCGGTATGGGAACACGCTATCGAGTCCGCATTGGTCGTTATGCAATGGAAGATGATGCGACGATTGGTGCCGCAAATGCCTGTAAATCGCGCGCCATCAGTCAGTATTTAGTTGCCAATGGCGAATCTGTTCCAGTTGGAGTCCCAGCTAAAACTTGCAGATATGCAATGGAAGTGGCAGCGCGTCTTAGCCCAAAGACTAATAAATCCATGCAATTGGCATCGAATGCAAGTGTTCCCGCTGTTCCCAAAACAAAACCGCCTGTCACCCCCCCGGCGGCAACCCCGGCAACAAGTGTGACTAATTCTGCGCCGGTTGCGCCTAAGGTCGCTGATAAAACAATTGCCAAGCAAACTTCACCAAATGCCGCAGTGGCATCTACGCCTGTGCAGGCACAGCCAATTGCCAAGCCTGTAAGTAAAAATGCGGTGACAAATTCCCCTGCGAATACGGTATCGAAAGCCGCCGCAGGTGCCTTTGTTCCTGCTTCTTCTCCGAAGGAGATTGTCTCAAACGCCTATAAATATGCTACCGCCAGAAGTGGCAATTCGACAGGCGCACAAACTACGCCTGCCACAAAACCGATGGCAAATTCGGGCACATCGGGTGACATTCCCAATGCTTCGACGGGCGTGAATTCGCTGATCGCGCGTTCTGTTGCAGGGCCTGGGTTGACCAGTGATGTGGCCATTGCCAATCCAAAATGGAAAGTGAGCCAAGCCAATATCACAAGTGATAAGAACCTTCGGGCAGTACATTTCGTAAATTCGTGGACGGGATGGGCGGCAGGCGAAGGGGGCACGATTTATCAGACCTCTGATGGTGGTAAGCAATGGACGCCAATTCGTAATGCGACGATTGCCGGTGCTGTTGTAGATGTGAATCGGATTTTCTTTTTAAATGAAAACCGTGGCTGGATGCTGGCAGAATCGCGAAACAACGATCAAACTAAAACCGTCCTGCTTTCTACTGAAGATGGCGGGAAGATTTGGCAAAATTTTGAAATGCCGAATGTCACAAACTTCTTCTTCATGGACGGAAAAAAAGGTTGGGCAGTCGGAAAGAATACGACGCTCTTGCGCACAGTTGATGGCGGTATGAAATGGAAAACGATTGATAACCTGAATCGTTTGGTCGGATTGCCAGTGGAATCAGCCACCTCAACCTTTGGTTTCAGTGATGTCTTTTTCCTAAAAGGCGGCGACATTGGCTGGGCAGTCGGAAACTTTTATGGCACAAGCACGAGCAATATCGGGGGGCTATTTATGACCACGAATGGCGGCGATTCGTGGCAACGTATTCCGATTGCGGTGCAACGGAAAACCAATTCCACCCGCTTTACCAAGGGCAAATTACACTCGGTGCGCTTTACTGATGTCACCAATGGCGTCATCACAGGTGAAATGGAAGATGGCGATGAGCATTTCTTCTTCACGCTGAAAACGCGCAATGGGGGCGAGACCTGGGAACAGGCTCGTGTTCCTTCCAACGGCTTGCATAGCACACAGTTTGTAGATTCCGCCCGTGGCTGGACAGCCGCTTCAGCCTTACGTGAGGGATCTGCCCAGGCGAAGGTTTACGATACAATTTTATTGCGGACGGATAATGGCGGGAGGTCATGGGTCACTGATTTCGTCGCCAAAGGTAAACAAATTCGCGGCGTGTATTTCATTTCGCCGACTCGCGGCTGGGCCGTCGGGGATCAGGGAATGATTTTGCGCTACGATGCAAAATGAAACTGGATGCGAGGAGTTCAAGTCTCATCCCTGAGGCTTGAACTCCTTTCCCCAGCCCCACGAATATGAAACAACTCATCTCAGCCCTTTTGGTTTTTGCTTTACTTCTTCAGCCACTTTTCGGACAAACGACAATTCAAACACCAGCCAAATCCTCATCAGAAGCACCGACCGAAATTGTGCCAATTGAGGATTTACTTCCAGCCGACACGCTTGCGTACATAGCCTCGACCAATCTGGCCGGGCTGCTTCATAGCTTTCAATTGTTGGATGTTTACAAAGTCGCACAATCGCGATTGCCGAAAGAGGAATCAGAAAGTGGCGATAATCCGCTTTCTGTTGTGACGAAATTTCTTAGTTTCGGTATCGGTAATTCCAGAGCATTAGAGGATACTCGCATTGGGCTATCCCTGATTCTCCCAGAAATGCCTCCAGAAACCGAAGCAGAAAAGAATGCCAGCGCAGAATCTCAGCAATCCGAGCGGCGTCAACCCAATCCAATAATTTTGGTCTTTGTGGAAGGCTCTCGGATAGAAGATGCTCGTCAGGCTCGCGAACAGTTTCTAGCCTATTACAACGAGACTTTTGAGCCGATTGGCAAGTTATCCGAAATCAAGCAGTCCAATTATAAAGGCGTCAAAGTGGATCGTTTCAAAACGGGCGACATTGGATTGTGGTTTGGGGCGACGTATGTTTTAAGTCAGCCAGCCGCCATTGATCGGCTGTTGAATTTGCGCGAAGACCGACGCGCTGAACGGCTGGCAGACAATCAGGATTTTATTCGCACGAAGACGCAAATGATGCCGCAAACTGGAATCTTTGCTTATCTCAACGGCAAGCCGCTGACCCGACTTGTAGAGACATCGTTGGGGCGTGGCGGCGACTTTAGCATGGGCGGAATGAGTTCAATCATGTCCACCATGCTGGGGGCAGCTTCTGTCAAAAGCGCAGCACTTGCCACCACCTTTGATCGTGAAGGGGTAGTTGATCGGCTTCAAATCAACTTTGATCCTGCCAAGAAAAATATTCTGGCGACCTTGTTTTCAGGCCCAAAGAATGAATTCAAGGCAGCGCAATATATCCCTGCCGGAACTGAAATTTTGATCTCGCATAGCCTTGATTGGACAAAGATTTACGATGATCTCTATGTCAGCATGATGTATGGCTCGGCAGCTTATCAGGAGCTGATGCAGCAGTATTACGCCGAACTGGAAACGAAACGTAAAGAAGCCGTAGCGAACAAACAAAAGCCACCGGAGATGGATTGGAGCGCAATTAATCAGCGGATCAAATCTGAACTAACAGAAGAGCGAGTCCAAAAGAAGATTAAAGAACGCGAAGAAGAAGTGAATAAGGAACTCGGCTTTGTGCTTCGGGACGAAGCGGCGAAGGATTTGGCGAATGAGGTCACGGTGGCCTGGGGCATCCCAAAAACATTAGCCGCGACCCTTGCTAAGAATGATGATGAGAAGCCGAAAGATGCTGAGGGCTGGGCCGTTTTTGTTGGCATCAAAGATCGCGTGGCGACACAGCAGGCATTGATCAAAGCTTTTGCCTATGTGATGGGCGGAATGGGCAATTCGCGTGATGACGATAAGGATGAAAATCAGAAAATTAAACCCGTCAAAACCGAAGAACAACTTAAACAGGAACGTGAGTTACGCACCAAAAATGCGCAATCGGCCTGGGCAATGATGCCGACAGAAATTTATAAAAAAGTCGAAATCAAATCGGTTTTCGCTGCGCACCTGGCTTTTTCTGATGAATATCTGATTGTTGCAGACAGCAAAGAAACAATTAAGCAGATGCTGGATTTGTCAGAAGGCGGGCGTGCCATCGCCACGGATTTTAACTACAGCCGCGCGATGAGCAGTCTTGGCGGGGCCGGGCTGACGAAAGTTTTCGTTGGGCCGAAAATGTTTGATGATACCTTGAATGGCTTTATCAAGTCCTGGGTCACGAACCCCAGCACGCTTGATCCCGATTTGAGTCAGCGCGCACCGCTGAATGTGCCCGCCACAGCCGCCGCCGGAATCGAAAGCGAAAATAACAGCCTGAAGTTGGAGTTGTTTTCGCCGCTTGGCATTGCTGGAACCGTTGCCCTTTGGGGCTTTGGGAGTGATGTAAAGCAAACCACGGATCGCAAGGAAAATCAGGCCCGCCAAAACTTGTGGGAATTGCGGAAAGCCCAGAAGGTTTATGCGCAAAAGCACAAAAATCAGTACGCCACCTTGGAAGTCTTAGCCAAAGCCAAAGTAACTGCTTTTGATGTCGAAACGCTCAAGAGCGAGGAAGGGAACTACAAGTTTGCCTTCACCTTAAAGCCGGGCGGCAAGGGCTACGAGGCTACGGCAACTCCGATTAAATATGGTCGGCAAGGCCGCAAATCCTTTTTCATTGATGAGTCTGACAAGTTGCGAGTGGCAGATAAACAAGGTGCAGTCGCGACGGCCAATGACGAGGTGATTGAAGAACGCGTCTTTGGCGAAGAAGATGATAAACCTGATGTGCCTTTGCCACCGCCACCGCCTGCAAAACGAAAGAAATAATCAAACTAGAGACGTTCACAAGGCCACCAGAAGATCGTGGCCTTTTCTTTTGCTCGTAACTCGTTTTCTACGACTGGCGGGATTATAATTCAAATTGTGAATAACCCTTTTGACTTAGGAAGGAACGTAACGTAACAGATGAATAATCCTTGGAAAGCAATACTTTTGATTACAGTTCTATCACTTACCGTTTGGGCACAAAAAGCCGATCCAAATGACCCCGCCAATGTCGAAAAAGGCAAAAAGCTTTTGCAGCAAACGGTTGAAGCGCGTGGAGGCGCAGTCTTTCTCGGTTTCAAAACGATAGAATCGCAGGGCCAATGGACACCATTTGATCAGGGCGCATCAACCATTCCGATTCCATTTCACGACTTTATTATTCTTCCCGACAAGGAACGGACAGAGTTTGGCAAAGGGAAAAAGAAAGACCGTAAAATCAATGTCAATGTAGGCAACACGGGTTGGGTATACGACGGCGAGGCGGAAACGCTGAAAGATCAAAACGAAAAACAAATCAAAGACTTTCACGAAAACCGCGAATCTGATTTGGACATGGTCTTGCGCGCCGCAATGCAAAACAAAGATGCCGAAGTCAGTTTTTATGGACGTGCCGAAACCCGTCCCGGCGAACGCGCGGATGTAATTTCAATCAAACTCAAGACAACATTTCTGCTCATGCTTGATCCGTATTCCAAGCTGCCAGCGACCTTGAGCTATGAAAAAGCGGAAGAACAAGGTACGGCGCGTTATGAATATCGCTTCAATCAGTACGTTCCTTATGATGGCGTGAAGTTCCCGAACATTGTTGACCTGTACAAAAACGGGATTCAGATCAGCCGCGTGAATTATCAGGGCATTAAGTTGAATGTAGACATCCCGGAAGCGTTATTTGTAAAACCAGCGAATGCAAAAGCGGTCAAATAGTATGCAAGACCAACTCCTTGAAACCTGGCGAATTCACAACCGCATCAACCTTTATCTGTTAGCTGCGATCAATCCTGAGGCCTTAGCTGCCTGCTTGACGAAAAAGGGCCGCAATGTCGCAGATCAATTTGCTCACTTGCACAATGTCCGGCTGATGTGGCTGAGCGTGGCAGCCCCGGATTTAGTTGTTGGACTTGAAAAGATTGAAAAGGGAACGCTCCTCAGCCCAACGGAGCTTGAATTCGCGTTGGCTGCCTCGGGCGAAGCGATGGAAAAACTTTTACAACGCGGGATTGACACCGGCAAAATTAAAGGTTTTAAGCCGAATGTGACGGCGTTTCTCGGCTATGTGATTTCGCACGAATCGCATCATCGTGGGCAAATTATGCTGACCTTGAAACTAGCTGGGCAAATGGTAGACAAAAAAGTGCAGTTCGGGATGTGGGAATGGGGAACTCGTTGATAGTTGAAACGCAACAAGAATTAATTGCACTTACTGCTGACGATTTTTGTTAATACATTGCCAAATAAATCGTCATGACAAGTGAGTTAAAGTCGCTGTTTTCACTATCAAGTTTTATCGAACTTCTTAGACAGCAGCCTCGTAATGGATGCCGTGAGGTTGATGTTGATTGAAAGAGAAATTGCAGTAGCTTAATCCCAGCGGTTAAGCTCCCGCTCAGGATGAAAGCTACTGCCCCTTTCTTTTTCAAATGAGGTTCATTCACAACAAGGAAAAATATGGGAGCCAACCCGAGTTTAATGATTTCAGATGCAGAGTTGGTACGTCGGTGTCGGGCAGGTGATAGCGTAGCGTGGGAGCAGATTGTCCACAGCTACTCGCGTCGTGTTTACAACCTGGCTTATCGGTTTACCAATCGTCACGAATCAGCTGAAGATTTGACGCAGGAAGTATTTGTTCGTGTCTATCGTTCTTTAGATCAGTATGACCCCCAGGCTGGAGATTTGGCCAATTGGTTAATGCGGCTGGCAAGAAATCTGGTTATTGATGACTATCGCAAACGTGTTCGGACTCCGACCGACGTGGGCGAGGATTTAACTGACCACGAATTTCATTTGCGCAGTGGCTCTGATACGCCGGATCGCCGGGTTGAACGTCAGGAACGAGCTTTGCAGGTTCATCAGGCGATTACGAAATTGCCGCCTGATTTACGTGAATGCGTAATTTTGCGCGATATTGAGGAATTAAGTTATCAGGAAATTGTAGACATCCTGGAAATTCCACTCGGTACAGTTAAATCGCGCATTAATCGTGGCAGAATTGAGTTAGCAAAAACGCTGAGAAGAATGAAAATTGTGGAATATATTTAATCGTCCTTTGTCATTGGTCATTCGTCATTTGTTTTTCGCCGCCCGTGTTGAGCCGGGGAACAAAAGACACGTGACAAAGGACAGATGACAAGTAACAAAAATGAATTGCAGTAACTTCCAAGACAAAATTTCAGATTATCTCGATGGCGAGATGGTCGCGCGTGAGAAGGCTGAGTTTGCGACACATCGGCTGAGCTGCCGCGAATGTCGCGAGCTTTTCAACGACGTACGCGGCACTGTGCAGGCGTTAGGGGTAATGGCGCACGAGGAGACTACCGAATCCTTACTCGCGCTTGAAGATCGGATCATTGATGCCACGAGCGCGGGCGAAATGCTCAGTTGCTCCGAATTCGATAAATTGATTGAACGATATTTTGATGGCGTCATCCTTGGGCCGACATTCCAAAATTTTCAGGTCCATTTTGCCGATTGCTGGAAGTGCCGCCGACTGTTGCGTGGCATTGAAGAAGCCAAAGAGATGATGCGGGAAGCCAAA
This sequence comes from Acidobacteriota bacterium, assembly GCA_018268995.1. GTDB lineage: Bacteria > Acidobacteriota > Blastocatellia > RBC074 > RBC074 > JAFDVL01. The sequence goes on along the minus strand of JAFDVL010000042.1, from coordinate 126,787 downwards.
GAAATTGAAGTCGAAGTTTCTGCTGCCTTATCAGAAAGAATTATGGCCGCTACCGTCGGCCCGGACACAGCCACGTTTTTCGATAAACTTTCGCACTCGCTGAAGGTTGGTCAGTGGGTTGCTGCGATGCTGATTTTTGCTGCAACGGGGATGATGATTAACTGGCGGTATGGAAGCGTTGAAAATCTTGCGACCCAAAAACAGGAACAGCTTAATCAGGCTTTCATCGAAACCGGAACGATAGCCGTGATGGGGATGCAGTTTCTTTCGGTGAAAATCAACGATACCAAAGATCAGATGCAGCGCACGCGCAAACTTGAAGGACATAACCCTCAGTCCTCACCGACTCCAACACCAAGTATTCAACCCGCAACGAATATCCAGCAACAATGAACTGCTTTTACCACCAAGTTACATTAGCTAATACACGGTGCCGCGCTTGTTCGCGTCCGCTTTGTCCGGCCTGTGATCATCGGGTGAAAGGTTATACTTATTGCCAGGATTGCATTGTTGCCGGGGTGGAAGGAATGACAGGTGCTAGGCCGGCACCGACCCGCCATTTTGATGTGAAATCACCTGGGGTAGCTGCATTTTTGAGCCTGATTCCCGGTCTCGGTTCCGCGTACAATGGCGTCGTGATCAAGGCGCTGGTGCATTTTGCTGTGATTGTCGGCTTATGGGAAATCAGCGATCTATTTGATTCCAATTTCTTCTGGTGGGGTGGTTTTGCTTTTTATGTTTACTCAATTTTCAATGCATTTCAGGATGCAAAGCGCCTGAATCTGGGAGAAAACCTCAGCGCTGAAGACGAGAAACTAAAACGACTCCTGCGCGAAAAAACAAACATCTGGGGAACGGGCCTGATTGGGATCGGTGTCTTAACGATTTTGCGCTGGGTGTTACCCCATTCATTCATCACCGGGCTGTGGCCGTTGTTATTGATTGCGATGGGCGTATTTTTGCTTTTCATGTATCGGCGCGACTCACGGCCCAAAGTGACAAATCAATTGTCGCAGGAATTTCGCCCGGAAATCCCTCCGGTTATTTCCTTTGACCCTCTCGCCCACGACTATACACAAGGCGAAACTCGTCGCTTTGATGTACGGTAATCCGCTAGGAAAATCTAGAATTTATTCCCTCTACAAGTTCAGTACACGGCAATCGGCGCAACCGTTGACCCTGTGCCACCTTGAATCTTCAACGGTTGCACCATTAGGGCAAATTCCTGCACGCGCTTTGCTACAAGCTCATCCAGTTTCATATTTTCCAGCAAATGGATGCCGTTCACGACCAGCATGATTTGATGTACTGGTAGTGAAAGTTTCGGATCAGGATTGGGATTCACTTCAACGCCGCCATTGTCTGCGCCGACTAACATCGGGTCTTGTTTGGCGATCCAGTTTGCCGCTGCCACGCCAATTCCTGGATGCCCTTTGGCATAGCGCGCATTATCCTTATTCCACAACTTGCCCCAGCCTGTGTGAAGGATGATCGCATCGCCCGGTTGAATCGTCAGCTTTTGTTTCGCAATGGCTTGTTCAATGTCCTGAACCGTGATTTCGTAGCTGTCGGGCAACATCTCAACGCCTTTCAGTCCCGCAATATCAATTAGCACGCCGCGTGTAATCAGTGCGCCAACCTTTTCAATGCCAAGCTTTTCAAAGCCATTGCGCGTCGCGATGTCGTCGAGCTTGAAGCAGTTGTACAGGCTGCTGCCAATGGTCTGATGTGCAAAGCCGTCGAACTGCGTGCCGATCTGCCCCATCTCGCCCGTGATGTATTCTTCATTGCTGCCGCGCCGATTGGATTGCGGATTCATGAACGTACGTTTGGTGTGGACTTCAAAGCGCCGCGTACCAAAGAACGGCATCGTCGGGCTGAGCACTTGACCGAGTTCGATGACTTCACCGGTACGGATGAGTTTTGTCGCGCGCAAGACGGTTTCGGGTTTCATATGATTCGCAGAGCCGCGTTGATCGTTCGCGCCCCATTTGCACGGGCAACGCTCAGCATCGGTGGGCGGCGTCCAGGTTTGGGCTTGCAGGCACATATTGAGAAAAACACAAACTAGCATGAATGTAACAATTCGCATGTTGATTCCTCCTCGGAAAAATTGGGCTTAGCGGGTGGATTTTGTTTTGGTTCGGGTGGTGAATCGAACAACGCCCCACATTTCCGGGCGGTGCATGTCTATGACACCTTGTGGCGACCAGACCCAGTTGTCTTCTTTCGTGTTGGCGATCTTTCGGTATTTGCCGCCTGCGATTTCGTGCTGCCATTCGACGCGCGAGAAGTTCACGCGCCATTCGTCCCCGTCGTTTGGTGGTGCGGCCTTGTGCGCGTACTCCGCCAACGCTTTCCACGGCAGCGCCAATTCCACTGACCAACCTTTGTCTTTGTCTGTCGGGTTATTCAGCGTGCCATTGATCTGCACAGCTGTTTTCAATCCCATGATGTCCCAACTGTCCTGCGCCTTGCCGCCGTCGCGGTAGGGCTTGGGCAAAAACAAATCCCAGCCCGTATTCAAGGCGTTGATCTCGAATTCGTAATACTCGTTGCGGTCGCCGTTCGGATCAATGAAGACTTCAAAATCATTGTCGTGAAAGATCACCGAGTCACGTTTGGTCAACGTGCCCCAAATGTGAGGCTCTTCCAACTCAGCGGCAATGTAGAAATATTGATCGTCCCACAGCATTTTGGCGCGTGTCGTAAAACGAGGGCGCGGCTTGCGGTCGCCTTCGATGTCCACAAACGCATCGGTTGCCGGAACATTGCGCCATTCATTCAGCTTGCCATCAATCGAGATTTTTGCTTTTGTTCGATGGCAAACATATTCCTTTGGCTGCGCCAGCAAAGTCATTGCCGATGCTGCCAACACCAGCACCGTAAATATTCTTCTTTTCATAAACTCTCTCATCGAGCGCAAGATTTTCTTTAGTAGGCTTCCTTTGTCACCAAGCGTCAATAGCCTTCGCCACGATATTTCAGATACCTCGCTCCGTCCGCCACCGATACCGCTTTTTCAGCTGCTAGCAGTAAGTGTATTCCGACCAGGCACTGTTGCCGAACATCAGGACAGTTTTTCAGACCGCAATGGTCGGACGCCTTTTCCCGAATTGTGTGGCTTGCTCGAACGCATAAGCCAATTGCAACACTTCAAAATCGCGTTGATGCCGACCGACGATTTGCAGGCCGACGGGCAGCCCTTCTTTCGTGAATCCACAAGGCACCGAAATCGCGGGCAAGCCGGTGATCGTGATGGCATAACACGTCGCCATCCAGTCAATGTAGGTTTCCATTTTTACATCGTTGATCTCGCGCACCCAATCGGTTTCGATGGGGAAGGGGACGACTTGCGAAACGGGCAGGATGAGAAATTCATAGCGTTCCATCAAGGTTTGCACACGTTGGTAAAGTTGTGTGCGTTTGACCTCTGCACGCGAAATCTCCAAGCCCGTCAGCTGGAGTCCCTTTTCGACGTTCCAGACGATGGTGTCTTTCAGTTGGTTACGATGGTTTTTGTAATCCTCGGCGCGGTTTTGCGCGAATGTCCACGCGCGCAAGACTTGAAAGATTTCGTCGGCATCCTCGAAGTCCGGTTCGTCGTCCTCAACCTGACAGCCGAGCGCGGCGAATACGGAACGCGCTTCGTCGCAGACTTCATTCACGACCGGTTGCACGGGATAGCGGCCTAAATTGCGGCTCCAGGCAATGCGTGTGTTCCGAAAGTCGCGAGCCAGCGGACGTGCGAACAGCGAACCCGGTTCATTCAGCGAAATCGGCGCACGCGCATCGGGGCCCGCCAGCACAGACAACAGCAATGCTAAATCCTGCACGGTGCGCGCCATTGCGCCTTCAACTGCGAGCGGATTCCAGGCCATTGAAGCTGGATAGCTTGGAACGCGACCCGGTGAATTGCGAAAGCCGACGACGTTGCAAAAGCTGGCAGGATTTCTCAGTGAGCCACCCATATCGCTGCCATCGGCTAGAGGCACCATTCCACAAGCCAACGCCACTGCGGCACCACCGCTGCTGCCGCCACAGGATTTAGTCAAATCATACGGATTGCGCGTCGCGCCAAAAACAGGATTGAAGGTGTGCGAGCCTGCACCAAATTCAGGCGTGTTGGTTTTGCCGATGATGATGGCACCAGCGGCTTTCATTCGTTGGACGATTAGCGCATCGGCTGTCGGCACATAGTCTTGATAAATGGGTGAGCCTTGTGTGGTGCGAATGCCTGCGGTTTCTACTAAATCTTTCACGGCGTGCGGGAGGCCATGCAATGGCCCCGGCGTTTGCCCTTTTGCCAAATGCTCATCGGCTTCTTTGGCCGCGCGCATCGCCGATTCCTCGCCAATCAACGTCGGGATTGCATTAACCTTGGGATTGACTCGCTTGATCTGAGCTAGAAAAGCAGCCATCACTTCCGTGGATTTGGCTTCTCGGTTGCGAATCATTTGCGCCAGATCAACCGCATCTTTGAAGCATAGTTCTGCATCGTTGTTTGAGTTCATAGGTTGCATTTGGAAAAGGCGCAATCCTTTGGAAGCGGGGTGATTATGATTTGAGGTAGTGCTGAAAGCAATGGAGACGGATGGCGAAATAGCATGGAGTACAAGCTTCAACTTGGTTTTACTGTGGTGTTAGAAAAACCAAGCTGAAGCTTGTACTCCATGCTTCTCCGCTGTGCTTTTTTCTCCTGGCTAGCCGCGATTGCGATTAACTAATTCACGTGCGACGGGGGCAATGGCATCAATTTGTGGTTGTGACAGTGGCGATAAAAACGGAGGCACTGATCCCATTTCTGCAATTCCGGCTAACTGTGTTGCGTGATGCAGCACTTTTGCCGGGCTGATGCCATCGCGCAAATCTTCGAGCGGGATGAAATTTGCGCGTAGCGTTTCAGCCGTCTCGTAATCGCTGCCGACATTTGCCTCGAAAAGCTTATTGCTCAAAATTGGAGCGATGCAGCCTGATCCTGTGGTGAAGCCAGGCAAGCTCCAATCGCGCATGTGAACGATGGCAGGGCGCTCGCCGATGCCGCTGACAACGCGCGAACGATCTACGCGTTTAAGCAACGATTCAAGGTACGCATCCTGTGTTGGATCATCGCGGACGACGGCATATTTGATGGCAACGCAAATGCCTTCGTCTACGAGTTTGGCGACGGTATCAAGTCCCGCTTCCTTATTTGCGCCAAAGTTGTTTTCTTCTTTCAAATACAGAATCAATGGCGTGTTCGCAGCGGCGGAAATCTCGCGCAAGCCGATTTCCAATCCAACAGCATCGCGCGGATCGCCGCAAGGCAGGTGCATCACGGCAGGGAATTTGTACCGCTTCAAAATTGCCGCCTGATCCATCGCGCGACCGTACGAAGGGCCAAGGCTCGGAATCGCCCAGAGGTTATCCGCAAAGCCCGTCATCCAATCGAGCATTTGTTCGTACTCAGCCAAAGTTAAATGATAAAGAAAAGCGTTGCCGCCATATAAAAAGCGTGTCATGCCGCCATTGGCAATGTGGCGCACGATCAATTTATTTTGCTCAAAATCGAGTTCACGTTTGGCGTTATTCTTGCGCGCTAACGGTGGAACCGGAAACACGCCTTGTAAATCTTCAGTTGTGACAGGAGTGGTTTTCATCGTTATTTTCTCTCGTTCAGAATTTGGAATTGCAGGAATTGTCAGTGTGCCAGAGATGCCACGCTATCGCAATGTAGAAGCCCGCACGCAGTAAGGGCGAGTATTGATCTTTCTCCACGCAAGACGCCTTTACTGCGTGCGGGCTTCTACGTCTTCTACACTTGGGCGTTTGAAGGAGACGCCTTTACTGCGTGCGGGCTTCTACATC